>NZ_CP113925.1:1295420-1943130 GCF_029392015.1 Bifidobacterium sp. ESL0728
CTATCGCAATCCTCTAAACGTATGTTCTTGCAGTTGCAAAAGGTTAGCGGCATTGGTCCGCGCGTAGCGTTGTCGCTGCTTTCGACGCTTTCTCCAGACAAGCTCGCAAAAACCGTCATGGACGGTGATGCGGCGGCTTTGGCCAAGGCTCCGGGGCTCGGCAAAAAAGGTGCGCAGAAGATCATCCTCGAATTGCGTGGGTCCATCAACTTGGATGAGATCGAAAGCGGTCGCGCTTCAGCAGAACCTGAATATGACACTGGGACTACGGAAGTCATCGAAGGTCTGGTTTCCTTGGGCTGGCGTGAAAACGATGCTGCGCATGCCGTCACGAAAGTCTGCAAAGACAACGACATCGAAACACCACTGGGTAATTCGGACATCCCCAAAGTCCTGAAACTGGCATTGACATCCTTGGATCGGGGGCGCTAAACCATCATGGCAGAGACCAACGGACCACAATCCAACATGGGAGCAGACGAGCAATCGTTGCGTATGATTTCCTCTGAGCCAATTGGCAACGAGCCTGTCAGCGACGAGGAACTGCGTCCTCGCGCGCTCGAAGGCTTTATTGGACAGCCCCTTTTGAAGGCGCAGTTGCAGCTTTTTCTCGATGCCGCGAGAAAACGTGACGTGCCGCCTGACCATATCCTGCTTGCCGGTCCTCCGGGACTGGGTAAGACGACACTGGCCATGATCGTGGCCAACGAGTTGCAGGTGCCTATTCGTGTCACCTCAGGTCCGGCAATTCAGCATGCAGGTGATTTGGCTTCGATTCTGAGTTCTCTCGATGAAGGCGAAGTACTTTTCATCGATGAGATTCACCGCTTGCCTCGTCCTGCGGAAGAGCTGCTCTACATTGCGATGGAGGACTTTCGCGTCGACGTAATGGTGGGTAAAGGGCCAGGAGCCTCATCCATTCCGTTGACTTTGCCTCGATTTACGGTCATCGGCGCCACCACGCGTGAAGGTATGCTGCCTTCACCATTGCGTGCCCGTTTCGGTTTCACCGCCCATTTGGATTTCTATCCGCATGAGGAGTTGGAACGGCTTATCGAGCGCAGTGCCGGCGTACTCGGCATCAATTTGGCCGATGGCAGTGCCAAACAGCTTTCGATGCGTAGCCGCGGCACACCGCGTATCGCCAACCGGCTGTTGCGTCGTGTTCGCGACTGGGCGATCGTCCACGATCTCGATGAGATCGGGCCCGATGACGTTCAGGCCGCACTTGAACTCTATCAGATCGACTCCGAAGGACTCGACAGGCTCGATCTGGCGGTTTTAAACGCCATCGTCAGGAATTTCGATGGTGGTCCGGTCGGACTCAACAATCTTTCCGCGATGGTCGGCGAGGAATCGGAAACCGTGGAAACCGTCTGCGAACCGTATCTTGTGCGGGAAGGGTTCCTGGTGCGTACCCCGAAAGGAAGGGTTGCGACCGAAAAAGCTTGGCATCATCTGGGTCTCGTCCCTAGAGATGATGTCAACAAGTTATTCTAAAATCCGGTACGGTAGGTATGTAGATATCAGAGAGTTTGGCATCTTCAGCAAGTCTGCAATTGACGTTTCGTCCGATGGGAGTTATCTGTGACTAACAGCAATACAATTTTTATTTTTGTCCTTCTGATTGCCATGGTCGCCTTGATGTGGTGGCAGTCGCGCAAATCGAAGCAACAGCAGCAGAAGGTTCAGGATTTCCGAACCTCGCTGCAGCCCGGAGAGTTGGTACAGACCATCGGTGGCATTATCGGTGAGGTTGTTTCCGTCGATACCAAGTTCGAAGAGATTGTCATCGATTCCGAAGGCTCGAAGCTTCGTTTCACGTTCCGTGCCATCAGCAAGAAATACGAGCGTCCGGCTTTCATCGATGACGATGAAGTGGACGAGGATGGAAATCCAATCGTGAACGAAGACGAGGATTCAACAAGCGAAGCTGAAAATGCCGATGATGCGGCAGCTCAGGCATCACAATCCGATGATCAGGCTCAGAAGCCTTTCGACAGTGACAGCGGCGCCGAAGACGCCGGAAGCGACGATAATGAACAAAAACCAGCTGAGGATGAGAAAAACGCCGAAGACACTTCTGAGGATGGTGCCGAGGCAAAAGAGGACAACGGAAAAGACAGGTAATTCCTCATTCATAGTTTGTGGGGTTTATGCATCAAACATGAATCCAAGATTTAGTAATCAATGGCAGATAGGCAGTAAGGCTTGCTCATGACACAATCGGATATCACCATCACAGAGCTCGGCAAAGTCGGTGCAGAGGATGCACAATACGTGACTTCGCTCATTCGCACCATTCCAGGTTTCCCCAAAGCCGGTGTGCTGTTCCGTGATTTCATTCCAGTGCTTGCGGATGCGCGTGGATTCTCCATCATGATGAAGGCACTTGAATTGGCTTTGCCGGTTCCCGCCGATTCCTTTGATTATGTCGCAGGTCTGGAAGCTAGAGGCTTCCTTATCGGTCCGCCGTTGGCAGCACAACTGGGCAAAGGCTTCCTGTCGGTGCGTAAAGCCGGCAAACTGCCGCCGGAAACCATCGGTGAAAGCTATTCGCTCGAGTATGGCGAAGCAAGGGTCGAGATTGAAAAAGACGCAATCAAGCCGGGTGATCGCGTGCTGATTGTCGACGATCTGATGGCTACAGGTGGTACGGCAAAGGCCGCTGCGGACCTCATCAACAAGGCCGGTGGCAAGGTCGTCGGTTTCAGCTTTGTGATGGAGCTCATCGGATTGACCGGACGAAGCGATTTGGGCGATATTCCTATCAGCTCTCTGGTCACCATGCCCGCCTGACAACGGCTTTAGGTCGCACATGGGCACAGGTTGAATGAGCATCTATCAGTAAGAGGGAATTTAATGGATCTTTATGAATATCAGGCACGACAGCTGCTTGCGGAGCAGGGCATAGACACGCCAAAAGGAATCTTCGCGCAGAATTCCCATGAGGTAGCCGAGGCAGCTGACGAAATCGGCTACCCATGCGTTATCAAAGCACAGGTCCGCACCGGGCATCGTGGCCAGTCAGGCGGAGTGAAGCTTGCGAAAACGCAGGATGAGGCCATTCTTTCCTCGGAGCAGATCTTGCCGATGACGATTCGCGGTCATAAGGTCAACGGCGTTTTGGTAGCCGAAGCCAAGAACGTGCTCCATGAATACTATGTTTCGATTTCCCTTGATCGTTCCTCCCGTGATTTCGACGTATTGGCGACGGCCAACGGCGGCACTGAGGTCGAGGAAATCGCCAAGGAACATCCCGAATCGGTCAAGCGCCTGCATATCAGTGCTTTGGAGAATTTCGATATGGATGCTGCCCGTAAAATGGCGGAATCCATCGGGTTTTACCATGCAGATGTCGATCAGGCCGCGGATGTGCTTTTGAAGATGTGGAAATGCTTCAAAGACAACGATGCCACATTGGTGGAAATCAATCCGCTGGCCAAAATCGGCGACCCCGATGATGAATCCTCAAAGAAGCTCTGTGCACTCGATGCCAAGATTTCCTTGGACGATAATGCCGCGTTCCGCCACGATGGGTGGAAGCGTTTTGCCGATACCACACATACCGATATGTTCGAGGAACGTGCCAAAGAGCACGGTCTGCATTACGTCCATCTGAAAGGCCAGGTCGGGGTCATCGGCAATGGTGCGGGACTTGTGATGAGTTCGTTGGATGCCGTTTCCGGTGCTGGCGAGGAACAGGGGACCGGTGCGAAGCCGGCCAATTTCCTCGATATAGGCGGAGGCGCGTCCGCAGAAGTCATGAGCAACAGCCTTTCCATCGTTCTTTCCGACCCACAGGTCGAGTCGGTTTTCGTCAACGTTTACGGTGGCATTACGGCATGCGATGAGGTGGCGCACGGAATCCTTGAAGCGCTTGAAAATCTGAATGTCTCGAGGCCGATTGTCGTTCGTTTCGATGGCAATGCGGCGCAAGAGGGTCTCAAGATACTTGCGGATGCGCATAATCCCAATATTCACGTCAGTGGCACCATGGAAGAGGCGGCACAAGAGGCCGCAAGGCTCGCCAAGCCCGCTAAGGAGGTCACGAAATGACACTGTTCATCGAAAACAATGCCCCGGTCATCGTCCAGGGTATGACCGGACATCAGGGGATGACCCATACCGCCCGTATGCTCAACGCAGGCACTAATATTGTCGGAGGTGTCAATCCTCGCAAAGCCGGAAAGAGCGTGACCTTCCATATCGATGGGTCTGATAAGGATGTTGACATCCCTGTCTATGCAACTTGTGGCGAAGCCAAAACAGCCACGGGAGCCAAGGCAAGTGTGATTTTTGTTCCTCCTCGTTTTGCGAAGGATGCGATGCTGGAAGCCATCGAAGCTGGCATCGGCTTGATCGTCGTCATCACCGAAGGCATTCCCGTGGCCGACACCGCCTATTGCGTAGAACTTGCGTTGCGCAAGGGCATCAGAATCATCGGGCCTAATTGCCCTGGCCTTCTGAAACTTCCTGAAACCGACGATTCCAAGGATAAAGGTATCAACCTCGGCATCATTCCTGACGGCATTGTTTCCTCCGGTCCATTGGGTCTGGTTTCCAAATCCGGTACGCTGACCTATCAGCTAATGGGTGAGCTTTCGGAAATCGGCTTCACCGCTTGCGTTGGTGTCGGCGGAGATCCGATAGTAGGTACGACACTTGTTGAGGCACTGCAACAATTCGAGGCTGACGAGGCCACCAAAGCCGTCATCATGATCGGTGAAATCGGTGGCAACGCCGAACAGGATGCAGCTGCTTGGGCCAAGGAACACATGACCAAGCCGGTTGTGGCTTACATCGCCGGGTTCACGGCTCCCGAAGGCAAGCAGATGGGCCATGCCGGTGCCATCGTCTCGGGAGGCAAAGGAACTGCCAAGGACAAGAAGGAAGCGCTCGAAGCCGCAGGTATCCCTGTAGGGAAGACCCCAGGGCAGGCGGCCCAGCTGATACGCAAGATGGTGAACGGCGGTACTCCCAAGGCATGAGCAAAAACCAGCGGCCATGGATAAAAGGTGTTCTGATAGCCCTCGGTGCATCCGTGATTTTCACGGTATGCCTAGGGCTTTTTATGGCCTTGACATTGCTGATTGTCTCCATGGAGGAAGGCGGCGGCACCCTTTCCGGCCAATCGGTCCCATTGACATTGGCGATAGTGCTCTTAAGCCAAGGCGCAAGTTTCCGTGCCGGAGCCATCACACTGAGCATCGTGCCGCTGCTTCTGATGTTTCTGCTCATCTGGCTGATAGCATGGCTGACCAAAGTGCTTTCAGGGAGTCCCAAAGCTTACGTAACCGGACTTTTGCTTTGGATCGCCATCATGTGGGTGTTCACACAGAACATCTCAGTGATTCTGCAGGATCCTGTCTGGCTGGTCATTGTGAAGACGGCCATAGTCTTTACTATTGGGTTTTTGTGTGGGGCTCTGCCGCAGTCGCCATTGATGAAACGCTGCGTGAAGTTCATCCGTGGTAATATTTCGGACCGTCTGGCCGTGTCCCTGAAACTTGGATTCGCCAATACACTTCTATTGTTGCTGGGCTATCTGGTCATCGGCCTCATCACCGTGCTCGTCTGGGTCATCACCAACCAAAGTGCGATGGTGCGTGTCTTCCACATGACCAATATGCAGACCGGTTCACGGATCATGACCACAATCTGCACCCTGGCATGGCTGCCGAACCTTTGCTTATGGGCGATTTCATGGCTCTTCGGTTCAGGGTTCAAGATCGGTGACTTGGCCTCGTTCACCTTGTGGAATGACCACGCCGCCGGACTTCCTGCAGTGCCGGTTTTCGCGATTTTCCCGCAGGCGGTTTCCAGCGACCTTCTGCGAATCTGCTTCATATCGATTCCTCTTCTCTGTGGTTTGCTCATCGGAATCATCGAATTGTTCCTGCCACGCTGCTTCGCAATCGGTGCAGGCAAACCTGACGAGCCGGTGAAAATCGGCAAGATCATCGGTCAGTTTTTGTATCCGATCCTCTCCTTCTTCTTGACCAGCGCCTTGATGGCTTTGCTCATGAATATTCTTTTCGGTCTTTCTTCGGGGGCTTTGGGACAGTACCGTCTCGCCGACGTAGGCGTGGATTCCGTCGCCTCCTCACGAGTGGTATGTATGCCCAGCGCCCTCGGTTTTTCTTTGGCGTGGCTTCTCTCTGTAGTGGTCGTTGCGATGGTCTTCGCTATGCGATTGTTCTTCGGATATCTCAGAGCCCAAGGAAAGACAAACGGAAACGATGCCGTCGATGACGAGGCTGAGACCGGCGATTCCGTTTCCGAAAGCTCAATTTCTTCCGTCCCATCACCAGAATCCGGCTCAACGCCGGAAGATGAGACGGAAATCCCATAAAACCGCCGCAACAAAGGGAGAAACAGATGACAGATACCAATCGCAAGATTCGGCGCGTCTTGGTGTCGGTTTACGACAAAACCGGCATTGAGGGCCTTGCCAGTGCCTTTATAAAGGCTGGAACCGAAGTCGTTTCCACGGGTTCGACGGCAAAACGACTTTGCCAACTTGGTGTCGATGTCACCGAGGTGCAACAAGTCACCGGTTTCCCCGAAAGTCTCGGAGGGCGTGTCAAAACACTTGATCCACACATTCATGCGGGCATTCTGGCCGATATGACCAATCTCAAACAGGCTGAAGAGCTCAAATCGCTTGGTATCAAGCCCTTTGATATGGTCATCGTCAACCTCTATCCTTTCGCCGATACGGTACGGTCGGGAGCTAACGTTGCTGACATCATCGAAAAGATTGATATCGGCGGACCGTCTATGATTCGTGGAGCGGCGAAGAACAGCTCCAGCGTGGCCGTCATCACCGACCCGGCCGATTATGCCCTCGCGGCACAGCATGTGGCTGATGGCAGCGGATTCTCAGCGGAAGAGCGTCGTTGGCTTGCTGCCAAGGCGTTTGCGACCACAGCGGCCTATGACGCAACCATTGCCGAGTGGACTGGCAGCCATTGGGCAAAACCTGCAAGTATTGATGAGGCTGTCGTTTCCGATCCACAGGACGAAGCCAAAGTACAGGAAAAGGTCAAGGAAACTCAAGAAAGTGATGGAACCGGGCTGTTCCCAGCTCATATGACTCGCACTTGGGATTATGCGCACACCCTTCGTTACGGTGAAAACCCGCACCAGCAGTCCAGTCTTTACGTCGACGCACTCGACCAGACCGGTTTCGCCCACGCCGAGCAGCTGGGTGGCAAGCCGATGAGCTACAACAACTACGTCGACGCTGATGCCGCATGGCGAGCTGTTTGGGATTTCGCACCCCAGATTGCAGTTGCCGTCTGCAAGCACAACAATCCTTGTGGGCTTGCCATCGGCAAGACGGTTGCTGAAGCCCATCTTAAAGCTCATGCCTGTGATCCTATGAGTGCTTATGGCGGAGTCATTGCGGCTAATTCAACCGTCACTCTTGAGATGGCGCAGAACGTCCGCCCGATTTTCACCGAGGTTATCGTTGCTCCTGATTATGAGCCGGAAGCGCTGGAACTGCTCAAAGCTCACAAGAAGAACCTGCGCATCTTGAAGGTGGCGCAACGGCCGCACACGGATATGCAGTTCCGTCAGATCGACGGCGGAATTCTGGTGCAGTCCATCGACAGGATCGATGCTCCCGGAGACAATCCCGATCAGTGGAAACTTGTTTCAGGTGAAGCCGCCGATGAGAATACGCTCAAGGATCTGGAATTTGCGTGGCGTGCGATTCGCTGTGTGAAGTCCAACGCCGTCCTTCTGGCGCATGACCAAGCGACGGTAGGTATCGGTATGGGACAGGTTAACCGTGTGGATTCCTGTCATTTGGCCGTCGAACGCGCAAACACGCTTGCCGATGGCGCGAACCGCGCGCAAGGCTCGGTGGCCGCTTCTGACGCGTTCTTCCCCTTCGCCGACGGTGCCGAGACTTTGATCGATGCCGGAATAAAAGCTATTGTGCAACCTGGCGGGTCGATCCGCGATAAGGAAGTCATCGAGGCGGCGCAAAAGCGCGGCATTACGATGTATCTGACTGAAACGCGCCACTTCTTCCACTGAGTTGAAAAGCGGTTGTGTATAGGGTTTACGACAACTCGATAAACTAAAATACCGATACGAAGCTAAACTAGCTCAAGTACCGGTATTTTTTTATTGCAAAAGGAATGGCCATGTCCCACAAGCATCCATATGTCTCCGAGAAAAACGAAGGCAAACCTATTTTCGAATGGGGAGTGCTTGTTCTGGTCATCGTTTCGGTCGTCTTGGCGGGCATCGGATATACGATGGCCGCCACAGCAATATTCGCTGCGACGGCCATCATTACGGGACTTATCAGATTGATCTTGAAAGACCGGAGCCCTTGGAAAATCCGTTCAGTCGGTTTTGATGCCTTTATCGGTATCGCCTTGGGAATCGGATTGCTGGTCGTTTACTTCAGCATTCAACTGCTGATGTAAACGACGCCAGCCCAATCAATCCTTATCGGTCTTGGTTTCGGTTTCCTCGATATCTGAACTTTCAACGATTTCATCATTGTTGCCTTCGTCCGCATCCGCGGAATCGGAGGTTTGGTCTGAATCGCTGAGAGATGGCATCTGAAAATCATCGGACTTCTCGGAAGAATCGTCTTCGTCCTCATCCTTGGATTCAGCGTCTTCCTTTTCCCAATCGGCGGTGACGTCAAGTGCTTCAACGTTTTCCGCGTTCTTGCTGGAAAGCATCTGCGCGATGATTACGACAATAGCCACGACGGCTGCAGCGAGAATCGGGCAGATCAGGAACACCAAATACTGTTTCAGCGGACTTGCGGTAAGGCCGACGTTGTTAGCAAAGATGGCGATACCAAGGGAACGTGCAGGGTTCAGTGAAGCACCGGTGATGGGATAAGTGAAAGTGACGCCGAGCGCATAGGCGATGCCCATGATAGCCGGCGCGTTCTTGGTAGGCTTGCCATCCTCGTCGCTAGCCTGCAGCGAAGCCGCTACAACGATGATTGTGGCGACGACTTCAACGATGACTGCGAAAAGAATACCGAAACTCACGCCGGCCTGCTGCAGCTGGGCGGAGGAAATGGATCCCTGGTCATAACCATTGACGGCATTGGCAAACCACATCTTGGCCGGAGCGGCCTTTGATGTCGGCAATACAAGCTTGACCACGCCGCCGGCTGCGATGCCGCCGACGAACTGGGCGATGATATAGCAGATACCGTTTAAGATACCGGTCTTGCTCACCAGCATTGACGCCAACGTCACTGCCGGGTTGAACTGGCCGCCCGAAAACCTGCCGAAGATGTAGGTCATGGCCGCGTATGCGAGGCCTGTGGCTGCAGCGATCAGAATCGCGCTTGGGCCATACAGTGATGGACTCAGTGCAGAAACGAGATAGATAGCCACGAAAATCAGGAAGCTGCCGACGAGCTCGCCGCAAATTCCTGAAATCGAAATAGCTTTTGCGCTCTTCGTATGTTGTGTTTTTTGTTCCGTCATCTATTATCCTTTTTTATTTATGAACTGACGCATACCACGTAATATAATAGCAAGAGGGTGGTAAGTACTGTTATAATTGGTTGGGTTGCGTTCTTGCAGTATTGTATCACGCGGGATGCAACTGATAAAGTACGCGACGAATCGGCTTAAACCGCTTCGCAAGGCCACGTTGGGAGAACGATGCCACACGCATATTCACATGCCGAAAAGGCACATCAGGAAAATTACGATGAAGGAATTCGCCTTCAAAAACTGTTGGCGCAGGCCGGTTTCGGCTCGAGGCGCAAGTGTGAGGAAATCATTACGGAAGGCCGGGTTGAGGTCGACGGGGAGCTGGTGACCGAACTCGGCACCCGAGTCGATCCCTCCAGCCAGCAGATTCGGGTTGACGGGTCGAGGATTCGGCTCAACAACAAGCACATTACATTGGCGCTCAACAAACCCAAGAAGGTGCTTTCGACGATGGATGACCCGAAAGGGCGCTATACGCTTCGCGACATCGTGGGCGACAAATACGAGCGCATTTTCCACATGGGACGTCTCGATTACGAAACCGAAGGTCTCATTTTGATGACCAATGACGGCGAGCTCAGCCAGCACGTCATGCACCCGCGGTACGAGGTCAAGAAGACTTACGTCGCCACGCTCGATGGACGCATCAGCGGCAACATCTGCCGTCGCCTGGTCACTCAGGGTGTCAATCTCGATGACGGGCTTATCCGTCTCGATCATTGTGCCATCATCGATTCCTCACGCGACCAGACCATCGTCAAGGTCGTGCTGCATTCGGGCAAGAACCGCATCGTCCGCCGCATCTTCGGCGCTGTCGGTTTCCCGGTGCGCAGACTTGTGCGTACCCAGATCGGTCCTATCAAACTAGGTGATTTGAAGCCGGGTTCGTACCGCGTGCTTTCGCAGACGGAAGTCCGTTCGCTTGCCAAGGAGGTGGGTCTGTGATCCGAGTAGCCATTGACGGGCCCGCAGGAGTCGGCAAATCCTCGACTTCCAAGGCGTTGGCCAAGTATTTCGGTTACGCCTACCTTGACACTGGTGCCATGTACCGTGCCGCCGCCTGGTGGTGCCTCAAGCAGGGTGCCGATCTGGATGCGGACGTTGTTGACGAGCAGAACGTCACCGAAATGGTGGGGGACTTGTTCACCGGTGATCATTTCGATATCGGCGTTGACCCGGACGATCCCAAAGTTCTGGTCGACGGCGAGGACATCAGTGAAGCGATTCGTGATTCGCGTGTCTCGTCTCACGTCTCGAAGGTCTCGAATATCGTGCCTGTGCGGCATCTGCTGATTGCCGCACAAAGGGCGTATATCAATCGTGAGGCGTCTGTTGATTCCTTCTCGAAAGGCGCCGGAATCGTTGCCGAAGGGCGTGACATCACTACTGTTGTCGCCCCTAACGCGGAAGTGCGTGTACTTCTGACCGCACGTCCAGAAGTGCGTCAAGCCCGGCGTACCGGACAGTCCGCTGCCGGAGCCGGTGTAGGCGCCGATAACGTCATCGCCCGCGACAAGGCCGATTCCAAGGCCACCAGCTTCCTGAAGGCTGCCGATGGCGTGACGACCGTCGACAATTCCGACCTCACGTTTGAAGAGACGCTGGACAAGCTCATTGAACTGGTGGATAACGCCATCGAGGAGCAGTCATACAAGCAATATGCCGCGAATCTCGAAGGCTACGACCTTGACGAGGAAGACGAAGCACTGCTTGCCGGTGAAACAGTTGATAACGACACTGCTGCAAAGCAGAAGGCCGTGGGTGTGCTCGCCGTGGTCGGGCGGCCGAACGTCGGCAAATCGACGTTGGTCAATCGTATTCTCGGACGCCGCGCAGCCGTTGTCGAGGACACTCCCGGTGTGACGCGTGACCGCGTGAGCTATGACGCGGAATGGGCCGGAACCGACTTCAAACTGGTCGACACCGGTGGTTGGGAAACCGACGTCGAAGGCATCGAATCCGCTATCGCCTCGCAGGCTCAGGTGGCCGTAGGGCTTTCCGACGCAGTGCTTCTGGTGGTTGACGGACAAGTAGGTATTACGTCTACTGATGAACGCATCGTCAAGATGCTCCGTGAAAGTGGCAAACCGGTCGTGCTGGCTGTCAACAAAATTGACGACGGTTCCAACGAATATCTCACCGCCGATTTCTGGAAGCTTGGTCTTGGTGAGCCTTATGGCATTTCCGCGATGCACGGCAGGGGAGTGGGAGATTTGCTCGACGTGGCCGTGGATACGCTGAAAAAGGCCAAGAAGACCTCCGGTTTCCTCACACCGACCAATCTGCGTCGTGTCGCTTTGATTGGCAAACCGAATGTAGGTAAGTCCTCGCTGCTCAACGAGCTTGCACACGAGGAACGCAGCGTGGTCAATGATTTGGCGGGAACCACGAGGGACCCAGTCGACGAAATCATTCGTATCGGAGACGAGGATTGGCTATTCATCGACACTGCTGGTATCAAGCGTCGTCTGCACAAGCTTTCCGGTGCGGAATACTATTCGTCGTTGCGTACGCAGGCGGCCATCGAACGTTCCGAGCTTGCGTTGGTCCTGTTCGACGCCGCGCAGCCGATTTCCGACCAGGACCTCAAGGTGATGAGCCAGGCCGTGGACGCCGGACGAGCCATTGTGCTGGTGTTCAACAAATGGGATCTGATGAACGACTTCGACCGTCAGCGCCTCGAACGTTTGTGGCAGACCGAATTCGACCAGGTCACATGGGCTCAGCGTGTCAACCTTTCCGCCAAGACCGGCTGGCACACCAACCGTCTGCTCGCGGCGATGAACACAGCGCTGGAATCGTGGGACAAGCGCATACCGACAGGCAAGCTCAACTCGTTCCTTGGCCGCATCCAGTCCGCCCATCCGCACCCGCTGCGTGGCGGCAAACAGCCCAGGATTTTGTTCGCGACCCAGGCTTCAACGCGTCCTCCGCGCTTTGTCATCTTCGCCACCGGCTTCCTCGAGCACGGCTATCGCCGTTACATCGAGCGTCAGCTGCGTGAGGAATTCGGTTTCGAGGGTACCCCGATTCAGATCTCGGTGCACATCCGCGAGCGCAGGTCGAAGAAGAAGTAAGGATTACTCAGGTTAGGAGATGTGGGTCGTGAGTTCATTTTGAACTTGCGGCCCGCATTCTTATTTTTTAAAAAAGACTTGATCGAACCTACTCATGGAATTTATGAACATGCTGGCTGATCATATTGCAAAATAACAATGCTCGGAATTCTTAGTATTATTTAAATCTTAGAATTCCGAGCTTTTCTCGTCGGGTCGGCGGGATTTGAACCCGCGACCCCTTGACCCCCAGTCAAGTGCGCTACCAAACTGCGCTACGACCCGAACAGTGCAAAGCACCGAAAAAGAAGTTTAGCACAAAAAGCGCATGCGCACTATTATCGGCGTGGCGTAGAAGAATGTAAGTAGCGGCTATTCCGACTATTGCGGGTGCTGGAATAATCATGAATGGTATCCGTCGCATGTTTCGCTATTCGAGGTTGAGAGTGTATATGGGATGAGGTTGAAGACTCCAGTAGCGGACTACAGGGTCTTGGCGGCGGGTATGCTTGGGAAGAGAATCCGTATCCCGTCAACGAGGCCGCTGACAGTGGCAGTCACCGAAAGAAGAAGGAATTAAGAGCATTAAATCATGACGATCAAAACTCAGAATACATTGAATTGATTCTTTAAAGAAATTGCTTGAAATAATATTTTCTAAGGACATGGCATGGAATATGTTGGCATTGTTATATTGATGGCGGTTGCTATCTATTTTGTGATTTTATATTACAAAGCTAAACAAGGAAGACTGCCGAGGAACGGTCAGGTTGGTATCAGAACCAAGGCGATAATGGCTTCAGACAAGATTTGGCAGCTGATACACAAGAAATATGCATGGCTGTTCCTCGTTGACGCCTTTCTGTTTGTAATCGTCGGTATCGCCTTGTTTTTAATTGGTAGTGCATTTGTGACGAGCCAACAAGTCAAATCTCTTTCTATTATTATCGAAATAATCGCAATCGTTGCAATAATACTATTGACCGTTATAGTGGCCATTTGCGCCGATAAAGATGCTCGAAATTTGAAATAGGATCATTTATAGCCTATTTGCTGTTTGTGGTTGATTGTCCAGATTCCGAAATCGGACTCGACCAGCCAGGATGACCGCAGGCTTCCCATCGTCTTTGACGCCTAAAACGGTAACCTTCCGATCAATGAGATATGTGTTTCGTGATGCCAGTGTTGCTTCCGAGTTTTCTTATATTGGCCTTATTGCGCCAATCTCGATTGGAGCATGGATTTCGCGCCCCAGGAAATCCATAATGATGCCTTCGCCCTTCATACAAGAATCGCAATAACGATTTGAATTGGTGGGGTAGAGAAAAATACTGCCTACGTCGAACCTGAAGACAAGAGGCAATATATCACCAGTTGTCTGACACTGTATCGATTACATCCCAAACGACCCGGATGGCAAAGTCTTCCAACTGATGTTGGTTCATATGTAGTGTGTGCTGCACTGTTTCAGCGTCAGTGGGATCAAGTATCGCCGATTTATTGCTGATATCCACTGAGGTGTCGGCCGCTGTTGGATCTTGAAATGGTTTTCTGCTAATCAAGACGGATGTGCAGGTACCACGTACACCAGAGGAGTATCCTTCACAATTTGTAGGCTCGTTGAATTCAGCTAAAAAGCCGTGTGCTTTGACGGTAATCTTGAATATTCGATGGTTTCCAGGATCATCAAATGAGCTAAGTTTGATGTTGGTATTTCCGCTACGTGTGATGGCCTGTTGGACATGGTCGGGGTCACTATTGAAAAGGGCTTGCGTTTGGGTAATGATGTCGGCGTGCGCTCGGTGTTTGATGGGCAGGGAGCAAAGAATTGCCACCAGGCAGATAGCATAAACAAGATAATTATCAGAATGGTCGAAATGATTCCGATGATTTTAGACTGGTGTTGTCCGTTCATTCTTTGTCAGCTCATTTGATGTCCTTTGGGAATATGAGGATGAAGTCGTCGAACGTTTTCTGTTGCTAGCTCTCACTGGCGTCGTGGTCGAGTGTATCTCCTACGAGTGAGGTGGTGACGATACACGCTGTTGAGCATCTTCCTCCGTTTGTGTGTGGCCTTTACCGAGAATTGGCACTTCGTTGTCAGTTGATGAGTTTTGGGTATAGCAGAGTTTGGGCTGTATGTTCTTTGCCTTGGGAGTTAGGTGGCGGCTGTCGCAAGCTTCAAGACTGGTCAATGATCGAGAGATTATTGGGGCCAATTTGCGGCGGCGGTGTCCAGCACCAGATGGATCATCTGTGTGGCCATATCCTCGGCCTGCTGATCGGTCAGGCCGAGTCTCCCCTCAACGTCGGACTTCTCGTTGATGTCAACGGCGGCGCCATGCGCGGAAACACTGATATGTACCGACATGTTGGATGCAGTTTCGGCGTTCCTGCTCATGCTGACTCTGATGTTGTGTTGCCCGTCTGGATAGCTGATCGGTCTCGCGAATGAAATCTTATAGCCGTTGGCTTTGGCAGTGATGATGCCGGTCGTGTTGCTCATCTGTCCGGCGACGGTGTCGGCTTTGATGTCGTGTCCGTGGCCTTGCAGGGCCTTCTGCACGTCCCACCTATGGTCGAGGAACAGGCTGTCGGTCTGGGTGACGATGTCGGCATGCCGCCGGTAGGTGGAGATGAAGGACTCATGCTCGGGAGGTTCCATGCCCTTTTCGAAGTCGTGCGACACCCATGTCATGAGCCCGACGAACAGGAGCGCCAGTGCGGCGATGACGGCCACGGTGGTGATGAAGGCGCGCTGCCAGAACGGTATGCGCCTGGTCTCGGTGTCGTTCATGGGCGTTCACTTCCTTTGTTTTTTGAGGGGCGCGGTTGCGGCAGAACTGGCGTATGCGGTTGCGTTCCAAATCGCCTTTGGAGAGCTCCTTATAGTAGTTTCTAACGGCTTCCTGACGGTCATCTCTGGGATGGGTCTGGATGTGGCGGTTCAGGTTGATGGCGTTCATGTCGGCGTCCCAGGCCGCCGGCCCAAGCGGCTATCTCGTCGGAACGGTCGTCGGTCTCGCTGTTCAGCCATGGGAACCAGTCGAATATGGGCCAGAACCCTGAACCTCGGCTGCCCCTCCGCACCCGCCCCGGTGGGTACGCATACGTCCATCACCAGTTGTCGGCGACGGTGTCGATGGTCTCCCACACGGCTTGTGTGGCGAGATCCTCCAGCCGATGCCTGCTCATATGCAGTTTGTCGGTTGATTCGGGGTAGCTTTTGATGTCAAGTGTGGATGTCTTGCGGCTAACCGTAACCACTGAGTCGGGGTTGAAGGGGTCGGATATCGGTTTTTCCCCGATCCATACCAAGATGGTTTTACCGTGGGGGTCGAGTGATGCATCGTTGTCGTCGGGCTTTTCGAAGTTGAAATAGAGTCCTTGTTTTTTTACGGTAGTGTCAAAGCCGGGACCGGATAGGTCACGATCGATGTCGAGGGTGATGTTGGTCTTGCCGCTGCGTGTGATGGATTGCTGGGCGTGGTCGGGGTCGGTGGCGAAGAGTGCTTGGGCTTGGGTGATGATGTCGGCGTGCGCTCGGTGTTTGACGGGCAGCGGAGCGAGATGCCACCAAACGACCAAGGCCAGCAGACAGATGGCGAGCAGGACGGCCGTCACTGTGATGGCCCGGTTCCTTAGCGTCTTGCGCTGTAATTGTCCGGTTACCATCATTTGATCTCCTGACGCAGAGTGGAGAGAAAGTCCTCGCGGGCTTTGTTCTGTTGGTCTGTGGTGGCTTGGAAACGGTCTTTCAGCAGGTGCGCTCCGGGTGAGGCGGTGGAGAGGTATGCGGCATTGTCCTCGAGCCATTCGAGGCCTTTCCGCGGGTCGTTCGATTCGGTGGGGTCGTAGCCTGCACAGAATCGTCGTGCCCTGTTGCGTTCGGTGTCGCCCTTGCCGATGAACGTGTAGTAGTCGTCGGCGGCTTTACGCGGGCTTTCCTTAGGGTTGGCTTTCATGGCGCGGTGGATGTTGACGGCGTCCATGTCGGCGTTGTAGGCCATGACCTGGTCGCCATGTCGGACGGCCGCTTCCAGCCGTGGTTTGGACACGTCTGCGGCGTGGCGTTTGGCGGCCTGCCATCCCTGGCCGGTCAGCGACGCGTCGCCGGCCAGGCCGTCGAGGGCGTTTATGGCGCGTCTCGCCTCCGCCTGTTGGGATCGTATGTCGCGGTCGGATTGGCTTAGAGCGGTCAGCAGTTCGGATTTGTCGACGATCAGGCCCGTGGGGCCCTCCTCCGGTTTTCGTCGTTTTCATATTCGCGCTTCGCGCGCTGCAGGTTCTTCTGTTCCTCGCGGATGTCGAGCGCGTCCTCGTGCTCGCGCCTGGCCTGGCGAACGAGGTCGTCGTAGGCTTCCAGGCAAGCGTTCCGAGCCTGGGCGCACATGGCCGTCCGTTCCTCGTCATCCTGTTCGAGCCGCCGCCACTCGGCGTCGCCTTTGACGTGTTGGCGAAGGTCCTGCCAGATGCCTTCGGTCTGCTGGCTACAGCTTGCGAGGATCCCTCCGGCCTCGTCGTAGGCCCTCGCCTGTTTTTCGGATTCTCGGGCCGACTCCTGCGCCTGGCCGATGCGTCGCTCGCAATCCGCGATTCGACCGTCCAAGCGGTCCATGCGCGTCCGGTAATCGTCGTTCATCGCATTGTCCCCGCGCTCGACCGGTCCGCCTCCGACAGCCGCTCGTGGGCCATCGCGGCCCCGTGGCCGGTATCGCGGGCGGATTCCGCAGCGGACCGGAACTCGGCCCCGAGCGCCGAGCAGGCGACCCTCGCCGCCCCGGCGGCCGGCAATCTCGACACCGAAAAACCGAACCCCAAGATACCCGTGACGCCGTCGGCCGCCGCTTCCATATCATGCGCGCGGCCGGCCGCCGCCGCCTCGCCGCTCCTGATCTCATTCATAACACAAAACAATAGCATCAATCACAATATGTTTATTATGGAGATACGTTATATCGAGACAGACAGTACAGAAGATGAACCTGAAACCTTGTAGGCTGGAATACCTGGTTTTGGGCGTCATTTACTTTGTGCATAGTTGAGCAGGAGATTTTGGAAATTGGGCATAAGCTGGTGAATGAGTTTGAGGTTCACGGCGAAGGCCGGGAATGCAACAACTTGTCAGAGTAGGCAAGTCCGCAGTCCTAACCGATCGTGATGCGCCGATAGGCAAAGATGGGCCAGGCCATGAATGGAGTTTCAATCAATGGAATGTGCCCAGCAGCAGCCTTGATACCACTCCAGTGGTCAATCCAACACGTTTGGCCGGTACACTCATGTCACAGGTGGCCAAACGCACTGACAAGCTGAGCTAAAATGTCGTTAACATTGATAAATTCGAACTGGATTCTCATAATCTTATCGAAGCAACCAAGTCCTAAAATCCGTTTCAAACCAATTCGCCACTCCTCAAACCGAACATTTTTACTGTTCGTTTACGTTTCATCGGTATTGCGTCCAGCAAGCTTTCAGAAAAGCTAGTACAGTTAAAAATTATGTTTATCGGTTGTCGCTTTGGACACGGCCGATGAAAACGGAAGAAAACTCGTCTACGAAAGAGGTGCGGCTTGGAAGACGCCTTCGAGGCTTCGGCGCAAAAGATGCGTGAAGCGCATATGAGCGATGTGGCCATTGCACAATTCAAACGACTGTACGAGGAGTGGCAGCACAACGATGCCAGCAGCTGGATTCGCGAGGATGCCGTGGAACCTCTGCAGAATGTGCCAAGTTTCCATGATGTGTACAAGACCATCGACCATGACCAGGCAGTCCACGCTTTCGCCAAGACCGCGTTCCTTAAGCTCAACGGAGGACTCGGCACCTCTATGGGGCTTGATATGGCGAAGTCGCTGCTTCCGGTCCGTCGCCACAAGGCGCGTCCGATGCGTTTCATCGACATCATCATGGGCCAGGTGACCACGGCCCGCGAACGCCTGAACGTCCCGCTGCCGCTGACCATGATGAATTCTTTCCGTACCTCAAAAGACACCATCGCGGCGCTTAACGAGAGCAAGACTTTCCATCAGGAAGACGTTCCGCTTCAGATTGTGCAGCATCAGGAACCCAAGATCGATTTGGAAACCGGCAAACCTGTCGAGTTTCCGAAAAACCCGGAGTTGGAATGGTGCCCGCCGGGGCATGGCGACCTGTTCTCGACCATCTGGGAATCAGGACTTTTGGATATTCTCGAGGAAAAGGGCTTCAAGTATCTGTTCATCTCGAATTCCGACAATCTTGGCGCCCGTCCTTCACGTACGCTTGCCCAATATTTTGAAAACACGGGTGCGCCGTTCATGGTCGAGGTCGCGAACCGCACATATGCGGATCGCAAGGGCGGCCATTTCGTACGCGACAAGAAGTCCGGTCGTCTCGTGCTGCGTGAAATGACGCAGGTCAATCCCGATGACAAGGCAGCCGCGGAAGATATCGGACGTCACCCTTATTTCAACACCAACAGCATCTGGGTGCGTATCGAAGATCTCAAAGCCAAGCTGGAGCAATATGACGGTGTCCTGCCGCTGCCGATCATCCGCAATTACAAGACCGTCGATCCCACCGATCCCGATACCACGAAGGTGGTGCAGCTGGAAACTGCCATGGGTGCGGCGATTGGTCTTTTCGATGGCGCCATCTGCGTGCAAGTCGATCGTATGCGCTTCCTCCCGGTCAAGACCACCGACGACCTCTTCATCATGCGTTCCGACCGATTCCATCTAACGGATTCCTATGAAATGGAGGATGGCAATTATCTTTTCCCTGACGTTACACTCGACCCACGTTATTACCGCAATATCGAGGATTTCAACGATCGCTTCCCCTACGCGATCCCGTCCCTGGCAGCCGCCAACTCGGTGACCATTACCGGCGACTGGACTTTCGGCCACGATGTCGTCTTTTACGGTGATGCTGTCTTGAAAGATCAGGGCAAGCCAAGCTACGTACCTAACGGCGAATTCGTGGGTCCGCAGGGAATTGAGCCTGACGAATGGCTTTGGTGATTGGCCGAGCGAATTGAAAATCACAACAAAAGACGCAAGGCGTTGTGATTTTCAATTCGATGACATAAAAATTTCATGAATACAGCAAAAATCGAAATACATTATGTCCAGTAACCAATTAAGCGGCCCTAAAAACGTTTATAACACGCCGAAAACGTGAGAAAAAGAATTAAATTTGCGAAATTCCGGAATTTACCGGAAAAAGCATCTAATATAGATAAAGATGCGTGTCACAAGGCACGCACTAGTACTTGAACATTAACGATACGTGAGGACTAATGGCAGAAGGAAGCAACGGAAGGCGACGTTTTTCCGACAAGTGGGGCAAGCACGAACTGGATGTGCTCGCTGTCCTATCATCTGCGTTCCCACAATGGTTGACTTCTCGGCAGATAGCACAGCGCGTCAAGGCTTATGCAGACTCCTATGGGGAACTGGCCGACCAGGCCGCCAAAGCGGCATTCGCCAAGCAATTCCAGCGCGATCGCGCCAAGTTGGCGGCGATGGGCATTGCCATCGAATCCCGTCAGCCTGAATATTCTTCGAAGTCCGAAGGACAGGATTTCGCATCGTACCGTCTGCAGTTGGGCGATGAGCCCAGAGTGCGTCTGCGTTTCAAGCAGGAGGATCTTCCTGTGCTCGCCGCCGCGAACTATTTGGCACGTTCGATGTCGATTTCTTCGTCCTCAGCGAAACATGAGGAACAGCACACGTCCCGAACCGCGCCCCGCGTACCGCAGACCCCGACACCGGGTCTTGGACTTGATTCGATAGCTCCCGGTCTCGGCACTCAGCCGATTCCCGACAACCTGATGAAGGTGGTCGACCAGCGGCGTTTCGCCGCCACCATTGACGTGGACGGCGGGCACATGAATGTCGCCTACACAGATTCTGACGATCTGGCAATGTTCATGCTCGAGCATCCAGGTTCTTCGGTGGTCTCGCCTCAGGAAGCCGTGGATGCTTGGAACCGAAGGCTTAATGCCGCCACAAACTTCAAGCTTGCCGATGAGAGCCAGGGCGAGATGAGGGAGACTATCGTCACTCCTTCGATCAACAAGACCACGGTGAACGGCGAGGTCGAGTCGGAAAACGGCAAGTCGCATTCCAAGCGGAACTCCTCTTTCCAGACCGGCAGTGAAGTTGACCGCAGACTTCGTCTGATGCTTTTCCTTTCGGCCCACCTCGGTGAGGAATATTCCTTGGAAGAGCTTGCAGAGCGTTTCATCGGTGAGCCGAAAACCGAGGACGAGAAGAAAAAGGGCGTTGCCGTCATCCGCAAGGACATCAACACCCTGACCACCGTTTCCGACGATGGTGAAATGGCCGGTAGCCAGTTCTTCGACATCGATTGGTCGCTTCTGGACGCCGATGGCATCGTTTCGGCCACCAATTCGCTGGGCCTTGAACGACTGGCCGGCATCTCGCAGCAATACCTGAGTATGCTGACCGCCTCCGTGAGCTATCTTGCACATTCTTCACTGCTTCCGATGGAACAACGTGAACAGGCGGAATCGCTATACGTTCGTCTGCGCCAGCACGTCAAGCCGGGGGAGACCCCATGGCTTTCCTTGACCGGCTACGAGGTTGAACCGCGCAGCTTCAGCGTGGTCAAGCGTGCGATTTCCACTGATTCGTTGTTGGACATGGAATACACCGATGGCACAGGCCGTACCCGCCGCAAGCTCGTCGCACCTTCCAAGATCTTTGTGGATGAAGGCGTCTATTACGTTGCCGTGTGGACCGACGTCGCCAAGGCCGCTCCGAAGAGCGAGAAGAAATTCGTTTCCAAGGACACGACCATCAACAAAGCGACCGGCCAGCCCCGCATTTGGCAGGTGCTGCGCCTTTCCCGCATCGAAAAGGCCGATTTGGTCGAGCCGACAACGCAACTTGATATTCCCGACGTTCCGGTGGCCGAGCTACGCAAATGGAGCTTCGACAATGGAACCCCGACCGTCTTCATCACCGACAAGCCTGATCTTGCGTTCATCAAGACCCTGCCCGGTGCCACAGTCGAGCGCTGCGGCGAGGGGGAGAAGGTCCATCTCACGGTTTCCTCGGATTCGTGGTTTGTCGCTTTTGCCATCGCTCATGCCCGTCACATCATCTCTGTCGCCCCTGAACCGCTGCTGACGATGATTGTAGCCCGTGCGCATCGTGAATTGAGTCTTGAGAACAACAACCAGCAAGACAAGTAGGGTGATAGGGGAAACCGCAGATTGCTATTTCGATAGAATAAATCATAATTAATTGGAACCGGAAAGGGGAGTCACATGCCTTGGTGGGGTTGGATCATCGTCACGGTAGTCATGCTTGCGGCTCTTGCGGTCGGTCTCGTCTATGCCGGTATTCATGGGGTTCGTGCGGCTCATAGCGTAACGGATACTGGCAAGGAGATTCAGAATTATCTTGATGCCATGCAGCAATCCGCTCCGGCAAACGGGACGCATGAAAAGCCGCTGTTTACGCAACCTCTTTCCACAGCCGCACACCGTTATAGCCTTGCACAGACCGAAGTGGAGCGCCGGCGGATCACCCGCCATAACCGTCACGCAGAGCGTTGGATCATCTGGAAACGTAACAGGGTGCCGTTCACTGGGGATACACCCGCCGACGGCAACCAGGCGATTTCCAAATCTTCGAACCATGCGTTCGATGGAATAGTCCGGGAATCTCGACCTTTGTCGGATGATGAACGTCGCGAAAACGTCAATCAGCATAGCCCGAAGGCGAATTAAATGATGGTTTTGCTGCCGCTTTCGCTTCTCTTGCCAGAGTCTCACAGCATATCCGTCTTTCACGAATCGACAGTTTCGATCTTATGAGTCATTCACATCATTATCGTCACAAAAAACATCCTGATTTCAATTCCGAGGATTTCAATCCGTCGACTGACCGGGATTTGGATGAAGAGCAGGCATTGTCGCCGTCGCAACGTTACGCGGCGTTCAAAAAACACAGCGCTTATGAAAGGTCAGAGGCGGCGCAATTCGCCAGAAACTTGCCCTTCGAGCTTGATTCCTTCCAGATAGAGGCGGACGAGGCGCTTGAAGCCGGCAAGAACGTTTTGGTCGCCGCCCCTACGGGCGCTGGGAAGACCATCGTGGCTGATTTCGCCATGCATCTGGCACAGGAGAAGAACGTCAAGGCGTTCTACACCACACCCATCAAAGCTTTGAGCAACCAGAAATACCATGATCTGGTCGAGATTTACGGCAGCGACCACGTAGGCCTTCTGACCGGCGACACCTCCATCAATTCCGAAGCCAACATCGTGGTGATGACCACCGAAGTGCTGCGCAACATGCTTTACGAGAACTCGGAAACCCTGCGGACGCTGCGTTATGTCATTCTTGACGAGGTGCATTATCTCGCCGACAAATTCCGTGGTCCGGTCTGGGAAGAGGTCATCATCCATCTTCCAGAATCCGTCAAAATCGTCGGTCTTTCGGCCACCGTTTCCAACGTTGAGGATTTCTGTGCATGGATCGAATCGGTTCGTGGCGCCACAAAGCTTGTTGTTTCAGAGAAACGTCCGGTACCGCTTGAACAGCATGTGATGGTGCAATCGGATGACCAGCACGAGCCAGAGCTCATCGACCTGTATAGGCACAACAAAAACGGTGTGCAGACCGACAAACTCAATGCCAAACTCGTTGACCGCATCGACCAGCTCGACAGAAAAGCCGCCTCCCGGGCCCATGAAGAATGGCGCGGGGGCAAAAACCGGCATCGTAGGGGAATGGAGAAGCGCCGTAGGCCTGGACAGGTACGCCGCTATACACCTCGCAGATGGGCGGTGGTCGACGAACTGAACTTCATGGGGCTTCTGCCGGGCATCTATTTCATTTTCTCTCGTAACGGCTGCGATGAGGCCGTAGAGCAGTGCCTGCGAGCCGGGCTTGAGCTGACCACCAAGGATGAGGTGATGCGTATCCGCGCCATCGTCGACGAGATGGTCGAAGGCGAACTCGACCATGCCGATCTCAAAGCGCTTGGTTTCGCTCGTTTCCGTTACGCCTTGGAGGAAGGTTTTGCGCCGCATCACGCCGGCATGGTGGCGCTCTTCCGACAAATTGTCGAACGGCTTTTCGAAGAGGGATTGGTCAAAATGGTCTTCGCCACGGAGACGTTGGCTCTCGGCATCAATATGCCGGCCCGTTGCGTGGTGATTGAAAAGCTTGAGAAATTCAACGGCGTCGACCATGTGACCTTGACACCTGGCGAATATACCCAGCTCACCGGTCGTGCTGGCAGACGCGGCATCGATACCATCGGCCACGCAGTCATCGTCGACCATCGGGGCTTTGTACCGGCCACTGCGGCCTCGCTTTCCAGCAAACGTGTATATCCGCTCCATTCGAGTTTCAAACCCACCTTCAATATGGCTGTGAATCTGCTCAATTCCAGCAGTTATGAAACCTCTCGCGACACGCTCGACCACTCGTTCGCGCAATGGGAGGCCAACGAGTCCGCCGAAGACCTGGAATCACGGATACAGACCCTTCAAAAGGCCGTAGAAGGCTACGAAAAAGCTTTCGCTTGTTCACACGGCGATTTCAAGGAATTCATGACGATTCGTCAGAAACTTTCCTACCTGCAGAAAGACGAACGCAGACATCTCAAACGCAGAAGCTTTAACACCGACAAGGCTCGAACCGAAGCGTTCCGCGATCTCGACAAACGTATCGAAACACTCAAAACCGAGGAAAGCGAACACGCTTGCAAGTCCTGCCCGGACTTCCAGAACCATCTGAAATGGGGACATCGTTGGCTGCGGGAATCCAAGGAGCTGCGACACGCACGAGGACGCTACGAATCACGTACCGGATCCGTGGCACGTCAGTTCGACCAGATCTGTGGCGTGCTTTCCTCGCTTGGATATCTCAAGGACACCCGTGAAAATATTGACAAGAATTCTTCATATGAAGATAATCGAGATTCATTTGCGATGATGTCTAATAATGAAAACTCAGCTTCAAATCGGAAAACTGATTCTCAGCCGAAGCAGGAAGCCAAGGATTATCAACTCACCATGCGCGGGCAGCTGCTTCGCCATTTGTATAGCGAATACGATCTGGTGCTTTCCGAAGCCATCACCGACGGATTCCTCGATGAACTCGAACCGGAAGAGCTTGCGGCGACTTTGTCTGCGCTTGTGTATCAGGCACGCAGGGGAGGAGACAACGAGCCTCGGCGTTACCCCGGTGGTCCAGGCGGTCCGGTGGCTGTGAGTTGCCGAAACCTGCGCGATGTCTTCTCCGATGTCGAGATGATGCGCGAGGACGCCGATCTGGACGAATTGGAGCCTCTTGATTTTGGGCTTGTCGACGTCATGTATGACTGGGCCAGGGGAGAAAATCTCGCTCAGATCCTACACGGCACAGAGCTGACCGGCGGCGATTTCGTACGCAACGCCAAACGTCTGTCCGATGTCCTTCAGCAGATTTCGACCGCTGATGCTTACTATAAGAACGACAATCCGCATCTGGCTGAGAACGCTAGGAAAGCCAACAAACTGGTCAATCGTGGTATTGTTGCCTATTCAGGGGTTGACTGAGCGATTAAACGGTATAGGTAAGGGAATAATCGACTCGTCCGAACTGTTCTGTACTTTAGAAATAGACTATTAACAAGGAGAATGTATGGCGGAACGCAGCCTGCGCGGTATGAGCATCGGAGCCAAGTCACTCGAATCCGATGAAAATGTTGATTTTGCAGCGAGAACTGATGTGGCATATGTATGCCCGAAGGGTCACCGTACAATTTTGCCGTTCGCTGAAGGCGCTGAGGTTCCGGATGAATGGGAATGCCGTTGCGGTGAGATCGCCAAACGCGAAGACGCCGATCCCGACGAAATCGACGAAATCAAGAAACCAACGCGTACGCATTGGGACATGCTCATGGAGCGTCGTACCGAAGATGAGCTCAAGGAACTGCTTGACAAGAGGCTCAAGATGCATCGCGAAGGTTGGTTCCCGGATTACGAGTAATTGAATCCGGTTCGGTTCGCCATAACGAGTTATACAAAACGGTGGTTGCTCGATTTTCTTCGAGTGGTCACCGTTTTTCGTATGGGAAATTTTTTGGTTGTGTTTCTTAGGATCGTGCTGAGAAAAGTTGGTAAATACGAAGACTATGAGAAATACTTGACCGGCAATGGATTATTAATGTAGCTGCAATTTTTTAGTTGCGTGATTCTCAACGTTGATCTCTTAGAATCGATCTGAGAGAATTTTAGGGAAAATATCACTCTATACCTCATGATTTGCATATGACTGGTAACCAAGAATAAGTGTTTATCCGATAATGTACGTTATGTCAGATTTCTTTGAAATCTGACATAACGTCACCTCGTTATATACCAAGCTGCGCTTGCTTACATAACGAGGTGCCCCACTTACGGCACTAAGAAAAATCTGACATAACGTCGCTACGTTATATACCCAAGCTATGCTTGACTTACATAACGTAGCGCCCCCATTACTGCACTAAGAGAATCTTGACATAACGTTTCGTGATTATATACTCAAGCTGCGCTTGGCTTACATAATTACTCACGGTCGCCGCCATTACTAGTTTGAGAAAATCCTGACACATATTCTTACTCGTTATATACTCAAAGAAAGCCTGGCTTAGATAACGCCGCGCTCACGGTTGCCAGACACGTTATCTATAACCAAGCTCTATTGCTTACATAAACTTGGTCTCTCGCACAGCTGCACAAGGAATCTAACACCAAATCCTGCATTATGGCTCGGTTGTCTGCGCAAGATTGTACAAGCCTTGGAATGTTGATTTCTTAATTCACTGTTGTGTGATGACGCTTTGAGAGGACATCGTCGATGATGCTTCTCTGAGCTTGTTTGGCCTGAAGATACATAAGAACTAGTTCAGCCACGAAAAAGGCTCCCAGCACGACGGCAGATGGGATGCCTAGAATGGCGTAGACATGACGGATTGTACCGTTAATCTGAGCGCGAAGAAGCTTGTAGACGCCGTATGGAGCGCAACACAGGAACATCGAGACGATCTGCATGATGATGACCGACCACTGAACGGTCTCGACTTTTCGATGGTCGTCTTTTTTGCGCAGAGCTCCGTTGATGACGCAGATCGCGCAGATTCCCAATGCCCAGAGCAGGGCGAAAATCCATAGGAATCCTGGAAGTATGGCTGCCATTGTTCGAAACCTCGTGTCGGTGTTTGTCGGTAACCCTAAATTTTAAAAAGTCGAATAAGTGTAAGCAAATAAATATTTGATATTAATATTTATTCAATCGCATAACCAAAATACCGAATCAGTGCTGTGCGGCCCGCTCCAGACGCTGATTCTCGAGCTTTTGACGCATCCGTTCGGCAGCGATGTCGTCGACGGGTGAAATCGGCAAAGCCGATACCGAAGAATCACCAGGCGTAATGTCAATGTGCTTCTCCTGCTCAAGCTGCGAGTCCACCTGGTTCCACAACTTCCCCACCGAAACTCCGAAAACAGCTGTGCCTTCGTCAATCAACTTCAGCACTTCGTCGCCATCCTCGCATTCCTTGACATCCTGACCGTCGCAGATGATGGTCATGTGTTCAAGCTGAGAGGTGTGATGACGAGAAAGAAAACCGATGGCAGCGGTGACGTTCTGCAGATTGACGCCGATATCCAGCAGCTTCTTGGAGACAGCCAGAATCAGGACATCTTTGAACGAATACAGCCTTCTGGAACCCGAGCCGTGTGAAGTAGCAATGGAGGGAACCACGATTCGCTTACTGGCCCAGTAATCAAGTTGGCGGTATGTGATGCCGGCAACTTTGGAAGCCACCGTTCCTCTATAACCTCGAGTTGCGGCTTCATCCGTGGATTCGGAGAACAACTCCCCCTGCACCAAGTCGGAAGAGCTTCCACCTTTGGCCTTGGAAGTTTTCCTGAGAGAGGAAGAACGAGACGGAGCCCTGGCTATCGTTGTTACTTTGCTACTGGCACCCACGGCCTTCTCCTTTCTTCCTTGCAAATTCCGAAATCAGCGGAAAATTCTCACTTTGAAACCACAGCCGACGGCGAAAAGAAGACCAGACGGAACTTCCCTATCATGATCTCGTCCCCATTGTGCAATGTCGCACAATCCACGCGCTGGCGATTGACGTATGTTCCATTGAGGCTTCCTGCGTCCGCGACTTCGAAAGTGTTTCCGACACGGCGAAACACTGCGTGCGCACGTGAAACGGTGGAGTCATCCAGAAGGATGTCGGCATGCGGATCGCGGCCGACGCTCACTTCGTCCTCGTCGAGAAGGTAGCGGGAACCGGACACCGCTCCCCTGGTCGAAATCAGCAACGCCGAACCCGGCGACAGCTTGGTGATGGTGTCCAGATCGTCTTGGGTCAGTGGACGGTCACCTGCAGAGGTGGCAGGAATATTGACAGCGGGCAGGCCAATGATGGTTGTTTCGCCCGCGCTTGGAATCGGATTAGTCATATCACTCATTCTACTGTTTTCGCGTACTGATATTGCCCGACGTCGCGTGTCTCGCTGATATCTACACTTTCGCTCTGCGTCACCGTCACATCGGCACCGAATTTGACCTTGAAGCGAGAACCAACGCCACCGGCGATATTGACGGCGTTCGCCAGATTCTGCGGGTCACCGATGGCCTTGACCTTGTATGGGGTCTTCAGTGCCTGTCCATCACATTCCAAGCCTTTTTTGGTGTCCGAAACATAGGTTGAAGTCACCACACGAACGTTGTCCAAGGCCATGACCTCAACGCCGGCGTTGCGCAGCTCCTCAAGAAGCTGGAACATGGTGGCGGCATCGATGCGTTCCTTGCTTCCCTGCGAGATCGTGATGATGACGCCTTTGCCCTCGGCCGGCAGACGGCCGGAAAGGATACCGCTGGTGTCCTCGTTCTCTTTGGCGATGCGCTGCGCCTCCTGCTGCTTGTTCGCCGCGGCTTTCAGCGAGTTGAGCTGGCCGGTCAATTCGGTTTTGCGCTGCTGCAGGTTCTGCACCTGCGTACTGGTCTCGCTGATGAGCCTAGTGAGCTCTTCCTCGCTCATGGTTTCGTAGCTTGAAGTCTTGTTATTGAGCTGGATGGCATAGCCGAAGCCAAGCAGAGCGCACAGAAGAACGATCAAGAGGCTGGTCATCAGTCTGGTGACGAGCCCACCGCCCATTTTTCTTGGTTTTTTGCGCACCAAAGGGAAGGAACCGGTATCGGTACGATCGTTTTCCCGGTCCTGGGCATGCTGGATGTGCATGCTGTTGAGAATGTTATGCTTTCTGACTGCCATCGTCGATCAGCCCTTGAAGATGAACCGACGGATGGCGGAGACGTTGGAGAAGATTCGTATGCCGAGCACGACGATGACGGCGGTCTGCAACTGGGAGCCAACGCCGAGCTGGTTGCCGAGCAGGACGAGCAACGTGGCTGTCAGAACGTTGGAAATGAAGGATATGACGAACACCTTGTCGGAGAAGGAACGTTCGAAATAGGCCCTTGCCGCACCCAGCAAGGCGTCGAGGGCCGCCACCACCATAATCGGCAGATACGGCTGCAGGACTATGGGGATATCCGGCTTCACGAAGATGCCGATGATGACCCCGATGATCAGACCGAGCACTGCTGCCATCATTTGCTCCTTTTTGCGTAGGTTACATTCGTAGCTTCCGCCGCTGCCAACCTCAATGAGTAGGATCTCGACACCTGCGGATTGATACCCGCGGCGTTAAGCGTCCGATACAGATCAGGTTGCGCTTTGCTGTTCATTGCTTGCGACAGGTCTTTCGAATTACCTATCGCTTCTATCTTATAAGGACTCGCCACCTGATTCACCCCTATGAGAATCGTCTGCCCTGCGGTACGTACGGAAGTCGAGACGCCGATACGGTAGCCGTTGATGGCAATCGCCTCGGCTCCGGCCTTCCAAAGCAGGTTGACAATCCCCTGTAAATCGGAATCGGTGACCACACGGATATGATTCGTGCTGTTTTCCCGCGGGCCGGCTCCGTTGGCAGCGCTGGAGGCCACAGGATCGGCCAGAGTGAAGACGATGCCGGGCCCTTTGACAGCCAGCGCACCATTGGTCATTTCATCTTGGGTAAGCGTCGAATCGGGTCTGGCGTCAGGCATGGAATCTGATTGTTTGACGACTTTGGCGTGCAGGTCGGTGACCTCGGTGGTGATTTTCTTAAGGCTTGTATTTTGCTGTTGCAATTCCGAGATGAGGCTTGCACGCACCTGTTTGCGAGGATCGGTATTGAGCTGACGGACGAAAACACTGCCGACGAAACCCACAGCGATGCAGATGATGAACACGATGATGCGGGTGAACCAGATGGAGAATTTCGAGTGCGGTTTCTGCTGGGTCAGTCTCGCATCGGAGAAAAGAGGGTCAAGCGGACGGTTGGTCAGATCGTCAATCAGTCTAAGGCTGTCGTCATCGACTTTGCGCCGATGATGGGAGGAGAGAGCCGCTGCATCATCGGCGCTCAAGACATGCCAGGATCCCAGATTTTGAACGTCCTGCGAGAACACCGCGCGTCGTTTGCTCGGTTGTTCGTCGATTTCCACAGAAAAGGATGCAGGTGCTCGTTCCGGTTTCGTCATTTATTCGTCCGAGTCGTGACGGATCAGTTTGACACCCTGACGGATATAGATATATCCAGCCAACCAATAAAGAATGATGCCCCAAATTCCGGCGGCCAAAGCAGCAAGATGAAGAATCTGGGTAAACGTATTGCTCCACAAATCCGCGAAAATCAGCGCGGTGATGGATATCATCAATAACGCGGTTCCCGCTTTCCCCACAAAATGGACCGGCAACGGCCCATAGTCGTGCTGAGCCAGAATAATGATCAACACCAACAATATGAGGTCGCGAAGCCCCACGATGAACAGCATCCACCACGGAATGATGCCTGCCAATCCGAGTGCCAGAATGCTGCAGAATATCAGGAGCCTGTCTGCCAACGGGTCGAGGATCTGGCCGATCTTGCTGACCTGATTCCATTTCCGGGCAATAATCCCATCCAAACCGTCACTTGCTGCCGAAACCGCCAACACGATAAGTGCCACAATCATCTTGTGCTGCGCAATCAGCCACGAAATGAACGGTATCGAGACGATGCGCAGAATACTGATGAGATTCGGCACCGTGAAATAGATATCCCGCGCGTCCGGACTGTAACGGTTGTTGGAATTGATTGGAAGTTTCATAAACAGGTTCAGATTCTTGAAGCTTGCAGAGCGGTGACGATGATGGCTCGTGCGCCGACGTCATAAAGTTGGTCCATCGTCTGATTCACCTTCTCGCGTTCCACCATGGCGCGGACAGCGCACCATTGCTGATCGTGAAGCGGTGAGATGGTCGGGCTTTCCAACCCTGGGGTGAGCGCTACGGCCGCGCCGACCTTGCTGACCGGTACGTCATAGTCCATCATGACATACCGTCGGGCGGTGAGCACGCCTTCGAGACGTCGTTTGAAGATCTGAAGCTGTTTATCGCTCTCGGAAAGATGGGGGGAACGAATGAGGATGGCTTCGGAATGCAGGATCGGGTCGGCGAATATACGCAATCCGGCGTTGCGCAGCGTGGTGCCGGTGGAGACCACATCGGCGATGAGGTCGGCGACACCGAGCTGGACGGAGGATTCGACGGCACCGTCAAGATGGGTGATGTCGGCATGCAAGCCATGGGCTGAAAGGTAATCTCGGACCAGCTTATCAAACGAACTTGCGATGCGTTTGCCGTTGACGTCCTCAAGTTTGTTGATGGGAGAATCCTTTGGAGCCGCAAAACGGAACGTTGACGCGCCGAAGCCAAGCGGAAGATCCTCGGTGGCCTTGGTATCGGTGTTGAGCAGCATATCACGGCCGGTAATACCGATATCAATGGCGCCCTGACCTACGTAAATGGCGATATCCAGAGGGCGAAGGTAGAAAAGCTCGACCTGATTGTCGTGGTCCTCGACCACCAATTGACGTGGCTGTGTGCGCAGTTGGTATCCGGCTTCCTGCAACAGACTCCACGCAGGCTCAGAAAGCATGCCCTTGTTGGGTACGGCAATCCTCAGCATTTTCCTTCCTCCCTTACTTCTCTTCTTTCATTGACCTTGACCGATATGAACCGCCATCGGTTCCTAAAGGTTTTTATACAGGTCGTCGAGACTGATGCCATGCTTGATCATCATGACTTGGATATGGTAGATGAGCTGGCTCATTTCCTCGGCAGTGCGGTCGGCGCCTTCGTATTCTGCGGCGATCCAGGTCTCCCCCGCCTCTTCATTGATCTTCTTGCCAATGAAATGCGTGCCTTTGTCCAGCTCGTCGACCGTCTTGGAACCCATAGGTCGGGTTTCGGCTTTTTCACTGAGTTCTTTGAACAATGATTCAAATGTCTTCATCGTTTTGCTCTCCGTTGTTGCTCACACCGCTAAGCGCGTGTCGTATACGTATTCAGGCTTGATATGCGGCTTCCGCTTTGGCGCGGATATCGTCGATTGCCTTGGCACGGTCCTCGGCCCCGTAGACTGCGGAACCCGCGACGAGCACATCGGCTCCGGCCTTGGCCACGACGTCCGCCGTTTGGGGGCTCACGCCGCCATCAACCTGAATGTGGGTATTGAGGCCACGTCTGGTGATTTCGTCACGCAGGCGACGGACCTTGGCCATTTGGTTGTCGAGGAACTTCTGGCCTCCGAAACCGGGTTCGACCGTCATGATCAGAATCATGTCGAATTCGTCCAGGATATCGAAAATCGGCTCCACTGGTTCCGCGGGGCGCACAGCGAAGCAAGCCTTGCATCCCATCTCGTGCAGCTGACGGGCAAGACGCACCGGGGCATGCACCGCACCCATATGGAAACTGACCGAGGCTGCACCGAGCTTGGCGTATTCAGGGGCCCAGCGATCCGGGTCCTCGATCATCAGATGGACATCGACCGGCAGGTCGGTCACCTCGCAGATGCGCTTGACGACGGGTTCGCCAATAGTGAGATTCGGAACGAAATGATGGTCCATCACATCGACGTGAACCAGATCGGCGTGGTCGATGGCTTTGAGATCTCGTTCAAGATTGCAGAAATCGGCGGAAAGAATGCTTGGTGCGATTTGAATGGTCATAACTGTATATCCTATGCTGTGCGAACGACTTGAAAATGGCTGATAACAAAGCCTCAGGAGAATCTTCACCGCTTTTTTAGATATCGAAACCTTCGATGTCGTATTATTTGTTTTGCGGCTAAATGGTTTCCCGACTACTTCTTTTCAGCCTTGTCTTTTGCTTTCTGGGCTTCGGCTTCCGTGCGTTCCTCAACTTCCGTCAAAGTGCGCAGGCGTTCGGACAGACTTATGGTGGAACTTCCAACCTTTTGCACGACGATGAATGCCACCACACCCAGTACGAAAACAACCATGGAAACCCAGACATTGACACGCACACCCAGAATTTCGTGTGCAAAATCGATGCGTAACGCCTCAATCCAGGTGCGCCCGGCGGTATACCACATCACGTATATGGTGAAGAGGCTTCCGGCTTTGAGTCTGTGCATCGCTTTATGGCCGATCCAGATGATGAGCGCTGCACCGATGAGGTTCCAGATCATTTCGTAGAGGAATGTGGGCTGGAACAGGGTTCCGGTCGGGCAGGTCTCACCATCGTAACACTGTTCTCCGTGGCCGATGGCCGAGCCGGCCATGTTGAGTTTCAAGCCCCATGGAAGGGTCGTCGGGGCGCCGTAAAGCTCTTGATTGAACCAGTTGCCCAATCTTCCGACGGCTTGCGCCACCAAAAGCCCCGGGGCGACTGCGTCCGCAAGTAATGCCATCGGGTAATGCTTGTGACGGCACCATGCCCAGGCGGCCAGTGCGCCGAACAGGACACCGCCCCAGATACCGAGGCCACCGTTCCAAATGCGCAGTATCTCCATTGGGTCACCGTTTGGTCCGAAGAACCGTTCCGGCGTGGTCACGACATGGTAAAGGCGCGCACCGATGATGCCCGCCGGCACCGCGCATAAAGCGATATCGAGAATCTGGTCGAAGTTGCCGCCGAGTTTCTTCCATCGTTTTTCGCAGATCCATACGGCAAGTACAATCCCGAGAAGAATGCACAGCGCATAAAATCGGATTGGAATCGGGCCAATCGACCAGTTGCCGATGGAAATCCGGGGAATGACGATTTTCGATATGGTCGGAGATGGAATATAAGCCAGGTTCCGACCTGCAAACAGATTCAATGTCAATCCTTGTGTCATGATCCCTCAAAGCATTGTGCCGATATTGTCTCTGCCGGCCATCATACCCGAGGCCATAACCGCTTCACTCGAGGGACACAGGAGTAGTGAAACTGCTTGAAATGGAAGCATGACAACGTTTCTGAAAGGAAATCTGGGATATGAAACCGGACTCCTGTCATCTCAATGTCAATGAGAAGTTCGGCTTTGCAACGCGACGAGAGGATTCAGCTGACTCAACGGCAAATGTCGTTGGCAGCGTCTTCGGGCTTTCGTTCGCCGATTACGACAGGGACATGTCCGCCTTCGTCGAAGCAGGAACGGGCGCCGGTGTGGCAGGCTGCGCCGACCTGATCGACCTCGACCAGCAGAGCATCGCCGTCGCAGTCGAACGACAGGCTTTTGACGTATTGCACATGGCCAGAGGTGTCGCCTTTGCGCCAGTATTCCTGACGTGAACGGGACCAGAAAGTGACACGACCGGTGGTCAAGGTGCGACGCAGAGCCTCGTCGTTCATATAGCCGACCATCAGCACCCGTTTGGAGTCATACTGTTGAATGACCGCAGCCACCAAGCCTTTGTCATCACGTTTCAGGCGCGCTGCAAGTCGGGGATCCAGAGTTTTGCTGTTGTCATAGATGATTTCGTTCTTTTCCATCTTCATTCTCTCTTGTTTTCCTTGATTACAGGTATGTTCCGGCATTATCAATCAGCGCATTACGTCTGTTTGCATTCAAAATTTCATTTGAGCGTTGGCTGTGCTAGACGTTTGCAGGCTCACGCACCGTGATGCAGTGTTCTTTCATCGTCTGTTTGACCTGTGCGATGGTCATTTTGCCGTAATGGAACACCGAAGCCGCAAGGACTGCATCGGCACCGGCTTCGACTGCCGGCGGGAAATCCTCGAGCTTGCCGGCGCCGCCGCTGGCGATCAGCGGGATATTGACCACCTTGCGCATGGCTCTGAGCATTTCGATGTCGAAACCGTTTTCGGTACCGTCCGCGTCCATGGAATTGAGCAGAATCTCGCCGACGCCGAGTTCCTGTGCCCGCTGCGCCCACCAGAGGGCATCGATTCCGGTGGAATGTCGGCCACCCATCGTGGTGACCTCGAAACCGGATTTGGTGTGCTGTTCGCCTTTTTCACGTCGGGCGTCAACGGAAAGTACCAGCACCTGGTTGCCGAAACGCTGGGCGACCTGGCTGATCAGCTCGGGATTGTTGATGGCGGCCGTGTTGACGCTGACCTTGTCTGCTCCGCTGCGCAGCAGAGCGTCGACATCACCGACTGTGCGTACTCCCCCGCCGACGGTCAACGGAATGAAAATCTGGCCTGCCGTGCGCGTAACGACGTCCATCATGGTTTGACGATGGTTGCTGGAAGCGGTGACGTCGAGGAACGTCAGTTCGTCGGCACCCTCGTCGTAATAGCGGGCAGCGAGTTCGACAGGGTCGCCGGCATCGCGCAGGTTCTCGAAATGGACGCCTTTGACCACACGTCCGTCGTCCACATCCAAGCATGGAATCACTCGTACCGCCAATGACATAAGCCAACTCCTACTCAACCGTCAAATACATCATTCAAGACTAATTCATCAACCGGAATTGAGAACGCAACATCTCAAAACATCGCGAAAATTGGTTCAAACCGATTGAGTGGATCAGCGCAGCCGACGCATTGATATGCATACGCGAACTACGAAACCTGATCAACAGATAAGTCGGTAAACGGCCTATGCCCGGATGTTCTTCGCCGCCAACTGGCCACAGGCACCGTCGATATCGGAGCCACGGGTGTCGCGCAAAGTCGCCGTTATACCGGCGCTGTGAAGGATATCAAGGAAGCGTTCTTCGTCCTCGGGTTTCGAGGCGGTCCATTTGGAGCCTTCGATTGGGTTCAGCGGAATCGGGTTGACATGCACCCAGTTGTCACCATAATGGTTGAGGCGATGGGCCAGCTGACGGGCATGTTCGGCCTGGTCGTTGATGCCGCGCATGAGCGCGTATTCGATGCTGACACGGCGATGGCTGGCCAAATAGTAATCATGGGCTGCATCGAGCACCTGTTCGGAGTTGAAGCGTCGGTTCATTGGCACCAGTTCGTCGCGAAGCGTGTCGTTCGGGGCGTGCAGGGAGACAGCCAGTCGAACGGGAATGCCTTCTTGCGTAAGTTTCTTGATGCCGGGGACTACACCGACAGTGGAGACTGTGATGTTTCGGGCGGAAATGCCGAAGCCTTCAGGTGGCATGGCGCTGATCTGGCGCACGGCTGAGAGTACGGACTTGTAGTTGCCCATTGGTTCGCCTTCGCCCATAAAGACGACGTTGCTGAGCCGTCCTGGTCCGCCGGCGACTTTTCCGTCAGCCATCGCCTTGGCGGCGACGCGAACCTGCTCAAGAATTTCCGAGGTGGAAAGGTTGCGGGTCAAGCCGAGCTGGCCGGTGGCACAGAAAGGGCAGCCCATGCCGCAGCCGACTTGGCTGGAAATGCAGAGGGTCGCCCGGTTGGGATAGCGCATGAGCACCGATTCGATATGGGAGCCGTCGAAAAGCTCCCAGAGCGTCTTGATGGTGGTGCCGTTGTCGGCGACCTGATGCGTCACTTCGGTGATCAAGGTCGGGAAGAACGCCTGTTGCGCCTGCTCGCGCTTGGCGGCGGGAAAATCGGTAAAGGTGGAAACGTCGTTATTGAAATGCTCGAAGTAGTGGTTGCCCAGTTGTTTGACCCTGAATTTCGGCATACCGAGCTGCTTGGCAGTTTCGATACGCTGTTCTTCGGTCATATCGGCAAAGTGCACCGGAGGCTTTCCGCGACGTGCATGGTTTTTCGCGAGCACATCACGGAATGCGCCCGTCTCCCCTCCTGCGGTCACCCCGGATTCAACTGTGTCACGAGACGATTGTGCTGTCATTGCATCCGAGTGGTTCATTGTGCCCTCATTACGATTCAGATTCATTATTACGGTTCTCTATGTTCGACTCATGCGTTGCCACGCAAAACCGAAGTCGCTTTTATCCGACTTGGTACAAAGTGATGGATTTTATCACCAATTCAATCCATACAGGCAGGAAACGTTTATTTTGTATTCTTCTCGAATCCGGCCCAAATGCCACAGGTCAGAAGACGAGTCATGCCAAGACAATCACATGCCGGTCGACCAGAGCAACAAGGTGAAGAACGGCGCACATAGCAGAATCGAATCGACGCGGTCGATGACCCCGCCGTGGCCTTTGAGCAGATGCCCCATGTCTTTCAAACCCATGTCACGCTTGAGCATGGAGGCGCACAGATCGCCGAACGTGCCGACAACGCCGACCATCACACCGGTAAGAATCGGTACCCACCAACGGGTGGCCCACAGGCTCGGATAGGTAATCGCGAAAATAACGAAGGCACCGACCATCGCGAACAGAATGGAACCGCAAAGACCTTCGAACGATTTCTTGGGCGATATACGCGGCGAAAGCTTGTGACGCCCAAAGAACGCGCCGAAGAAAAGACCGCCCGTATCCGAAAGCGCAGGCAGGAAAATCAACATGATGGCGTGAGCCACCGGATGGCCGTTGAAGGTTTCGGGAAGGATGATGCATGAGGCCAATACCAGGATATACAAAACAAGGAACACCGAAACCGCAACATTGTCAATGCTGCTTTCACCGTTTTTGGTATTCGCCGCCGAAGAAGCAGAGGTTTTTCCCACACCTTGCGCGGCAGCAAGCTTGCCTTCGATGGCTCCAGCAAGCCGTTTGCCCACATTATGCCGTACATTGGCCGCGATGGCGACCGCTACCGTCGAGGTGGCTATGCCCACGCCGGCGGCGAGCACATGATTCGGAGAGTAATAGACGGAAAGCAAAGTCCCTGCGCAACACAGCCAAAGCACCACAAGGGGAATATAAAGATGGACTGTGGCGAAAGAAACGTGAAGCTCACGCATGGCCAGAACCAGGAAGACGGCTATGAGCAGAATATAGAGATCAATCTTGATAAGCAGGCATGCCACGATAAGCGCAATGAGGAAGACAGCTGTGGCAACGGCCTGAGGCATATTACGCCCTGTTTTCTTATTGATGTCGTTGAGCGCCGAGTTGACTTCGCCGCCCGCCTCATGTCGTTGCTTGTTGGTCATTGCCCTTTTCTTTCATATCTCCTGATGGATTTTTCACGCGTCTTGCGGAACAGAGGTTTAAAAGACGCGCAAAAACCAAATCAGACCTCCATGATCTCCTTTTCCTTGGCATCAAGAAGCTGGTCGATGGTCTCACTGGTCTCTTTGGTGGCCTTGTCGAGATCCTTCTGCATACGATCGCCCTGATCCTCGCCCATGTCGCCGTCTTTGACGGCCTTGTCGATGGCTTCCTTGGCCTTGCGGCGGATGTTGCGCACCGCGACCTTGCCGTCTTCGGCCTTGCCTTTGGCAAGTTTGACGTATTCCTTGCGGCGGTCCTCGGTCAGTTCCGGCATGGTCAGGTGGATCACGTTGCCGTCGCGACGGGTGCTGCCACCGAGATCGGAATCACGGATGGCTTTTTCGACGGCGTTGGCCTGGGAGCCGTCGAACGGAGTGATGGAAAGGGTGCGTGGTTCGGGCACGCCGATGGAAGCCACGGCCTTGATCGGCGTCGGGGCGCCGTAATAGTCGACGACAAGACCGTTCAGAAGCGCCGGGTTGGCGCGGCCGGTACGGATGCCGGAGAAGTTCTCCTTGGTGGCCTCCACGGACTTCTTCATCTGTTGCTTGGCTTGTTCTACGGGATTTGCCATTGTTATCTCCTTTTATGACTCGCGATACGAGCCGATGTTTTACGTTTCCGGTTGGACTGCTTGCTTACCGATTAATAGCATCGTAAAAATGATGCCGACAAGTTATTGAATGATTTCCGATTCAAGGTTCGACACCAGCGTGCCGATGGGTTCGCCCACCAAGGCTTTGGTGACGTTGCCGGCCTCTTCCAAGCCGAACACGCGAATATGCTGGTCGTTTTCGCGGGCCATGGAAAGTGCTGCGGCATCCATGACGGCGAGGTTGTCGATCAACGCACGCTGATAGCTCAGGGTCTTAAAACGCTTGGCATTCGAATCTTTACGTGGATCGGCAGTATAGATGCCATCGACGCCGTTCTTGCCCATCAGCACGGCATCGCAATGAATCTCCAGGGAACGCTGGATGGAGACGGTATCGGTTGAGAAGTACGGCATGCCGGCACCCGCACCGAAAATGACCACCCGTCCCTTTTCAAGGTGACGAATGGCCTTCAACGGAATATAGGGTTCGGCGACCTGGCCCATGGTGATGGCGGTCTGTACACGGGTGGCCTGACCTTCCTGCTCAAGGAAGTCCTGCAACGCGAGGCAGTTCATGACGGTGCCGAGCATGCCCATATAATCACCACGGCTGCGCTCGATGCCGGCCTGCTGAAGTTCGGCCCCACGGAAGAAGTTACCGCCGCCGACGACGATGGCAACCTCAACGCCCTGTTCAACGGCCTTGTGGATTTCCTGGGCAATGCGGCGAATCACTTTGGTATCGATACCGATATGACCGCCTCCGAAAGCCTCTCCGGAAAGCTTCAACAATACTCGTCGACCTGTATCGTCCTTGCCATCTTTAGTCATCAGCGGCCTCTCTATCCTTGTCTGGCGGCATATTACTGAGTAATAGATTATCTGTTCACAACGACAGCAACTGTGTGCGTGTATCTGGTTATCAGATGCTTCGGATCAGAATTTTTCTTCATTAATATATTTGGTTATATATCGATAAATAATATGAAGAATTTAGAATCCTTGTGAAATCACGATAAAGAACCACAAGTAACAGAATAAAAAATGTTGGTCGATATCAGAAGATACCGACCAACATTTATATCAAATCAAAAGCTTCGAAAAGCGAAAATCACTTCTCTTCGCCCTTGCCTACCTCGATGCGGGCGAAGGCGAGCAGTTCGCCACCGGCCTGCTTGAAGAGGTCGCCGACGGACTTGGAGGTGTCCTTGACGTATTCCTGCTCAAGCAGCACGTTCTCCTTGTAGAAGGCGTTCATGCGGCCTTCCACGATCTTGGGGATGATCTTCTCGGGCTTGCCTTCGGCCTGGGACTTCTCGGTGGCCACGCGGCGCTCGGAGGCAACGACATCAGCCGGAACGTCCTCGCGCTTGAGCCACTTGGCGCCCATGGCGGAAATCTGCAGAGCGGCCTCGTGAGCAACCGCTGCGCCCTTCTCGTCGGTGGCGACGATGGCGACGATGCTCGGCGGCATCTCGGCGGACTTCTTGTGCGCGTAAATCTCGACCTTCGGGCCTTCGACCTTGGCCACCTGGCCGACCTTGACGTGCTCGCCGAACAGGGCCGCGGCTTCTTCCACGGTTTCCTTGACGGTGCCATCGGCGGATGGAGCTGCAAGAACTTCCTCCGCGGTCGAGGCACCTGCCTTGATGGCGTCATCAAGCACGCCGTCAGTGAAGGCGACGAACTTCGGGGTCTTGGCCACGAAATCGGTCTCGGAATTGAGCTCGACGGCGTAACCGGCCTGGCCATTGGCGGTGTCGACCACACGGGAGGCGATGGTGCCTTCCTGGGCGGTGCGGCCCTCGCGCTTGCCTGCGGCCTGGATGCCTTTGGCGCGGATGATTTCCTTGGCGCGTGCCACGTCGCCTTCGGCCTCGGTGAGCGCCTTCTTGACGTCCATCATGCCGGCGCCGGTGTCTTCACGCACCTGCTTGATCAAAGCTGCTGTAATTGCTGCCATGTATATCTCCTTGAAATGTTGTAATTCGTACTCAATGCGTCAAAGGCGGCGCGGAAGCCAGAAGTTTCCGACACCGCCTTTTGCACGTAATGCTCTCAGGCATTGGCCTCTTCGACCTTGGTTTCCTCGACCTTGGCCTCTGCAGGGCTGGTTTCGGCGGTGGCGGTTGCGTCCTCGGCGGGCTTCTCATCCTTGTCCTTCAACAAGTCCTTCTCCCAAGCGGCCATCGGCTGCTCGGACTTGTCTTCGGTCTTCTCGGCCTTGCCGCTGCGCTCAAGCAGACCGTCGGCCACGGCGTCGGCCATGAGCGAGGTCAAGAGCTCGATGCCGCGAATGGCGTCATCGTTGGCCGGAATCGGATAATCCACGAGATCGGGATCGGTGTTGGTGTCGACGATGGCGACGACCGGGATGCTCAGCTTGTGGGCTTCCTCAACGGCCAGCGCTTCCTTGTTGATATCGACGACGAACATGGCCGAAGGCGTACGGGTCATGTTGCGGATGCCGCCAAGCTGCTTCTCCAGCTTGTTCTTCTCGCGCTGCAGGAGCAGGAGCTCCTTCTTGGTAAGCCCGGAGCCGTGGACGTCGGTGAAGTCCATCTCTTCCAGTTCCTTCAGGCGCGCGACGCGCTTGGAGACGGTCTGGAAGTTGGTGAGCATGCCGCCAAGCCAGCGCTCGGAAACATAAGGCATGTTGACGCGGGTGGCCTGTGTGGCGATGGCTTCCTGGGCCTGCTTCTTCGTACCGACGAAGAGGACGGTGCCATTGTGAGCCACGGTCTGCTTGATGAAATCGTAAGCCTTGTCGATCAGGTCGAGCGACTTGAAGAGATTGATAATGTGGATGCCGTTGCGCTCCATCAAGATGTACTGCTTCATCTTGGGGTTCCAGCGACGGGTCTGATGGCCGAAGTGCAAACCTGCCTTCAGCATTTCGCTCATAGTGATCTGAGCCATGATACTGCTACCTTTCAGTCGGTTATTGCCTGGCCATGCGGGTCTGAGTGCGACGGTTCCGCTTGAAAAGCGAATCCATCGACCGACACAGTCCGTCACGTGCATAGCGCGAATTCGTGTGTTTGATTGACAATATTCTTTTGCTTCCTCGGCAACGTGACCGCTTTGGAAGCCATTAACACACTGTTCTTTAAAATAGCACAAACATGGTATAAAAGACGGCTATTCGGTATGCGCGTAACCATAACTGCCGCTGTTTCAAGAACAGACAGGCTACGTCTTTTTTGCGGTTCACGTCTGAATAAAAAAATTCGTTCGGATACGGGCTTCATTGTATCCGAACGAGTTATACGTGTTTAAATGCTGCGATAATACGGTCAGCGAGCCTCACGCATGCGACGCATGGCCTCGCGGCGCTCCTCTTTTTCAAGGCGGTCGAGATAGATATGTCCATCGAGATGGTCGGTCTCATGCTGGAGCATACGGCCCATGATGCCGGTGCCTTCCACCACGATGGTTTTGCCGTCAAGGTCGATGCCGCGAACGCGCGCATAATCGGCTCGCCTGGTCTTGTACCAAAGCTTTGGAACCGAGAGGCAGCCTTCGTCGCCGTACTGCTCTCCCCTGGTCTCTTCGATGACAGGGTTCAGGACGTAGCCGAGCTTGCCGTCGATGTTGTAGGAGAAGGCACGCAGGCTGATGCCGATCTGATTGGCTGAAAGGCCCGCGCGGCCGGGATCGTCGACCGTGTCGAGCAAATCCTGCACCATGTTGCGCACGGCTGGGGTTATTTCCCGGATCGGTTCACACGGGGTCCTCAGCACCGGATCGGGCACAACCCTTATTTCTCGTATCGCCAATGCACTGCTCCTCTTGATGCTTTCAAATGGCTGCTTACTTTTCAGCCGGCGAGTCGTTTCCTTGATCGTCAGCCTTGGGAGATTCCTTCCAAGGGTCTTCAACCTCGCGCTCCGCTTCATGCTCGGCAAGACGAACCCCTACATTCTGCTTGGCCTGTTCGTAAGCCTCACGAACCTTCGGGGTCATCGCATCCGTGGCCTGCCGCGCCTTCTCAGCGGTCTTGTCGATGAAGCCCGTGGCAGCCGAGGGTGCCGGCTTGACTCGCGTCTTAGGAGTATAGATCTTCGTATTGATGAGATCGGCATAGTGCTTCAGGACCTCGCCACGCACAACCTTCATACTCGGGGTCAACATGTCGTTTTCCTGTGTGAACTGGTCTGGAACGATAACGAATTTACGCACTGATTCCGCACGCGAGACCGAGCTGTTGGCCTGGTCGATATATTGCTGAACGTAGGAACGGACGGCGTCGTTCTTGCAGATTTCGTCCATCGGCATGTTTTCGTCCATGCCATTGTTGGCCAGCCAGGAACGCACCATTTCAGGGTCGAGTTCAATCAGGGCGGCGATGAAGGGCCGTCCGTCACCGATGACGACAGCGTGGGAGACGATCGGGCAGGTGCCAATGGTGTCTTCCATCGGTGCGGGGCTGACGTTCTTGCCGCCGGCGGTGATGATGATGTCTTTCTTGCGGCCGGTGATATAGACGAAGCCGTCATCATCGATCTGCGCGATGTCGCCGGAATGCACCCAACCGCCCGGTTCCTTGGCTTCGGCGGTCAATTCGGGCTGCTTGTAATAGCCGAGGAAGACGTCTTCGCCGTTGATCAGCAGCTCGTCGTCATCGGCCAGCTTCACGGCGATGCCGGTGCCGGGGCGACCGACGGCTCCGACCTTGTTGAAGTCCTGGAAAGCGACGATGCAGGGGGCGGCGGTTTCGGTCATGCCGTATCCCTGAATGAAGGTGATGCCGTCCATGCCGTTGAAGAAGTGCGCCAGATCGGCATTCATCGGCGCGCCGCCGCAAGCGACATACTTCAGGTTCGGGCCCAAGGCGCTGCGCACCGAAGCGCCGACGGTCTTCATATAGAACTTGTGCTTCAGCCGTTCGGCCAAGCTGTGGCCGCGACCTTCCTGCTGGTCTTTGGACCACTTGACAAAATGATCGAACGCCATGTTGAACACGCGCCCCTGCAATCCGGCTCCGGCCTTCTGCGAGGCAGCATTGTAGACCTTCTCGAAAACGCGCGGGACGCCGAGCAGATAGGTCGGCTTGAACGTGCGAAGGTCGGTGAGCAAATGCTTGGCGCTTGGCGTATAGCCCACCACGCCCTGCGCTCCAATGGCCACGTACTGGATGTAACGGGCGAAGCAGTGAGCCAGAGGCAGGAAGAGCAGCAGTCTGCTTGGCTGGTAGAGCATGTCGTCGAGCACGGCCCAGCCGATGAATGTCGTGGAAACGAAGTTCCTATGGGACAACATGACGCCTTTCGGCTTTCCTGTGGACCCGGAAGTGTAGACAATAGTGAGCATATCGTCGGCACGCACACGGGAAATGGCTTCATCAAGCTCTTCGTCGCTCACCGAAGTCCCGAAATCGGAGACGGCTTCGAGGCCATCCTCCTGAAGGTTGAACACGTATTTGAGATTGTCACGGTCGCGACGGAATTCCTCGAGTGTCTGGGTATGTTCGGCGTCCCCGCCGAAAGCGACAATCGGATCGACGTCTTCGACGATACCCTTGGCCTGCTTGGGCGAGTCCGTTTCGTAAATCGGCACGCTCACGGCTCCGATGGCGGCACAGGCGAAATCGACTACTCCCCATTCGTAACTGGTCGCGGCATAGATGACGACCATGCTTCCGGCCTTGGCACCCAGTCCGATAAGTCCCTTAGAGACCTTACGCACGCGGTCAAGCATCTGGCCGGCTGTAACCGTGTGCCATTGCTGGGTGTCTTCATCGAGCCATTCCGCTATCGGCCCATCAGGGTCCTTCTCGGCTCTTTTGGACAACAGGGAATAAATGGTGTCCTTATCGGTGGTTTTGGTGACAGGATCCAAATAGAATTCTCGCAACATAGGTCTAACTATACGCAACCGTAACCCCAAATGCTACGTTAGCGTAACTTCTATTAGATTCGAGCAGTGCTTGATATCGTGCTTAGCCAAGGTCTGCAGTGGTGCAAATCCAACGTGAACCGCTGCGCCTGAACACCAATGTGACCCAATAAGTGGACTTGCCCACGGACAGGCTTACGACGGTCTCCGTTGTGTCGGGGCTGACCAACGTGGTGTATACCAGCATCGGCACTGCGGGGAGATAACACAACTTGGCCTTGAGCTCCTGATGCGTACGCAAATGGTTTTCCAGCAGATACGACAGCGTTTCAAGACGTTGGATGCAAGGGCCGCTCAGGGCATGTTGAAGGCTCTGCGGGGGCGTCCGTCCACGAACCACATCCAAACTCATACATGCCAATCTGCAGGAAGACAGGCTGAACCTTCTGCATTCCGCCTCGCTCAACTCGCCCGGATAACAACGTGAGATATGGTAGGGAACGGGCCGATTCGACAACTCGATTCGAATCGATCCGTCGTAAGTGGGCAATCCCGAACGCTGCGTAATCGTCATCTGTTGCGGGTGCGTCTGTGCCTGTACGTTCATTATCGAGCCTCTCTTTCATCGTTCTCGCTTAAATCCAGAGCAACAGATTTGTGCTACAAAGTCAAGGCGAAAGAGCTTTTTTGGCAAAAATTCAAGATTTTCAGTGATTTTCGCAGAAAACCTTGAATTTTATACGATGACAATGATCATGATCCGATGATTAGCCAATAAAAAAATGGGCTGTCTGATTGCTCGAACAGCCCACTAACAATAAATGATCGCGTCGATCAACCCAGATGAGAAAGCGTGACCGCGACGTCGCAATGCTGGAAGTTCTTGAGGTCAACATATCCGGTGGAAGCCATGGCACGGCGCAGGGCACCGATGAAGTTCACCGTTCCATCGGCGTTGTGGCTGGGCCCGAAGAGAATCTGCTGCAACGGAGCGACCGTACCGACCTTCGTGCGCTTTCCGCGAGGAAGCGAGGGATGACGAGCTTCAGCGCCCCAATGAGTGCCCTTCCCGGGAGCCTCTTCGGCGCGTGCCAGAGGCGCTCCGAGCATTACCGCGTCAGCGCCCATCGCCAAAGCCTTTACGAACGAGCCGGAAGTACCCATCCCACCGTCGGCGATGATCTGCACATAACGGCCGCCGGATTCATCCATGTAATCGCGGCGGGCCTCGGCCACATCTGCAATCGCGGTCGCGAGCGGTGCATGGACTCCGATGGTGGCGCGGGTTGCGGAAACCGCTCCGCCGCCGAAACCGACGAGCACACCGGCCGCACCTGTACGCATAAGATGCAGGGCGGCGGTATAGCTGGCTGCTCCCCCGACAATGACCGGAACGTCAAGGTCGTAGATGAATTTCTTCAAGTTCAATGGTTCGTGGCTTTCCGAGACGTGCTCGGCAGAAACCGCAGTGCCACGGATGACGAAAAGATCGACTCCCGCGTCAATCACGGTCGAATAGAATTCCTGGGTACGCTGGGGCGAAAGAGCGCCAGCCACCGTCACACCGGCGTCACGAATCTCGTGCAGACGACGTGTGATCAGTTCCGGCTTGATCGGCTCCTCATAGATTTGCTGCAGACGGGCGGTGGCATCGGCTTCATCGAGCTGGCTTATTTCGTCGAGGAGAGGCTGCGGATCATCGTAACGTGTCCACAATCCTTCAAGATCGAGTACGCCGAGTGCCCCGAGCTTGCCCATGGCAATCGCCGTGGCGGGGCTAGTCACCGAATCCATCGGAGCGGAAAGCACCGGGACGTCGAACTGATAGGCATCAATCTGCCATGCCGTCGACACGTCCTTCGGGTCGCGGGTCCTGCGTGAAGGGACGATAGCGATATCATCCAACGAATAGGCCAGACGGCCCTTTTTGCCCAAACCGATTTCAATTTCCTGAGTCATGGCTTCAAGGTTACTTCCCATACGTGACGAGGACCACCGATTGGAAAATCAGGAAAACAGCGTCTCGTCAGTCAGTCAAAGCAACACCGATGACATATTTTGGAGTGATAATTATTTCATATTCCTTATTACAAGAAAGAGCAAGCATGGAAAAAATCAAGGTCAAAGGGACGATAGCCGAACTCGACGGCGACGAAATGACGAGAGTGATATGGAAGGATATTAAAAACCGCCTTATCCTGCCTTACCTCGACGTCAATCTTGATTACTATGACCTCGGCATCGAAAACCGCGACGCAACAAACGACCAGGTAACCATCGACGCGGCCAATGCCATCAAGAAGCACCATGTCGGCGTCAAATGCGCCACCATCACGCCCGACGAAGCGCGTGTCAAGGAATTCAACCTGAAAAAGATGTGGAAGTCGCCGAATGGGACGATCCGCAACATTCTCGGCGGCACGATTTTCCGCGAACCCATCGTGATCTCGAATATTCCTCGTTTGGTCCCCGGCTGGAAGAAGCCGATTGTCGTGGCAAGGCATGCGTTCGGCGACCAGTACAAAGCAACTGATTTCAAAGTGGGCAAGCCTGGACGCCTGACGGTGACGTTCACTCCGGAAGACGGCAGTGAACCCATCGAACACGTGGTCTATGACTATCCGGGCGCCGGCGTTGCACAGGTGCAATACAACCTTGATGATTCCATCCGTGGATTCGCGCGAGCCTGCTTCAACTACGGGCTCATGCGGCACTACCCGGTCTACCTTTCCACCAAGAACACGATTCTCAAGGCCTACGACGGTGAGTTCAAGGACATTTTCGCCGAAGTCTACGAAAACGAATACAAGGTTCGCTTTGAGGCGGAAGGGTTGACTTACGAGCACCGGCTTATCGATGACATGGTGGCCAGCACGATGAAGTGGCATGGCGGCTATATCTGGGCGTGCAAGAACTACGACGGCGATGTGCAATCCGACTCAGTGGCGCAGGGCTTCGGTTCGCTGGGACTGATGACTTCAGTGCTGATGACCCCCGATGGCAAGACGGTAGAAGCCGAGGCGGCGCACGGCACCGTGACGCGTCATTATCGTCGTTGGCTCAAAGGTGAGAAGACCTCGACCAATCCCATCGCTTCGATTTACGCATGGACCGGCGGGCTCAAGCAGCGCGCCAAGCTTGACGAGACTCCTGAAGTCGGGTATTTCGCCGAAACCCTGGAACAGGTCATCATCAAGACGGTGGAAAGCGGAAAGATGACCAAGGATCTGGCGATGCTCATCGGCCCGGATCAGCCTTGGCTTGACACAGAGGGCTTCATGGACGCATTGGATGAGGAGCTGAAAAAGGAACTGAACCAATCGCGTTAGTCCATGGTTTAATTTGGCGCCGTCGCATAACATTGCAAGTATTCATATGCGGCGGTGCTTTCATATCGCCCCCAGACTACTATCAATCTTGGTTGATTCGAAGCATATTAAAGAAGGATGACTCATGACGACGCGCGGCAAGCATTCCTTGGCACGTTTCCTGGCTTTCGCCACGGCTGCAATCCTGACGATGACTTCGGCAGCTTGCGGCAGCGGGCATCAGGATGCGGGAACCACCTCGATCGACACCGATAAGGTATCGGTGAGTTCGGCAGCAGCCAAAAGCAATGTCATGATTTTCACCCCATCCGATGGGATTTCCATATCATCGCACACTCCGCTGAGCAAATGGGCCAAGTTCGCGCCGGCAGTCACGAAATCGCTTACCGATGCAGGTTTCCAATCCAAGAACATCAAAGTGAAGACTGACGGCAACCTCACCAAGCAGAGTGATGATGTGCAGGACTATGTGGTCAACCAGCTTTCCGCCGCATCCGATGACATCAACCACCACACGACACTGATCGTCGCACCCGCAATCTCCGAGAACAAAGGCAACGAACAATATGGCGACTACGTCACCAATCCGAGTGACGCACCGACGTATGACACAGAAAAACCGATGACCACAGCCAATACAAATGCCAACAGCGATACGGATTCCAAAACTTCATCCTCGTCTTCTGACAAATCAGCGCAGACACAAAACGGAAACACAAAAGGCGATACCGAGGAGAACGACGAGGCCACAGCAGGCAAGCGGTTGGTAAAAACCTTGAAACTGGCGAAAAAGGCAGGGGCACGCACCGTCATTCTCGCCAATCCCCTGGCCGGCTTTACTCCGGATATTTTCGTGAGCATGTCGACCCCGCGTCAGATCGGCGCCTTGCAGGCGGAACAACTCGTATCGAAACTTGCGTTGGAGAAAACGACCAATATGCATCCCAAATCCGTTGAGGTCATGATTCCCATCGGTGAAGACGGCGATTCGACCGCCGGCAACACCGACGCATTTGCCGAAGAAGCCTTTGCAGGGATATGGGACGTCCTCCAGCCTTATTTCAAGGACGGACGAGCCGTAAGCCCGTCAAAGAAGCTCACCGCAACCACGACCGACAAAGATTGGGAATCCGTTTCATTCAAAGCAACCAAAACCGCAGAGGTGAAAAACGAGCTGGACACGAGGCTCACCGACTCAACCAAAGACGGCAAGACGCTTCACGTCGACGGCATTCTTGCCATGAACGATTTCGTTTCGTCGGCGGTGGTTGATGAGCTGACCAGCCTCAAATATACCGGCACCGCAGCCGACATCAATCCAGAAATCGAAGTATCCGGCATTGTCGGCACGCTCACCGGCAAACACAATCTCGATAAGATTGCGCCTCCGAAGCCGAAGGACAGCAAAGAAAGCAACACCAAGGGAGAAGCACAGTCGCAATCCGACAGTGAAGGCGACATGGCTTGGCCGATCATCACCGGTTACGGTGCGTATGTCGATATGATGCCCGATGTGGTCAATGGAAAGCAATGGATGACAGGAATGGAAAATATCCAAAAACTGTCACAAGACATCGCCGGAGCGACTGCCATCATCGAAGCCGGGAAAAACGTGACCGAACTTCCCTATGTCAAGACGGCAACGATCAACGGCGCAAAGATGAACGCCATCCATGAAAAGCCGATGGCCATCAGCGCCGGCAATCTCAAGCATTTGCTTATTGAACCCGGATACATCTCACTGGCGGATGCAGGACTATAAAAACAGAATTATTGCCAGACTGCCCTTAACGCCTTGTCCCGTAAGATAGATTGTAAGACATTATCCGTTGAAATGATTGTCTCATCGCCGTCCCTCACTTAAACAAGGACTTCTGGATTATGGGGAAGCAAGCCTTTGTTCTACCGAACAGGCCGAGTCAACCCATTACTGGGAAACAGGTTTGAGCACTATCTTTCTCTTCGATGCCAGTTGCTGAGGGTCCCGGTATTCCTTTCTGCTTTTGCGAACTCCCCAATGCACGCAGATTCCGGTGCAATGGTCCGAAACGCCTTTGACCACACCAATCGGCATTCCCTTGACCACCGGCGTTCCCATCGGCAGAAGCGTCTGGGCCGGTTCCAGAGTCAAAGTGAGACTTTTATGACGGATGCTTACCACCGATTTTCCCGCCACGTTCCCGGCGAAACTGATGAAGCCGCTTGCCGGTGCGAACAATGGAGTGTCCTCTATCGCCGCGATATCGACGCCACGATGACCCGGTCCCCAAACCTGTTTGGGAGCCTTGAACCGCCTCGTCACCACATGTGGCAGTACCGGCCATCTCATATTGGCTTTGCACCCTTTTTCGTTGTGAACCGGAGGATCCACAGATCCGATCGGTTCAATGAATCCCAGCGAACGTTGGGGCAAAGCCGTCGTGGATTCATGGGCCTCACCAATGTCTTTGGACGAATCCAATGTTTCGTCCAACGTGGTGTCAGTCGCAGCGGAGGCTTCATGCCCACCCGTCGCAAAGCCTATGAACAACACAGCAAATACCGCAAGAATCGTCACCAGTCCCCAAAGAAAGCCAACGAGCTTCTTCCTGAGTTGTTGCCTTGCGAGTCTCAATCGTTCCCGTTTGAGCTGTTGTTTCTCTCTATCGTCCATCATCGTTGCCATGCCTCCTTTCATTGCAACATTGGCATTAACCGTCCCGCCCTTCCACTATCCCCCATATCCTCCAAATAGCGGAGCAAAAACGAGTGGTGTGGTCGAATGACCCCGGTTATCCACAACGTCCGGGCGTGTCGCAAAAGTTATGCACCGGATATGCACAAATGCCGGGGCTCACGAGTATAAAAGACATAGCGTTTTAAAGAAAGGAACGCTCGACGTATGAACACGGAAAGAAAACCGACAGAGACGAATCCGAAAAACACGGCCGGCAACCCAACAATTGACGGCGACGGCCTGCAACGTTGCTGGCCGCAATCGTATCTGGGGTTGAGCCACGACATGCTGGTCTACCACGACACCGAGTGGGGCACGCCCTGCTATGACTCCCAAGCCCTTTTCGAACGGCTCGCGCTTGAGGCCATGCAGGCTGGGCTTTCGTGGAACACCATCATCAACAAGCGCAAGGCGATCGATGCGGCGTTCCATGATTTCGATATCGAACGCGTTGCGCAGATGAGTGACGAAATACCTGAGCTGATGGAAGACAAAGCCATCATCCGCAACAGGCGGAAAATCGAGGCCACTATCCATAACGCCCAGGTCGCGCTGGAATTGGGTAGGCCATTCGCCGATTATATTTGGGGCTTCGCACCTGACGGGCCGCGCGTGAACAGGCCGAAAAGCCGGGAAGAGGTTCCCGCAGTGACCCGGAAATCAATCGAGATGAGCAAGGCCATGAAAAAGGCAGGGTTCAAGTTCGTCGGCCCGACCACCATGTACGCCTATATGCAATCGACAGGCATGGTCAACGACCACTTGCAGGGCTGCTTCAGATGCCCCGAAACGGATAAATGATTGAACACGCGCCGCATATATATCAAAGACGCCACCAAATGTGTCTCTAGCATCCGAAACGGATAAATGATTGTATAGGTGCCCCAATGTCCGGCTTCGCGAACGTTTGTGATATCGACTAATTTCCAGCGACTTTTAGAAATACGAGCTGATATGTTTCAAATCGAATAATAACCATCGTTCGCAGGATAGCTATTGATGCCTGTTCAATAAGCCATTGCTGCTATGGATCATTGCCCGCACAACCCTTGGCGCAGCATGATACCGTAAGCCGCACGTCCGCCGTTCTCGCCGGGAGTCAAATGGGTGCCATCGTCATAGAAATATTCAGGATGCATGTTGCTGACGGAATACCAATCCAGCAGACCGACATTCTTGTGTTTGGCGACCACCGAACGAAGAATCTGATTGTTCGAATCCTGCCAGGAATCCGGCGAACGGACCGTGGTGAGATACAACGGCTCATCGCCCACGGCCGCTATCAGATCCTCAACCTGCTGTTCGTCGGCGATGCGGTCATTGGTTCCCAACGCCATGACGACAACGCTTCCAGCCTCGCCTTGGGCCTGATGCTGCTGATAGAGGTCAGAGCCCGTTGCAAAATGGCGCCCGACCATATTGTCCTGAACGCTGGCCGGAATGTGCTGCTGGACGAAATCGTGCGCGCCCATTTCCACTGAATCGCTGATGATCAGAGGATTCGCGCTGCATGAGCCGGTTGCGGCATCATACGTCCAACCTTTGGTGTCAAGGTTCTTCGGGACTTTGGCGGCTACCGGCACCAGACGAGGGGGCAGATTAACCGACGGCTTGGGTACCGCCGACCGGCGCAACGTCAACAGGTCGCGCCTGATCGGAGTGGCTATGCCAAGGCTATGTTCGACCGAAAGGTATTCGCGGCGCAGGGAAGCCGAACGCCGAGCGGCAATCTGATTGAAATCGACGGGAAGAGCCGTGCACACCAGCACCGCCACCACACCGCAGAAAGCCAGGATTTTGGTGACCAGACGCATTTCCCGGAACGGAGCTTTCCCTTCAGGAGGCACAACCTTGCGCAACGCCTCGGCCACCTGGTAGAAACCTTCACATACCGCCCAAAGTATGAGGAACTGGACGATCCATTCCCACCAACGCAGTGGCTGGGTACGAATCGCCGGGTTCATGAATTCGAGCAACGGGTAATGAACCAGATAAATCGAGAAGGAACGCGACCCGATATAGCGCAATACTCTTGAGCCCAACACAGAACTACAGAGATTCCCGGGAATCAGAACGATGGCCAAGAGCAGGGCAACGATAATGGCAACAGCTTGCAGGCCACCACGGTAAAGCATAGTGTCATTGCCGCCGGAAACGCAATACAGAACGATCAGAGCGGCCAAAAGACAAAATCCGGCACCGGCAAACAACAGATTCACCGGACTGGACCAACTTCCGGTATTCGCCGTTTTTTCTTTTTCTTCCTTTTCGCCGTGTTTGATTTCCGCCCGTTCGACCATGAACGAGAGCAAAGCGCCGATCATCAGTTCCGAAAAACGCGTGTCAAGTCCGTAATAGACACGGGACACATCCGCTCCCGGCACGTAAAGAATCACCATTAGAGCGGTGGAAATAGCGGCAAGTAGGAAGGTGGCAAGGAACCTGGTTCGCAATTTCAGGTTAAGCCGGTGCATCAGCCACAGCACGGAAACCCAGACCAGATAGAACTGCATGGTGACGGCAAGAAACCACAAGTGTGTGAGTGGTGACGGGAGCCCGGCCGCGGTGAAATACGAGACCTTACGGAAGATGTAGACCCAGTTGCTGGCGTACAGCGCACTCGGCAGCGCATCAAGGTGCAGCTTCGGCAGCATTCCCGGAGACAGCAAATAGGCGGTCGGTACGACCAATGCGATCAGCGAGAGCAACGGGAAAGTCAGACGCTTGATTTTGCGCCAAAGATAACTTGCGTAATGGAACCCTTGCGGGCTGGCCATCCGTCGTTCCACGCTGCCGGTAATCAGGAAACCGGAGATGACGAAGAAAATGGTGACGCCGAGAAACCCGCCGCTGAGCAGCGAGGGGCGGACGTGGTAAGCGACCACCCCGATAATCGCCAAAGCACGCAGACCGTCGATGGCGTCGTTCCGGGAAAAGACAGAAGGACGGGAAGGATTGGTGGACTGGGAGGATTCCGAAGGACCAGAAAGCTCGGAAGTACCGGAAGAATCAGAGGCATGGGAAGAGATGGAAGTAAGAGGCGATTGTACACGATGCGAGGATTCAGCAGGATTGGAAGAAGACGCGTTGATTTCAGCGGGTTTTGGGCTATTCCCGGTGCGTCCCAACATCAACCTCTTTTTCGTTTCTTATCATTCCGTGGCCAGTCGAGCTACGGTCACAAGGCAGTACATTAACAAAGGGCATAGATGCTTTAATGCGGTTGACACGCCGCCAAGCGTCTGGGCCTGCCTGAATGTTTTCGGTACAGTTTGGTGCGCACTTGGTGCGCACGCGTAAAGTTGATGGAACGTAATCAAAAACGAAAAATTCCCAGAACCTTTAAGATCCCAGGAATTTCATTCCGCTCCCGCAGCTGGGCTTGAACCAGCGACATTCTGATTAACAGTCAGACGCTCTGCCAACTGAGCTATGCGGGAATGTCCCGTACGGAACTCGAAGCACCGCACAAGAAATATATTCTATACAAGAATCACCATCACGCAACCCCAATGGCGTGTCGCTTGGATTTTGCGGGGTGTCACGATTGCGGCAACAAACTCACACGCTGATGACGTTCATGGGCATTGCAGAGTCGATGGGGAAATCAGGTGAGGAAGGCTTGACGCCGGCCTCGACCAAATTGACGCCGAGCATGGCGACCATCGCGCCGTTGTCGGTGCAGAGCTTGATTTGCGGGATGCGAACCTCGACGCCATGCTCCTTGCCGACCTCGAGCAGTTTGGCGCGCAGTTGAGAATTCGCAGAGAAACCGCCGCCGACGATCAACGTCTTGGAATCGTATTCCTCGCAACCGTGCATGGCTTTGTTGGAAAGTACCGTGGCCACGGAATCCGCCAACGAGGCACAGACATCATCAACCGGAATCTCCTTGCCCGCCGCCTGCTGGGCTTCAACCCAGCGAGCCACGGCAGTCTTGACACCGGAGAAGCTGAAATCGTAAGGATGATCCTTGCCCGCCTTGCCCCTGGTGAGGCCCTGCGGCACCTTGATGGCGTGCGGATCACCCAGTTGACCGTGTCTGTCGATATGAGGGCCACCAGGGTAGGGGAACCCTAGCAGACGGGCGACCTTGTCAAAGCACTCCCCTGCGGCGTCATCAAGCGTCGTGCCGACCACATCGACGTGACGTGCCACGTCCTCGACGTGCAGCAATGACGTGTGACCGCCGGAAACGATCAATGCCAATGTATCTTTCGGGAATGGACCGAACTGCAACTGAGTGACGGCGATATGGCCGATGACGTGGTTGATGCCATAAATCGGCTTGTTAGCAGCCCATGCCAGCGCTTTGGCTCCGGAAACGCCGACCGCCAAACATCCGGCGAGACCCGGGCCTGCCGAAACCGCGATGGCGTCCACATCGGAGAGTTCCATATTCGCATCCGTCAACGCCTTGCTGACGACGGGCACGAAGGCCTCCGCGTGGGCGCGCGAAGCAATCTCCGGAATGACCCCACCGTAACGCGCATGTTCCTCCATCGAGGAAGCCACGACGTTGGAAACCAGCGTACGTCCACGCACAATGGCCGCCGCGGTCTCATCGCAGGTGGATTCGATGCCAAGTACTGTAAGTTCGCTCATTGATTGTGCTCCATGTTCTGTTTCTCGCTGCCAAATCCCATGATATGCGTTTCAAGGTCCAACACCATTTGCGTGGCGTCAACGCCTCCGGGCTGATAGTAATGTCGTAAGAGACCGATATCCGTGAATCCACGGCTTCGATAGAGACGTTTTGCCGGCTCATTGTCGACGCGGACTTCCAGCTTGATACGACGGACATCGTAAAGACGTGCGTATTGAATCAGCCTGTCGAGAAGGTTCTTGGCAATGCCTTTTCTCTGGAAGCGTTTGGCGACACCGATGGTGAGGATTTCGGCTTCACCATCAGCATGCCACATGCCCACGTATCCGCGCATAATTTCATCGTCCATAACCGGTTGAGTCGGTTTTATTGACTTTTGGACAAGCCGCACATTACCTTCAGTAGCATCGGCTGAATCTGTAGTATCGATGACATCACTGCTCTCAGCATCGTCGCCGACATCATTAACATCGACAACATCCGCCAGATAGATTCTGGAAGTGTCGGCCGCCTCGTGACGCAGTGTCTGCAAATCCCAAGCCTGCGCACCGAAAAGCTCTGTCTCAAGCTTGCAAGCAGCCTCCAATGCCCACTGCTGGTCAAGCTCACCGAATTCTACGATCATCGGGTACTCAGGCCTTCGTGGCCCCGGCATGATTCAAAACATGCTTTAGCGGGTTGGGTACGGAAACGTCGGGACGGCGCAGATATAACGGTTCGACCGGCTTTACCGCGCCTTCGCTGTCGTTGCCAAGCTCGTTGCCGCTATCACTTGGATTACTAAGATCGATACCGTTACTGGCCTTGGCGCAGTCCGCAAAAATCTGCAGACCTGTTGCCCCGGTGTCCAATACAGAATTGTCGATAACGCAACCCAGCATATCGCCGAAATTCTGCCAAACTTCGGAATATTTCGAAACGCCGTGACCGACGATATCGATACGGTATTGACCCTGAGAAGCGGCTGTTTTAGCAAGTTCCTGAACAGCCTGGTTGATTCGTTCGACGATATGCTGAGGATAATCGATATCCATGTTGACTAACGTGGAAACGAAAGACTGAGGTTTTGCGGTCGCAGATCCTTGATTTCCAGCGTATTCTCCCGTGCAGGTATTTTCATCGCAGTAAAGCGCGAAATAAAGCTGGCGTCGACGGGCGTCATTGACGGCCAAGGTGAGGTGACGGGTGTTTTGTTCGTCTGAAGCTTTTTCTATCGCATTAAGAAAATTACAAGCTTCAGGTCGCGAATCACCTTGACGATTCAGCTTCATCATCCATGCCTGCGGCTCAAGGATGTCCTGACCGAGCAGCTGTGCGCCGGTTGCGTAGGCGATGGCTTTGGCTGCCACGACGCCGGCACGAAGGCCCGTAAACGGCGCTGGACCAACACCGACAACGATGCGATCGAGATCCTGCGGAGTAAGCCCGGCCTGACCTACAGCCTTGCCGATATTGACCTGCAGCTTTTCGACGTGGGTACGTGAATCGGTCTCCACGATGGGCTCATGGCCCAAGACACCGACCGTCGAACCGAATGAGGTATCGATGACCAACGTGTTCGTCATTTTTGTTTTTCTCCTACTATTCCACGCTACCCAGTCGGCAATGTTCCAATCGCCAGACCAAGATTCATGCCGTTGTTACTGTACATCGCCGACATAACCGACAAAACTCAGCACGTTTCATTGGCAATTTGCAGAACATCGATATTTACTCGACCAAATCCGCCGGACGAATCTGCCGGTTTGGTTTATCTTCCAGAGTCCAACCGCCGGCCAAAATCCTTCCAACGCTCGCCAACGGGGACGAACGTTACCGTACGCATGCCGTCACCCGTCAGTTCGGCATCGGGGTTGTTGATTTCTGCGGAAATCGTGGCCTCGTCGATCGGGCGGTCAATGTGCACCTCAAGACGAACCGGTGCGAACGCGGAGGCCATCTGCTCGCCCCATTCCATCAGAATCACGGTGTGCTCGCCGGGATCTTCAAGTTCCTCATCAAGTCCCAGCGATTCCAGCTCGTCAAGGAGCCTGTCGACCGTGTCCTGACCGGGAGCGAAATCGTTGCCGCCAAGCCGGTATGCATCGACATGCACCAGATGCGCCGGGGTGCCGTCGGAGAATCTGCCGTCAAGTTCGCGGGCGATGGTGAATGTTGGGGAAACAATAGGTTCGGTTATATGAAGCCCGGCTCCAAAACCCTGCGCGAACGTGGTCTTACCCGCTCCCAACGGCCCGGAGAGCAACAACACATCACCGCCATGTACGCGAACGGCCACTTTCCTGCCGAGGTTTTGCATATCCTCACCAGTTGGCACATTAACCGAATATGATGATTCATCTTTCATACTGACATTCGTCCTTTACGACTGATCAATTCGATGGAGCGTTCCAGCGCATACATCGGGTCTCCCCCATTGGTCTTGTTCTGCTCGTCGGCCCAGGCCAGCATCTGGATACATCTGGAAAGACCGTCGGATGTCCATCCGCTCAGTTGTCTTGTGGCGTTTCGCAGCACCCAAGGATTGGTCTTCGCCTCGGCCTGGGAAATACTGCCGGAGCGCACTGCTGAAGCTTTGGCCAGTGTTCGAAGTTTCATAGCGAGTGCGCCTACCAGTGCTATTGGATCTGTGCCCTGGGCAACGGCGGCTCGCATATCGATGATGGCTTTCGCGTCGTTTCCTGCGAGCGCCGCATCGGCCACCGCAAATCCGGTGACCTCGGCGTTGCCTGTCAGGTATTGGTTGACGAGATCGAGGCCGATTGGATCGTCGTCGAAATCGAAGCAGAGCTGCTCGCACATGGCTGCGAGTTCCCCGGTCTTCTCCCCCAAGACAGCCACCAACTGCTGCGCGGCAGCAGGGTCGACCCGCCGGTTGCGTCGTTCGAAGCACTGGATGACGAAGTTCAGCTTGGCATCGGCACGCTTGAGATCGGGAATGGCCTTTTTCTCGGCTCCCGCTTTGACAAGCCGGTCGATGATCCTCTTGCCTTTCTGACCGCCATCGTGCTGGGCGATGACCGTTGCGGACGCGTCGGGAGAGTTCTTTGCTGTCAAAGCGCAGTAACTGACCATGGTATCGACCAGTGCGTCGTCGGCGTTCTGGATATGCCGAATGATGACAATTGAGCTGGGGCTCAGCAGGGACGGGCTCACGGCTTCATCGAAGTCGTATTGGCTTGTTTCACTCGCATCGAGTTCGATGATCTCCGCTTCCGGATCGTTCCTCGCAGCTTCATCCCGGCAATCGCGGACCTGTTGCTCGTTGAGGAATTCGTCGCCGCCGATGACCAGCACGAATCGGGTCTGCGGTTTGCTTCGTTTTCCAGCCATCACATTCCTCGATTCGCGGTTTCGCCGACAATATCCATAACGTGTGCAGATCCCCTGCCACCTGTATCCATGATATTCAATGTGCTCTCAGAAGTGGACATACGCCGTGTCACCTGCGTTAGCCGGCCTTCCAAAGACGTTCGAACATTTGTTCGGTTTCCTTGAGCCATATCGTTCCTTTGCTTCTTAGATCCATAAGGCCGCTATCGCTGCCCATCAAAGAGCCTTCGGTATCACGCCTTTTCAGTATTCCGGACAACGCTTTGAAAAGCATTGCTATACCGACTTCGCAAACCACTACCGTCAAGGCCCCAACCATGCCGCCGGCCCATGGGATCGTAGCGGTTTGCGAGCCGCCGATGGTATCCGCACACCACTGCATCACCGACGTTCCACAACTTGACAGCCACACAAAGGCAAAGGCGAGATGCGGCGCTGATGGCGAGAGTATCAGACCCGCCAAGCCGGTGAGCGTCGAGAAATCGACAAACGGCGCCACCACCAGATTTGCCGGGACCGAAAGCAACGGCAATGTCGGGGTCATCAGCACCTGTATCGGCAAGGTGAACAGCTGAGCCGCAATCGTCACAGACATGCCCTCGGCAAGAAATTTCGGGATTATTGCCGAAAGCCGTTGTGCTATGGGCTTTGCACACAGCACAATGCCCAGCACCGAAGCGCAGGAGAGCGCGAATCCATAACTTCTCGACATCGCTGGGTTGATTAGCAGCACGAGAATCGTCGTCCAGCTCAACGCACTGATCGCCTGCGGCCTGCGGCCAGCAAACATGGCCGAAGCGGCGAAGACGCCCATAATCAATGCCCGCATCACCGAGTCCGAGGGGTACATGGCGCTCGCGAGCGCTGCGTAAGCCATCACCGTCAGTATCGCTACAACCTGGCGAGGCAACAGGAAACGGGCGCACCCGGATCGAATCAGACTGCCGATAAGCGCGAAATGCCCGCCGGAGACCGCCATCAGATGCATGATGCCGGAATCCTTGAAATGCATTTCAAGCAGCATGGCGAACGTCGCATTGACAGGCTCACGCCTGCTTGTGCTCGCACCCATGAAATCCTGCCCCAAAAGCCCTATAGTCAGCCCCGGAACCAGCACCCGTCCTTGGTCGGAAAGCCCTTCGGTCACCGAGAAAAATGAACGTTGCATGGAATCCACCAGCCGTTTTGCGGGCGGCGCTCGTTCGACCACACGGGTTTCTGTGTTGTCGTCAATCGTCAGCCAAATCGGCCGCATGCCATAGCGGGCGACCTGCAAAGTGCCAGCTGCTGCTATGGTCTGCCCATCCGAAAGTCGTACGCAAATCGGCTTGTTGGCATATAGGATGATATGCGATCTGCTGGCCTGCGATATACCGTCGTGAACGATGCCGACCAGGTGCGCATTAGCCTGGCAATCGGCCTGCCATGAACTCGCGGCGGTTACCGGCGAGTCAAGACGCACCGTCGCCTCAACCGTGCTTTCACCGTCTCGCGCAAGCGCCATGGCCGGGTCACGATACGCCATGGCATCAGCACCCATCGAAGCGATGAACGCGGCCAGGGCCGAACACACGAGAACAACCACCCATATCGTTCTGTTTCCACGTGATTGACACAGAATCATTGAGATTCCGTTTCTACGTGAATGTGTTTCGTCTTCGGTGTTTCTCCCGCACGCTACAGAGTGCCAAGCCGCTGCCGATACCTTCGGAACCTCGACCGCAATTCCATTGACGGATTTGCGACGGCTGTTGTTTTTCGTGGATTCACAAGGCTCGGACTTGATCGCAGGATATCGAGGCGCCGAATCCCCCGAAAGCGCCTCACTGCGATCGAACCATCGACGAGATAGGACCAGCAGGACGACCATACCGGCCAACAGTAAAAGTAATACGATTATCGAAAAGATGCCCTCATCATTCAACGAACCTCGCAATCGGCCCATAACCCCGCCCAACAAAGCAATCGGTGAAGAAGCGCTGTAGGATCCAACTGCATCATGACCACCTGCGGATGCGCTGCCCTGCTGCCCGGTAAACAGCGCAAACACGGTGTGCGAACCAAGGGCGGCAGCCCACACGCACAGCGCCACCGGCAGCATCCGCCAGTCGTGGCTGCCTTGCTCGTCGCCTTGCTTGCCACAAGAGTCTCCGTCTTGATAGATATCAGCACTTTCCATCAGACCGTCACCTGCCCGCGTATCTTCTCCAGCGTCTTCTGCCCGATTCCCGAAACATTGAGCAGCTGGTCGACGCTGGTAAAACGACCGATTGACGCGCGATATTCGATGATTTTCTGTGCCATCACCGGCCCGACACCCTTGATTTGCTGAAGCTGCGTGCTGTCGGCGTTATTGAGGTTGATGAGATTGCTGTTACTGCCTGAAACACCTGTTGACGCCCCGGTAACTCCGGATTGTGCAGAGGGGTTTGCCGATGTCAATGCACCACTCGTATCGCTATTTTGCCCTGCACCTGAAGCAGATGCCGAAGCGGAAGCGTCAGCACCGCCTTTTTTCGAAGGATTTCCTTGCGCCTTTCCGAAACCTTTCACTTTCGAACCACCCACCACCTCCGAACTGAGCGATGAGGCTTCGGCTTGCTGCTTGTTGTAATTGATCGCCTGCGTCACCAGCATCGTCAGACTCGCGCACAACGCCACCGCCAGCAACAGAATCACCACAACCGCTTGTGCGGGTTTGAACACCAATCTCGGGATGGTTCGTTGTCTGGAAGCCGGTTTGGCACCCGAATCTTCTTTGGAATCCTCTTCTGAAGTGCTTTCTATGACAGAATCGAAATCGTCGATTTGCAAAGTGTGGCCGACGTTTTCAGAGGGTTTTTGGAGCGTATTTTCCAATTTATCTTCTGGCTCGACCAGCCAACGTTCGATGGGCGGCAACGGCGGGAGGCCGACACGCAGGAGGTCTTCGTCAAGACTTTCGCCGTTCCCACGCAATTTAATTTCAGGCGATTCAGTCTGTGGCACGGCTGAGGAATATAGCCTGGTCGTCAAAGCCTGGCTCTCGTCGTGTGTTCCGTGATCAAAATGAATGCGCATACCTTCAAGCATGACTGAACCGAGCACAAAAGTCGAGCCAAAACGACTACTGTGGTCGAATGATAGGGGTTATCCACATTTGAGGCGTGTCGCGCCCTCAAGCGCCGAATCGTCCACATTCATCCACAGCGCTCGGTTGAGGGCTGGGACATACAAGGGCTAAATTCCGCTGCAGCTGAGCGCATAAGCCATCCAAAGCCTTTTCATGTTCCGATTCCTATACTTCGACGTCTCTATATATCGGTAAAGGTTATCTATTCAGAAATGTATCAAATAAGCAAAAGGACACCGGAATATAATCCGATGCCCTTTATTCGTTCACACCGTCAAACGGCCATTCGATTTCAACTCAAATCGCCTATGACGGATATTTGGCTATTTTCACTCCGCCGGAACGATGGAGACGATCTTCGGGGCCTTGACGATGACCTTGCGAGGCTCCTTGCCGCCCAAGCGGTCGGCGACGGACTTCAACGCCATGTCTTTGAGCTCGTCGGGGTCAATCGAAGGGCTGACCTCGAGCTTGGCGCGAACCTTGCCCTTGATCTGCACGACGGCGGTGACGGTGTCCTCGCCAACGTAACGTTCGTCGGCCTTCGGCCACGGCTCATGAGCCAGAGAATCGGCATGACCGAGCTTGCACCAGAGTTCCTCACAGATATGCGGAGCAATCGGCGAAAGCATGAGGATCAGCGGTTCGACGGCTGCGCGCGGCACGGCCTTGAGACCGGTAAGGTGGTTGTTCAGCACGATGAGCTTGGCGATGGAGGTGTTGGGGCGCATATGCTCCATTTCCTCGGTGACCGCTGCGATGGTGTTGTTCAGAAGCTTCAGCGTCTTGGCGTCGGGCTCGGCGTCGGAAACGGTGACCTCGCCGGTATTCTCGTCGACGACGTTGCGCCAGAGGCGCTGCAGGAAGCGCATGCCGCCCACGACGTTGCGGTCGTTCCACGGGCGGGACTCGTCGAGCGGGCCCATGCTCATCTCATAAAGACGGAACGTGTCGGCGCCGTAGCGCGCGTACATGTCGTCGGGGGTGATGATGTTCTTGAGGCTCTTGCCCATCTTGCCGAACTCGCGGTTGGCGTGCTGGCCATGCCACGTGAAGGTCGGTTCGCCGGACTTGTCTGCCGGACCCTCCTCAACTTCGGCGGCAGGCACGTACTGGCCGCGGTCATCGGTGTAGGCATAGGCTTGGATCATGCCCTGGTTAAAGAGCTTGTAGAACGGTTCCGGAGTATCGACGTAGCCCAAGTCGAAGAGGATCTTGTGCCAGAAACGCGAGTAGAGCAGGTGCAGCACCGCGTGTTCGACACCACCGACGTAGAGGTCGACGCCGCCGGTCTTGCCCGATTCCTTGTTGTGGTTCGGGCCCATCCAGTATTCGTATTCCTCCGGATCGACCATGTGCTTGGTGTCGCTCGGATCGATATAACGCATGTAATACCAGCAGGAACCGGCCCAGTTGGGCATGGTGTTGGTGTCGCGGTAATAGGTCTTGGGGCCGTCGCCCAAATCGAGCGTGACCTTCACCCAGTCGGGATTACGGCTCAGCGGCGCCTCGGGGTTGCTTTCGGCGTCCTCTGGGTCGAAGGTCTTCGGGCTGTAGTCCGGCACGTCGGGCAGGTTGATCGGCAGCATGGAGTCCGGCAGCAGGTGCGGCACGCCGTCCTCGCCGTAGACGATCGGGAAGGGTTCGCCCCAGTAGCGCTGGCGGGAGAAGAGCCAGTCGCGTAGACGGTAGCTGACGGTGCCCTCGCCCGCACCAGCGGATTCGAGCCACTTGGTGACCTTTTCGATGGCGTCGTTGACGCGCAGGCCGTTCAGATCCAGCGCGTCGCTCTTGGCTTGCGTATGTTCGGTCGAAGAGTTGATGACAATACCATCGTGCGAGACGAATGGTGCCTTGCCTTCGTAGTCACTCAAATCCTCGCCTGACTTGGGCAAAGGCTTGACGGTGTAGATGACGGGCAGACCGAACTTCATGGCGAAGTCGTAATCGCGCTGATCACCGCCAGGCACGGCCATGATGGCGCCGGTACCGTAGTCCATCAACACATAGTCTGCGGTGAAGAGCGGTAGCTTGTCGCCGGTGATGGGGTTGGTGGCATAGAGGCCGGTGAAGAGGCCCGTTTTCTCGCCGCCCTCATCGACGCGGTCCTGCGCGGTCTTGGATTCGGCCGCGAGCCGATAGGCCTTGATACCCTCGGCAGGCGTGGCATAGCCACCCTTCCAGCTTTCGGGCGTATTCTCCGGCCAAGCGGCGGGAGCATCGGCCAGCAGATCGTGCTCGGGCGAGACCACGGCGAACGTGGTGCCGAACAGTGTATCGGGACGGGTCGTGTAGACTTCCATATCCCGCTCGCCGTTAGGGGTTTCGACCTTGAAGTGCACGGAAGCGCCGTGGGATTCGCCGATCCAGTTGCGCTGCATCAGCTTGACCTTCTGCGGCCAATCGATGATGTCGAGGTCTTCGATCAGGCGGTGGCCATAGGCGGTGATGCGCATGGACCACTGGCGCAGCTCACGCTGGAAGACCGGGAAGTTGCCGCGCTCGGACTTGCCTTCGGCGGTGACCTCCTCGTTGGCGAGCACCGTGCCGAGGCCCGGGCACCAGTTGACCGGGGACTTGGAGATATAGGCGAGACGGAAGTCGTTGAGTACGTCGGCCTGTTCAGCTTCAGTGAGTTGATCCCACGATTTGCCTGTATCTTCAAAGCCGGGAATCGCGCGTTTGCCGCTCTTGAACTGGTCGATAAGCGTATTGATATGACGTGCGGAGCCTTTGCCGCCGTCGGGACGTACGAAATCGGGGTCGTACCAGGCGTCGTAAATACGCGAGAAGATCCATTGCGTCCAACGCATGTAGCCGGGGTCGATGGTGGCGAAGGTACGGCGGTTGTCGAAGCTCAGGCCCATGCGGTGCAGCTGACGGCGCATGTTGGCGATGTTGGCTTCGGTCGTGACGCGCGGGTGCTGGCCGGTCTGCACGGCGTACTGCTCGGCGGGAAGACCGAAGGCGTCATAGCCCATGGCATGCAGCACGTTCTCACCCTTCATACGGTGGTAACGGCTCACAACGTCAGTGGCCAGATAACCCAGCGGATGGCCGACATGCAGCCCCTTGCCGGAAGGGTACGGGAACATGTCCATTGCGAAGTACGGGGTGCGGCCGTCGGCGTGCTTGCCCTTGCCGTCGGTCAGGTCGCCCTTGACGTTCGCGGCCCAGAAAGTACCCTTCTCATCCCAGGTTTTCTGCCATTTTTCCTCGATACCCTGCGCCATCTTGGCGTTGTAACGGTATGCCGGAACACTAGTAATATTGGCGCTCGAATCCGCGCCTTGATCATTGTCGCTCATAATAAGGAATTATCGTGGCTCAACTGGACACGGGCAAGTCGCTTTCCGCAAGTTGGTCATATCGTCATCAAAATAGTGCTTTTCACCTTAGTAAAAGACCAAACCAGTAAAAAAGCATGAAAGCATGCCCGAAAAGGTGCTTTTCACCTCATTTAAAAGCCGAACCAGTGAGAAAAGCATGAAAACCGTTCCGAAAAAACGCTTTTCTCACTGATTGAAGCAAACGTAACACACGTCGCTATTCGACTTGATGGTTCAACGACGAATCGGGAGTATAGCCGATGTCCTTGTGCATGGCTTTTGCGGCCTTCTGCCACGTGCCGTCCTTGACCATATCAGCGAGGATGGTGTTGATCTTGTTGGTGAGCTCGCCGTTGGACGGACGAATCATCACAGCATGACGAACCGGGGAAATCTTCGCAATTGCATTGCTCAGCTTTGAAGCCGAAGCCGAAGCAGAATCCTTATCCCCCAAAACGGTGACATCGTGTTCGACAACGCTGGAAGCAAGCCCGTGCAGAATGGCCGTATCGGCCGCGACGGCGTTCGCTTCACCTACAAGCAACGCGGTGAGGCACTGCGGATAGGTGTCGCGTTCCTGGATTTTCACGGCCGGAATCGCGGCGGCAAGCTCACCACCGTCGGCCGTTCCTTTCACAGTACAGACGTTCCGATCCTTCAATGACGACGTATCGGTGAAATCATGCTGCAACCGTGTCGGCACCATCAGTCCCAACGGATTGGTGAGATACGGCTTGGACGTTCCGAATCGCCGACCGGTGTTGGACGCTGTGACGGCAGGCAACGCCGAAACGACCATATCGGCTTTGGATTCTTCCAACATGTTCACAGCGGAGGAAACGTTCACCGGTTTGAAAACGATCTGCTTGTGCGCGTATCCGAGTTTCTGGGCCACGTAATGGGCCACCTCGATATCGAAACCGGAGTATTTTCCTTCGTGATCGAGGCTGAGACCGGGTTCGTCGTTCGCCACGGCAATCGCGATGGTCGGGCCTTCGGGAACGTTGGCGGAAGGCGGGGTCTGGGTAGGCCCGCACGCCGCAGCCGAGAACAGCAGCCCGGTGCCGCAGACCAGCGCAAGCGCCGATTTGAGGTATCTGCGAACGTTTCCTTTACCTGACGATAGATTCATCTTTTTCGTCTTCAGCCTGGTCAACCGCATTCAAAACCTACTTAAACCTACTTGAAGAGCTTGGAACGGGTCAGCCACCAGGCCACGAGCGCAGTGAGGACAATGGAGATGCCCACAACGATGAAGAAGCCCCAGTGCGAGTTGGTGAACGGCATGCCGAACATGCCGTCCTGGAAGTTCATGCCATACATCGAGAAAATCAGGGTCGGGATCGAGATGATGATGGAGATGATGGTGAAGATCCTCATCACGTTGTTGAGGTTGTTGGAAACAATCGAGGCGGAGGCGTCGGTCATGTTCGCAAGAACGCCGCTGTAGATGTTCGCCATCTCGATTGCCTGTTTGTTTTCGGTGATGACGTCGTCGAGCAGGTCCTCGTCCTCAGGGTACTGCTTGATGTGGGTCAACGAGTTGAGTTTCTCTGTTACGCGCAGTTTCTCCATCACGATTTCGTTGGATTTGAGGCTGGTGGTGAAATAGACCAAGGTTTTGGAAAGTTCCAGCAATTGCAGGATTTCGCGGTTCTGCATCGAGTGCTGAAGTTTGAGCTCCAAATTATCGGAACTGCGGTCGATGATGCGCAGGTAACGCAGGTACATGGTGGCGTTGCGATAAAGAATCTGCAATACAAAACGCGTCTTCATATACGTGTTGAACCCGCGGATGGTGCCTTCCATGAAAGGATGCAACACCGGCGTGTCCTGCATGCAGACGGTGATGATCGTGTGCGCCGCGACGATAATCGCCAGAGGAATGGTCTCGTAGTGGTCGCGCCCGTCTCGCTGCTCGACGGTGGGAATGTCGACGATGATCATGGTGTAATCATCTTCGGAGTCGACGCGCGAACGTTCCTCGTCATCCAACGGGGCACGCAGATCGGCCAGATCCACACCTGTCTGTGAGGAAACGGTGGCAAGCTCGACGTCGGTGGGGTTCGACAAACAGATCCAGGAGCCGTTTTCCAGCTTGTTTATCTGTTCGACCTGTCCGTTGATCGTATTGAACATTCTCAACATGTCTGCCACCCGCCTTTCGCGCCATCCGCTGTACGGTCTTCGCAGGAGACGCCGGCTTGCGCGCCGCGCGTCCTGGCCACCGGAACGTTTGCCTTTACAAGAAAAAGCACAAACGAAAATACCGGATTCCTGCTGTTAACCCAAAATTCAACAATAACCCTTGAGGTGGAACTTTTCGCCGTACTACGCGCATAGCGTTGCACAACGCGTAAAACGGCGTCTGCCGGCTTTTCGCTTTCAGACCGTATCGGTGACGGGCAGCGGTTCCATCAATTTCATTCCCGGGTAGCGCAGCTCCGCCGGCCCGTTGGACCAATCGGCTATCGTCGATATCGCCGGACCGCAGTTGAACTCGGCAAGTGTCCAGTTATAGTTTCCGTCGCCCCGGGCCTGAGGATTGAGCGTCGACCAATAGGCGTTGGGAATGTTGCCAAGTTCGTCGATCTCAGGGTCCATACCCAGCAGGGTCTCGACGGTCGCGGCGATGAACGAGCCATGACTGACCAGCATCAGCGTGGTCGGCGTATCGTCCTGCGCATTCTCATTGAGCAGTTCCAGCACGGCCTCGGCTCCCCTGGCACCGACTTGGGTACGGGATTCGACGCCGTACTTGGCCTCGCCTCCCTGATGCGCACGCCAGGAACGGTAGGCTTCGGCGTCCATCGCCTTGATTTCCGGGCGTGTCTTACCCTCCCATTGTCCGAAACTGCGCTCTCGCAGACGCTTGTCGAGCGTGACCGGAAGACCGAGCATATCAGCAAAAGCGTGGGCCGTCTGAGCGGCACGGAAGAGATCGCTGGAAACCACTTTCATCTTGCGTCTGGCTGCGGGAACCTTCTGATATTCGCTGGTATCGCTTTGTTTCGCCGCCTGCGGGCCGGGCTGTGGCAGAATGTCGGGATTGCCGGCAATGTTGTTGACTTTGGCCCAGTAGTAGCGCTTGGCCAGCTCCAAGCCGGTCTGGTCCACCTGCCACTGGCCAATGATGTCAAGCGGAACATCAACCTGCCCCTGCAAACGATGAACGACGTTGTAGGACGTCCTTCCGTGACGCAACAAAATGACTTCGTCAATCATGCCCTCTCCTTTATCGTTATCCATATCTATCGTCTCGTCACCATTAAGTGCGATGTCTCATTGGTTTTCATTGTGCCGCACCCTGCCGATGAAAGAAACTCCGGCGAATGGTTCCGGTGACGGTCCATCAGTACGTTTGAACGTGTCTGAACGCGTTTGAACGTGCAAACGTAAGGACCTCCAAGACACATTGTGTTCGCAATACATTTTAGCGTACAAAGACCATTCCCGTCACCCACAACACGGCGATGACCGCATACGGCCAGAAATGGGCCTTGCTGATGGCGATGAATTCGCGGATGAAGGCTGTCGGCCAGTAGTAGCTTTTGGTATGGCTTCCGACGCCGTCGGATTTGAGCCCCATCTTGCGGGCATATTCGCTGGCGCGGAACACGTGGTAATCGCTGGTGACCACAGCGACACGATAGGGGCAGGCCATACGGTTTTTCATCCGTTTGACACGCCCGGGCTTGGCCTGCGGAGATGAAGAAGAAACTGATATACCTCGATTATTTTCATCATTGTCGGAAGCTGCAGAATTGTCGACTGAAGCTTGGTTCTGCAGCATAACCGGATCGTTCAAACCGCAACGCCTATCCATAATCACTTTGGAATTGCGCAGGTTCTCCAAGGTTGTAGTGGACCGGTCTTCTTTAATAATCTTGTCGGCCGGCACGCCCCGTTCCTCGATAAGGTAGCGTTTCATCGCCTCGGCTTCGCTGATTTCCTCGTCGGCTCCCTGCCCGCCTGAAACGATGAACAGGCCGTGACTGTGCTGCCGATTCCACAAATCAACGGCTTTGTCGATGCGCCCACGCAGCAACGGGGTAGGCTTCGTTCCCTGCAGGCCGGCACCCAAAATAATGATGTAATCGTATTTGCGGCGTCTCGGCAGTATTCGGTAAATGGTGAAATAGAGCAGCAATGCCGCGAACGTGAAGAAGAACCAGAGACCTTCCAAGGCGATCAGCAAGCCAATGCCCTTGCCCCATCGCGCCGCGTTGAAATAAAAGGTCAGCGGATAAACGGCCACGCACACCATCATGACAAGCGCAAACAGGGCGGGCAGAATGGTGGAAAGCGAAAACCCCTCATGACGCACGACGATCACGGTATTAATCAACAAAAACCCGACGACGACGATTGGCGTGAATACGGCCACCAGCACAATCGGGATGAACGCCCAATCCCGCCAGAAATCAAGCATCAGCGCACTCGAAAGGCACAGCACAAACAGGGCGAGCCACACGGCGTTGCGGAAGCGCCGCGGTTCCTGGACTACAGAGAAAACGAGCAGAAGGCCGAAGAATACGGCAGGCCCATACAACAACGCCAGCTGCCACCAATCAGTCATTGGTCCCCTTCCTTACGTTTATGCGTTTCCTGTGTTTCTGCGTTTTCCGTCCACTGCGTTTCCGGCTTATTCAGACTTCAACCTGGCCGCGCTTACCCTGCTTTTCAGACAACGCAAGCACGGGCGGGATCCGGTTTGGCGCTTTCATGCCTTGCGCTCGTTGATGTCGGCAAGTCCCGCGACATCGCTCGCGTAGAAGCGCGAAAGGTCGCCGGAGAATTTCCTGATGCTTTCCGGTGCAGTGTAAAGCATGTGACCGGCAGGATAGTAGGTGAACGCCACGTTGCCACGCAACGGCTTGGGCAGCGCCATGTGGTCGATGTCGTATTCGGTCTGGTTGAACGGCGTGCACAGGTCGTAGATGCCGTTGCCGATCATAACCTTCAGCGTCGGTTCGTGTGCGATCGCGGCAGCGAGGTCGGGCGTGACCGTCGGGAACGGGATGTGTGCGCCCCATGAGGTCTTGGCGCCTTCAGGCAGCGAGTGCCACCAAGTCCAGCCTTTGCCCGGTTCTGTCGACTCCCAATCGAAATCGGCGAAACCGCGTCGTTCCTCGGTGCCGTCCCAGCCGAGTTCGTCGCGCAAATAGGCGTTGGCGACGCTGGAATAGGCTGGGTCGAGGAAGCTGTCGTCAACGACGAACGTCTCTTCCTGGGCGGTGCGGTCAAGGTCGTAGCCTTTGCTGCGTCCGTCGTAGCGTCCGACGATCATGCCAGTGTCCTCGCCGCCGTTGTGGCGCAGCAGTTCCTTGCGGAATCGCATGTCGAGCACACGCAGGTCGGAATCGTAAACGTATTGTTCACTCAATCCGGTCAGCTCGGCGTAGCGCTTGGCGACGCTGCGTTTGGTGGTCTCGTCGATGGCATCGCCCTGCGCCAAGGCGGTACGAAGCGGGCCGTTGGCGAATTCGCGGGCCGCGTTCAAATGCGTTTCGATATCTACATCCTGGCCGGCCTTGCCGTGGTAGTGCGCAACGGTGGCGTATGTCGGGAAATAACCGACATAGAACTGGTCGGAAGTGTCGAAGGTAAACGCATAATCAAGGATATTGGAAATCAGGACCAAGCCGTTAAGCGCCACGCCGTCCTGCTGAAGTCGATACGACAGCGCCGCCCCGCGCGTGGTGCCGTAGGATTCGCCCAGCACGTATTTCGGCGAGTTCCAGCGGTGGAAGCGGGTCAGGTAGGCGCGGATGAACGCGCTGAATCCTTTGACATCGCCATCGACGGAGAACAGCTCTTTCCTTGCCTTTTCGGCGATCTGTGAGAATCCGGCTCCCGGCGCGTCGATGAAAACGATGTCCGAATACGGCAACATGGTGTATGGATTGTCTTTGAGACCGTAGGGAGCGGCAGGAACCGGGGCTGCATCAGGGATGTCGATACGCTTGGGGCCAAGCGACCCCATCATCAGGAACGTTGAGGACGAGCCGGGGCCGCCGTTGAAGATGAAGGTGACCGGACGCGTGGTGTCGGCTTTGCCGGTTTCGTCAATCAGTTCGAAGGCCACATAGAAATCGCTGGCCGCGGGTTTCACGTCCTTGGTATCGATGGTGATGGTGCCGACGGTCGCCTGATAATGAATGGTCTCGCTATTGAGCTCCATCGCGTGGCTCGTGGTGTGTTCGCCGGTCGGGCGAAGTTTCGGCTCCGTCGGTTTCGCGCTTCCGTTACCTTGTTTGGCTGCGTTTTCCTGTGACATCGCGTCCTCGCTCATATTGCGACTCCTTAGAATAATTGTTCGTCCTGTTTCCAGCCTAACGCAGAGCCGTCTCTTTAAGACACCGTATGGGAATATTCAACACCAAAATCAGTTCGTCCAGTTGTTTTGCAAAATTTTGGGGAAAATGGACGAAGAGGATTCATTATGACTTATGCGGAAAGGCTGAATTCAAAAGCAACGGAATACAACCAAACAGGTATTGATGCCATGGAAGCCGACAGAGAATTTCAAACCCCAAACTGGACAGAGTCGATTTATTTCTCCTGATATTTTTTTGAAATCACCCACTCGATATTAAATCTATCTGTTATCATACTTTCGTTATCGCTAACTGAAAATTACCATTTACGATAATCAGGTTTTAATAAGGCCTCAATTTGGAATATAGCAACGACAATTCTATAGCAACGCTTGCTTCAGACGCGTTGAATGCATCTTAGACAAAGAGTCTTGCCACGTGACTGTATAATTAAATTGCGAATCAATGTAGATAAACTTCAAGGAGCAAAAATGAACGAGAAATTTGTTCTTGTAATCCAAGCAGGACATCAACAAAAAGACGATTCTAATAATGCGAAACCGAATGAAACTATAAAGTATCTATTTAACACTGCTTTCGAAAATGGAGGTAAAGTCACTTTTAAGACAAATGTCCAATTCGGCTTAGTCAAGTTTAAAAAATATAAAACCAAACAGGTGATATTAACCGTTCGAAAGAACGACGGAAGTCATGCAGCACTTATAGGAGATGTGCACTTTGAAAACGGAGAACCACTTGCGGACAAGAATTATTCGCACACTAATCCGATTGTCATACAACATCAGAAAGAGTTCCCGCCTGCTGAAAATTTCAAAACCGAGGAGGCAGCTGGTTGGATAGCTTTAGACAATGTGACACTGGTAGCTAATTTCGATGCCACTGGTTATATTAACGATGAAAATCCTGAAAAATTAAAGAAACTAAGCGACGTCTTGCATACAGGATTCCGGCATGGCTACTTTTACACCATTTAAATCGTGCGATATATTAAGGCAAGTCTAGTGAGTTTTTAAAATTAACAATTTATTTGCTTTTGACTTGCCTCAGAATTCATTCTTCTTTGCAAAGCATTAGTTTTTGAATTTCTTCAGTATTTGTGTACAATTCTTTTTGAATTTACTAAAGAACGACTTGTTCATTCAAAACTGGAACCGAAAAGCTTAATGCGCCAACAAGGAATGACACCCTCCGCTTTTCTGCTTCTTCTACAGCCACTGTAACGGATACAGAACGCGTGACTTTCCCGACTTTCGCACCGACCCCTCCGGGCAGGGACGTAATGTATACGATATCCCAACAATTCATTGGTCAACCTGACACGATTACAGAAATCAAAGGAACACTCCGAAAACCTTATAAACTCGTTGAAAATGGAATAAAAAAACTCCTAGAAAACGCTTGAAAGTCCTGATTGAAAGCCATAGAGATCCCCTATTTTTAAAAATATTCCTTTATTCCCATCGATTATTATCAGTGAGCCGATCCGGTGTAATTTCTTGCGTAGCTCATTGTTGAAATACCCTGAGATGTAATGGCATATTCTGCCATATGCCTACAGAGTTCATAGATTCGGCGTGCGCCCGGGCAGCAGGTCAGCCAGTTCCAGACCGAGTGCCTGTAAGACGGTGAGCATGTTCCTCAGGATGGGATTGGCAGGCGTATTAGGTTCTGCTCACCGCGTTCGAACTTCCAGTAGTTGATGTGGGACAGTCCCTAATCATCAGCCACTCTGTCTTGAGCAAAGCCATTGGATTCGCGTACCCGCTCGATGCTCAGCCCTAGCTCCCTCGCGTAGCCCGCTCATGCATCCTCATAGGCTTTCATAACACCCATGCAACCGCTATATCATGTATACGTGATCATACGTGCATGGCAAAAGTGCGGGTGGACAATATCGCATGACAGCCGGTCTTGTCGTATTGCGAGAATGGACGCAGGAAGAACACAAGGGAGATTCGACGTGAGCGACAACGAAGAGAACAAGACGGGGCCGAAAGACGAAGAAGGCGTCGAGGCTGCGGAAGACAAGGAAACCGTCGAGAATCCGAAGGACATCGAACCGGACAAAACCAGTGACAGCGTGGAAACCGTCGATGATTCCGAGAACACCGAGGATGAAGCCGAACCGAAGAGGAAACATGGCCGGAAGTTTTATATCATGATTGCGGCGATAGCGGCCATCGTGATCGTAGGCGGTTACGGCGGCGTTGCATATGCTTCCAATAACCAATACAATTCGAGCATCTGTTCCTCGAAACAGGCTTCAGAGGCTTTCATCAGCGAATACAACAAGGCACAGAAGCTCGTGAAAGATGTGAAGCTGGAGCAAGTGGCGGATGCGAAGACGCTCACCGCTTTGCAAGGCGAGCTAAAGGCATCCGAGAGGAACACCACCGAGACCCCGACGGTTAGCCCGAACGGCATGTTGGTGTGGGAGACTTCGAGGGCGAAGGGCATTCAGAAGAACTACACGGAAAAGGTCAACACGGAGACCAAGAAGCTTGCCGACCTCGAGGGCAAGGTGACGGGTTCGCGGGTTGACAAGGCGAAGGCTGATTTGAAGGCGTCACTTAAGGCGGCTAACGACCTGTACAATTCGTCGAACGGGCAGGTGGCGGACAATGCGACCCGTGACGCCCTGAAGAAGGTCATCGACGAGGCGACCGGCATGAAGGCCAAGGGTATTAAGCCCTTGACGGATATGCTTTCGAAGCTTGACGCCGCCCAGAAGTCGGTCACCGCTTCCCAAGCCGCAAAGCAGCAGGCCGACGCAGCCGCGCAAGCCGCTGCCCAGTCCGCTCAGGACGCGCAAGCCCAGCAGCAAGCTGCTCAGTCGGGTGGTTCCATGCAGGGTTCCAACGGAGGGTATTCGGCTCCGTCCCGTAATGGTAGTTCCTCACGAGGTGGCAGCAGCCGTTACAGTGCCCCGAGCCGTGGCAATGGTTCCTCAGCCCCGCACCACTATAACGCCCCAGCCCCAAGCCAGTCTTCAGGCGCCCCTCACTACAGTGCCCCGAGTGCTCCTTCTCATTCTTCTCCAGCTCCGTCCAACAACGGCTCCGGCTCCACTTGGGATGGTTCAGGTAGTTTAGGAAATTGGAATACACCTGCAGCTCCGGGTCAGCCTATGAACACTTGGATTCCAATCAATATGGGTTGATTGAATAACTAATAAAGCCTCCTTACATATAGTGAGGAGGCTTTATTATGCCCTTATATCCGCCCGAATCTTTTCAAATATGGGGGCACAGACCATGGATATCCTCTCCCAGGTAGTTTCCCTGTGGCCTAGGGTGTTCCTCGTGTCACACGGCCGAATGTGTGCCTGTTATCGAATGATATTTTCGTCTTGATTAGGGCTTTTGAAATTGTATCGTTCGTATCGTGGTTGGAGTCAATGATGTCGTTTTTGGATAATCTGCCTTCGATGAATAACGTGTGTCCCTCAGGATTTTCATTGTTCAGTCGTCTCTCCATTCAGGTCGTAGTAGCGGCGCGAAACGCCGCAATAACAGACCCAACACTTCAGAAAAAAGACACAGAAGTGCGACACACCGACGACTGCGGATTTGAAAACGGCAAAGGCGCTGCAAACGCTGCGAAGCGCAGATATCAAGACACAGATACAGAAGCGGGGTAAAAGGGTAACACTATCCCTTTTACCCCGTAAGCGGCAGAACGCGAGACCGTCAGACCGGAGCCGTTTCGACGGCTCTGCCGCGCCCGCTACGGCCTCAGGCTACGCGCGGGGCGCTGTGCCCGTGGCCTTCACGGGCTTGCGACGCCATTTCTCCGACTCCAGAGCCTCCAACTCATCCTCAAGCCTCTGTACCCTGTCCCGGGCATCCTGAAGCCGTTTCCTCGCCGTAGCAAGCTCAGTCCTGACAAACTTCGGCGTGCGCTCGGGTGCGACCAACGAATCGAACACCTTATCGGCCAAACGCTTCTCACCACGATCGGCGGCACGCTGGTAGAGCTGTAGACTGATTTCGGCATCTGCATGGCGACCATACTGCTGCACTTTCTTGGGAGTCCCGCCGACCACGGCAGCCGTGGTGATGGCCGTGGCGCGAAGCGTATGGAAATGCAGGTCGGGACGTCCGGCGGCCTTACGCGCCCCGTCGAAGATACCACGAAGCGTATTCGGATTCATGATGCCCCCGCCGCGCGAGGGCACCACCATGGCTTCAGGAGCTTTGTCGCGAAGCTCAGTCATGTGCTGTCTGAGCATCGGCACGAAACCGTCAGGTATGGGCAGGTCGGCGTTGCTGCTCTCCGTTTTGGTTCCCTTCAAACGCAACTCTCCCACGTCTCCCTTGCCACGCGACAAGGAATGGCGCACATGCAACACACCCCGCTTGAAATCGAAGTCGCGCCTCTGCAACGCACATACCTCCGAGATACGCAGGCCGAACACCGCCCCCAGATACACCACGATACGACAGTAATCAGGCATGGCACGGTAGATAAGCTCCAGCTCTTCCTGAGTAGCGGCAGGAATATCCGACTGCTTGGACTTCGGCAGTTTCGGGTTCGGCCTCGTGCAGGGCGATTTTTCCACGATGCCCTCACGCACGGCCTTGGCGAATATCTCCTTCAAGGTTTGGTAGGCATGACGTTGCGAATGGACGCCATCGTTATAGCCGTCCAGCCACACGTTTACATCACCCTCAGTGATATCGGAGAGTTTCATGCCGTCGAAGAAACCGGTCAAATGAGCAACGGCCTCACGCTTCTTGCGCATGGACGCCTCGGTCAGTTGAGAGCCATCGGCGGCACGATAGCTTTCAAGGAATTGGGCGGCATAATCGGAAAACAGCACCTCGTCGCGTTCTAGAAGCCGTTCGCGTTCCTTGGGAGGCAACCACTGCTCATGGTCACGCTGGCAATGCTCAAGATAGTCCTGTTCACCGTCGAGCCAAGCCTGAGCCAACGCCTTCGACCCCAACGGGAACGACTTGCTTAATCTGCTGGCCGGAACCGAAAGGATTGGTGTAGCGGGCGAGCAGCGACACCGCCTCACCCTTCCTGTTCTTCCTGTAGGTAATCGTCCCGAACTCAGAACGCATTGCTTTTCTCCTCGGCATACCGCACCGACCCTTCCGGTCAGGTGCGTAACCTAAATCGTAACCTAAATATACGTTATCCCGACCATTTATGGGTCATACTGACATCATCTTGAAAACCAAGAAAACAGGCGGAAAGCCTTGGAAACACGCCGAAAACGGCATGAAAAAAGGCTTCCGAGGAAACCCTCGAAAGCCTTACCGGTGGAGCTAGGGAGATTCGAACTCCCGACCCCCTCCATGCCATGGAGATGCGCTACCAGCTGCGCCATAGCCCCGGTCTTGATTTAATTATTGCTCCTTGCGAAGCCTTAGATACTTTACAACAAACTCCCCAAATGACCAAACCGGCGTGTCGTTGGAAAGCCTCTAACTACGGCTAAGACAAGACGGCACAAGACTTTTCGTTCGATTATCTTCCTTCAAGAAAACCACTACGCTAATTGAAAATAACGAAACAACCAGGAACGGCACAAGCATAGAAAGGCCGGATTGGAAGCCTCGTTCCGCTCCCGATCCGGCCTTCCTGATGTCAACTCACCATGCTCACTTCTTGGCTCCGGAAGTCGCGCCAGGCGTGCCTGTTCCCGACTGAGAGCCTGAAGAAGTCGATCCGGATTCGTTGCCGCTCGTACCCGTGCTGCCGGAAGTCGAGCCACTCGTGGAACCGGAATCTGTAGAGCCGTTACTGTTACTACCGCCGCTCGTGCCGCTGCTCGATGAATCGGTGGAACCGCTGGAGGAACCGTTCGAATCCGAAGTGGTGCCGCCGGTTGTTCCGGAATTGCTGCTGCCCGAATTGCCGCTGCTTGAATTTCCAGAATTTCCAGAACTGTTGCCGGTTCCTGTGCCGTTGGAGGCCGAACCGCTCTGGGAGCCGGAATCGGAAGTCGTGCCGGAATTGTTTTGATTGGTCGTATCGCTGTTCTTTTGCGTGTCGTTATCGGTTTTCCGGTTGCTGTCAGTCGGCGTATTGCCGGAATCATCCTTCTGTTGTTTCGGGTTCTTGGTGGTCGAATTCGTGACGATATTACGCACCACGTGATCGGTGCCTTCACCCTTGGTCACGAGCGAAATCACGCCAGCAGTGATGCCCACTGCAACCAAAGCACTGACAACGGCGACAACGATTGCCAGCCGCTTGTAGCGCTTCTGCTTGGAAGAATCGAACACACGGATATGGCCGTCGCTCTGCCCCGGGCCGCCCTTGAGCTTTTTGCCGGTACGGGAAACAGCTTTACCCTGCTGTTTCTGACCGACCGGCGGCATCACCGTGGTCTTGCCTGAAGCCACAGGTGTCAAAACCTGGGTGGAATCGTTCTTGGTCTTGTCGCTGCTGTTTTGGACAACGTTTTTATCGCCCTTATCCTTTGTGGCTCCGGCGACGCTTGTATCGCTTCCGTCCCTATCGTTCCCGGCAATATTCTTGCCATCCTGTCCATTTACGGACAACGTTTTGGTCGCGTCATTTTGCTCCGAGCCGGTTCCCATCTTCTCGGTACGTGCCAACGCGGCCAAACTCGGCGAAGTCCCGTCCATACGCAAAACAGGAGTGCCATGGACGCTTTGCACCGCGACCGGATTCGTCAATTGCCCATGATGCTCGGCGTCGGAGCCGATGACCCGTGTTTCATCATCCGAACCGGCGCCAATGGCGGCCTGCTGTGCGGTATCGTCATTCTGCGGCGCGTTCTCCTGGAACTTCTTGCCGGATTCCTTGAGCACATTCTGATAGATCTGTGAGGCGACCGCCGAAACGATGGAACCGACGGCGACACCGATTACCGAACCCGCAATGCCGATTTTTGCTGCCAACAGGAACGAAGTGACCGCAGCTAGCGCACCGGCTATGATCTGCGAGACGGAAATCCCCTTGAAAAAATTCTTCACGATACATAAGACTAACGAACGAAATTGGAAAAACCTGAAAACCGAGCAAAACCTTGCCGAACGCTTACAGGTAGGAAGCTAAATATTACAAAACCCCGGTGACGGCGAACACGAATGTCGAATTATACAAATAATTGTCACTATCGAAAAAGATGTCTGCACCGCTGTTTCACCACTTCAAGAATGGAAACCAAGGAAGAATGATAACCATTCAGGAACTCCGAAAAAGGCAGAGAACTACTACTACTTGCGCCGGTCGTGCACCCAGTCTTCCACCCGACGGAACAGGTTGACGATTATGGAACGGTGCACAATGGACATCAGCACTGCCAGGAAAATCAACGCGAAACCGACCAGGGTCGCAAAGGTCAACGTCGATCCCCAGAAGAGTATGGAGAACAGTTCGGAGAACAGGCTTTCGGTACACATCACCACCGAGGCCGACGATGCCGAGACGTGCGCCAGACCGATGTTCTGCATAAGCTGCGCCAAGGTGGTGGCTCCGATGAACAGATAAAGGAAGCTTATGATGATTTTCGGTTCGAGCCACGAGGCGTTCGGCATGGGCTCGGTGAGGATCGCACCAATCAGGAACAGCACGCAGGCCACGGCGAATTGGACGAAAGTGACCGCGATGGCATTGAATTTCTTGGAATAGACGCCGAGATAGGTCAGGTTGAATGAGAACACGACGGCGCAACCGATGGTCAACCAGTCGCCCAGTGAAGGGGAAAGCGAAAGACCACCGGGTTTCAGTGAAACGAAGCCGACACCGATTAGACAGATCACGCCGGCGATGATGTTGATGTTATGCGGCCTGTTTTTCGTGGCGAACCAAGCGGCGAAAGGTGTAAGCACGCAATAGGAAGCCGTCAGGAACGCGCTTCGTCCGGGGTCGATCGTCAGAAGGCCCTTGGTCTGCAGGACCATGGTGCCCCAGTAGGTGACACCGACGACGAGGGCAGGCACAAGCATCGATTTGTTGAGCGAGCGAATGATGGTTTTATGAAAAAGCAGGAACATGATGAGGCACGCCCCGCCGGTGCGCAACGCCATCAACCATTGCGGTGTGATCGCGGCCATCGCAATCTTGGCGACCAGGTAGCTGCCGCCCCAAAGCATGGCGCAGCACAGCAGCATAAGACGGGCCAAATTGGGCGGGAAATTGCGGGAAAGCCGGCTACGCAAACCTTGGAAACCACGCCGTCCGGTGCCTTTTGACGAAAGATAGGAGGCAAGCGTATGGGCCATGGCCCTCTCCCTCTTGTGCATCTCCTGCATGTCCGAATCCGTATCGTCAGCCATGTCGGGCTTTCTCTTTCAACTTCCGTTTCGGCGAGGGACCCGACAAGCCTGCGCCGACTACGTTTCTCTTCGTATCGTCGCCTGCAGCAAACGTGAGCCACTTCGCGTCAACAGACATTTAAACCACGTATTGTTATCTAAATTAGGTCATTTTCTCGCTGCGACACGCCTAGAAACACAATGAAATTTTGCTCATTCCAACATTTCACGCATTGGTCACATTTTTGTATCGCAGATTTGTGAATTCAGGTAAATACTGCATTTAAAAAGGAGAGTGCAATAGTCCTTTCATAACCGTTTGGCCGCTGTTTCGGTTTGGCGGTATGCGGTGAGCAATGTCACACGCTTTTATCAGTGAACTCGGGCTCAACGACGTAAGATAGAAGCGTATAGAAAGCAGTTCGATTGAAAGGACAGCAATATGGCTACTCTTACCCCGGAAATGAAGGAATTCATCAACAACAATCTTGCCTGGATCGCGACCGTCAGCAAGGAGGGCCAGCTCGATCTCGGCCCGAAGATGTCGATGTTCGTGCTCGACGACAACCACCTCGCCTATCACGAGCGCACTGCCGGCCAGCATTATCGCAATCTTGAGGACGGCAGCCCGCTGGTGATCTGCTTCGCCAACCTGGAGCAGAAGAAGGGCTACCGCTTCCGCGGCAACGTCACCCTCCACTCCGATGACGCCATCTACGACGAGCAGGTCAAGGTCGCCGAGAAGAACGGCACCAAGAAGCCCGCCACCATCCCGGTCCTCGAGATCACCGAGATCCAGGACCTCTCCGCTGGCCCCAAGGCCGGCACCACCATCAGCAAGGACTGAATGATTGCTGGCGATGGCTTGAACCCAATGATTTAAGCCATTGATTAAATGAGGGTCTCCCCTTTTGGAGGCCCTCATTTTGTATGCTTGCTATGTCATGTGTCGTTGATTGGTTAAAGGAACGAAAATGTGTCGTAGGTTCTCACTTGATCTTGACTGGAACGCCGTCGGTCGCCAATTCGAGGTAGCCGATGAAGACATCAAAACCCAGACGCTGCCTGCGCGCACTTTTCGCGTCGAACCAAAACAGACAATCGGAGTCATCGCAGCAGATAACAAAGGCAAACGACACTTGCGCGGCGGAAACTGGTCATTGATACCGTCTTGGAGCGAAACCCCGCAGCTCGCCTACCCCACCTATAACGCGCGTATGGAATCCGCTGCGCGGAAACCCACGTTCAGGGACGCGATGCGTAGCTGCCGAGCAATCATTCCTGCCGCTGGATATTTCGAATTTAAAGGCAAACGGCCGTTCTATTTCCATGCTCCTGAGAACGTGACGCTTGCTATGGCAGGTTTGTATTCGTGGTGGCGGGCAAATGCCGCTTCTGAATGGCGTCTGACGGCTACCGTCGTGACTTGCGAGGCAATCGACGGTCTGGCTGAAATCCACAACCGTATGCCACTGCTCATTGCAGCAAGCATGATTGAAAAATGGCTTGATCCTGAGGTCGAAGGCAACGACATCATCTCGCAAATTCACGATGTAGGACTTGGTATATCAGAAAACCTTTCCTATTATGAGGTGGCTGAACCAAAATCAGGAGAGGACGACCCGGGGTGTATTCGTCCGATCCAGAAAGATGACCCGATTAGCCTCTTTTAAGGCAACTGTCAACGACTCGATACCCACTATCCGAACATCGTCTTTCTTCTCGGATCCGCAACGCTGATATCATCAATGATGTATTTTTTGAATCCCGGGATCCGTCTCTAAACATTGAATAATCCGATTATGTTTCGGCTGCACACAAAGCGTTCGACGACGAACACTCCATTGGCGTTTCGCAGCAAGGGAACTTATCAGCTGTCGGCGTATCCGCTTCTCGACAAGCCAAAAGAAGATACCAATCCCTTGCTCTGCGAGACAATGGGAATGGGGGAAGCTGCCAATCGGCGGCAAATCCTTTGCATAACGAAAGGAATCAACAGTTATGGCAGAAAATCGCATCAACGTCGGGCAAAGCGACCTCAAGGTCTTCCCACTGGTGCTCGGCGGCAACACCTTCGGCTGGACCAGCGACGACAAGACCAGCGACGCCGTGCTCGACAAGTACGTCGACGCCGGCGGCAATTTCGTGGATACGGCCGACGTCTATTCGGCTTGGGTTCCCGGCCATTCGGGCGGCGAATCCGAAATCGTGCTCGGCCGTTGGCTGGCAACCCGCAAAAACCGCAATGACATGGTCATCGCCACCAAGGTGAGCGAACATCCTCAATATCCCGGACTCTCCGCCAAGAACATCGCTGCGGCCGTCGATGAGTCGCTGCTGAGGGTCGGAACCGATTACATCGACCTTTATTACGCGCATTTCGACCATAAGGATACCCCGCTGGAAGAGACCGTCGCCGCCTTCGACAAGCTGGTCAAATCCGGCAAGGTCCGCGCCATCGGCATTTCCAACTTTTCGGCCGACCGCATCGAGGAATGGCTCAAAATCGCCCGCGAGAACGGTTACACGCTGCCCGTCGCCCTCGAACCGCAATACAATCTCGTCTCCCGAGGCAACTACGAGAAGACGCTGGCCCCCGTCGCCAAGCGCGAGCAGCTTTCCGTATTTCCCTACTTCGCTCTGGCTGCGGGATTCCTGACCGGCAAGTACCGTTCGGCCGCGGACGCCGAGGGTAAGGCACGTCAAGGCATGGTCGCTGATTACCTCACGCCCGACGGCTTCGCGCTGATCGATGCGCTCGACAAAGTGGCCAAAGCCCACAACGTCGCCATCGCCACGGTCTCGCTGGCTTGGCTGCGCCATCGTCCGCAGGTCGCCGCACCAATCGTCTCTGCCCGTATCCCGGAGCAACTGCCGGACCTGCTGGCTTCCAGCACACTCACACTGAGCGATGCCGAGGTCGAAGCGCTCAACAAGGCCTCCGAGCCTTTCGCCAAGTAATACAAGACAACATGTCAAAGGTTAAATGTGATTATCTCTGTACTTTTTACGAAATGCAGAGATAATCACATTTTTCACGTCTTTTCCGTTATTAGCTCTGTATCCAGAATCCTTTCGCAAAGCTAATCACACTTTGAGGGCAAATTTCGTGATTGACTCCGCAACTTTGACGATATGCAAAGTTAGCCACAATCCGCAACGCGACGCAGACTCTCCTCGACCAATCACACCGCATGATGCTCGACATGGAGCAGGGGTACGGAGGATTCGTCTTCGTAGATGTCAGAGTGCGGAGTCGAGTCTAGATTCATGTCGATATGGAGCTTGGCACTGCCGTCACGAGCTTTGAGGTCATAGGCATAATGGCGGTTTTCGAGCAAGGTCGGCTCCGTGGTGGCGTCAACCATCCACGGACGCGCACTTCTGATTGCGGCCAATTGACCGGTGAGCCGGTACATCCATTCGCCGTCAAGCGACAGGTTTTCCGGCGTTTCCGGGTATTCGGGACGAACGATGTCGTCGCCGCCGACCCCATCGGTTTTGTCACCCAACATGGCTCGCTCATCGCCGTAATAGACCGAGGGCGTGCCGCCGACCGTGAAGAGGATCACAGCAGCCAGCGCAAGCTTTTCCTCGTCCTGGATTTGGCTGGCAATCCTGGTGACGTCGTGGTTGCCAATGAACGTCTGTGGCGTAAAGGTCTCCAGGAACGTGTCGTGACGCTTCAGACACCAATCAAGTTCGAAGAAATTCGCTTCCTTGAGACTGCTCCAGATCGCTTTCCACAGCTCATACTGGGTGACGGTGTCAATGGTCGAATCACGTACAAACTGCGGATAATCACCATGAATGGCTTCGCCTATGAACCACGCATCCGGAATTTCACGGCGCACACGAGGCAACACCTTGGCCCAGAAAGCAGACGGCACCGTCGTGGCCGCGTCCAGACGCCAGGCATCCACGCCACGGCGCATCCAATGAGTCATTACATCGGTCACCAGATCGGCGACCCGAGACGCCTCATGGTTGAAGGCGGGAAGAATCGCATGGCCTTCGAAATTCTTATAATCGAGCGTTCCGTCTTCGGCCGAAAAGAAGCTGAACATGTCATCGCTATTATGCCCGACGGACTTTCCGGCTTCAACCTCGCCTTCCGCCCGTTTGAGTTCACGCTGGAACTCCGGGAAATCCCTGCCGACGTGATTGAAAACGCCGTCCAGCATCAACGCGATTCCGCGTTGATGGCAAGCCGCCACCAAACGGTCGAATGCCTCGTCGTCACCGAGTCTGGGGTCGATCTTGTAAAAATCGATGGTGTCGTAACCATGGGTGTCGGAATCGAAAATCGGGCCAAGTAAAAGTCCGTCGCAGCCCATGCCTTTCATGTAATCCAGCCAGTTGATCAGACGATCAAGCCTGGGGGTCTTCAGACGTTGCGCATCGGATTGCGGGCGCACCGGAGCCCCGCAGAAGCCCAAAGGATACACCTGCCACCAGATCCTACGGCTCATTTCGTTCATCTTATGCCTCGTTTCCTGCCAGGCCCGCGTCATTCTAGTTTCCAGCATTCAACTTTACCAGCAGAAAGCCACGTAAACGGCTGCTTCATCCGGATTTACCATGTAGCCGATTGCGTTTGCGACATGCGACCCGAATAACAAAACCACATGTTCCATGGCCTGGTAGCAGAGATTTTTCTTTTGAAAATGTAATAGTGATAAATGTATCCGAAACATAACGAAAGCCGCCGAAACGCTTCTTGCGCGATGGCGGCTTTCATCTTGCTGCAGGAGCCTCAAACCGATATCACATCATGTTTGAAGCCCTACCCATCAGCAGAAACTTCGTTTTCACTTGTTGTCGCGAACCTGCTGCTTGACCGCGTTCTTGGCCTCGGTGGCCTGCTCCTTGCCCTGTGCTACCGCGCTTTCGCCCTTGGCCTTGGCCTCATCGGCCTTATCAGAGCACTTGTCTTTGACATCATCAGCCTTCTTTTTGGTGTCATCGACCACATCTGCAGCCTTGTCCTTCACGTCGGCAGCGGCTTTGCCAAGCTTCTCGCCGGCTTGCTTGGCTGCATCCTTGGCGTCATCGAAAATACCCATAATAATTCCCCTTGTTTTAAGAGATTCAATCCACCCGACCCTCACCGAATGATCGTATGTGATGGTCGAGGTACGAAAACATATCGTTGCCATACACTTATTATCTTAGCCTATAAATCCATATGTAAGACTAAACACCTACGCATTGTATGACCGGACTAAATGGCTTGAAAACCTGGAAAACAGGACAATTTCGGTGAAAAACCAAATCAGAGCTTAGGATTCTCCCATTCGGGCGTATCGGCGATGGCAGGCCCGTGATTGTAGTCGGAAAGAGCCCACCGCAGCGGTTTGCCGACAATGGCAATGGGAATGAGCCTGGCCCAGTGCGCGTTGCGCATCGAGAAGACAGCAGAATTGGCGTCGGCGTCTTCGTCCGCGTTCAAAAGGGTACGTACGGTATCGGCGATGCAGGCACCGTGCGAGAAGACGTAAAGGTCGGTGTCCGGCTCGGCTTTGCCAGCCCATTCTGCGATGGCCTGCGTCCCCCGTTGACCGACATGCTTGTCCGGTTCGACGTTATGTTTGAGTTCGCCGCCCTCGCCGTGAAGCCAGGAGGTGAAATCCTCAGGATACTTTTCCATGATATCCCGGGTCGCCTGACCTTCCCAATCGCCATAGTGCCGTTCGCGAACTCGCGGGTCCGGATGGACTTCCTCGCCGATCAGGTCGGCGAAGGCATGGGCGGTGGCCATGGCTCGTCCCAGATCGGAAGCGACGATCAAGCGATGCCGTTGCTGGTCCTTCTGGCCGTCAACATAAAGCTCCTTCAGGGCCCGGCCGGTCTGATGGACCTGCCAATTGCCGACTTCGTCAAGAGGAATATCGGTGACGCCTTGAATACGGCCGGAAGCGTTGTAGGCGGTACGTCCGTGACGCACCAGCGTCAGCGACCGGACGTGGACATTGGGATCGAATAGCGTATTGAAATCCATCGTTAACTCCTAGATACTGATGGAATGGTCATAGTGTTCAATCCTGGGACGCAGTGCTCACGCCGACGGATATCATTCATGGCCTTTCGACGATTGTTCACTCGTCGGCGGATTTGTCTTCAGACGTTTTGGGCAGCTGAAGGTCGATGGCCGGGCAGTCCTGCCAAAGCCGTTCGAGATCGTAGTATTGACGTTCTTCCTCGTGCATGATGTGGATGACGAAATCACCGTAGTCGAGCAGCACCCAACGAGCCTCGTCAAGACCTTCACGGCTGCGAGGTTCAAGCTTTCCACCCTTGGTGTAAAGTTCCTTTTCGATTTCCTCGGCCACGGCCAGAACCTGGCGTTCACTCGAAGCCGTAGCGATGAGCATGGCATCGGTGATGGCGATGGGACCGGTGACGTCGAAGGCGACGATATCCGTGGCCTTCACCCGGTCGGCCGCAACCGCTGCCAGACGCAGGGCCTCAATGGTGGATTGCAATGCTGCCATAAATCAACGCTCCCATTCGGGCTTCCAGCCCTCTACAACGTGTTGTGTGTTCTCCGAATATACCATCGAATCGTCAGGCACCGCATGACGGATGACCGAACCGGCCCCTGTGGTGACATTGTCGCCGACCTCGACGGGCGCGACGAAAAGGTTGCCGGCACCGACGTGGACGTTCGAGCCGATGTGGGTGCGGTTCTTGTGCACGCCGTCATAGTTGGCGGAAATGGTGCCGCCGCCGATGTTGGTGTGCTCGCCCAATTCGGCGTCGCCCATGTAGCTTAAGTGCGGCACCTTGGTGCCCGCGCCGATATGCGCCTTCTTCATTTCGACGAACGCGCCGGCCTTCGTGCCCTCCTCCAGCCTGTTGCCAGGACGCAGATAGGTCCACGGGCCGATATTGGCGTCGGTGCCGATATGCGATTCCTGCACGCGGCTGCGTTCCACCGTTGCGCCGGCTTCGACCTGCGCGTCAATCAGCGTGGTATACGGCCCGATGACGGCGTTTTCGGCAACGGTGCTGTGACCCTGCAGGAAGGAGCCCGGAAGCACAGTGACATCCTGTGCCAGCTCGACATCGTCTTCGATCCACGTGGTCTCGGGGTCGAGAATCGTGACGCCTTCACGCATCCAGCGCTCGCAGATACGCAGGTTGTGCTTGCGGGAAAGATTGGCCAGCTGTACACGATCGTTGACGCCTTCGACGCTCAGGGCATCGGAAGCGGCAAGAGCACCGACTTTGCCGGTTTTTCGAGCGCTTTCGAGTGCGTCGGTCAGGTAGAACTCCCCTTGCGCATTCTGTGAATCAAGCCCTTGCACCGAACGAGCGAGCACGGCGGCATCGAACACGTAAACGGAGGTATTGATTTCGTGGACGGCGAGCTCGCTGCTGTTGGCGTCCTTCTGCTCAACAATGCGCAGCACGCTGCCGTCGCTATCGCGGATGATGCGTCCGTAACCGGTCGGGTCTTCAAGGTTGGCGGTAAGCACGGTGGCGTCATTGCCGCTGGCCTTATGGAAGGCAAGTAGAGCGTCGAGCGTTGCGGTGTCGAGTAACGGCATATCGCTGGCGGCGATAAGCACCGGGCCAGTGAGCTGGCCGTCTGAATCGAGCTGTTTCATGGCGCACTGCACGGCGCGACCGGTGCCGGGGATATCGTCCTGCTGAACGATCTCGACGTGTTCGTTATAGCTTTGCGCGGCTTTGGCCACACGCTCGGCCTGATAATGCACGACGACAGCAAGTGTCTCGGGATCAAGTGCGGAAACGGAAGCCATCACGCGCTCAAGGAAGGTTTTCCCGGCAAGTTCGTGAAGGACTTTGGGTTTCGACGAACGCATACGCGTGCCTTCACCGGCCGCGAGAATGATTGCAGCACTCAATGCCATATCTACTCCAATTCCGGTGCTTCAAAAGCGAAACACTAATTCAATATGCAAATCGGCTGGCATCCGATACACGGAAAGTCAGCCGACTTGAACTTCAGTTCCTCCACCTGGATTCGAACCAAGACTAAGGGTTCCAAAGACCCGTGTGCTGCCTTTACACCATGGAGGAATAGCGCGGCCTTGAAGACCGAACCGTTTTTCTATTATGCTGGTCACCTCTGACAACCCGACACGCTTGACGGCGAATCATTGAGCTTTCAGACTCCGGCAACCAGTAAAACATGGACATCCCGACACCATCGAATCAGGCGAAGAGGAAGCCTTGCCCGTGGTGCTCGGGGTAGTTGTCGAAGAGCTTGGCGACCGAGCCGTCCTCGAAGACGGCCTTGATGGCGCTGGCGAGCAACGGTGCGATGGAAAGCACGGTAAGCCCGTCCCAACGCTTGGATTCGTCGATTGGCACCGTGTCGGTCAACACGACCTCGCGTGCGCCACAGTTCTTGAGGCGATCGACGGCAGGGTCGGAAAGCACGCCATGTGTGGCGACGACGGTCACGGATTTTGCACCGGCCTGCTTCAAAACGTCGCAGGCGCCGACGATAGTGCCGCCGGTATCGATAAGGTCATCGACCAGAACGCAATCCTTACCGAGAACATCGCCGACCACGCGGTTGGAGGTGGCGTGGTTCGGGCGGTTGATGTCGCGGGTCTTGTGGACGAAGGCGAGCGGGCCGCCTCCCAGACGCTGTGCCCACTGCTCGGCCACGCGGATACGGCCGGCGTCCGGGGAGACCACAGCGACATTGTCGAGATTGCCTTCGAAACGATCACGGATGTAATCGACAAGGACAGGCATGGCGATCAGATGATCGACCGGGCCGTCGAAGAAGCCCTGGGACTGCGCGGCGTGCAGGTCCACGCTCATCACGCGGTCAGCCCCGGCAGTGCGAAGCAAATCAAAGACGAGACGGCAGGAAATGGGCTCGCGGCCAAGATGCTTCTTGTCCTGACGGGAATAGCCCAGAAGCGGGCAGACAGCGGTGATGGAACGCGCCGACGCGCGCTTCAATGCGTCGATCATAATGAGCTGTTCCATGATGGCCTTGTTGACATCACCGGCATGGCTTTGCAATACAAAGACATCCGCGCCACGCACCGATTCGGTGTAGCGCACATACATCTCGCCGTTCGCGAAATCGTATGCTGTAGTCTTCAAAACGTCGATACCAAGCTGGTTGGCGACGTCCGCCGCCAGCTGGGGATGCGCCCTGCCGGTGACGAGTATGAGATTCTTACTGGGCTTTCCTTCTAGGATTGCGCTCACCATATCTCCAAACGTTATCGTCTGTATGAACCACAGCCATAGTAGCTTCTCAACGCGACGGGGACACACTCGGTTCGTTCACATCGGATTCGTCCCGATCGCGCGAGGTCTCCGAATGGTCGGAAACCGACAAGAACTCGTGAAGCACGATAAAGGCACAGGTTATATTCAGCGCCATAAACACCGAACCTACATATCCGTAGCCCAGCAACCATTCCCCGTTAGTTACCAATATTGCCTGCAAAAGGATAATCACTGCCAGACACACCTGAACGATACGGAGCCGGGTCTTTTTCATCGTCATTCCTCCATTGGTTTATCGGTGAGATTCATCACTGATACCAAGAGTAACATGACAGATCAAAAATCAGAGCTGAGCATAAAGCCCATGCTTGGCAATGTATTGCACCACGCCGTCAGGGACGAGATACCACACCGGTTCGTTCAACGAGACGCGATGGCGGACATCGGTCGATGAAATCGCCAACGCGGGAATCTCAAGCGTGTCGACCTCGACTTGCGTGCGCATATGCTCAGGGCTGGTGTATCCGGGGCGCGTGACAGCTACGAAACGCGCCAGCCCGAACATATTGCGCGCTTCCTTCCACTTGAGGATTTCGGCGACGGCGTCGGCACCGGTGATGAAGAACAGCTCTGCATCAGGATTCAACGTGTGGATGTCACGCAATGTATCGATGGTGTAGGTGACGCCCGGACGGTCGATATCGACACGGGAAACAGTGAATTTGGGGTTCGATGCCGTGGCGATGACGGTCATCAGATAGCGGTCTTCGGCATTGGTAACATCTTTGTCAAGCTTGAAGGCCGGACGGCCAGTGGGGACGAAAATCACTTCGTCAAGGTCGTAAACCCAGGCCACCTCGCTTGCAGCCACCAAATGGCCGTTGTGGATGGGATCGAAGGTGCCGCCCATGATGCCGATGCGGCGACGACCGCTTTTGTCGTGTCTGTCTCTCGGCTTGGTTTTTGACGCATCAATCGAATTGGGATCGTGATGTGAAGACAGACCGGACATTTTTCGCGCCTGGCCAGGATAGCGAGAAATGTTGATGTCGCCGGCGGGAAGAGCGTCGGCCTTTGGGGTATACTTCACAGACCCGTTATCGTTGTTTGCCGGCAGCGAGCCGTTGGAAGTCGGGGCGTTGCTCATGCTTTGCCATCACCTTTGTGCTTACCCTTATTGTCTTTCTGCGATTTGTCGGCCTCGCTCTCTTCGCGCTTCTCGTCGGCCTGTTCCGTCTGTTCCTCGATGTCTTCGACGGTGGCATGCTCGCTTGGGTCGATCTTGCCCATGTCCTCGTCGTATTCGTCCTGAACGACGCGACGAATCTCGGCAAATGTCGGGATCGGGAAATCGGGCTGGTAAAGGCGGCGCACGGAAGCGACGCACTCGGTGGCACGCACCAGCAGGTCGTTCATGGCGTCAATGCCACCTTTGGCTTCCTGCTTGCTGAATTCGGCGATGTAACGTTCCATCGCCGCAAGACGTTCGGCCACGGTCTTTTTGCCGTCTTCGTCGAGATCGACGACGTCGTCCGCGTCCATTTCCGGCCAACCGACGAGCGCGGCATCGGCATATTCAAGGGAGGCGCGCTGATCGGCGGTGGCGATGCCATCCTCGACCTGCACCAAGAAGACGTAACGGACGATGGCAAGGCGTTCCGAGGCAACCTTCAATGCGATACGAGGATTGCTGATGTCGGTGCCGCGGTCTTGGGCCAGCTGATAGTCGGCCTTGACTCCGAACTGTTCCTCTGCCTGCCGAGCCACTGCATTGTCTTGCGGCCGCTTTTGGCTGTCCGTTGCCGTGGTGATGGGTCGGTTTTCGGGATTCTGATCGACGGAAATGCCGCCCTCAAGGCTTCTGCTTTCGCCGCCGGTCTTGGCTTCATCATTGCTCTGTTCAGCGTCGTTCATGTCGTGTCCTTCACTCCCGTCAAGCCCGCACCTGGCCGGTGCCGTAGCCAATCCATTTGGTTGTTGTCATTTCGGTCAAACCCATGGGGCCACGGGCATGCAGCTTCTGCGTCGAGATGCCCAATTCGGCTCCAAAACCGAACATACCGCCATCCGTGAATCTTGAGGAGGCGTTGGCCATAACCACTGCCGAATCGATACGTTTGGTGAAACGCTCGATGGCGCTGTAATCCTCGGAAATGATGCACTCGGTGTGGCCGGTGGAATGGGCGTTGATATGCTCGATTGCCTGATCGAGGGAACCGACGACCTTGACACCCATTTTCAGCGCGAGGTATTCGGTGTCCCAATCCTCGGGCGTGGCATGAAGCAGCTTCACGTCATCAATATCGCTTCCACCGATAATTCCGTAAGCCTCGTCATCAGCATGAAGCTCCACACCTGCATCTGCGAGCGCCCTCGCGGCAAGCGGCAGGAAGTCCTTGGCCACGTCGCGATGAACGATCAGCTTTTCAGCCGCATTGCACACACCGACACGTTGCGTTTTGGCGTTCAGGATGATCGGGATGGCCTTGGCGAAATCCGCAGCCTTGTCGACGTAGATATGGACGTTGCCGGCACCGGTCTCAATGACCGGTACCTTGGAATTGCGGACGACGGCCTGGATAAGCCCTGCTCCCCCACGCGGCACCAGCACGTCGATATGGCCGCGCGCTTCCATCATCGCCGTGGCCCCCATACGCCCGAACTTGTCGACGGAAGCGACCAACGCTGGGTCGAAACCCTGTTCCTGCAACGTTTTCTGGATAACGGCAAGCGTCGCCTCGTTGGTATGTTGCGCTTCGTGGCCACCGCGAAGCAAGACGGCGTTCCCGGATTTGAGGCACAGCGAAGCGACATCGACGGTCACATTGGGACGGGCTTCATAAATCATGCCGAACACGCCGATCGGAACCCGCACTTCGTTAAGCCTCAGGCCATTGGGCAACGTCGAACCACGCACGATCTGGCCGATCGGATCGGGAAGCGTGGCGACGTGACGGACGCCGTCGGCTGCTGCCTTCACGCGCGCCTCGTCAAAGAGCAGACGGTCGAGCTTCCCTTCGCTCATACCGGCCTGCCTGGCCTCGCTCATATCGAGGCTGTTCGCCTCGGCAATCCTCATGCTGCCCGCCTCAAGCTCATCCGCGATAGCGTTGAGCAGGGTATTTTTCTGTTCGGTATTGGCTTCGGCGAGTACCCGTTGAGCCTTTGCCGCGGCGTCACCCATGGCGCAAACTTGCCCGAACACCTCCGGATCAAGTATCGCCGAATCCTGATGACCACGTGCGACCATAAAACTCTCCCCTAACGCTGCAAACACATTTTCCTAAAATTTTTCAGCGTCTGCCAGACCCTTAAGGGACTGGCGAACACCGTATCCATTGCCACTGATTGTATGCCTTGCCGCGTCCAAAATGATTCGAATTCATTGATTTGGACACCTTCAATATTAGGGCTTGCGTTCCATTAGACTGTTTATCAGCGAATTCAAGGAAACCAGCCACAAGAAAAACGAGGCATTTGTGATGAATACCACCTTCCATAGCACCAGAAGCTCTTCTGAGAAATGGACGAGCCGTCAGGCCATCCGTCAAGGGCTTGCGGGTGACGGCGGGTTGTTCGTCACCGACGATTTGGGCAAACAACAGATCGATGTCGCCGCTTTGGTCGGCAAATCCTATCAAGACATGGCTCGAACCGTGTTGGGCGTACTACTGCCCGACTTCTCGACTTCCGAACTCGATGAATGCGTACGCGCGGCCTACGGTTCCCAGTGGCTCGACAGCGCCATCACCCCGCTGAAACCGCTGGGCGACGATTACATTCTCGAGCTCTTCAACGGGCCGACCAGCGCGTTCAAGGACGTGGCGTTGCAGATTCTCCCGCAGTTCATGGCACGGACGACTTCGACTATCGCTTCTTGCGAATCGAGCAAGTCTGTTTTGGGCGACAAACCTGCCACGGCAGACGCTGATGACAAGAATGTCAGACACGCCACAACACCTGCAGACGGAAAAGTGATGGTACTGACGGCCACTTCCGGCGATACCGGCAAAGCGGCGCTCGCAGGATTCGCAGGTACCCCCGGCACCGGCATCACCGTTTTCTATCCCGAAGGCAAGGTCAGCGAGATCCAACGTCTGCAGATGACCACCCAGACCGGCTCGAACGTCAACGTGTGCGCAGTCAAAGGCAATTTCGATGACGCGCAAACCGCGGTCAAACGCATTTTCGGCGATAGGGACTTGGCCGCGAAACTTGAGAAAAGCAACCACGTCTCGCTTTCCTCAGCCAATTCCATCAATGTCGGCAGGCTTGTGCCACAAGTCGTCTATTACTTCTCGGCTTATGCGCAACTGGTCGAACTCGGTGCCATCAAGGTCGGTGACCAGGTCGAATTCGTGGTGCCCACCGGCAATTTTGGCGACATTCTCGCCGGCTACTACGCCAAAAAACTCGGGCTGCCGGTCGGCAGGCTGACCGTGGCCAGCGACCGCAACAACGTGCTCTTCGATTTCCTGACCACCGGCACCTACAACCGCAAGCGCCCGTTCTACGAAACCACCTCACCGTCCATGGATATCCTCGTCTCCTCGAACCTCGAACGTATGCTCTACTACATGTCGGATGGCGACACCAAACTTATTCGCGGACTGATGGACGATTTGCAAAACAAGGGTTCATTTACGATTTCCGATTCCTTGCTCGCACGAATCCGCGGACTGTTCTCTTGCGGCTGGGCCGACGAAAATCAGGTGAGCCTTGCCATCACCGACTGCTGGAACGCCAACCATTACGTCATTGACCCACACACCGCCTGTGGTTATCATGTGCTCTCCCAGATGCCTCGTGAAGCCACCATGCCGCGCGTGCTGCTAAGCACCGCCAGCCCCTACAAGTTCCCGCGCGTGGTCGGCAAGGCGCTTGGCCTCGACACCACCGGTACCGACTTCGATTGCATGGACAGGCTCTCCGAAGTCACCGGCACCACCGCACCTGCGAACTTGCGCGGCTTGGAGCACACCACCGAACGTTTCACCGATGTCATCTCCATCGAAGAGATGAGCAATTACGTTAGAAATGCTTCTCAGAAGCTTTAAAGAAGCCGTCGGACTGAAATTGAAAGGGCTTACGGGCGACTAATTGCGTCTCGTAAGCTCTTTTCTTTGATTGTTCACAGTTTCTTGCGCTCGTAGATCTGTATCAAAGCCTGCCAAATAACACGAACACCACTGCGATCACGATTGCATCAACGCTCTTTCACCCTTGCCAAATGCTTTACTTGGCTTTCTTGTACTCAGTCTCGAGCATATCCATCAGGTCAATAAGCGGGATGTCGGCCGCTTTCGCTACTACTCCCACCTGTCGCAAGGCGTTGCGTACCTGACCGGCGAGCTTCTTCCTCATCCGCTCATCGCCTTTTTCGGCGACGAACGAACCCTTGCCCTGCACATTGACGATGATGCCTTCATCCGCCAGTTCGTTGTAGGCCCGGGTGACAGTGAGAACGGAGATACGCAGCTCACGGGCCAGCTTGCGCAGGCTCGGTAGCGCTTCCCCACTCTTGAGCTCGCCGTTCAACACGGCCTCGCGAATCTGACGTTTGATTTGTTCGTAGATCGGTTCCCCGGACACGGATGAGATGATCAGTTTCATCTATGCCTCTTTCTTTTCTGATCAGTGTCCAGCAGAACCCCTGATGCACATCAACAGTTCTACTGTTACATATAACTATATAACAGTTAATTCCACTGTGCAAATCGGTACTATAACAGTTTCGTTTATTTGGAAATTACCTGCAGAATGAGCGTTTATCCCAATAAAACAGATATTGAACTTACAAAATTTTATGGCCAGTTGCCATATCAAAGCACTTTAGGCGCATCCGCGAAGTCGCTAATCACTCCATCGGCAATCTGTATAATAGCTGGTCTGTCCTCAAGTGAATAGTCATCTTTCATCGCCCAAACATGCATGCCAGCTGATTTTGCAGCTTTTACGGCCACCAACAGATCCTCGAACACGGTGCAATCCTTGGCGGCTATTCCCAAACGCGACGCTGCGGCAAGATACACCTCAGGGCTATGTTTGCTTTTTGCCTCGGTATCCTCCACGCTTACTACCACATCGAAGAACTTCCGGATGCCCACGTGCTCCATGCCGACCTCACGCACCTGCGGTGAAAGCGATGTCGCCACAGCCAGCCGTGCGCCGCTCGACTTCAGATAATCCAGATATTCAACCGCATGCGGTTTGGCTTCGACGGTAGTTCCATACGCCTCAAGCACCATCGAATCCCACAGCTTCGCGAGCTCGCCAGGAGTGTCATTCAGCCCATAACGTTCAATCGTGTAACGCGCCACTTCCTCAGGCCTCATTGCATTGACAACACCCATATAATCGTCGGTCAGCGGGATATTACGGCTATGAAAGAAGTCAATATCAACCTGATGCCACACGTCCATCGAGTCAAGCAACGTCCCATCCAAATCAAAGATGGCTGCTTTGCCTTCGTTCGTTTTCATGTACTCTCTCCAAACTACCGACGCTGTTGGGTCGGAATATACAATGCTCAGGCACCCTCCAGGCCGGTAGGCAAGCTTTACGCCTGATCATCGCATATCCCGCCCCAACAGCTCATGCTACAGAAAACTAACTCTACTCACTTGCGCAAAGAAACAGCCTGAAGCGAATAAAAAATAAATCTCTTAACACTTGGAATTTACAAGATATCTGAATGCATTTGTTTCTCGTTGTTGATTAGCTGCCGGCTGGGATATGCGATGTTAGACCGTAAAGACTTGGCCTGAGCGGCCCGGAGCGTGTCGAACATCGTATATCCCAGCCGGCAGCGACTGACCGTTGAACACTTATTTGCTCACAACTTGCTGGAGTCGAGGAGTTCTTGGGCGTGGCTGAGAGACGTGGCGGATTCGCTGCCGGAGAGCATTCTCGCGATTTCGTGGATGCGGGCGTCGCCGGTGACTTCGTTGACTCTCGTCTCGATTGGAGCCTTTGAGCTGGCGTTTTCAGCGCTGCCCTTGCTGACCACGAATTGGGAATCGGCCCATGAAGCGACCTGCGCCAAGTGGGTGACCACGATGACCTGTGACGTCTGGGAAAGCTTGGCCAAGCGTTTGCCAAGCTCGACCGCGGCCTTGCCGCCAACTCCGGCATCCACCTCATCGAAGATGAACGTCATATCGTTAGACTCGAATGTCCGCTTTTCAGCCACGGACAGTTCGAGCGCCAGCATGAGTCGGCTGAGTTCGCCGCCAGATGCGCTTTTGCCCATCGGCAATTTCGGTGAGCCGGGGAACGGTGTGAATAGGAATTCGATGTCGTCAATGCCATTGACATCCAAAGGCCAAGTAGAAGAAGCAGCGTCTGCTTCGTCGTTTTTCGAAGCTGGTTTATCCTTCGGCGACGATTTGCGCTGCACAACCCGAATCTCAAGCCCTGCTCCGGCCATGGCCAAAGCCGAAAGCTCTTTGGTGACAGTATTGGCTAGACCAGTGGCCGCAACTTTCCGTTTTTTGCTCAATACCTGAGCCGCTTTCAACGCATCATCAAATGCCTGCTTGCGTTGAGCTTTGATCTCCTCCACCTTCTCCGGCGAGGCATCCAAATCCTCGACTTCGAACGCTGCTTTGTCTCGCCAGGAAATGACATCCTCAAGTGCCGGCCCCCAGCGACGGGTCAACTCGTCGAGCTCGTGAATACGAGAGTTGATGGCGTCCAATCCTTCAGCATCTTCGTCAGTATCCATTTCGTTTGAAAGCGAAAATACAATATCGGAAAGGTCGGCGTTCAATGATTCCAAGCGATCGGCCGCCTCGCTGAAAACACCGCCGACATGAATGGTGCGCAGCGCTTGGATGGCATGATTGATAGCATCTGATGCACTCTGAGCGTCACTGTCCGAATCGACTTGCGAGGCATCCAACGCAGAAAGTGCCGATCCTACACCCTGCGCGATTTCCGCCGCATTCTCAACGCGCGAACGTTTATCTTTAAGTTCTTCATCCTCACCTGTTTTAGGATCCACCTTGTTGATCTGTTCGATGGATTCGCGCAGGTAATCGGCACGTTGACGGGCCGAAGCCTCCTGATTGGTGAGATTGTGAAGCCGCTCGTCCATCGCTTGCAGATTCTCCCAAGCCACACGATACACTTCGCGCTCGGCCTTGTCATCGGCAGCCATATCAAGAAATTCCCGTTGCCTGGCAGGCGAGGCAAGACGCAATTGATCGGCCTGCCCATGAATGGTCACCAGTTCTGACGCGACATTGCCAAGAACGTTTCTGGGAACGCTATGTCCGCACAGCACAGCGCGAGAACGCCCGGAAGCCGGAACGGTACGTGAAAGAAAAAGCTCCAGCCGGCCGGTTTCGTCGGGGTCGGAGTCGGTTTCTGAACTATCAGAATCCAGCACACCGGCATCTAGCGCAAGACCTGCCGCCTTGCCGCTCTCGTCGACATCAAAAATACCTTGCGCCCAGGCCGAATCCGCGCCGGCAGCGACCCTTCCAACATTGGCTGTCGCGCCGGAAATGAGCCTAATCGCACTGAGCAACATGGATTTGCCTGCGCCGGTTTCGCCGGTAATGGCCGTCATCCCCTTGCCCGGAGTCAATACCGCAGAACGAATGGGCCCGAGATTGCGCACTTCCAGTTCTTCAAGCATAGGATCTCACCTTTCGGATGAACCTTGTTTTCCGGGCTGGTTTCGTCCATCGAAACCTTTAGCCGTGCTCTTCCGATTGTTCTCACCTGCATCGCCGTTATCGTTAGAGTGGAAAGCCCGAACCTTGTTTTCGTCCGCAATAATGTTCTCGCGCTTGCGTTCCTCAAGCCGCGAACGTTGGCGAAGGCTGACGCTTGGGAGGTTGAATTTCGTGACCAAGCGATTGGTGAACGGAACACCGGAAAGACTGGCCAACTTTACCGTCAGCGAGGAAAGATGAACGGTGGTGCGCGTGCCGTATCCGAGTTTCATCTTCCTTCTGCCGTCGCAGCAGATCCAGCCTTCGGTCAGCGAATCGTCAATCACATCAACGGTAAAACGCGAATGCTCCCCAATCACCATCGGACGGGTGAACAAGGCATGTGCAGCAAGCGGTATCAACTGCAATGCTTTGACATCCGGCCAGATAATCGGCCCTCCGGCAGAGAAGGCATAGGCCGTCGAACCGGTCGGGGTCGAGATAATCACGCCGTCGCAACTGAACGAACTGGCTTCCACGCCGTCGACACCGACGGAAAGTTCGATCATATGGTCGCGGTCGGCCTGCTGAATCGTGATATCGTTCAACGCCCAATCACTTACCGTCTTTTTGCCGTCTCGGGAGGTCACGGAAACCCCGGCAAGGTTGCGTTCGTCGATCGAATAGTCCCGGTCGGCGACACGCGCGATGGCCTCGCTTAATTGGAAGCTTTCGAATTCCGCAAGGAAGCCGACATGGCCCAGATTGACGCCGAGGATAGGGATTTCGGTGTTGTGCACCAGCTCGGCCGCGCCCAGAATCGTGCCGTCGCCGCCGAGCACGACGACGATTTCCGTATCACTGCTGACGATGGGTGAAGTCTCTCCGAATCTCGGCGGGTCGAGGCTGTCGACGATCCGAACACTGAATCCAGCATGCTGCAGTTGTTCGACCGCCTCGCGCACGACAAGACTGGTCTCGGCAAGCCGAGCATGTGTGACCACGACCGCATGGCGCTTACCCACCATCGTCCTGCCTCTTTTCCTGTTTTAAGACTACGAAAACAAAATCCGTTCTACCCATATCCTAACCGGACAGTGTCTACAAACGAGCTTACCCCGGAACACACCGACAACAAGTGACGCAATGACATGAAAGCTTTGAAACGACAGATACGACAATAACATTTCAAACAAAAGACTGGTATTTAAAAACAATATTCAATATCTTCTGATATCAAGAAATCTTGAATTTTGACGGATTTTCGTCTTCTGATTTCGTTTTTGCTCTCATTTCCGGTAATACAGAAAGAAAAAGGCACCAGAAAATGCCTTTCACAATTGCCGGAAAGAAGGCGAAATGAACCTCAATACATTCGGCGGAACCATTGAGGGCAACGATTACGATGCCCTCATCACCCACGGCAATGCCGTTATGCAGCAAGGCGTTACGTTCGACACACTCGTGGTCAAAGGGATTTTGCAGGCACCGAGCTGCCATGGTCGCAGAATCATCATGGACGGAGGAATGTTGAACGCTTCGGGCGAAATCATCGCCGACTCGCTTTCTGGACATGGTCACATCGTCGCCCATAAACATATTGATTCACGCAAGATTTCTTTTATCGGTGAAATGAAAACGGATTCCCGGATTGTCGTCAAAGAATCCCTCCAAGTAAACGGCTCAATCAAAGCCAAATCATTGGTGGCGCCAAACGCTAAGATAATCGGCCATACCCACATTGAGGAATACACTGAAAGCGGCAAACTCGAAATCAAACCGATGCAAACAACGATGTTCGAAAGATTCGGGATGAACGAATATTTGGAACCCAACAACCTTCAACGCATCGTTGCCACGAACGTGGTGCTGTGCAACACCATCTGTAAGAACATCGACGCCAGCTATGTTGCGTTGTCAGGTCATACGCATGTCGAAAAAGTAGTGTATGAAGGTGATTTGCGGCTCGACAAGACTTCCAGCGTAAGGCTCATCGAGCATCGCTGGGATGAGGACGAGGACGATATGATTCAGCGCAAAGTGGCATAAAGCAGGTATTCTTCATTTCCATGAGTCCCCTGTATCGGTGAGGGGCACGTGGCAACCACCTTAAGCCCACTGGCTTCGGCACAATCACAAACCGTTTTCAACGCTTTTTGGCGCAGCCTTGGATCTTCCACCACGCCGTTTTTGCCCAAATGGCCTTTGCCCACCTCGAACTGCGGCTTGACCAAGAGCAAGATATCGGCATGGCCCGCAGCTACTTTCGCAATGACCGGAATCACATAGGTCAATGAGATGAACGATACGTCGGAAACGATGAAAGACGGACGATATGGCAGGTCTTCGGGCTCAACATCACGAATGTTGAGCCCGCTCATCTCGATGATGCGCGGGTTATCGGCAATCCGTGGGTCAAGTTGGCCATGTCCAACGTCCAGTGCGATAATTTCAGAGGCTCCATGACGCAGCAGCACGTCACAGAACCCACCCGTGGAAGCGCCGATGTCCAAGCAATGCTGGCCTTTGGGTGACGGCAGGCCAACATCGGCGAACCGTTCGAATGCGCCAAGGAGCTTGTAGGCCCCTCTCGAAACGTAGTCGTCACCGGTATCAACCAAAACGGTCTCGTTGCCTTCCACCTGCATGGAAGGCTTGTCCGCAGGTTGGCCGTCGACTGTCACTTTGCCGGAACGGATGAGACGCTGGGCCCGCGTGCGGCTGTGTGCCAGACCTGCCGAAGCCATGTATGCGTCCAAACGCATTATTCGACGTCCCTCGTTGGTCATACTCGCTGCTGGCTGTTCAAATCCTCATTCAGTGTTCCCAAAACATCCCGGAACGCTTCGATTTTCTGCTCATCATCCATATCGGGCAAATTTTCGAGTTTAGGGTAACGTGCGCGAAGATTGTCAGATGAGGTTTCGCCTTTGGCCTCAGGACCGTCAGAATTTCCTGAATGAGCAATTTCATCATATTGAGAAGCCATGAACCCTCCTAAAGTCTGAAATCGGGAAGCCGCAATGCTGCGGTATCGACGTTCTCGTCGTCAGCCAGGTTCCATAGAAGGCTGCACGCGGCACGCAACGCGTTGGTATCGGTGAGATCGCTCACACGGACTTCGTCACCAACCAGTTGTGCAGAGGCGCCTACACACTTCCATTGGCTTTTCGAAATCTGAACCGGTGCCGGCATCGCTTCGTGCAGCTCACGCAAGTCGCGGGAGATAAAAGTCGGACGCAGATGGGGAACGGCCAGCATCAGCTGCTTGGGATCGGCGACGCCCGTAAGCACGACCAAGGAATCATAACCGCCACGGTTGCCGGCCTCGATATCCGTATCGAGCCTATCGCCGATGGCCAGGCAATGGTTCTTCGGCACCAAAGTGGTTCCGTCATGCGAGGCAAGCAATCGCGCTTCGTCATACATGGCGGCTTCCGGCTTACCTGCCGACGCAACCGGTTCGACACCGGTTGCGTTGATGACGGCTTGAACCATCGAACCACAGCCCGGAGCGATGCCCAGTTCCCGCGGAATCGTCAGATCGCGATTGGTCACGAAATACCGTGCGCCACGTTCCACGGCAAAGGCCGCATTGGCAAGTTCGTTCCATGTGACCTCGGGGTACCAACCTTGCACGACCGCAGCCGGATCGTCCTCGACACGCTCGACAACGTTCAGACCTTGCTTTTCCAATTCCTCACGCAGATGTCCCGCACCGACCATGAATACCTTGGCGTCTTTCGGCACGGCACGAGCCACCATTCGGGCCGCGACAACCGACGAAGTGATGATCTGCCACGGCTCGACCTTCAGGCCGAAACCACGCAACTGATCCACGACGGTCTGCTGATAGCGCGAAGAATTGTTGGTGGTGTACTCGATTGTCATACCATGCTGTTGGGCTTTGGTAATCGACTCGCTGGCGTAATCCACCGGGTTCTTGCCCCGGTAAACCACGCCGTCGAGATCCAGCAATGCGAGGCCATAAGCCTGTTCAATCGGTTCTTCGGTTGCCTTGAGCACTGTCTGTATTACTCCTCTTCGCCGGACTCGTCTTTTTCGTCGGCGACTTCCTGTTTGACAGCGGGATCAGCGGAATCTTCGGCACCCTCAGCGGTTTCCTCGGCAGGCAACTCGTTCTCGTCGCCGTCGGCATCTCCTTCGGTTTCCGCTTCGTCATCCTCGCCGACCTCGCCTTGCGCATCCTGATCGGCAACGGAGTTCGCAGAATCATCTGGTTCGCCGGATTCGTTGACGATTTCGGTGCTGTCGGCGTTTTCCTTGGCCGTAGCTTCGGCGCTTTCCTGCGCTTCCGGTGTCTCTGGGTCGAGAGCGGACTGGGACTGATCGTCGAGATCGGCATCGGTATCCAACTCTTCGCCTACTTCCTCATCGGATTCGGCATCCGCTTTGTCGGTGTCGTCTTCGTCCGCATTCCTGCCCGCATCATCTGAACCGTCTTTATCAGAGTATTCAGACCCGGAATCATCCGAATCCTCAGAATCTTGAGAATCCGAATCACCGTCGTAATCCTCGTCATCCTCATAGGGATCGGGCGCATACTGCGCATCATCCTCCGTAATCCCCAGTTCTTCCATCATGTCGTCGGGCAGACGCTCGAGGTCGTAGTCGATGACCACTTCGTCGGCATCTTCATCGTCCTCGTCTTCGTCAGCATACTTGTTTTCAAGCTGCTCGATGGTGGTGTCGAGGTCGGCTGCCTCGTCTCCGCGTCCGCCTTCTTCGAGGAAGTACTGCTCGGCCTGCAGCGCACGCATACGGTAGGCTCCGGGAAGTCCCTTGGTACCTGCCAGCTTGCTGACCACGTCAACGGCCTTGTCCCAAAGACCCAGATCTCCCAGCGCTCCGGCATAGACCAGGAACATCTCGGCCTTGGATTCGCCGGTAAGTTGCTTGGCGTCGTCGGACATCGCCATCTCGATGGCACGTTTCGGGTTGCCCAAGCCGCGTTCGCAGTCGGCGATGAACGGCAGATAATCGTTGTAGCCGTTCATACGGTGTGCTGTGCGGAATTCCTTCAGCGCAGTCTTGTAATCGCCCTGACGGTAGGCGATGAACGCCAGAGTCTCACGTGAGAAATCAATGCGGGAGGCCTGGTGCGCCACCCACTCGGCGTGGTCACGGGCGGCCTTCGGGTCGCTTTCCTCAAGCGAATAAGCGGCGAGAATGTGCAGGCCGATGTTCTCGGCGTGCTCCTTGGAAAGTCCCCTCAGGCGTTCCTTCTCGTCCTTGGAGAGCATCGACCATTCCATGCCTTTGGGCATGCGCGGCTCGCCGGGGCGACGGTCGGTATACGGGTTCTGCGAGGGGAACGAGACCGTGCCATCGGAATTGCGGCGCGGGCCGTTGTGCATGTATTCTTCGCGACCATCATTATGAAAACCGCCACGGCGGTCATCACGTCGGTCATCGCGGTGATTGTTGTAGCTTCTGTATCCACCGCGTTCGCCGTCTCGGCGGTCGTCACGGTGGAAGTCACGACGATCATTGCCATGGGAGTTGTAGCCGCCCCTACGGTCATTGTTGCGACGGAAATCACGGCTGTCGCCGTCACGACGATCATTGCCACGGTATCCCCCGCGTCGATCGTCGTCATGCCCACGATAGCCGCCAGAACGATAGCCGCCGCGACGATCATCATTGCGATGGAAGTCCCTGCGATCGTCTTCCCCGCGATAACCGCCACGACGATCGTCATCGTGCCGGTATCCGCCTTTGTGGAAGTCACGACGGTCGCCATCCTTGTGGAAATCACGCCTGTCATCACGATGGAAATCCCTGCGGTCCCCGTCACGATGGAAGTCGCGGCGATCACTGCCGCCGCGATAGCCGCCGCGTTCGCCGTCACGGTGGAAATCACGATGCCCGCCACCGTTGCCGCGGTAGCCGCCGCCACGTCGATCGTCGTCATGCCCACGATATCCGCCGGAACGGTAACCACCACGACGGTCGTCGCTGCGATGGAAGTCCCTGCGATCGTCGCTTCCGCGGTAGCCGCCGCGTTCGCCGTCGCGGTGGAAATCGCGACGATCCCCGTCGCCGTGTCCGCGGTAACCGCCACGTTCGCCGTCACGGCGATCATCACGATGGAAGTCGCGGTGTCCACCGTTGCCGCGGTATCCGCCGCCACGCCTGTCGTCATCATGCCCGCGATATCCGCCGTGTCCACCCTTGTGGAATCCACCGTGGTTGTTGCCGCGATACCCGCCGTGACCTCGATAGCCGCCACCTGAACGGGACGAACCGTGACCGTATGAATTGCCGTCGCGGTTGCCGCGCTGTTCTTCTGCCATATGCTTATGCCTTTTTGCTTGGGTTCGGTCATCCCGCTATCTGAAATTGAACGGGACAATCCTAAATATTATTTTTGTAATAAATTCTAATCCACTTGATTGAAGCTTGATGAAAGCTTGCTGTCAGCCGAGTTCGACGGCACCGACCGCCTTTTTTCCACGCCGAATCAGCGCGAAATGATCCGCCAAGAAGTCCTCACCGGTCAGTTCCTGGTCCTGGTCCTCGACACGCACGTTGTTGACGTAGACGCCGCCGGATTTGATGGTCTTGCGCGCCTCGGAAATCGATTTGAAGAGCCCTGCGGTAACCGCGGCCTGCGCCACACGTTCGCCGACAACGGCCTTGGCGAAAACCTTCTCGCCTTCCTCGTTCTCGATCTTCAGACCCTCGATGGAGGATTCCAGCATGTCGGAGCCGATGGACTGCAGATCGCCGCCACGGCCGAATAACGCCGAAGCCGCGTCAATCGCCTCTTGAGTGGTCTTTTCTCCGTGAACGAAGCTGGTGACCTCCCAAGCCAATGCTTTCTGCGCCTCGCGGGCGCCGGGGTTGACCTCGGCCTCATGGGCGAGTCGCTCGATCTCGGCCTTGGGAAGGAACGTGAAGGCCTTCAGAAGCTTCAGCATCTCGCCGTCAGGCTGGTTGTACCAGAACTGGTAGAACTTGTAGGGGCTCAACATCGTCGGGTCAAGCCACATGGCGTTCCCTTCGGACTTGCCGAATTTCTTGCCCTGGCTGTCGGTGATGATGGGGCTCGTGAACACGTTGACGTTCTCACCGCGCACCTTGCGGATCAGGTCGAGGCCGCTGGTGAGGTTGCCCCACTGGTCGGAACCGCCAAGTTGCAGCGTGCAGTTGTATTCGTCAAAGAGGTGCAGGAAATCGTTGCCTTGCAGAACCTGATAGCTGAACTCGGTGAAGGAAATGCCTTCCTCGCTTTTGAGCCTGCGTGCCACCGTGTCCTTGGCGAGCATGGTTCCCATGCGGAAGTTCTTGCCGACGTCGCGCAGAAAATCGATGACCGACATATTGGCCGTCCAATCGTAATTGGAGACGAAACGCACAGGATTGTCGCCGTCGGTGACGAGAATCGTGCCGATTTGCTTCTTCAACCTGCGGGCCCAGCCTTCGACGACATCCTTGGGATTCAAGGTACGTTCGCCGCTTTGACGAGGGTCGCCGATGAGACCGGTGGCGCCGCCGACCACAGCGATGGGATGGTGACCGGCTTCCTGCAGATGGCGCATGTTGATGAGCTGCACGAGATTGCCGATATGCAGCGAGGCTGCGGTGGGGTCGAAACCGCAATAGTAGGTAATCGGCCCGCCGTTCAACGCTTTGGCGAGCTGATCGCGGTCCGTGGACTGCGAAATCAGCCCGCGCCAGTTCAATTCATCGAAGACGGAGTCGAATCCCGCTTCCTTGAAATTGGTGACGTGAGCCATAACCGTATTCCCCTATTCTTTTGTATCAAAACAATCGGAGCCGAACAGCTCCCGAACCAATCTATTTTCGCAGATGACGGCGACACAGCAATATCAGACTCAATGCTGAATTGAGTCTTGACCAATGATTTATTTGTTATCACGAAGTTATTAGTATTTTACAATCACTTATATTATTATTTGATTCCCTGAAAAACGAACAGACCTTTATTCCGCAACAAAATCCTGAACGAATGAAGAACCAAGCTTGGCGACCACGCCTTCGACCATATAGCTGTAGCCTTTGGCACTGGGGTGGAAGTGATCTGGAGAGAAGAAATCGGGAGCGTCGGCATGCACGTTTTCGTGAATCATATCGACATACGTGGCGTGGCGCTCGGCACAGACTTCCTTGCTCACGGCTGCCTGCTCATCCATCTCATGCTCGAGTGCTCGGCGCAGCGCCTTGCCCAACGACGGCTCATGCTGCATCTGTCCAGGACTCAAGACGATGACATGGCCGCTCAGCGGTTTGGCCTCGTCGAGGACGGCGGAAAGATCAGCACGCCATTCATCGAGCGTTCGATTGGCCATGATGTCATTGGAACCGGCACAAAATGCCAGGATATCGAACTTCTTGCCTGACTTCAGCACTTCGGGAAGCAGACGGTAGCGGACGCGCCGCATCGTGGCGCCCAGCTTTCCATGGGCTTCCCAGCTGACATCACGCTTGAACTTGTCCGCAAACCCTTGCGCAAGGTCGGGTATAAGACCCTCCTGCTGGTTTTGCGTACCACAGGCAGCCACCATAGAATCACCTATGGCGCACAAGGTCAAAGGCTCGGCATTGCTGGGTGTTGACTGGTCGAATTTCCGGACACCAAATGGGTCTCCGCCGGGAGCCTCAGACAGATGAATCGTATGCTTCGCCCACATCGCCTCGATAGTCGCTATCGGAGTTCCGATACCCAACGTCATGCCTTTCACGCCTTTCTGCCTAGCTTGCTTTCAGCATGCCATCGTACTCAAGGTGAAGTAAAAAAATGTCAAATCATTGCAATGCGTCTGGTTTTACGTAAGCCGGACCGTCACTAACCGAATCAGCGAATGTTTTAGCTTTTGCAGCGATCCGCTTGGCTTCGGCAATTTGTTCGCGGACGCGAACAGGTGCTGTGCCCCCCTTGCCGTCTCGCTGGTCTACGGAACCCTCGACGGAAAGGACTTTACGGACTTGCGGCGCGACATCTGCGGGTAGGAAATCCTTGAACACAGTGACGAAATCATCATCGCTCAAATCCCAAAGCTCAACGCCACGGCCTTCCGCCATCTGGACGCAAGCGCCCGAAAGCTCGTGGGCGTGACGGAACGGGACACCCTGCTTGACCAGCCATTCGGCGATATCCGTGGCCAAAGCAAAACCGGTGGGCGCCTGAGCCTTGAGACGGTCAAGGTCGAAGACCATGGTACGGACCATGCCGGCGAAAGCGGGCAGTAAGGTTTCGAGTGTGTCGACCTGGTCGAACACGGCTTCCTTGTCTTCCTGCAAATCGCGGGCGTAGGCCGTCGGCAGACCTTTGAGCGTGGCCATCAGGCCAGTCAAATCACCAATCAGACGGCCGGACTTGCCACGGGTAAGCTCGGCGATATCCGGATTCTTCTTCTGCGGCATGATCGAGGAACCGGTGGAATAGGCGTCATCGAGACGGACGAAGGCGAATTCCTGCGTGTTCCAGATGATGATTTCCTCACTCAAACGGCTGAGGTCGACGCCAATCATAGCCGCGATGAACGAGAACTCGGCCACCAAATCGCGGCTTGCGGTACCGTCAATCGAATTGGCGGTTACACGCGAGAAACCGAGTTCGTGAGCTACGGCTTCGGGATCGAGACCAAGCGTGTTGCCGGCCAAAGCGCCTGAACCGTAAGGGCTTTCGTCCATGCGCTTATCCCAATCGACCAGCCTATCGACATCCCTCAGCAGCGGCCAGACATGGGCCATCAGCTGGTGAGCGAGCAAAACCGGCTGGGCGTGCTGCATGTGCGTGCGCCCCGGCATCACTGCTTCCCCCGCTTTCTCAGCCTGCTCGATGAGCGCATCGACCACGCCAAGCACCAAACCGGCGACCATACGCGCATGGCGACGCAGCCACATGCGGATAAGGCAGGCGATCTGATCGTTGCGCGAACGCCCGGCACGCAGCTTGCCACCCAGCTCATCCCCCGCGATCTCAAGAAGTCCGCGCTCCAGAGCCGTGGCCTCGTCCTCATCATCTTCAACGGGAGCAAACTCCCCCGAATCCACGAGCTTCTGCAGTTTGTTGAGCGCATCCTCCATCCGCCTCAACTCGTCATCACTGAGCAATCCGGCCTTGCCCAGCGCCCGCGCGTGCGCCCGAGACCCGGCGATATCGTCATCAGCCAGCCGCCAATCAAACTGCGTCGACTTTGAGAGCCGCGCCAGCTCAGGCGAAGGCCCGGACTTAAACCGCCCTCCCCACAGCGCCAAATGCTCATTCCCTTTATTATCCTGCTCCGTCATCCTTATTTTCCCTTCATTCTGTAACAAACTAGTCTTTGAGTAAAGCTAACTGTGCGGAGGCCTGGGGATATACGTTATTCCGGACGCTCCTTGGCCGCTCGGCCATGTCTTACGCCGTAACAACGCATATCCCCAGACCTCAATCACGACTGTTTAATAATCTTCAAAAACAAATATTTATCATCATAAGTCAAAGGAGGGGTTGGGATATGCGATGCTCGACCGTAAAGACTTGGCCTGTGCAAAATCAGAGATTTTGCCTTCGTGCTCGATACATCGCGCTCACTTCGCCTAAACGAAGCCCACTGGGCTTCGTTCTTAACGGCTCAGCCCGGAGCGTGTCGAGCATTGTATATCCCAGCCCCTCCCGCCACAGTAAGTGACCTCAAATATAAGGATTGCTAGGCAGCTCCTACGAACTGTCTAGCAACTGAATGAATAATTATTCGACGGAGTTGTCCGGGACTTCGATACCATTGCCGAATTTGACGTCGCGAGCGGCGGCCACCTTGTCGGGCAGACCGTAGATCGAGATGAATCCGTTGGAAGCGTTCTGGTCGTAGGTGTCGCCGGAATCGTAGGTGGCGAGCTTGTAGTCGTAGAGCGAAGAATCGCTGCGGCGGCCGGTGACCACGGCGCGGCCTCCGTGCATGACCATACGGATTTCGCCGGAAACATAGCGCTGCGTGTCTTCGATGAAGGCGTTCAAGGAGCGGACCGCAGGCGAGAACCATTGGGCGTCGTAGACCAGCTCGGCCCAACGCTTGTCGATGTCGCGTTTGATGCGGTGCTGTTCGCGTTCGAGGCAGCAGTTCTCAAGCTCTTCGTGCGCGGCAATGAGCGCCACCGCACCAGGTGCTTCATAGAGTTCACGGGATTTGATGCCGACCAGACGGTCTTCAATCAGGTCGATGCGGCCGATGCCCTGGGCTCCGGCGCGGCGGTTCATCTCTTCGATGGCCTGCAGCGGGGTGACATCCTTGCCGTCGATCTTCACCGGCACGCCCTGCTTGAATTCGATGACGACCTCATCTTCGACAGGTGGGAAGGCCGGATCGTCGGTGTAGGTATAGCAGTCCTTGGTCGGTCCGTTCCACGGGTCTTCGAGGAAGCCGGTTTCAATGGCGCGGCCCCAGACGTTCTGATCGATGGAATACGGGCTCTTTTCGGTCTGGGTGATGGGCAGCTTGTGATCCTTGGCGAACTGGATCTCGACGTCGCGGGTCAGAGAAAGATCGCGAATCGGGCTGATGGCCTTAAGATTCGGGTCGATGGAGGCGATGGAGACCTCGAAACGCACCTGGTCGTTACCCTTGCCGGTGCAGCCGTGCGAAATCGTGTCGGCGCCGAACTGGTGGGCGGCACGCACGAGATGCTTGGAGATCAAAGGCCTGGAAATGGCGGAAACCAGAGGATAGACACCTTCGTACTTGGCGTTGGCCTTCAACGCCAGCATGCAGTATTCCTTGGCGAATTCCTCACGTGCATCGACGACATACGCTTCCACCGCACCACAGGCCAGCGCGCGCTGACGAATGGTTTCAAGGCTTTCGCCACCCTGACCAACGTCCAAGGAAACAGCGACGACGTCTTTGCCTGTGCGCTCCTTCAAGTACGGAATCGCCACGGAAGTGTCAAGACCTCCGGAATATGCGAGTACGATGCGGTTCTTATCGCTCATGACAGCCCTTTCTTCAAAACTTTATACAATATATATACGCCTTTATGTATACATATTCAATTTATGGACGGAAACGTCCACAATGCGGGATACAAGCCACACACGCACAGCCTATCCGAACGGACACCCACACTCAATTCCGTGATTTTCCCTGCACTTCGAATCAGAATGCAGAGATAATCACACTTTCCGGCCGTATCCCGTGATTAACTCTGCACCAAACGCCTGTATACAGAGACAATCACCCTTCATGGCCATTTTTTCTGATTTTCTCTGCACGCGCCCATCCCGTACAGAAAAAATCACTCCTTGAGCAAATCAGCTATCCCCTCACGAAAACTTTTGCCATGCAATGGCTTTTGTATCAGGCACCTTGGTGCTGCCCACGCGAAACAATGTCAAGCAGCCATTGCATGCGCGTCACGGCGGCATCGTCATCATCGCAAACCAACAACACCGTATCGTCGCCGGCGACCGTGCCCAGGATTCCCTCGATGGGCTGCTTGTCAATAACGCTTGCCATGTATTGCGCAGCGCCGGACGGGGTGTGCACGATGACCAGATTTCGCGCCGCGGCCGCAGAGGTGATCAACCCCGAAAGCCCTCGCGAAAGCTGCTGGTCGATTTTTTCAGCCGTGGCGTCGTCGAATTCGGGCTCGACACCCAGCGTATAAGCCATTTCCCCGGTTTTAAGCCGTGTCTTCACCGCCTTCATCTCATCAAGGTCACGGCTCAGCGTAGCCTGGGTGACTTCGATGCCACGATCGGCAAGCAGTTCAAGCAGCTGCCCTTGTGAGGAGACCACCGAGTTGGAAAGGATCTCCTGAATAACGCTCAGACGGGCAGTCCTGTTCGTCGGATGCTGCAACTTGGTCTCCGAGCCTTGCTCTCCACCGTTTGGCACAGTTCCGGCAACATCAGACGAATCATAATTGATATCGGCGGTAATATCGCTTTCCTCAGTATCGTTCATTTGAGCAATTCCTTGTCATTTCGAAGTTTCCCGATCAGCCAAGTCAACAAAGCCTTTTGGGCGTGCAACCTGTTTTCTGCCTCGTCCCACACCACCGATTGCGGGCCGTCGATCACCGAGGCGGTGACCTCCTTGCCACGGTAAGCTGGCAGACAGTGCTGGAACAACGCATCAGGTTTAGCGAGTTTCATCAATTCGTCGTTGACCTGATAATTCCAGAACGGCTTGGAGCGTACACCATATTCGTTTTCCTCGCCCATCGACACCCAGGTGTCGGTGAAGATGCAATCGGCGTCCGCCACGGCTTCTCGCGGATCAGTGGTCACCAGAATCGAACCACCGTTCTGCGCTGCTATACGCTTGGCGTCCTCGACGATCTGCGGGTCGGGAAGGAAGCCCTGCGGGCCGGCCACGCGTACGTTCATACCTGCGGTCGCCCCGCCTAGCAGGTAGGAGTTGGACATATTGTTGGCCGCGTCTCCGAGGTAGGCGATGGTCTGGCCTGTGAGGGCGTCGACTCCCCCGCGATGTTGCGCGATGGTGAGGAAATCGGCGAGAATCTGGCAGGGATGGAACTGGTCGGTCAAGGCGTTGACAACAGGGACGGTGGCATATTCCGCCATCGTTTCCACACGATTCTGGCCGAAGGTACGCCAGACGATGGCGCTGGTCATGCGAGTGAGCACGCGTGCCGTATCGGCCACGGGTTCGCCACGGCCAAGCTGGGAGCCGGACTTGTCGATGACCAAAGGATAACCGCCAAGCTCGGCGACACCGACGGAGAAACTGGAACGCGTCCGGGTGCTGGGTTTGTCGAAAATCACCGCGACACCCTGCGGGCCTTCGAATGGACGATGATAATAGCGGTCTTTCCAGAACTTCATGCCAAGTTCCAGGATTTCCTTCTGCTCATCGTGATTGACATCATCATCCCGGAGCATATGCCGAAGCTGACCTGCCATAACCATCTCCTTTTACTGATTTGACCATTAAAATATACCGCATAAAACTGAAATATTAAGATTCTATCCGTATATTGGTATATATACTACAATAATTATCTAAATCTAATAATTTTGCCGCATCCCTTTGGCATCGTAGATCCTGTCTGTAACGTATCAAGCAATGCCGTATGAAACAAAATACTTCGAAAGTTCACAGGTAAGAACGAATCGAACTCAGTCATTCGGCAAATCGAACGGGATTTTGGCAAGAATCGATACGGCTTGGTCCACGTCATCGCTGCCGACAATCAGAGGCGGTGCAAGACGCAAGGCGTCCGGAGCAACGGCATTGACAATCAGCCCATGGTCGAGGGCCCAGTTCATGGCGGCATGCGAGCATGGATGTGTCAACGAAATGGCATTGAGCAACCCACGACCTCGCACAGACGCGAACAGCGGGTTGCCGCAAGCCATGATCGCTTTACGAAGTTGGTTGCCACGGGCTTCGGCATTGGCCACTAATCCGTCATCCTCGATGACCTGCAACGTGGTCAACCCGGCCGTGGTCGCAAGCGGGCCACCGGCGAACGTGGAACCGTGCAGCCCCGGCGAGAAGAGCGAGGCAAGAGGCTTGCCGAAGGCGATCATGCCACCCATCGGAAAGCCTCCGGCCACGCCTTTGGCAAAGGTGATGATATCGGGAGTGATGCCACCGGAAAGGTCCTCGCGCTGGAAGGCGAACCATTTGCCGGTTCGACCGATGCCGGTCTGTACTTCATCGATGATCATCAGCGCATGATTGCTGTCACAAAGTTCGCGGACACCCTTGACGTATGCCGGGTCAAGCGGACGCACGCCGGCCTCACCCTGGATGAGTTCGAGCATCACCGCTGCCACTGGGCCGACACCATTCTTTCCGGTCTCGTCGAATGCTGCCTGCATGGCTTTCAAGTCTCCGGCTTCGACAAACTCAACCGCTGGCAGCAACGGGTTATAGGGTTCACGAATCGACAGCTTCCAAGTGGCGCTCAAAGCTCCCATGGTCCGGCCGTGAAATCCATTGGTCAGCGCTAGGATTCGGGCCGGGGCGCCTCCACGTTCGGGGTCGCCGCCTGGCAATGTTGCGCCATAGAGCTTGGCCATTTTCATCGCGGCTTCGTTGCCTTCGGCCCCGGAATTTCCGAAGTAGACACGGGAACCTTCCGGAGCCCCGGAAATCTCCAACAGCTTTTGCGCAAGTTTGATCTGCGGAACCGAGGCGAAATAATTGCTGACATGCGCGACTTTCGCAGCCTGCTCGCCAACCGCTTTGACCCATTTGGGATGCGCGTAGCCCAGCGAATTGACCGCGATGCCCGCGAGGAAATCGAGGTATTCGTTGCCGTCCACGTCCCAGACATACATGCCTTCGCCATGGTCCATGACGCGCAGCGGCGTACCGAAAGCGTGGGTATGCACCTTTTCGTATTCCGCGATCCATTGCTCGCTTTCCGGCCCGATCGACGTCGTTGCGGCAACGCGACCTTGGCTTACATTTTTGGAATCAGTCATATTGTGATTGTCGTTGTTCATTGTGTCGCACCTTCAAGTTCATTTTGTATTATGATAGTATGGAGACTTCATTGATTTCACTACATAACCAATAGCTTTCGCTACTACATTGCCCTGTCGCAAGCTATCTTCCGTTTCGTCGTAGCTTCATGCCGTCACCGGGCACGACCATGGTGCCGATGCCGGCGCTGGTGAACACCTCGTTCAATATGGAATGCGGCTGCCGGCCGTCGATGATATGCGCTCGCGGGACCCCTCCATCCAGCGCACGTACACAGGCACGCATCTTCGGTACCATACCGCTTTGCAGCGTTGGCAGAACCTCACGCAGCTTGTCGACGCCGATGGAGCTGATAAGCGAATTTTTGTCGGGCCAATCGTCGTAAAGGCCATCCACATCGGTCACAATGACCAGCTTACGGGCATGCAGTGCGACAGCGAGGGCCGCAGCCGCCGAATCCGCATTGACATTGAAGACTTCGGTGGGATCATCAGCATTCGGCGCTATCGAAGAAACGACGGGAATTCGGTTCTGCGCGATAAGGCTTTCAACCGCCGAGGGATTGACTTCGGTGACTTCGCCGACCAAGCCTATGTCCGTTTCCACTCCGTCGATAACGGGACGATAGCGTTTCGCTCCGAACAGCGACCCATCCTCGCCCGAAAGACCGACCGCGTGCGGGCCGTGGGCATTGATCAGCCCGATCAGCTCACGCGAAACGGAACCCGTCAAAATCATTCGCACGACCTTCATGATTTCCGGCGTCGTAACGCGCAGTCCCGCCTTGAATTGCGAATGGATGCCAAGATCTTTGAGCATACTGGATATTTGCGGGCCGCCACCGTGCACGACGATCGGGTGCATGCCGACCTGCCTCAGAAAGACCATATCCTCGGCAAAGCATCGTTTCAGATGTTCGTCGACCATGGCGTTGCCGCCGTATTTGACGACGATGCGCTGACCGGCGAATTCCTCCAGCCACGGCAACGCCTCGATCAGAACCTCGGCTTTCTGCTCGTCCTTTAAGTCGTTGTGCACGTCAAATGTATATTCGTCAGCTTTCGTCGTTCCTCCATCGATTGGCTTCACCAATGGCTGCGATTGTTCGACTTCATCTGTCGCCATTTTCATCCCTCGGTCGCTTGGTAATTTCTACGTTCCGTTTGTCGCATATCTTTAATTGATGATTATTCATCTATTTGAAAATCTGTTGAACCTTTCTTTGATTTCTCTGGAAATCTCAGGATTCGTAGTCGGCGTTGATATGCACGTATTCATGGGTGAGGTCATCGGTCCATACCGTTGCGGTTTCGGCGCCTTTGTTGAGGTTGATATCGATATCGACTTCTCGACCCTCCATCTTGACTTCGGAACGGTCAACCCCTGCACCGCCGTGTTCGCAGACACGCACACCGTTGATATCGACGGTGACATCTTGCGAATCGTAAGCTGCCACGCCCACCGGAACAGTACCCAAGGAACTGACGATACGTCCCCAGTTCGGATCGTTGCCATAGATCGCGCATTTCAGAAGGTTCGAGCCGGCAACCGCACGGGCACATGCCAAAGCCGCTTCCTCGCTTTCCGCTCCGCTTATTGTCACCTTGATATCGTGGGTGGAACCTTCACCGTCGCCGATAATCTGACGAGCCAAACTGGCACAGGCATCATGAACCAAGCCGGCGAATTCCTCGGGATCCGGGGTGACGCCGGAAGCCCCAGATGCCAGCAGCAGCACCGTGTCGTTGGTGGACATGCATCCGTCCACGTCGATGCGATTGAACGACTTGTCGGTGGCAGCGGCCAGAACGGCCTGCAATTGAGCGGCGTCAACCACGGCGTCAGTGGTGATGACACAAAGCATCGTAGCCAGTTGTGGTGCGATCATTCCCGAGCCCTTGACCATGCCGCCCACGCGATAACCATTACCTTCCAGCTTCACGGTTTTGGCTTTGGTGTCGGTGGTCATGATGGCTGTGGCCGCGTCGATGCCGGCTTCGATGTTGTCGCTTAGAGCCGAAGCCGCTTTGTCGACGCCGGCCAACACATTATCCAAAGGTAATAATTCCCCGATCAGCCCAGTCGAGCATACCGCGATGTCTCCGGTATCAACCGGATGTTCGCCGCCAAGCACTTCGGCGACCTTGATCGCCGTGGCCTCGCTCTGCCTAAGCCCGGCCTCACCGGTGCAGGCGTTGGCGCCGCCGGAATTGAGCACAACCGCTTTGATATGTCCGTCAGCGACGGCCTTGCGAGACCATTGCACCGGCGCGGCGCAGAAACGGTTGGCAGTAAACACGCCCGCCGCGGCATCGAGCGGCCCGTTGTTGACGACCAGCGCCAAATCACTTTTATCCTTGTTCGCTGAAATTCCGGCATTGACGCCGGCGGCGGAAAACCCTTTTGCAAATGTCACGCTCATGGCGCCACTCCAATCGTTGTCAGTCCTTGGTCTTCGGGAAGTCCGAGTGCGATATTCAGGGATTGCACCGTCTGCCCTGCCGTGCCGCGGTTGAGATTATCGATAGCGGCAAAACCATAGAGGCGCTTGGCGTTCCTGTCAACGGCTACCTGAACCTGAGCCGCGTTGGACCCCAGCACGTTCGCCGTCGCCGGCATGTCGCCGACGCCCAAGAGCTCAATGAATCGCTGACCTTCATAGGCCTGAGCAAAAACCTCGCGAATGCTTTCATCACTCATCGCCTCGCCTTTGTCGCTCAGCTTGGCCGAAACCACTGCGAGGATTCCACGGGCCATCGGCACCAATACCGGGGTGAAACCGACTTGGATGTCCGCTTCAGGTTTGTTTTTGAAACCCAAACCGGTATGCTCATCACATTCACCGGAAATCGCCGCCGCAGCATGCCTAAGATTCTGCACAATCTCCGGAATGTGTCGGTGAACTCCACCTACCGAATACGGCGTCGCACAACCGAATGCCTCAGCAGCCAGCAGATTCGGACGTTTGAGATTTTTGCCTGCTCCGGAATACCCGACGGCAAGATCGGCTACGATGTCGTCGAATTTCACGAGCCCCTCGGCCACTGCAGGCTGGAAAGCCAAGGTGACCGCCGTGACGTTGCATCCGGGGCCTGCTATCAACGATGCGTCAGGCAATTTTTCACGTTGACGCCGGTATTCCCCGTTGGCGTCTTTGCCGACAATCAGTTCCGGCATGCCATAGACCCACGGTTGATGAAAATCGCCGCCATAGTATTGCGCCCAAGCCTCGCCGGATTCGAGCCTGTGGTCGGCTCCCAAATCGACTATCGCACAATCGGCATGAAGCTTTTCGGCCAAAGCTCCCGATACCCCATGCGGCAGAGCAAGAACGATGACATCATGATTGCTGAGCGCTTCAGGCTTCGTTGGCTCGATGATCATATCCTTTAGCGTTGGAATATGCGGCATGTGCTCACCAAGTTTGCTTCCGGCAGAAGTCTCGCCGGTCACAGTGGTTACTTCGAACGCAGGATGTGCCGCGAGTATACGCAGCATCTCCCCTCCCGCATATCCGCTGGCACCAGCTACCGCCACCGTGTATTTGCTCATCGGCATCACCTTTCTTGAAGATGATGCTAAGACTACATATATTCACTATTATGTATACTTATACATCCAAATAGTGGACACAATAAAATACAATTCATCACTTTCGACAAACCATAGTTCAACGAGTATCTGTCAAAAACTTCTTGACCGGGAAAACCGGAACCGCCGGGCACACAATTTGGCCGGTATCCCCGGATTTGATCGATACATCGAACCGGTATACAAAAGTCCTCGGTCACTGCCGTGAACAAGGACTTTCTCAACTATGAATGGTTAGCTAAACCGTCAATAACATGGCGTAAGAACCTAGGCACTCACTGAACCGTCACTGCCGGAACCACCGGATCCGGAACCATATTGATTCATCAACTGCTGTGAGAAATCGTTAAGATTGATACCTTTGGAAAACAGCCATAGCTCGAAGACTGTCGCGATGACGCCGAGTACCATGCACACGGTGGCCACCGCGAACCCTTTCATATGGTATTTCTTGGTGCGCCACATGGAAACCGCACCGGTAATGGCAGGCAGGAACGTAATCGGCAGAAACAGAAGGATAATCGAAAGAATCGCCATCGGATCCCAATGTCCTTTAAGTGGGTTCTGGACGGGATCGTTCATATCAACGCCGTTGCGCATATCCGGCTGATATCCGGGTGATCCCGGCTCCCCTGGCATGACCGGGCCGTTGTTGTACGGCTGTCCGTTGTTGTACGGCTGCCCATATGGGCTGTTGGGATTGTTGCCATAACCTCCAGGTATCTGGTTAGGGCCGCCGTAAGGGGCATTGCGCTGATTGCCTTGATAGGGGCCCACGGCATTGCCGTATCCCCCGCCCATTTGCGGGTCATATTGCCTGTTCTGAGCATTCATTGGCGTGTTCTGATTTTTTGGTTTCTCTTCAGGCTTGCCATAGACGTAGGGATTGTATTGCGAAGGGAATTGGCTGGCCATGGCCCCATATTCCGGGACTTTCATCTGACCGTATTGGGGCTGTGATGGATTCGCACCGCTGGAAGCAGAAGCTGTATTCCGCGCCTCGGTACCTCGCGTGCCTTGCGAATCCTCGGATGACGGATGCTCCGGAACCTGACCCATCGGAGCCGTATTGGACGAGGGATCCTCACGTTGCCTGCCGTTCACATCGAACGGGTTTTGAGATTCATTCATCAAGCACTCCAAAATCAGGTAGATATTTGACGGAGTCTGCGAACCTTTTGGCGCACAGACTCCGTATCATTTCCATTCCCAAGATTTCTCAGGAATGATTGTCAGGCACGCAACTGTGCACCAATCGTTTCCGCGTTATCGACAATAGCCTTGCGGATGGCCTCCGTGTCGTCGCCGGTAAGCGTCTTATCCGGAGAGCGGAAAGTGACCGAGTAGGCAAGCGACTTCTGATGGTCGCCGAGTTGGTCGCCGGAGAACACATCGAAGAGTTCGATGGACTCGAGGTTATCGCCTGCGGCCTCTTCGATGACCTGCTGCAATTGCGCGGCGGTGACCGTATCGGGAACTGTGAAAGCGAGGTCCTGCTTGACAGGCGGGAAGGTCGAAATCGGCTTGGCCTGCACCGGCTTGCCGCTCAACGTGGCGAAGAGGGCAGTCAGGTTCAGCTCGAACGCTGCGGAATGCTCGGGGAAACCGAGCGCCGTATTGACGTGCGGGTGTAGCTCGCCAACCATACCAACGAACGTATCGCCTGCCATGACCTTGGCGGCACGGCCCGGATGCCATTGCATCGGCACTTCCTGCGGTTCGGGCTGCACAATGGAGACATTGGCTCCGAGACGATCGACCACGCGGTTCATCGCTTCGACGGCATCGCTGTAATCGACATCACGGCGTTCCCCGAGCCAGCCGGTTTCCACAGCCTTGCCGGTCAGAATCGCGGCGACATGCAACGGCTGCTCGGGCAGACCGGCATCGAGCGCCTTCAACTGCTCATCGGTCGGACGCTGGCCACCGGGCAGAGCCGGAATGGCCGGGGCGTTCGGATTCCAGAGATAGACGTGGCCGATTTCATAGAGAGAGATGTCCTGAAGCCCACGACGCAGGTTGCGCTGCACGGTCTGGGCCAGTGTCGGCAGAACTTCACGACGCAGATACGGACGATCGCCGGCGAGAGGGTTGGCGACTTCAACGCTCACCGGCTTGATCTTGTCGGCATCGTAACCGAACGCCTTGAAGTCGGCATCGCCGACGAACGGATAGCTCAGTGTCTCCACCAAGCCATATTCAGCAAGCTCATTGGCCACGTCGCGCTGGCGCTGCTGGTCGGGGGTCAGTCCGACTTCGCCTTCGACGGGGGCCGGCGGCATGGTCACGGGAATCTCGTCATAACCGACGAGACGCGCGATCTCCTCGACCAAGTCGCAGGGCATGGTCAGATCGGGACGCCACGTCGGAGGCACCACGGAAATGTGGCCGTCTTCCTTACCGTCGCTCACCTTGCAACCGATGTCTTCGAGAATCTCGCGGATACGCTTGTCGGAGGTATCAAGACCGGTGAGGCGCTTCGTCTCGGTGAACTTGAAATCGATGGCCTCACGGGGCTGCGTATTGTTGACATCGATAGGTGTATCGGAAGGCTCGCCGTGGCCGTACTTGGCCATCAGATCGGCGGCCATCTGGGCGGCAGCGGGCTGCAGCGCGTAATCCACACCGCGCTCGTAACGCTTGGAAGCCTCGGACGGGGTCTTGTGGCGGCGTGCGGAACGGGCGATAGTCACCTGGTCGAAGTGCGCGGATTCCAGAAGGATGTTCTTGGTGTCGGCCGTGACTTCGCCGTAAAGGCCACCCATGACACCGGCGAGTCCGAGAATTCGGGAGCTGCGCTTGCCGTCGGGCGAATCGGTGATGAGCAGATCTTCGACGCTCAGGTCGTGCTTCTTGCCGTCAAGCGTCGTCAGTGTCTCGCCCTTGTTGGCGCGACGGACGACAATCGGCCCGCAGATCTTGTCGAGGTCATAGGCGTGCATCGGCTGACCCAGATCCATCATCACGTAGTTGGTGACGTCCACGGCCAACGAAATCGAACGCATGCCAGCACGGATCAGGCGGCGGCGCATCCAGCTCGGCGTCTCGCTTGCAGGGTCGAAGTTGCGTACGATACGCGCATAGTAGCGGTCGCAGCCGGGCACGCCGTGAATCGGGTTGTTGTCTTCGATCTCGACTTCGATGTCGCCCTTGCCGTTTTCGGCGACCTTTGGGGTTTCTGCGTTGAGCGCGTCGACCGGATCGGTATAGGCTGCACCCGTGGAATGGTGGTATTCGCGTGCCACGCCGCGATAGGACAACGTGTAGCCGCGGTCTGGGGTGATGTTGATCTCCAGCACCGGCTCGTCGAGATGCAGCAGGTGCATCACGTCGTCGCCGGGCTTCAGGGCGTCGGCCTCTTCCTTGCTGAATCCGTAATGGTTCAGCAGGATGATGCCGCTGTGGTCGCTGCCCAAACCAAGTTCACGCTCCGAGGCGCACATACCGTTGGAGATGTGGCCATAGGTCTTGCGGGGTTCGATCTTGAAATCGCCAGGCAATACAGCGCCCGGAAGAGTCACGACGACCTTCTCTCCGGCCGCCATGTTCGGCGCGCCGCAGATGATGCCGCGTGGCACCTTGTTGCCGTTTTCGTCGGTGTCGTTGTATTTCTCGCCGACGTCGACATGGCACCAGTTGATGATCTTGCCGTTCTTCTGCGGTTCCGGCGTGCAGTCGACCACGTAGCCGACCACGATCGGGCCGGTGACCTGCGAGGAATGGATCTCCTCTTCCTCAAGGCCGACGTGAACCAGGTCCTTGGCAAGCTGTTCATACGTGAGACCGGCCGGAACCTCGACATGTTCCTTGAGCCAGTCAATATCTACCATTGGCATTGTTGGTTCACTCCCCCATCACAAACTGTTTGCTGAAACGCACGTCGCCTTCCACGAGGTCGTGCATGTCGTTGATATCGTGGCGCAGCAAGAGCGTACGCTCCATGCCCACGCCGAACGCAAAGCCGGTGTAAACGTCCGGGTCGAGACCCGCCGAACGTAATACGTTCGGGTTGACCATGCCGCAGCCGCCCCATTCGATCCAGCCGGGGCCACCCTTCTTGTCGGGGAACCAGAGGTCCAGCTCTGCACTGGGCTCGGTGAACGGGAAGTAGCTCGGACGCAGGCGGCTCTTGGCCTCCGGGCCGAACATCGAAACGGCGAGCTTGTCGAGCACACCCTTGAGATCGCCCATCGTCAGTCCCTTGTCGACGGCCAGCGCCTCACACTGGTGGAAGACAGGAGTATGCGTCGCATCGAGTTCGTCGGTGCGGAACACGCGGCCGGGAGACGCGATATAGAGCGGCACACCGCGCGTCAGCAGCGCGCGCACCTGGTCGGAAGAGGTCTGCGTACGCAACACCATGTTGCTTCCGACGAATCCTGCGGCATCCTTGGCCTGATTGCCCTTGACGTAGAAGGTGTCCTGCATCTGGCGGGCAGGATGGTCGGGGCCGAAATTCAACGCGTCGAAGTCGTACCATTCGGTTTCCACTTCGGGACCTGCGGAGATCTGCCAGCCCATGGAGATGAAGAGGTCTTCGACGTCCTCCATCAGCTTGGGCAGGGGATGACGTGCACCCAGCGGCTTGCGGTTGACCGGCAAAGTCATGTCGACCGTCTCGGAAGCGAGTTGACGGGTCTCTTCTTCGGCCTTGACCTGTGCTTCCTTAAGTCCAAAGGCACGTCCGAAATCGGCGCGCAGCTTGCCCATGAGCTGGCCGGCACCTTTCTTCTCGTCCTTTGGCAACCCACCGATGGCACGGCTGGCCTGCGTCATCGCTGACTCAGCCCCGGCGTACTCCGTCTTGATGGCTTTGAGCTCCTCCATAGTGGAGGCACTCTTGATTTTCGAGATGCCCTCGGCGACCGCATCGGTCACCGCTCCTGCATCGAATGACGCACTCTGTGCCACGAGTACCCTTTCCTTTAAGTTTTTTCAAACGTTGAAACGTCGCGGAATGACATGCGCAAAAGTCATGAATTCCAAGCGTTTACAGCCTTTTCATTGTTTCAATATGACTAGACATAGCACGCTATCCGGTTGCGCTTGTTATCAGTCGATAAAAAAATCGGTTCTACTGACGGTGTCCGGCGTCGCGAGCCATCGCCAAGGTAAAGAGCATCACTGACGTGCTGGTGGCGAGATTCAGCGATTCGGCCTTGCCATACAGCGGAATTGACACGATGCGCTGTACACGCTCCAGCACATCGGCAGGCAACCCACGAGCCTCGTTGCCAAACAGGATGACGTAAGAACGTTGAGCGTTTGAACCCGCTTTGTTCCCATCGCTTTCAACGCTTCCAACGCTTCGTTCATTCTTATCAACCGGGAACAACGAAGAATCGTGGTCTTCCCGATTGGCGGCATTGCCGTCTTGCGAATGCCTGAGTCCGGTCGCCACGTCAATCAACGATTCCGGCCTGACCTTTTGTGTGCCGTAGACATCAGCCGCCATCACCTCGCGGTGCTGTTCGCTAGCCCACGCAAAGAATTCTTCTGTACCCATGGTGACCACCGGCAGATGGAACAGGGAACCTGCCGTGGAACGGATGACCTTCGGATTGAACCGGTCGACGCAATCGTCCACGAAAATCACCGCACGACACCCTGCGGCATCGGCCGAACGAATCACGGTTCCTGCGTTGCCGGGGTCACGTATCTGCCAGAACGCGGCGACCGTGTCGTCGGACGGAACAGAATCCGACTTGCCCTCAGACGTTTGAGAAGTCTCAGTCCTATTGTCATCTTTTCTGGCGTTGCTTTTTACATCGGTCCCACGGGTGACAAGATTATGGACTACTTTCGTATCCTTTACATCGCTGGATTCCCCGTGCTCAAAGCCATTAATCATACGGTTTTGTGCGGCGTCAAGATTGCCGACCGCAACAATGCCCTGCGCGTCCGTGCTCATACGATGCATCACATCACCGGTGACCTGATGAATGTACAGCCCCTGCTCGTCAGCTTCACGCGCGATTTCCTCGACTACTGACGAAAGCAACCCGGACTGCCTATCGTTCATTTGCACATAGCAATCCTCGACCACCTCGGGCATCCATCGGACAAGTTCACGCACGGATTGCGGCCCTTCGACAAGGAACTTTCCGGTCTTCCTGCGAGCCTTGGTCTTTTCCAGCTCCGCCACGCGCTTGACACGCTCGGATTTGGGATTTTCAATAATGTGCTGATTAAAAGGCATGGCTACATGTTACGCGAAGATATTGCCATCGACCTGTATCGAATAATTTCCCCAACTTACTTAAGACAACTGACTTAAGACAGACAATAAAAACTTGATCATATTCAATAACCTACAATAAATATCAAATCAAACGTATGAGCATTCGCCAGTAAAAACTCATCCGCCAAAGAAGGCGAAGGTACCGGCGAAAGCCGCAGAAATAAGGGAAACAGTAGGGACCAAGGCGCAGACGATGACGAAGATCCAATCGCGGGGATGAACATGGCTGACACGGGCATGGGTCCGGGGAATGTCGCCGCCGAATCCGCGCGCTTCCATCGCCGTCGCCAACGTGGTGGAACGACGGATGGAAAGGACCAGCAAGGCGAAAGTCTGCGGGAAGAAGGCCTTGACCTTGTTTTCGTCGCCGAGACCACGAGAGCGACGGGAGGCGGTGAGCGCAGCCCAATCGTCGCGAAGAACCGAGAAAAGCCGCATTCCGGCGAGGCCACCATAGACGAATCGGTCGGGCAGATGAAGGATCTGGCTGAAGGAATCGGCCAGGTCCGTGGTCTCTACGCCTAGAACGGCGATAATGGCCGGTATGCCAACGGCCAGGATACGGATACCGGTGGCGAGCGCGAGCATCGCCGAACGGTCGGTGACGGTGATCATCGCCCAATGCCACCAGATTCTGCCGCCCTCCTTGCCATAGAGCAGGACGGCGAGCGCCGAGCCCGGAGCCCCGATGAACACCGGCCATGTCGATTTGACCACGCGCCACGGCTTGAGGCCGATGCATGCCAGCAAAATGAACTCGATCAGCAGCGCGACGCTGGCCGAAACCCAGTCAAGACTGAAAATCAACGGCAATGCGGCGATGAACCCACCCAGCATTCTGAACGTCGGGTTGAGCGAGGCGAGGAACGGTGAACGGCTGGACTGACGCTCTTTCTCGTCGCGCTCGTTGACCGGGCTGACGGTGATGGTGCCATCGATGGGCGCGGAATCGGTCTGTTTGGACATCGCGGCATCGTTATCGACAGATTGGTCGGACTGTGTTGCTTCCGTTTCCACATCGTTGCCGCTTGCCTTACCAATGCCTTCTGGAGAATCGCTTATCGCACCATCTTCTGCTGCTTGCGCACCGTCATGTTGCTGTTTATCAGCACTGTCAGCAGCGACACCTCGAACGGTTTCCGCCACACTGACTACATGCATCGAACGCACGCCTTCGGTGTCACCTTGCGCCTGCAACTCGATGACACGAGCGCCCAGAGCCGTCACCAAATCACGATCATGTGTCACCACAATGACGCTTACCCCATCACCTCGCAACGAATGAATCAACGAGACGATCTGCATCCAGGTGCGTCTGTCCTGACCGAACGTCGGCTCGTCTAAGATGATGACGCGAGGTGCGGCGGCAAGCGAGGCTGCAACAGTCAAACGACGCTTTTCGCCGCCGGAAAGCGTATACGGATTTACCGAGGCATATTGTGAAAGCCTGAACCGGCGGAGCAACTTCATGGCTTTCTTCTTGGCCTTCTCCTCGGGCGTCCCTGTACGCAACAGCCCGAGCATCACCTCTTCAAGCACGCTGCCACGCGCAAACTGGTGTTCGGGATTCTGGAAAACGTAGGAGATGCGCGCTGCCAGTTCCGTCGATTTCCAATCCATTGGAGAATTGCCGGTTGCCCCTTTTGCCAATTCAGGAGAAGCTTCGACGCTGCCCGCCACAGGTTCCAACAACCCGGCCAATGTCAAGGAAAGCGTGGACTTGCCGACTCCGTTACGTCCGACCAATGCCGTGATCTGCTCGGCGGCGAAGGAAACATTGATATGTTCGGCTATCGCTTTGCCGTTACGGCCGATAGCCAGGTTTTTGGTCGAGAGCAGCACCTTGCCGTCACCGAGAGCAGGGTCGCTGTCTGGCTCGTCATCGGTGTAAATACGATGGATTTCATCTTCCGGTCGTCGGTATTTATCCGGCATCCAGATACCGAGGGCGGCAAAATCCAAATCACGGTTTTCGAACACTTCGTCCGGAGTGCCGTCGGCCACGACGATGGTGCGCCGGAACCCGCTGTGGTCAATCTCAGCATCATCACCGACCTGCGTGATTCGAGCCTTGACCTGGTCGTCCGATTCCAACCCCAGAACGATGACCCTATCAATAAGGTCTATCCATGGGCCGGCGCGATGCTCGACGAGCAACATGGTCGCTTCGGTGTCACCTAATACATCAGAAACGGCGTCAATGACTTGCGAGACCCCCTCAGGATCAAGGTTCGCGGTCGGTTCGTCCAGAAGCAACGCCCCAGGCTGCATGGCCAGTGCCCCGGCCAAGGCCAGACGCTGCATCTGCCCACCACTCAAATGCATGGTGGAACGGTGCAGCTGAAGCCCTTCGAGACCTACCGCGGCAAGGCTTTGTTTCACACGTTGCCAAATCTGCGGACGCGGCACACCCATGTTTTCAGGGCCGAAAGCGACGTTGTCGCCCAAGCGCTCGAAAATCGTCTGCGAGTCCGGGTCCTGCAGTACCAGTCCAACGCGGCCGTGCGCGGCGACCGCCGGCACACCGTCGACGAAAACGCCACCTTCGGTCACCCCGCCTTCTGAATCCTCGACAGCGACGACTTTTCCCGTCTCGTTCTCTCTGGCATCGTTCGCGGCTTCCACTGCATCCCCGCCAAGCAAACCCGAGGCGCCTTCGAGGATCGTCGATTTTCCGATGCCCGAAGCACCAAGGAGGAGCACATGCTCACCGGGACGGATGTCAAGGTTCAACCCACGGACGGCGAAATGACGGCGCGAAGCATGACGATAGCCCCAATTTTTGAAACTTATCGAAGCAGGCGCAACCTTGGGGGAGACCTTGCCCAAAGAAGGTCCCGCATCTTGCAAAACCCTGCCATCCGTACCGGCATGGTCGTCCAAGGCACCCTGTTGCGAGCCGTCACCGTTCCGGTTATCGGCTGCCTTGGATTGCTCGCCTTGCATACGTTCCCCTTTTCGACGCCTCAAAACTCTACCCGATGCCGCTCACTTGGCGGCGGCGCGGATCTGACGGCCGGAAGCGAATTTGTCGATGGCGCCGGTTTTGGCAATGGCGATGTAGAGATACCACATCAATACGCCGGCCACCAACGCGCCGGAAATCACCGTGGCGACCAAGTACCATACTCCATAAGCGCCGGTCATCTTAAAGCCCTGCAGATGGGTGAAGAACGTATAGGCCCAACAACCTACGGCCGAGACCACGCCGGAAAGTGTCATCGTGACTAGATTCCACACCTTGTAGGCCACGCAAAGAAAAACGACTTCGGCGCAAAGCCCCTGCACCAGTGCAATCAGAAACGTCTCCATGCCGCCCCAGCTGTTGCCGAGCAACGATTCGAGCACGCCGGCGACGACTTCGGCATAGGTGGCCGCGCCAGGTTTACGCACGATAACCGCGGCAAGTGGACCGGCGAAAAGCCAAAGCCCGTTCATCAAACCGCCAAGGCCGGGGATTAGAGCATCCAGAGGAGAACCTATCGGGCCGTATAGCAGGGCCGCGGCCCAATAGACGAACGTGCTGGCCACTCCGATGACCGAAGCGACGGCGATATCGACGACGCGCCACCGAAGGTTCGGCCTGGAGACGATGGTTGTTCGATTTGACGATGACATGATTTGTGCCTTTCCGCTGTGCACACCGCTTATCGGCGCGCATTTCAAGGCACGGGAAAAGAGAGACGTCCGTGCGCCGGCATTGTCCGGACTCACGTTCATTCGGTCGAGGAAATCCTCATCTCAGCCAGCCGTAAAGACCAGCCCCCGTGTCAGTTCGCCATCCTAGAGCAATCCCCTGTCAATCGGCCTACGGGTAGTCGTGTGGGGGTTGGGGCATACAATGCTCGACACGCTCCGGGCCGCTCAGGCCGAGTCTTTACGGTCGAGCATCGCATGCCCCAACCCCCACACTTATGCACAGAGGAATCTGATTGACAGGGGTTGCGGGAGGTGGTTCACCAGCGAATAGCTACCGCATGAATAAGGAACCTTATGACAGTGAGCTTGCAATTCGCACGTATGCATTTAGAAAAATTGAGCATGCGGCAGCTATTCGCTTGGAGTACCACCGACCCTGATTCTTTACTATTTGGAGATTACAGCGAGTTCGCTTCCCTAAGGATTAGTGGCGGCGGCAGATATGCAATGTTCGACCGTAAAGACTTGGCCTGAGCGGCCCGGAGCGTGTCGAACGTTGTATATCTGCCACCGCCACGACTAACGTCAGACGACGAGAAGGCGAGTTAGTGGATTACTTCGCGAGTTTGGTTAGGATCAGGGCCTCGGTGAGGACGTTGTTTTTTAGGCTTTGAAGGTCAATCGACTCGTTGGGGCTGTGGGCGTTGCCCTTGGGGTCTTCTGGTCCGGTAACCAAGACCTGAGCCTTGGGGAAGATGCGCTGCAGCTCGGGAATGAACGGGATCGAGCCGCCTTCGCCCTTGTTGATCGGGTCGACGCCGAACGCCTCGCGCATCGATTCCAATGCATCCTGGGTGGCTTCGGCATTGGGGTCCATGCTCCAGCCCATGCCGGCGTCGACCATCGAAACCGAGACTTCAGCACCGAACGGCGCGTGGGAAGTGAGGAAGTCCGTAACGGCCTTGGCAGCATCTTCAGGACGCTGGTTTGGCGCGGTGCGGATGGAAAGACGGAAACGCGTTTCGTTGGCGATGACGTTGAACGAACCCTCGACCGGATGGGCATCGAATCCGATGACCGAGATGCTCGGCTTGGTCCACAGGCGCGAGGCGAGAGAACCTGTGCCGGCGAACCGGTAGGAATCGACCACGGAGGAATCGGCACGTACGCTGGCCTCATCCAAGTCACGCTGAAGCCCACCGACCGGGTCTCCTCCGACAAGACCAGGGATATTCAGCGATCCATTTTCGTCATACATCGAAGCGATAAGCATGGATGACAGAGTATTGGCATCGAGAATCGGGCCGCCGAACTGGCCGGAGTGCACGGGATGTTCCAGCGCCTTCACGGTGACATCCAAGTCGGTATTGCCGCGCAGACTAGTGGTGAGGCTGGGGATTTCGGCGCTCCAGTTGCCGGAGTCGGCCACGATGATGACATCGGAATCGAACTCGTCGCGATGCGCCTCGATGAAAGGAATGAAGCTCGGCGAGCCCATCTCCTCCTCGCCTTCGATGAAGACCTTGATATTGACCTTCAAATCGTCACCCAATGCATGCAACGCGCCGGAATGGATGGCAATGCCGCCACCGTCGTCGGTCGCGCCGCGTCCGTAAAGACGGCCATCGACCTCGGTGGCCACAAACGGGTCGGTATCCCATGCCGAGGCGTCCGGCACCGGCTGAACGTCGTGATGAGCGTATAGCAGCACGGTGGGAGCGTCAGGATTGACAATCTTCGAACCGACCACTTCAAAAGCTCCGGGGGTGCCGTCAGGATTCTTGGACTGCACCACTTTGGCGTCCACCCCGCGTTTTTTAAGTTCGTCAGCCACGAATTGCGCCGAACGACGCATGTGCTCACCGGTGATGCCTTGTGCGGAAACCGATTTCAGTGCAACCTTCCTGCTCAACAGATCGACAATGCGATCAAAATCGGCGTCGACCCGCGAATGCAGTTCTTCCTTGCTCAATGCAGCCATGTCATGCTCCTTATCAGACTTGTCCATTCATCTCGATAATCACACAGGCCCGAGAAAAAACAGAAGAAACCCGTCCGGAATCGTTTGAATCGCTACATATTCACCGAGGTTTGCGCGTCGATACTCTCCCCTAATCTCAAACTATGACATGGAATCCCTTCAGCAAGGACAAGAAGAAGGAAGCGGCGCAGAAATCCGCCGATTCCGCAGCAAATAAACCTGATGAGCAGGAAGGCAAAGGCCACCCGACACCCAAGCGTAAGGTCGCCGAGCAACGCAACCTTCATCCTCTCGTTCCAAAAGACTCCAAGGCCGACAAGAAAGCCGCCAAGGAACGAATCAAGAAGAAAGAAGACGAGCAGTACGAGGCGATGCGTACCGGCGACGTGGCCCATATGCCGCGTGTCGAGCGCGATCCTGCCCATATTTACGTCCGCGATTACGTCGATGCCCGCTTCAACCTCGCCGAATACTTCCTTCCGGTGTTTTTCATCATCATGATCGTCACCATGGTCATTGCCTTCGAATGGCCTGCACTTTACGGTCCGCTGCTTGCGGCGATGTATATCTATCTGATTCTCGCAATTATCGACATCGTCGTCATGTGGCAGAAGCTCAAGAAGAAACTCATCGAAAAGTTCGGAGAAAAATCGGTGGCGAAAGGTACCCGCATGTGCTCGTATGCTTGGAGTCGCGCCCTTCAGCTTCGCCGTTGGCGCGTACCTAGGCCGACGTCGAAGAAACGCGGCAACTGGCCGAAGTAAAGCCGTTCGTACGTCCTGTTTTCATAAGAAATTACCTTTGCGTCCGTTCATCGAATATACGCAAAGGTATTTTTATTTATTAAGACTTATAGATTCGGAGTAAAGATGCAGACCACACATGTCGACATCGCCATCATCGGCGGCGGGCCCGGCGGGTATGCCACGGCTTTGCGCGCCAGCGAACTGGGACTTTCGGTCGTACTGATCAATCGCGAAGAGAGACTCGGCGGTACCTGCCTCAACCGCGGATGTATCCCGTCGAAAGCCCTCATCACCGCTTCCCGTGCGATTGCCGATGTCGGTGATGCGAAACGTATAGGCATCAACGCAAGCATCGAAGACATCGATTTTGTGAAACTGAACGCTTTCAAGAACGAGATGGTCAGGGCGATGACCGATGGCCTGGCAACCCTGCTTTCGACGAGAAAAGTGGCAGTGATTAACGGTGAAGCCTCAATTGCAGAGAATCATCGCGTCAAAGTAAATATCAGCGAAACGAAGAACACAAACGCTCTTTCCAACGGTTCAACGACCAAGGAACACCATTCCAAAGCCGATTTGCAATCTGTCAGACAATCCAAAAGCGCGTGTAACTCCTCCATCGAGATCACAGCCGACAATATCGTGGTAGCCACTGGCTCGCGCCCCAGGCCTCTGCCGGATCATCCTTTCGAAGGCGCAGTGATCGATTCGACCCAGGCGCTCGGCCTGCTGCCATTCCCGAAGTCTGCGGTCATTGTCGGGGCCGGCGCCGTAGCGGTGGAATTCGCCTCGATGTGGAATGCGGCAGGCGTTGACGTGACTCTGCTGATCCGCCACGAACGTGTGCTTTCCCACACGCACCGTCGCACTTCGATGGCGCTGACCCGTGCATTGGCCAAAAACGGAGTCCATATCGTCACCCACAGCCATGTCGGCGATATCAAAAGCGTTGCAGGCATCGCAGGCGCAACCGTCTGTTATTCCACCGACAAAGATGAAACCGTACGTGAGGTCCAAGCCGACTTCGTGCTGACAGCGATTGGACGCGACCCCAACACCGACGCCGATTGGTTCGACAACGCAGGCATCGAACTGGACGAACACGGTCTGGTGAAAACCGATGATCTCGGACGTACCAGCCAACCCGGAATCTGGGCGTTGGGGGACATCACCGTCGGGCCGGCACTGGCCTACCGAGCATTCGAACAGGGCATCGTCATCGCCGAAACCATCGCCGGCCGAAATCCCCGACCGGTCGACAACAACACCGTCCCCGAAGTCGTCTTCTCCACTCCGGAATTCGCCAGCGTGGGATTGACAATCGATGCAGCCAAAGCAAATCCGGCCATCATCGAGCCCAAAGAGACCGTCTACCCGATGATGGGCAACGCACGAATCCTCATGAGCGGCGAAGCAGGGTCGATGTCGGTGGTAAGCGGAGCATACGCCAGCAAACCCGATACACCGGTAATTCTGGGCGTCCATATGCTCGCCCCGGATGCCGGCGACCTGATAGCGGAGGCCGAAGAACTGATCGGCAATCGCGTGCCGCTCAGCGATGCCGCACGCCTTATTCACCCCCACCCTACTTTCAGCGAAGCGTTCGGCGAGGCTCTGCTCAAAGCGGACGGACGGCCGTTGCACACCCGATAACTCATTAAATCCATTGCAAAGTTTCCCGAAATACGGCGTAAGTGCATGTTTTGCGTCGCAACCACTCCCTAAAATCGTGATTTAGTTTGTTCGTGCCAGAAAATACAAGTGAGGAAGTCGATGGCCAAAGAGAAAAAGGCGAAGAAAGACAAGAAAAAAGGCCCGAAAGTCATTACTCAGATTCGCCAGATCTATAAGTACACCCATGCGGAAGACAAGTCACTCCCCTGGCTTTTGGCAGGTGCGTTCCTGCTGCCGGTCGTGATCGGTGTCATCGTCGGTCTACTCATGCATTGGGGCTGGCTTACCTGGATCTTCATGATGATCCTGCTGGTGATGGTCGGCGTGCTGCTCTTCACCATGACGCTGACCAATCGTTCGGACAAGGTCGGCTATGCCAAGCTCGAGGGCCGGCCGGGTGCCGCCATCAGCGTGCTCAGCAATATCAACAAGGCTGGCTACAGCTTCCCTCAGACCCCGGTATGGATCGATCCGAAGACCAAAGAGGCCATATGGCGAGGAACCGGATACAACGGCGTCTACCTGCTGGCCGAGGGGAGCGTAAGCCATACGAAACGCCCGTTGGAACGTCAAAAACAAGCCATCAAAGGTGTAACCGCAGGAAGCGACATCCCCGTCTTTTCGATATCAGTAGGAACCGAAGAAGGACAGGTACGGCTCAAGGACCTGCGCAAGACGGTGCTCAAGTGCAAAAGTTATGAGACCATTGAACACAGATTCGCTTTCATGAACAAGATTCATCCTCGTCGTCGCTTCGTACTTACCAAGGAGCAGCTTGAAACACTGAACGGTCGCCTGCACACCCTTCAGGAGAAGCGCGGCCTAGGCATTCCCAAGGGCATGGACCCGATGCGCCCGCAACATATCAGCCGCAGAGCCATGCGCGGCCGGTGATTCAATCCTCTCGTGACCAAATCGCGAGAGGTTTTTTCATTTCAATTTCCCTGATAATTCAACGAATTCCAATTAAAAATCATCGTCCGAAACATATTCGTAACTCAATGCGCGACCTCTGGAAACTCATTACCTTACACTTGGACATTGTTAGCACAACGAAAGGAGCGGTCCATTGACTGCACTCGAAACGAAGGAAGACCTCGAAGCCCTCATCAACACGGAAGGCGTGGAATACATCTCCGTGCGCTTCACCGACCTCTTAGGCGGTCAGCAGCACTTCACGGTGCCGGCAAGTGAATTCCTCAAGGACGCGTTCACCGACGGAGAGCCGTTCGACGGATCATCCATCCGTGGCTTCCAAGCCATCGAGAACTCTGATATGAAGCTGGTTCCGGATGTGTCCACCGCTTTCCTCGATCCGTTCCGCAAGCACAAGACACTCGTTGTAGCCCATTCGGTGGTCGACCCGATCACCATGGAACCCTATTCGCGCGACCCGCGTCAGGTGGCCGCCAAGGCCGAAGCCTACATCAAGGCGACCGGCGTGGCCGACACTGCCTGCTTCGCCCCCGAGGCCGAATTCTTCCTCTTCGATTCCGTCCGTTACGAGAACACGATGCAGCGTTCCTTCTATGAAGTCGATTCCGTCGAGGCACCATGGAACACCGGCGCCGAAGTCGAGGCCGACGGCTCGGCCAATGTCGGTTTCAAGAACCGCGTCAAGGGCGGCTACTTCCCTCCGGCCCCGCAGGACCACAACCAGGACCTGCGCGACGACATGGTCGCCAACCTTCAGAAGGTCGGCCTGATTCTCGAACGCAGCCACCACGAGGTCGGCGGCGCAGGCCAACAGGAGATCAACTATCGTTTCAACACCCTGCAGCACGCCGGTGATGACCTGCAGAAATACAAGTACGTCGTGCACGAAACCGCTTTCGAGGCAGGCAAGGCCGTGACCTTCATGCCCAAGCCCATCGCCGGCGACAACGGCACCGGCATGCACTGCCACCAGTCGCTGTGGAAGGACGGCAAGCCGCTCTTCTACGACGAGAATGGCTACGGCGGCCTTTCCGACATCGCCCGCTGGTACATCGGCGGCCTGATCAAGCACGCCTCCTCGGTGCTCGCCTTCACCAACCCGTCGCTCAACTCTTACAAGCGCCTGGTGCCCGGCTATGAAGCCCCGACGAACCTCGTCTACTCGGCTCGCAACCGTTCGGCCGCCATCCGCATCCCATTCGCCGGCACCGCTCCTGCGGCCAAGCGCATCGAGTTCCGCGTCCCCGATCCTTCCTGCAACCCGTTCCTCGCCTTCTCGGCCCAGCTGATGGCCGGCATGGACGGCGTCTTGAACCACATCGAGCCCCCTGCCCCTGTCGACAAGGACGTCTACGAACTGCCGCCAGAGGAGCTGGACAACATGAAGCACGTTCCGGCCTCGCTGGGCGAAGCGATGGACGCGCTCGAAGAAGACAACGACTTCCTGACCGCCGGCGACGTCTTCACCACCGACCTCATTGACACCTGGGTCTCCCTGAAACGCGACGAAATCGACCAGCAGCGTCTGGCCCCGACCCCGCTTGAATACGAGCTCTACTTCAACTGCTGAGATTCTCCGGTCCTTAAGGTTTCAGGACTGAAGGTTCATGTTTTAAGGGCTGCCGCATCAAGGATTGTGATGTGACAGCCTTTTGACATGGACAAATTCGATTCCAAGTTTAGTATGCGGGATTTGATAGATTGGTCCATAATATTTATAATTTGATAATTATTATCAAATAACGCTACTTCATATCGGAGGAAGGGCCAATCTTGAGATTCTGCAACAATTGCGGAAAGCCATTGCCAAGTGGCACAGAATTCTGTCAAAACTGCGGGGTCCGACAGCCCGATACACCGCTTCCACCGTTGCCACCGCTGCCGCCGGTACCCATTCCAACCCCTCTTGAGTCGAAACACAGCAATGACGACGACTTGCAAGATCAACCCTGCGAACCTCCAACCCAATCGAGTGAAACCCAGCATACATCTAACAAACAGACGAAATCCAAACAGACAAAATCAAACAAAGTCCAGCCAAACAAACATTACGAATCAACCGGCAAGGATAAAAAGAAAAACAGACATCCCATCATCATAACCATTATTGCGGCAGGCCTGGTGGCACTAGTTATTCTGCTTGCCACCTTCCTCATTCCAAAGCCTTCCGACAATCAGCCCAAGCTTGAAGGCAAACCCGGGGCGCCGGCTGGTGTATGGACAATGAACATCAAGGCACGTGGAGCCTCAATCAGGGCGATAAACCTCAAAGTGAAACAAGACGGCAACGCACAATTGGATGTCCTCAACCAGCCGATGGCCACAGGAAGATTGGTGTTGCAGAACTATGATGCAACAGCAATCACCTATAACGTCAATGATCTTGTAATTGTCGACACCAGATTGGCTGCATCGTCACAGAACACCTCCGCTTCGATCACCATTCCCAGAAGAGGAATCGAAGGCACATGGAAAGTTCAAATGCAGTTGAAGGGTACCGTTCCCCTCGAATACGCCATGAATGTCCGCAAGAACAACACCATCCTGTACACATGGAAGAACCCTCTGCAGTCAGGTTCCACCAACGGCAGATGGCAACAGACCGGCGCCAAAAACGGGAAGAAAACATATTCCGCCACGCTGCCGACGCAGATCATGCCAATCGACCCTGATCTTCCCACTCTTTATGGTTCGCTGGCCTTCGAAATCCCCGATCGCTAATCACGCGGATATCAATCTGTATCCCTGCAAACTGTCACTGATTCCGACTTGACAAGTCCAGCTGCAATAAACGCCCGCGCATAAATCGCTCGGACGGTTTCCTGCTTGCACCGATTATAATCCGATACCAAACCTCCTACAGCGGTGGTATGACTCGCCGCCTCGCTTTTAACGGCACGATACAAATTTCTATCATCGGCATTGTTCCGAAGCCAGTTACGGAATATGAGATGTCGTATGGCCTCAGGCGATCCGAGCGACCATACATGCAGGTTGCAGGATGGCGCGTCACCGCGAAGCATACGATGCCCATACCACCACGGCTCTCGGATAACCAGCCGGAATCCGGCATTTTCAAGTGCAGGAATGTACATACTTTCATCATTGGAATCAGCGACGATGAGATCGATGTCGATTATCGGCTTGGCGGCCAGACTCGGCACCGAGGTGGAACCGATATGTTCGATGGTCAACACACGAAAACCAAGAGCTTCAACGATTGTCTTCCGCAATTGTTCGAAAAGTGCGGGCCATGATGGATCGTAGGGTACGACGGCAATGTCACGTCGATGTTCCACTCCATCGACAAAGGGCGATTGCCCTTCAGGGTCAGGAGCATCATCAAACGTTACTATAGCCTTTCGCAACGCTGCCGAATTCCAGCGCCCATTTTGATTGGTTTCCACATGACTCTTCCTTGTATCTGCCATCAGGAAGTCTCCCCCATTAATTGGGTCGCCAAGTCCTTGAATACACCTGCAACCGGTGTTGATGCGAGAGAACCATCAGGATTGAGGACGGCTGGCCGACCTGAATCGTCGACTTCACGGATTTCAGGCTGGAACGGAAGCTGAGTCAGAAGTGGAACATCATAGCCGAGAGCCTCGGTCAATTGATCGGAAACACGCTGGCCACCACCTTCGCCAAAGATGCACAGACGCTCGCCTTTGTGATCGAAATAGCTCATGTTCTCCACCACACCGCGTACCTTCATCGGCACCTGCAAGGCGACCAAACCGGAGCGTACGGCCACATCGGAGGCGCTGGGCTGCGGGGTCGTGACGACTATCAGCTCGGCATTGGGCAATGCCTGAGCAACCGAGATGGCCATATCGCCCGTGCCAGGAGCCAAGTCGAGCAGCAGCACATCAGGGCTTCCCCACCATACATCGGCGAGGAACTGCTCGAGCGAGCGTTGCAGACGCGGCCCACGCCAGAGAATCGCTCGGTCGGCCCCGGCGAACATCCCGATGGAAATCATTTTGACACCCCAGGCGACCACCGGCATCAACATGCCGTTAAGGTCGGTCGGGCGTGTCTTCACGCCAAAGAGCGACGGCAGCGAAAAACCGTAAATATCGGCATCGATCGCCGCCGTGTCGTAGCCAAGCGCCGAGAAGGTGGCTGCAAGGTTCGCGGTGACCGATGACTTGCCCACGCCGCCTTTGCCGGAGGCTATGGCGAAGATACGGGTTTTCGTGCCGGGCTTGTTGAAGGGGTTCTGCCGACGTTCCGCTTTGAGTTCGCCGACCAGCTTCTCAAGCTTCTCACGGCTCATCGAGCTGATTTCGATTTTGGGCGTGAGCTTCGCGCCGGGATAGGTGAGCACGGCCTGCGTGATGCGTTCGCTGATGGTCTTGGAAAGCGGACAACCCGGCACCGTAAGTTCGACATGGACGGTGACGTCGTAGACGTTGTCGTCCGTGCCTGATTTGACCGCTTTGACAGCTGGAATCATGCCCAAATCGGTGACGGAACGACCAAGTTCAGGGTCGATGACATGGCTCAGACGTTCATAAACCTGTTGTTCAATCCGATGTTCAATCGTGCCGTTATCCGTCATCGTACCTTCCTTTCCACTCGCCTTCCACTGTATCGTTTCCTCAGACGGCTCGCCAGTACCTTTTTGTATCACACAACAGAAAGCGCGAAGTCTATTGCAAAGCCGTCTTCGGTAGGCCAAACCCTACTCGCAAGCAGTCTTCCGAAATCCGCAACCTCCTGTGTCATTGACACCGACGAATATTCGAAATCAAAGAACTTCTAAAGGTCACTTTGGAACCATATCTTCAACTTCAACAGCGAAAACTACGGATTCAGCCTTTCTGAGACTCGGTTTTATCGCCTGGCTCGCCGGTTTCAAGCAATGCCTTGAACTGGGCTTCGTCAAGCATGGGCACGCCAAGTTCCTCCGCCTTGGCTTCCTTGGATCCTGCGTTCGCGCCGACGACTACATAGTCCGTTTTCTTGCTGACGGAACCGGCCGCTTTGCCGCCGCGCTCGACGATGGCTTCTTTCGCGGATTCACGGCTGTAACCTTCCAGTGAACCGGTGACGACCACGGTTTTGCCGGCAAGCGTCTGCGGCAAGGTATTTTCCTCAACACTTTGACCAACCCCGGCCGCTTTCCAAGCCTCAAGAATCTTGCCTCGCCAATCCCCCGGCTTTCTGGCATCAGAGAACCAAGAGACGACGGATTCCGCGATTTCCTGGCCGATACCGTCAATGGCCACAAGGTCATCGACGCTCGCATCTGCGATGGCATCCAACGAGCCGAAACGATTGGCGATAAGGCGCGCGGTCGGCGGTCCAAGACGACGGATGGAAAGCGCGACCAGCACCCGCCAGAGATCAGCCTGTTTGGCCTTATCGATCTCCTCAAGCATCTTCTTGGTGTTCTCACCGGGACGTACATAGACCGGCACAACGCTCATGCCATCACGTGTCTTGCGCCGATGAGTACTGACCACCACAGCATCGGCCGGAACGTTATATCCAGGGTAACCGTCTTGCCGCGATTGCAATGGTGATTGCGCCTGCGCTGGTGCCGAGGTTCCGCCTTGCGCCCGTTCATGCCTAGTTTCACCACCATTAATCATCGACTGGCTTTCGGCAACAGCTTCCGAGCTTGAACCCTTCTCCTTCTTCGCCTCGATCGGAGCCGTCCAGAACGCCGGAACGCGGTGCCACAAGCCCGAACCTCCGCGGCTCTTGCGGTGTTTGCGCTTGCGCCCCTGTTCATCGACATGCTCGCTGACCTCGATGATGGCGGATTCTCGCCACACTTCGACATCCTTCAAATCATCGGCGTTCAGACTGAATACGCCGGCTTCGCTGGTAAGCACCGGCTTTTGCTCTGTCGGCAGTTCAAGTCCGGTCGGCGGTTCGTAGGGCTCCGGTTCCTCGCCGGGGCCGACTTCGATATCGCGCAGATCGGGCGCGTAGGTGGCCACGGTATCCGGCCTATTCTCCTCCGGGTTGGTCAGAGCAATGGCGCTTTGCTCCCCCAGATGTTCGATATCAAGCGCCTTACGGCTGGCCAGGTTCATGACGCGCTGAGTGAACTGCGCCGGACAGCTTTCCACGTTCGGGCAGCGGATGTCCTTGTCGCCTTCCTTTGCCGGAGCCAATTTGGCACCGCAGGACGGGCAATATTCGGGCATGACGAACTCACGCAGCTCGTTTTCGTGGCCTTTGCGCCGTTCCAGCACTGGTCCGACGATTTCGGGGATGACATCACCGGCCTTGCGCACCACCACAGTGTCGCCGATCATCACGTTCTTGTGCTTGACCTCGGAGGGATTGTGCAAGGTTGCGGCGGCCACGGTGGAACCGGCGACGTACACAGGCTGCAGCACCGCCACAGGCGTCACGCGCCCAGTACGCCCAACCTGGACGATGATATTGAGCAGTTTGGTGTTGACTTCCTCAGGCGGGTACTTGTAAGCGATTGCCCAGCGAGGGGCACGGGACGTGGCACCAAGCCGGCGCTGCAGCGCCAGATCGTCGACCTTCACCACGATGCCGTCGAGCGCGTGCTCGATATCACCGCGATGCTCGCCGTAATAGTCGATCATGTCGAGAATCTGGTCGAAGCTCGTGATTTCGCGGTTGTGGGGAGAAACCGGAATTCCCCACTTCTTATAGAGGTCGTAGGCTTCGGACTGATCGTTGACGGCGTCGTGCCCCTCGTTCACGCTCCCGGGCGCCCACTGCAAAAGTCCCAGGCCGTGCGCGTAGAAACTCAGGTGACGCGATGCGGTAATCCGCGGATCTTTCTGACGTAACGAGCCTGCAGCGGCGTTGCGCGGATTGGCGAACGGGGCCTTACCTTCGTTTTCGTTGATCTTGTTGAGCTCGTGAAAATCGTCCCAGCGCATGAACACTTCGCCGCGGATTTCGACGAATCGCGGAATATCTTCGGAAACACCTTGAAGATTCTGGGGAATCGACGCAATGGTGCGCACATTGGTGGTGATATCCTCGCCGGTCGTGCCATCCCCACGCGTCAGCCCTTGTTCCAGAACTCCGTCACGGTAAAGCAAATCGAGCGCCAAACCGTCGATTTTGACTTCGCAGGTCATCGGCAAGGGCTTGCCTTCCGGCCAGTCGAGCGCTTTCAAAACGCCTTCATACCAATCCTTGAGCTCAGCGATGGAAAAGACATCGTCCAAGCTCAGCATCTTGGAAGGAAGCGTGACATCGGGAAATTCATTGGAGAACGTGCCGCCAACACGATGGGTGGGCGATTGCGGGTTGTCCAAAGCAGGAAAATCAGCCTCAAGCGCCTGCAGGCAACGCAGGAATATGTCGTAGGCGGCGTCAGAGGAAACCGGATCGGAATCAATATAATAGGCTATCTGGTCGCTTTCCACCCATGCGGCCACTCGTGCCCAAAGCCGGGCCGCAGCCTCGCTGGAAAGTTTGGAAACATCAAGCTTCTCGAGTCTTGTGGCATCGGCATCGGTATGTTGCAACGCAGCTATCCATTGAAGGGAACCGGGCTCATATTGCGCGGCTCCCTTGTTCTCGCCGGCTTCGGCATTGCCGCTTTCGAAATCCCAGGCCAGCTGGTCGCCTTTCGACGTTGCCTGTGTATCGTTTTTCCCGGTTTTCGGTTTCGTCGACTTGACCATGTTATCTATCCAATCCACACACGAGCCACAATCTATTACAATATGGGTCACGCACTGTTCACTCCGATTGTACGGTCATGTCGGGAAAGCAAGCAACGTTCGGACTGCTCAGAACCGGCTTACGAAACACCACGCTCGAATATGGCACGTCCAAAAGTCAGGTACCAAACCAATCAAGAGACATAAGAAGTCATGGTTTATGCATTGAGCGAACGCAGGAACTGCGCCTGTGCCATATCCATGCCGTCGTCGGCACTGTCATCCATTCTTGCCGCCGCCACCGAAAGAGTACGCGCCGGCACGAAAAGCGCCTTATCCACGCATATACGGGCCGCGTCACGCACGATGTCGCCGACCTCGGTATGCGGCCAGACCGGCAGATCATGGGAGACGAGCACCTGCTGGGCTGCCTCGAAGGATACCGGCACGAGAATGCACTGGGATTGCGCGCGTGCCAGCAATTCCTGAAGTTCGCCGTCAAGCGAGCCAATCTTTCCCGGTGAGATATGTTCGCTCATGATGTAACTGGCGGCAGCCACATCGAAATCGCCAAGCATCCATTCCGCATAGGCCAGACGGTAATAGGCATACGCCGCATCATCACGGTCAAGCGAGACACGCAAAGCGTTCAGGCAGGCGGCACGGGCGGAATTCCAATCCTCTTCGCGCGCCAGCTGAACGGCAAGCCTCATATGAGAAAGCGGGTAGGCCGGAGCGTAAGAAACCATCTGGTTCAAATGCGGCAGCGCGGCCTTCGCGCCCTGCAATTGGGCGAGCACATCGGCCAGTTCCATATGGGCATAGAAAAGATTGTCTGGGATAAGCACGGTGTTCTCATCGCTGGTGGCGAAAAGACGGTTATAGACCACACGTTCAGCATACGAGTTGAAATAACGCGGGGCGCCGGTCGGCGCATAGAGCGCGTCCACTTTCTCGACGGCCTCTTCGAGGCTTGTAATGGCCTGATCGACTTGGCCTGAAAACAGCAGATCACGCGCTTTGACGCGCTCGGCATCCAGATCTTTGGCAATGGTGAAATTGAGATCCGGGGTATCCACTCCGTCAATCAAGGCGCTGCTCACGCTTGGTGCAAGCTTCTTCAATTCGGGGTCACCATTGGCGTCGACAATCGCCATGGCCTGCTGGGCCTTGGTGACGCTGGGCAGAGTGCTGTCTTCGGCGATCCGGTGGAAATCACTCACCGCACGCTGCAACAGGTCGGCCCGTTGGATGGAAAGCCCAGTGATGTTGTCGGTGCCAAGCACACGCCTGGCGTCGCCATCGATTGACGCGTCTGCGAGCTCCGGTTCCTCCTGGCTCCCCAGAGGGGAGAAACGCTTGTCGCGTAAGGTGAACTGCGGATTGGCGTTGCGAGGCATAACACCAACGATGTTGAGCGAGGCGCCGAACTTACGGTAGGTCTCGATGGGATGATCCAACCCATCGGAGGCGATGGCGCGCATGAACTCTTCGCGGGTGAAGGTGACGGTCGCCATATTGTACGCAGTAGGCCCGCTTCGCAACACCGCTAGAGGGTCGTTGCCGTCGGTTCCGTCACCGTTTTCAGTATCGTCTTCAATATCGGTTTGTTGGTCACCCTGCGGCACCGACATGGCGATGCTATCGAGGTCGACGCCTTTCATCAGATCGGCGAATTGGGCATCGATCTGTGCCTCGTCGACGTGAGAATCGTCGCTCGTGGCTTCATCGTCGGAACTTTGAATTTGAGACGGATTCGGATTTTTGAGTTTGCCATCATTGTGCCCATCCACACCGTCAGCATCGGCCATATTCGTGCCGTCCCCATTATCCGAGGCAACGTTGCCTTCTGGATTGCGAGGTGATTGAGAAGATGGCGGGACTTGCGCCGCACTGGTCGGGTTCGTTCCCCGTCCTTCAGTGCTCGGATCGGCATGGTTCTGCGGGCTATCGTCATTTTGAGGTTCGGAAGAATTGTCTGTCGCCGCCCCCTCGGGATTTTGAACCGAAGGCGAAGCAAAAGGCATGGAATCGTGACCAGCCGCCACGGCACCGGCCTGCGACGGATCACCGTGGATATCGCCGTCCTTGGGATCGGCTTTCGAACTTCCCCTTCTCATATCCCCGCCGGGCATGCGTTCGAAAGCGCCCAGAGCCTGTGCCATCAGTTTGGAAATCGCGGAATCCTGCTGTTCTACCGCCTCTTCCAGCCCCATGGAATCGATGCGGATGGAGACGTTTTGGATACTTTCATCGGCGCCGAAGCACAGTGCGGCGATCATCAGGCCGACACGCAGATTGTATCGTTCACTCATGGCCGTACGTTCGTTGTCGCTTAGAGCCACCCATGTATGACGTTGCGAGTCGTATCTGCTGGTGGGCATCATGGTGCGCCCGGCGGTGGTGAAAGCCACTGCGACATTGCCAAGTTCCAGATTGGAACGGAATTCGGTATCGAAACGGTACGGCACCCGTATCTGCCGCAATAGGGTTGAGAGAGCCTGGCGATAGACCCATTCGCCACGAGAAGCTGGGCCAGAAACTCGTGCAGAAGAAACACCGTCATCACCATCGTCTTCGCCGGGAGCATTTGCGGCGATACGGTCTGCGGCCTGTCCTGCTATCCCGATCATTCGTGATAATGAAACGGAACTGGACTCACCCAGGTCCGTGCCCTCTTTCGGCAAAGGTTTCAATGCCATTAATGCCGGATTTTCGAGCAGCGCATGGTCGATCTGTGCCGCCTGAGCACGGGTGACGGTATCCTCGATCGGCAGCGCGCCGGTGTGCGCGTTATGCTCAAGCCAAACGCTGACCGAGGCGAAACGGTTCAGATTGCCTTCGATGTTCAAAGCTTCAAGAGCCGGGGCGAGATTGAGGGAGTCGTCCCAGGTAAAGAAATAGGCACCGGAATAGCTGGAAGTATAGAGGTGCAAAGGTTCCGCCCCATGAACGGCCTCGAGTCCGGCCGACGGTTTCAAAGCCCCCGATTCGCGCATCAGATCGGCAAAATAATCCTCAAGCCCAGAGACGCGCAGACCATGTGTCCTGGCTTCCAGGCTGTCGCGCACGCTGCGGCGAATCGCACCGAGCGGCGCCTCACGGTTGAGCCTGCGAAAGATATTGCCGGCGCCGAAACCGATAAGCTGTCCGCCGATCTGCGGAAGCATGTAGGTGGCGAAGAAAGCGATGGCCATCGCATCCCGGTACTCCAGATTGAGTCTCAGATTCTCGGGCAGGCGGTAACGCATCTGCTCCAAGGTATAGCAGTTGCCGCGCTTGAGCCAGGAGGCGAGCCAGGTCATCTGGCCGAACATGTCACGGCCGACGATGCCGCCCTGCACCACATCGATGCCACGGCCCTCACCAACATCACCGTTCCCCTCGGAAGATGCCGCCTTAACGCGGGAATTTTGAACGGTCTCGGGAGATGTTGCGGATTCGCCTGTCTTGCCTCCCCGCATCCTGCTGTCGTTCGAAAGCGAAAAATCGCCTTCTTTGCCAAAGACCAATGCGGGATCGACATCGTGGGTGTCCATCTGCGGATCACCGCCCAAAAACACGCGTCCCTTGCCGTCGACCAAAGCGACCTGGCAGAATTCATTCGGGGCAAGAAACACTCCGAGAGCGAAAAATCGTCCATCGAGCTGCGGAAGTTGCGCCCATCCCAGCGAAATTCCGCCCGGCACATCGGGAAAATCTTCAAAAATACGACGTTTGACCATCGGCCCCAGCTGGATGGCACGTTCGAAAAGCTCCTGCATCATGGCGCTTGTTTTGGTTTTGCCCTGTGACCGCGACGACGAAGCCGAACCGGCATCATTGACATCATGCCTCGAAACACCGCTGCCCACCAACGTATTCACACGATGCGCGATACCGCGAGCCGACTCAACAAACCTTCCAAAACGCGAAGAAGAGGCGAAATCATGCAAATGCTGTGTGAAATTGGACATGTGAATAATTGTTTCAATTCAGCCAGACATAAAGCTTATAGAATAAACATGTGAACACTTCTTCTCGTAGCTTTCCAGCCCGCCACAAGACCGCCATTTTCGCTCTTCTGGCGGCTGCGGTCATACTCCTGTTGGAGTGTTTCGCATTCAACCTGCAGTTCTGGAGCACCTTGGGGGCCAGTCGCGATTCCGTTTCGGCGTTGAACACGCTTGGCCCGGGTTTGTCCCGTCAAAAAGACGGCACGCTTCTGGTCACGGATCCGAGCTCGGCGTTCCTTACCACAAAAAGTGATGGAAGTTCACCGTACATACGTATTGATCCCGCCGAATCGACGTTCCGTTTCACTTCCCCTTCTGAGGTTTTGGGCTTTGCCGATGCCAGTCAAAATATGGGAAGCACGGCGAAAGGCAAAGCGGAATCACCTCTGACTGCCTTCCATATCCGAGTGGACGCTGCCGGGTACGCCTCCCCTGTCCGTTCGGTTTCGACCGTCATATCCAATTCCCGCTACCTGCGCATTCCCCACCTCAATTCAGCGCAACAGACCACCGATATCAAAGTTTGGGTTGACGAGCCTGCAGGAACCCACGTCGATATCGCAGCCGTCCACGCCAACGTGCGCGTACCATTCCATGCCAGCTGGGGGCGTGTGGCGGCCATGGCCACCATCGTCTTGTTAATTGCATTGTGGATGCCATCTTCTGCGTTATGGCGAATGCGTTTGGACACGGCCAGTATCCGACAGAGGCTCGTTTTTGCAGGATTCATGCTTATCGTCGGCGCGTTTGCAGCGCTCTCCATCGTGCAATCGATATGGGCGGCCAACTCGTCCGCATTCCATGAACCCGGCAATTACACCTATGATTTCAATCAATACGACCACTTGTCCGATTCCCTGCTTCATGGTAAAACATCGATTGACCTGCCAGTGCCGCAAGCGCTCAAAACCGCTCAAAATCCTTATGATCCGCAAACCCGCGAAATGTTGCTTAACAAGGGTGTCACGCCGATTTATTGGGATTATTCCTACTACCAAGGGCATTGGTATTCATATTTCGGCGTGTTGCCGGCCCTGTTGATTTTCGCTCCGTATCGTCTGGTGACCTCGCTGTTCATTCCAGGTGGATTGGCGCTTCCCGCAGGAGTTGCCGTGTCGCTTCTGCTCTTCGTCTTCGTGCTGTTCGGCTCCCTGCTGGTCATCCGTTTGCTGAAAACGCTGAACCCCAAGACCTCATTGGCAACGGTTTCGATGGCCATCACACTTTTCCTGTTGGGCTCACAAGTCGGCTATTTGGCATTTCGTATGAATTTCTATTCGGTTCCATTTGCCGCTTCGTTGGCTTTAAGCGTCATGGGGCTGTGGTTCTGGCTGGGTTCAAAGGGATACCCTGACCGCACTTATGACAAGGGAAAAATCAAAATTCGCAACGAGTCCAAGCCAATATCCTCATTGCATGACACTCCAAAAACAGAAAAATCATCGCGTCGTCATTTGGTTGCCATAGGCGACGCCTCTCCGCTTTCCTGGCCCCATCTCGCCGCAGGCTCGCTGTGTCTGGCGGCGAATTTCGGCTGCCGTCCTACGTTCACTTTGGTCGCTTTGCTGGCGTTCCCGATATTCTGGCCACAAATCCGTTCAATATTCACCAAGTCCTCATCAGCGGAAAAACCTGTCAAACGCAGGGCGATAATCAACACGCTGATCGCGGTTCTGCTACCCGCATTGGTGGTTGTAGTGCCGTTGTGCATCTACAACTACGTCCGTTTCGGCTCCCCCATCGATTTCGGCGAACGCTACCAAATCACCGTCGCCGACATGACACATTACCGCAACTCCCCTGCCAATCTTTTGCCGACACTCGGCTATTACCTGTTCCTGCCGCTACGTTTCTCACGCGAGTTTCCGTTTCTGGCAATCAACCCCACACCGTTGGCGTCCTGGAGCTATACGGAACCATTGGTCGGCGGGCTTTTCGTGTTGTGCCCGGTACTTTTGCTTGTCGTTCTCCTGCTGGTACCCGGCATAAGACGGCGTATCCGTCGTTCCGGCCTGCTGCGAATCGTTCTTACGATGTTGCCGTTGGCCTTGCTGCTCTTGCTTGTCGATATTTTCAAAGGCGGCATCGGTTGGCGCTATATGGTCGATTTCGGGTGGTTGGTAGCTCTGGCGGCTGTTGTGGTGGCCGGCGCCATTCTGGGTGACGCGCGGCCATGCCGGAATAAAACGATATTGAATGAGACTTCCGTCGTAACCGACCACGGGAAATCATCATCGCAGCCGAACCCGCGTAATCAGTTTGGAAGACTGAGGATCCATCGTCAAGCTGCATCCCCGACTTTGCAGCCTCGCATCGATTGGGGTTGTGTCGCCGTGCGTCTTTTCATGTCGATACTGCTCTTACTGAGTATTACCGTGGCGTTCCTGATCATTTTTGTTCCCGGCCGCGAAGACGCCCTGACGCGAACGAATCCGGCATTGTTCCAGGCGGTCGCCTCCTGGTTTGTCGTTTAGAAAATCAGCAGAAGCCGGAAACGCCGCCTTTTAACAATATTGCCATTCAGGAGTATCAATTTTCAAAGACGCCTGGTGGGAAAGCGCTGCCACCCAAATCTCAAACACATTCAAGCTCGCACGATACTGCTGCCAGAACGGCCTTGATATTGCGCTCGAAAACAGCTGGTTCCGGCAGCAGGGAGACGGCAAGATAGCCGTTTTCGGTCATATCAAAGTAATAGCCGGGTTGGCCGGTCAGGTTGAAGTCATGGATCAGGCGCAGCACCAGCGCGTTTTCGTCGATAACCGAAGGGAATCTCAGAAGCACGTTCCAGCCACCTTCGGCACGCAATACCGACACCAGACCGGACTCGTCCTCGTCCAGCATGATATGCAACCGTTTAAGATTGGCGCTGGTGCGTTGCTGCACACGCTTTAGCTGCCCCGGAACAGCTTCAAGCAATTCCGGCATTTGCTCGGCAATGATGTCGCTGAACGGCAGGTAATCGTCGGCGATGATGTCGAGCCGACGTTGCGCTTCGGCCACCAAATCCTTCGGCCCGCTGACCTGAATCCAGCCGACTTTCGCGTGAGGGGCAGCCAGCAGCTTCGAAAAGCCGTCAAGTGCAAAGGTCAACGCACCCTGCTCCCCTGCCAGCCGACGGTTACCTTCGAAAGGTTCCAGCGAATAATCGAAAAACACCTCGTCGGCGATAATGGCGATCTCATGCTCGCGGCACAACGCCACCAACGCCTCACGCTCGTCGGGTTTGATGTACGAGCCGGTCGGATTATTGGGATTAATCAGGACGATCGCCTGCACCTTCCGGCCTTTCGGACTTTCCAAGAGCTCGCGAAGCCACGCGACGTCGATAAACCAAGAACCGTCGAAGCGCAGCTGATATTCCAGCGTGTCCACATTCTCCAGCCCGCCGATGGATTCTATCAGCGGATAGCCGGGCTTAGGGCCCAACACGATATCGCCCGGGTCACACATCAGCTTGAACAGCCATGTGTAGGCCTCGGATGTGGAGCTCAGCAGGTAAAGCCGATCCGGGTCGACGGGCGCAGACCGATCCTGCAATCGACGTTCTGCCGTCTCGCAGAGATTGCTGTCATCATCACTTGAAATCGATGCCGCAGTTGAACCGTCATCGTTCTGCTGCACACCATGATTGCGATACGGATGTTCCGCTGCCAGTTCTTCGGCATTTCTCTTCATCAGAAACCGGGCCAACTGTGTTCGTGCCGCCAACGGCCCACGCGGCTGCGCAGTATAGACGCCCGGCACTTCCTTTGGGGCGAGACCATGCTTCGTCGGGTTGGAATCGTTGACGGTTTCAAGCTTAATCCCTTGGCTGCGAACTTCTGCTTCGGCTTTGGCGATGGGATTGAGTTTGGTCGAACCAACCCTGGACGAAAAACGCATGATCTTCCTGTTTCCGGATAGTGATTTCAAGACTTCGGGCACCGCAACACAAGGGACGCCGTCAACTTATCATCGACCGCTGTCATCCCCGCAAACCATCGACGTCAATCGATGCGCGATTACCAAAGACGATTCTACTTCAAGACCTCCAACCGATACAAAAAATTCCGCCCGGCTTTCCAACCGGACGGAACCAAAAAATATCAGATAATCAGACGAGCTTGGTAGTCGCGTAATATGCCGCGCCCACGATGCCCGCCTCGTTGCGCAGCTTGGCCTGCACAATCGGGGTTTTGATATCGATGTACGGCAGGAACTTGTCGGCCATACGGCTGACGCCGCCACCGACAACGAAAAGGTCAGGGCTGAAATACTTTTCGAGCAGACCGTAATACTTGGTCAGGCGCTTGGCCCACTTCTTATAACCAAGGCTCTTCTTGTCGCGCACTGAAGATGCCGCGTACTTTTCGGCGTCACCCTTGCCCTTTTCAAGCTGGATATGGCCGAGTTCCGTATTCGGAAGCAGCACGCCATGATAAATCAGCGCCGTGCCGATGCCGGTGCCGAGCGTGGTGGCGATGACCAAACCATCCTCGCCCTTGGCGGCACCATACTGCTGCTCCGCAAGACCAGCGGCATCCGCATCGTTGACGACGGTGACCGGACGGCCGCACGCCTTGGAGAAGACCTCGGTGACGTCAAGACCAATCCAAGACTTGTCGAGATTCGCCATGAAATCGAGCGACTTGCCAGGCTTGATGGGAGCGGGGAAGGCGATGCCCACCGGGGCGCCCGCAGGCACCTCGAAATGCTCCAGCTCTTGGCGCACAATGGCCGCGACGGCATCAGGCGTGGAGACTTCAGGCGTAAGGATCTTCAAGCGCGGCAGGGCAAACTCGCCCTTTTCCAGATCCACTGGGGCCGCTTTGATGCCCGAGCCACCAATATCAACGCCAAAGGCCTGTGCTGTCTCAATCATCGCTAACCTCTCTTGGTAACGGAACAAAAATAATCGTTGACATTGTACCGCACTCGATAGCCAACACGCTTGCATCAATGGTTGAATTAAACCTGCAAGCGCATAATCTTCTACTTTGACTCTTTTTTCAGCGGCGGCATGGGCTGCCAGTTCGGGTCGTGCAGAAGCTTGCGCGAATCGACCCATCCTTTGGCAATAGCCTTGAGTCCCGGCTTGACGTGCTCCCGGTCGACGGCGAAGAGGCGGATAACCTCTTTGACGGCCGTAAGAAGGGTCCCCAACCCGAAGAGGGCCGGTCGATAGTCACCGTGTGTCATGAAGTAGCGGGCCATATAGCCGCGGTTGCGCATGATGTGATACCGGTTCATGTCGGAGGTCGAGTTGAGCTGGCGCAGGCCAGCGATGTCCCAGTTGCCGATATCACGGGTGCGCTGGATGATCTTGTCGTTGACCACGATGGGGTCGGTCACCTTGCTGGCAAGATAGCCGTAGATCGTATCGTCCCAATAAATGAAGAAACGCGGGTCGGGCAGGCCAATCTGCTCGACGATGTTGCGGCGGAAGAGGCCGCCTTCGAAGCACATCGTGTCCATCGTACGGTAACCGGAAGGCCCGAACGCGGCGGGAGCGATGGGATTCGGGATGCCGAGAGGAACGATAAAATCGTACTGCCAATAAAAGTCACCGCCGTCATAGTCAAGACGCGACCCCTGAATCACGTCGTGACGCAGCGTCCATTTGGCCAACTGCCCGATGGCGTTGGGGAGCACAGCCACGTCGTCGTCCATCACCCAGAACCATTCGGCGCCAAGCTCATAGGCTTTCTTGACCCCGTTCGAGAATCCGCCGGAACCTCCGATATTGCCCTCTTGCGGCGCATAGACCACACGCTCGGTGTTGCCGCTTTCGTCCGGTCCGGTCTTGCCCCACTGGGCATTGATCGCATCGGAAAATTGACCCACCATCACTTTGGTGTCGTCACTGTGCTCGTTGTCGACCACAACCACGCGCCAGGGGGCGGCCTTGAGCCCCTTGATCGAATCGAATAGCCTTGCCAGAAGCTTCTGCCGCTTGTAGGTCACCACGACGATGGCGAGCTTCTCAATCGGCGATTGCGCCGAACTAGCGACATCCTTGCCTTCGACGGTATCAGTTTCCATACTTTTCTCGTTTTCGCACATACCCCTATTCTTGCACCCCCACACGATGGCGGCAAGAAGGGCGATAAGAGCAATCTTCGGATGCACCCCAATATGTGTATCCCATATCGATATTTATCGTAGTGTGCAAAATCGTTTGACTTTTGGCTAGGCGTACGGGTATAGATAGGGACGTAAGTTTCAGGGAAGGTGAAATTCCTTATTGGCGGTAACGACACTGTCGGTTTCATAACGACAGCATTGCCGAAGCCCGCGAGCCGCGGAAGCGGTCGATCCGGTGAGAATCCGAGGCCAACGGTTATAGTCCGGATGAAAGAAACGGGGCTCATCATGAGCGATATTTCTGATACCCAAAATTCGTCGATTGACGACGATGGTTCCACAAAAGTCACGGAATCCGCCGCTGCCGGAAACGGAGCGGAAACAACCGCTCCACACGACAAGACGCAATCCTCACACTCCACCGGTGTGGCCGACAAGGGACGTTGGTCGACGCAGCGCATCGCGATTTATGCACTCTTCGTAGCGCTGGCGATGGCCGCCTCGTTCATCGAGTTCCCCATCATGCCGGGTGTTCCGTGGCTCAAATATGACCTTTCCGGCATCATCTGCCTGGTCGCAGGTTTCGCGTTCGGCCCGATGGCGGCGTTCATCGTCAGCGTTCTGAGCTGGATTCCCCACCTGTTCATGAACCCGTGGGGCGCCATCATGTCCATCGCAGTCTCGGTGTTCCTGAGCGTTCCGGCGGCCATGGTCTACAAGCACATGCGCACCCGCGTCGGCGCATTGGTCGGTATTCTCGTCGGCGTGGTCTTCGGCCTGATCGCGGCCATCGGTGGCAATATTCTGATCACCCCGATCTACGCCCACATGACCACGGCTCAGGTTCTGAAGATGGTCGTGCCGATTCTCCTGCCGTTCAATCTCATCAAGTTTGCCATCCACGGCGTGGTCACCTTCATCATCTACAAGCCGATTTCCAACCTCTTGAACCGCTAGGAATTAGCAGAACATGACTACGGTTTCCCGTACACACACCGATGTCGAGCCTTCTGAGCCTCACAGCGACGAAGGTTCGGCTTCGGCCTACCTTCCCGGCGAAAATCTCGGAAAAGCCCGCAAACATTCCCCTAATGCAAATTCCATCAAGCAAAATGGTAAAGGGGATGTTGACGCGACGAACAAGAAAGATGGAGCAAACAGCCTCAATGGTTTTGCAGCCCAGCTCGATAATGTCCGATTCAGCTATGACGGCGGCAAAACGTGGGCTTTGAATGGCATCGATCTTACTATCCATAATGGCGAACGAGTCTGCTTGGTCGGTCCGAACGGATCAGGCAAATCGACGCTGGCGCGTTTGATTGCAGGTCTTGCCGCGCCCGATGACGGCTCCGTGACTTTGCTGGGTTACGACGTATTCTCTTCGGGAACACCGCACAGCGACCTTTATCGCAAAGCGCGAAGGGATATCGGCGCGGTTTTCCAGAATCCCGCGGACCAGATCATTACCACCGTGGTGGGCGACGATGTGGCGTTCGGCCCGGAAAACCTTGCCCTTGAACCCGACAACATTACCTCGCGGGTTACAGAATCCCTCGACGCGGTCGATATGCACGACTTCCTGTTTGACGACCCCTCGCGTATGAGCGGTGGCCAGCAGCAGCGCATTGCCATCGCCGGAATTCTGGCGATGCATCCCAAGATGATCGTACTTGACGAGCCGACGGCGATGCTCGACATCGAAGCCCAACACGATGTATTACGCGTTCTTGACAACCTCCAGTGCTCCGGCACCACCATCGTTCACGTCACTCACCGACCCGAGGAACTCAAGGCTGCCGATCGCATTCTGAGTCTCGAAAACGGGAGGCTTGTCGAACTTTCGCAGACGCAGGCCGCGTTGAAGCTTTCAGTGACCAACGCCGACGACACCGGCATGCTGAAACCCGACGGCCTTATCATCGAGGCAAATCCGGCAAATCCGAATGACAATGCAAGCAACAAACCTGTGCATGCCGAAAACAGTTCGGCAAAAACCGCAACAAACCCTTCGGAGCAATCCGATCATTCTTCAACCCGAAAAGCCTGGCGCGACAACGATGCCGGCAAGGAAAGAGAACCTTCCGATTCTGCATTTCCCTCAGGTGAACCCGCCATCAGTTTCGAGCACGTATCATTCCGCTACCCCAAGGCCGACATCGACACACTTCATGATTTTTCGATGAGTATCGAGCAGGGCGAAGTGGTCGCTATCATGGGCCGCAACGGAACCGGCAAATCTACACTGACCCGGCTGATGACTGCGTTATCGAAACCCGATAGTGGCACCATCAAAGTAGCTGGCATTGATTTGAATTCCATGTCAAGACGCGACAAGAAAGCGTTGCGTTCCAGTGTGGGGCTAGTGATGCAGCAGCCGGAGCACCAGCTGTTCGCCGAAACCGTACGGCAGGACGTGGCCTACGGGCCAGGCAACCAAGGCCTGCCACAGCAGGTGGTCGACCAGCGAGTAGACCGGGCATTGGCTTTGCTCGGTATCAGCGAACTCGCCGAACGTTCCCCCTTCTCGCTTTCGGGCGGGCAGCAGCGACTCGCCGCCATCGCCGGCATCATCGCCTGCGACCCACGTATTCTTATTTTGGACGAACCGACCGCCGGACTCGACGCGACGGCCAGCGAGCGCATCTACGCACTCGTCCGTACCCTCAACGCGCACGGCGTGACGATAGTCCTCATCACCCATTCCCGACGTCAGGCACGTCAGCTGGCCGACCGTGTCATCACTCTCGGCAAACCATTCGATGATGGTAATGACGGAAACAACGTAACCGATAATTCCAATCGGAACGAAACCGCACAACAAACGTCGGAATCAAACGAAGACGGACAACGCGAAGATGCCGTGGAACATTCTTCGATCAATGAACATCAGGAATCATCCAAAGGCACCTCTAAAGCCAACCTAAACAAGCAATCCACCGACAAGCCTCGATCAACCGGCACGCACGAAGCAGCAGCCGACAACGGTAACCGATCAACCGGCGTCCGCCAATCCGAGCGCAGCAGGCAATCCGCAGATAATGCCAACATCTCCAAAACCACCCAGCAAACGAGCATCATCGAACGTCTTGACCCGAGAGTGAAACTGGTCGTGTTCCTTGTGCTGATGTTCACGTCGTTCATGGTCAGTTCCCTGCCACAACTCGGCCTGACCGCGCTGATGGTCATCGTTCTTGCGGCCGCTGCGAAACTTGGCCCGAAACGTCTGTTCCGTTCGATGCGCGGATTTTTGGTATTGCTTTTGGTGATGGGTATCATCAACATGCTCTTCGTGCGTACCGGCAAACCTCTGGTGACTTTCTGGAATTTCCCGATCACCGACGAAGGCGTGATGGCCGCGGTACTCTATACCTGCCGTTTCGGACTGGTCATTCTGCTGGGTATCATCCTGCTGCAGACCACCACACCCACGGCACTGACCGACGGATTCGGCTCCCTGCTTTCCCCGCTGCGCCGACTGGGCTTGCATACCCAGGAACTGGCTTTGGTGATGAGCCTCGCACTCCGTTTCCTGCCGACACTGGCCGACGAGGCGCACAACATCATGGACGCGCAGGCGGCACGTGGCGGCAGCATCGAAACCGGCTCCCCCACCAAACGAATCAAGGCGATAGTCGCCATCATCGTCCCGATCTTCGCCGGCGCGCTGCGCCATTCGGACAACCTTTCGCTCGCGCTTGACGCTCGCAGCTATGAGGAAGGCATTCATCGCACCCACTGGCATGCCATGCGCATCAGGGGCAAGGATGTGGTCTTCGTCATCCTGTGCGCACTCTATCTTGCGGTGCTGCTGAGTCTTAAAACCGGGATTCTTTCGGTGGTGAGGTTATAGACAAATTCCATAAAATCTTCGTGCGACAGCAACAAAACGAGGGACAAATTCATCTCTTTCGCGACGTTATTTACCAAATCCTGATAGAGTGGGATTGAGCTTCATCTCAAACTGTTTTGCCTATCAAGGAGACGATATGCACGCACCACGTAACACCGCGATAGAACCATTCGCCATCGAACACGCCAGTGTAGCCACCGGCGACGAGGATGGTCGCGTCTTAAACGACACTACCGTCGTGGTCGACGGCCTGGGCAAGATTCGCAAACTCGGGCCCTCAAACGCGGTCATAGTACCTCCTGGCTACCACCGCCTCGACGGCACCGGCAAATTCGTCTCCCCCGGCATGATCAACGGCCATACCCATACCTTCTCGCAAGGCAAGCCGCTCGACCCCAAGGGCAGCACTCCCGAAGGCCAGCGCAAAACCGCGAAAATCATGCATTCCGCCCCAGGCAAGCTCTTCATGTACGAGACCAGCAAGTCCAACATCATGACGCTGCTGAACTCTGGAGTCACCACGATCCGCACCGTCGGCGACGTCGGCTATGAAGTCATCGCCATTCGTGACCGAATCAACTCAGGAAAGATGGTCGGCCCGCGCATCATGGCCTCCGGCCCGATGCTCGCGATTCCCGACGGCCACGGCGCACCGCTGGTCGCCATGGAAAGCTCGACTCCCGAGGAAGCCCGCAGCGAAGCCGAATACAGCATCGACCATGGCGTCAATGCGTTGAAAATCGCGGCCACCGGTGGCGTCACCGATTCTCAGGTGCTTGGCGAGGCCGGCGCCCCGCAAATGACGGTCGAACAGATGCGCGCCATCTGTGAGGCCGCGCATGCCAACGACATCATCGTCGCCGCCCATGCGCAAAGCGAGGAAGGAGTTCGCCGTGCCCTGAAAGCCGGCGTCGACACCATCGAGCACGGTTGCACGCTGGACGACGAGCTGACCGAACTCTTCCTGAACAACCCGAACTCGCTGCGCGGTTTCAGCGCATTGGAACCCACACTTTCCGCGGGTCTGCCGATGAAATACCTTTCGCAGGAAACACTCAATATGACCGACATCCAGATGGAGAATTCAGTGCCCGTGATCGAGGGCATGGTCAACGGCGCGAAGCAGGCGCACGAAGCCGGCATCAAGGTCGGCGTCGGCACTGACTCCGCAATGCCCTTCGTGCCGCAGTACGGCACCTGGCGCGAGATGGCGTTGCTGGTTCGTTTCGCCGGATTCACCCCTGCCGAAGCATTCCACGCCGGCACGCAGGTCACCGCCGAAATCCTTGGCTTAAGCGAAGTCACCGGTTCGTTGGAAGTGGGCAAGTCCGCCGATCTGCTGGTACTTGAAGAAAACCCGGTCGACAATCTGCGCACCCTCGAAAAGCCACTGCTTGTGGTCGCAGCTGGCCACCCGATCTTCCATCCCCGGGTCGATCGCTTCGAAGAGATGGAAGCCCAGCTGGATGAGGCTTACAAGTAAAATCCGATTCGTTTAGAGCAAAACCAGGAAATCCGCCCCCGATACATTTGTTGGGGGCGGATTTTCTGTAGTTGACTAATATGGGATCCATATCGATCGCCAAATCCGATGTATCACAATCATCAAATCATAGCGACAAATGGAATCCACATCCAAACGTTACAAGGAAAAGGAAAATCCAAGAGGGACTCAGCGATGCGCATTGTCCTTGAGAGGCTCGCCGTTGACGTAACGGCGCACGTTGGCTACAGCGATATCGACGATATGGGCATCGTTGCTGGCCAGATGGCTGCCGCCGGCGACATGCGGGGTCATGATGCAACGCGGTGCGTCCCAAAGCGGATGAGACTCGGGCAACGGCTCCGTTTCGAAAACATCAAGTCCTGCGCCTCGAATGATATGGCGATTCAAGGCATCGGCCAGAGCATCGTCATCTACCGCATCGCCACGCCCGCCGTTGATGACGATGGCATCTTTCTTGAGCAGGGCAAGCCTGCGCGCGTCCATAAGGTGGTGGGTATCGGCGGCCCTCGGCAATGAAAGCGCGGCTACATCGGCCTGCGGCAACAGTGCATCCAACTCATCGAATCCATGCATCTCATCGATACCATCGACGGGCTTGTCGGCACTGCGACGCACGCCGACAGTATGCATCCCCGCGCCCTTGGCAAGGCCCGCGAAATGCGATCCGATGTCGCCGGTGCCGATGACCAAGGCAGTCGCACCGTTCGGGCTGAGTACCGTCCCCTCGTCCTTCCATTGATGCGCCGACTGATCGCGAACATAAAGTGTAAAGTTCTTCATCAGCGCCCACATCATGGCAATCATGTGTTCGCCTACGGATTGGCCATAGGCGCCTGTGGCGCTGGTAATCTTCACGCCTTCCGGCAACAAACCCGGCTTGATATAGGCATCGACACCCGCACTCCAGGTCTGCAACCACTCGAGACTGGTGAATTGGTCGGCGATGGCCGGGTCGAAATTGCCCAGCACCGCCGTTGCTTTTCCGCGCAGCTCCTCAGGAATCTGCGCTTTCACCTTCATGTCGCCATAATGTTCAGGATCACCGCAGAATTCAATGGGCACATCGCCCGCAGCCTCGATGAACCGCTGCCTGTCCTGTCCGTCAACGGGTATGCAGTTGACGATAAGTTTCTTAACCTTGCTTGTTTCCCCTGTCATGGCCACTCCTTATCAATGACGATATGAATTATTCTTCAATAATCTTAATCGTTTTTTGATTATTTGTCTCGACTTCAGCCGGAATTGTCACCTGGTTCTTTTCGTCTTTTGGCAGCATCCCCATGAAGAATCTCGCGAATCCTCTCCAGCCTCGGCCCGACCTCACGCTCGTAGCCACGGTCGTTGGGATGATAATATTCATGCCCTACCAGCTCGTCTGGCATGTATTGCTGTGTGGCAATGGCTCCCGGTACGTCGTGCGCGTAGATATAGCCGTCCTTGTTGCCCCAGTCCTTCATCAGCTTGGTCGGCGCGTTTCTCAGCCACAACGGCACCTGGCCGATCATGCCGGCATCCACATCGGCAAGCGCCTGATTGATGGCATTGTAGCTGGCATTCGACTTGGGAGCCGTGGCCACGGCGATGACCGCCTCGGAAAGGATGATCCGCGCCTCGGGCATGCCGACCATGGCCACCGCCTGTGCCGCAGCGACGGTGAGTTGCAAAATCTGAGGAGCGGCCATGCCGACTTCCTCGGCCGAGGCAATCATGATACGGCGAGCGATGAAACGCGGATCCTCCCCCGCCCGCAACATCCGCGCCAGATAGTGCAACGCGGCGTCCGGGTCCGAGCCCCTCATCGATTTGATGAAGGCGGAGGCGACATCGTAATGGTCGTCACCGTCCTTGTCGTAACGCACGGTGGCCGAATCCATGACCTTCGAGACAATATCGGGGGTGATGATTGGCTTGCGAGCGCCCTTCTTGCGTTCTTTGTCGCCGGTGACGGCACCCGCCGCAGCCTCGAGAATGGTCAGAGTCTTGCGTCCGTCTCCTCCGGCCATACGGATGATCTCATTGACCGCTTCATCGGTTGCCTTGACTTCGCCCTTGAGACCGTGTTCACTTTCCAGCGCACGGGTAATCAACGTTTTCAGGTCGTCGGGTTCCAGTGATTCGAGCTTCACGACCACCGACCGGCTCAGCAACGGCTTGTTGATGGAGAAACTCGGGTTCTCCGTGGTCGCCCCGATGAAGGTGACATCGCGGTTCTCGACGCTCGGAAGCAACGCGTCCTGCTGGGATTTGGAGAAGCGGTGCACCTCGTCGATGAACAGCACCGTCTCGCGCCCTTGTGTCACCAACCGTTCGTGGGCACGTTCCAGCACGGCACGCACATCCTTGACGCCGGAGGTGACGGCGGAAAGCTCCTCGAAATCACGTCCGGATTGCTGCGCGACGATATAGGCCAGCGTGGTCTTACCGACCCCCGGAGGACCGAACAGGATAATCGAGCTCGGCGCGGTCAATGATCCTTTCGACGCAGGGCTGGCAAGTCTGCGCAAAGGGGAACCTTCACCCAACACCTGGTGCTGCCCCACGACCTCATCGAGCGTCGTCGGCCGCATCCGCACGGCAAGCGGGCGGGTCACGTCTTCGGGCGCATCGGCGGCGCTGAACAGATCTTCGGTCATACCTTCACCTTACCCCATCATTCGAACATTTGTTCGTATATCCGTTCGAACAGTTGATATCGTTCAAGTTTACCTATTCCGAATCCAAATCAACTCATGAACCAGCACAGGCCGGACCATACGTCGGCCTGCCGTCAAATTGTTTTCATCATGGAATTGAGCCGAGCCGCCAAACGCAAGAATCCAGAAACAAAGGTAGCTAAAATTCAGTCAAGTCCGTCGTTGCTGACGCGGTAATCCACGAAGACCACCTCGCCGCTTTCCTGCGTGGCGTCGAGATCGACGGTGCCGGTGATGGCCCAATCATAGTCACCGTCGGAATCGTCGATGATCTGCCGCACCTTCCACGTATGCTCCTTGGCCTCGTTTCGATCATCCAAGATGAAAAGATCGCCGCTACGGGCCTTCTGGTCGATGCCTACATACTCGTGCTCGTCGTAGTAATCGTCGAGCGCGTCCTCCCATTCGTGCACGCCGTAGCCCCAGTCCTTATCGAGCGCGCCAAGCTCCTCCGGCCTGTCCTGATCCATAAGCTGGATGCGGCGGAACATGGCGTTGCGGATGAGCACGATCAGGCCTCGCCTATCCTCTACCACGGCAGCCTTGCCACCAGGTGCAGCAGCAGTAAGCCCAGCGCTTTCGGCGTCAGCTGCCGTCTCACTACCAGCGTTTTCCCATTCGTCTACGAGGCTGGAATCGACGGAACGCACGACCACACGCAGCCATGAGATGATGTCTTCCAGTTCGTCGTTGCGTTTCTCGACAGGAACGGTACGGGCGAGCGATCGGTAGGCGTCGGAAAGGTAGCGCAGAAGCGTGCCTTCGCTCCGCGCGATGTTGTAACGGGCGATGTAGCCGGTGAAATCACTGGCCGTCTCCACCATGTCGCGCACCACGGATTTGGGGCTCAACTCGTAGTCATTGGCCCACGGCACGTCGTGGCGGTATTCATCGAAAGCGGCGTCAAGCATTTCCTCGAGCGGCTTCGGCCAAGTGACCTCCTGCAGCTTGTCGATTCGTTCGTCGTAGTCAAGTCCATCGGCCTTCATCTCGGCCATCGCTTTGTCGCGCGCCTGCCGTTGTTGGGCTTTCAAAACCTGCTTCGGATCTTCGAGCGTCGCTTCGACCATCGAAATGACGTCGAGCGCGTAGGTGTCGGATTCCGGGTCGAGCAGTTCCAGCGCTGCCAAAAGAAACGGCGAAAGCGGCTGGTCGAGCGCGAAATTGTCCGGTACATCGACGGCCAGGAAGTAATCCTTGCCACCGCGACCATTGTCCTCGGCCTCGATGAAAGACGAGTCGAACATGGTCTGGAAGATCTCGTCGGCCCGCTCGTGCAGATACTCTTTCTGTTCCGGGGTCTGCGAGGAATCGTCGATAAGCTTGTCGATACGGGCTCGTGCGTCGCCGCCCTGCGCCACTTCGTTCAAGACCATGGAATGGCTGATTTTCATATGCGGCATCAGCGTCTCCGGCGCGGCTTCGATGAGTTTGTCGAACGTACCTTCGTTCCAGGTGACGAAGCCCTCCTGTGGCTTCTTGCGCTTGATTTTCTTGAGCTTCTTCGGGTCGCCGTTGGCCTTGGCAATGGCCCGCGCGTTTTCAATCTCGAATTCGGGGGCCTCGGCCACCACCAACCCTTCGGTGTCGAAGCCCATGCGTCCGGCACGTCCGGCGATCTGATGGAATTCACGGGCACGCAGCCTTCGCATCTTGAACCCATCGAATTTGGTGAGCTGGGTCAAGACAACGGAATGAATCGGCACGTTGATACCCACGCCAAGCGTATCGGTTCCACAGATGACCGGCAACAGCCCTTGCTGGGCCAGTTGTTCGACCAGGCGCCGGTAGCGCGGCAGCATACCTGCGTGATGAATGCCGACGCCGGTACGCAACAGCCGTTGTAGGATCTTGCCGAACGCCGTGCTGAAGCGCGTACCCTTGATGGCTTCGGTGATGGCCTTGCGCTGTTCCTTGCTGGAAACGCCGGTGCTGGCGAGCGCCTGCGCGGTTTCCAGCGCCGCATCCTGCGAAAAATGAACGACATAGATAGGGGTATCGCCACGATTGAAGAGCAGTTCGACAGTGCCGGCAAGCTGTTTATCGGTATATTCGTAGCTCAATGGAACCGGCCTCGGCGCATCGTCGATAACGTCCACATCACGTCGGGTCATATCCTCGAGTTTGTCTGCGATGGCATTGACATTGCCGAGCGTCGCACTCATCAGAAGAAATTGAGTTTTCGGCAACGTCAGCAGTGGCACCTGCCAGGCCCACCCGCGATCGGCGTCCCCGTAATAATGGAACTCGTCCATCGCCACGCAGCCAATATCAGCGTTTATTCCCTCGCGCAACGCTTGGTTGGCCAGAATCTCAGCGGTGCAGCAGATGATCGGCGCATCGGAATTGATGCTGGTATCGCCAGTAATCATGCCAACATTATCGCGGCCAAAAGCTTCGACCAGATCGAAGAATTTCTCGGAAACCAACGCCTTGATGGGCGCTGTGTAATACGAACGTCGCCCGGTGCACAACGCCGCGAAATGCATGCCCAGAGCCACCAGCGACTTGCCGGAACCGGTCGGCGTGCTCAGAATGACATGGTCGCCGGCCAAAAGGTCCATGACCGCCTCTTCCTGGTGCGGCCAGGGATCGATGCCCTTGACATCTTTCACCCACTCAAAGAACCTGTCATAAATCTCGTCGGCATCGATATTGCGTTTCTCGTCCCCGCTGCCATCCCAGCTAGGCGCCAACTCCCCTAAACTCTGTGTCATAACCCCAACTCTATCGTCCGCTCGCTACTCTTCATTTTATTTCAACACCGAAGAGCTAACTTCTAAACAATTCATGCAACAAACCAATTTTACGAAACGAGTGGAGTGGGGAGATATGCGATGTTCAGACATAAAGCTCGGCCTACCGGCCTGGAGGATGTCTGAACATTGTATATCTCCCCGCTCCACGGCCAACTACGAAAAGTAAGATATAAAAAATGGTGACCACTGAAAAATCAATAGTCACCATTCCAGCACTCATATCGACAAACTACTTATCCTCACGATTTTCAGGCTTATCTCCATGCGGATGAGCCTTGCGATGTGGATGCGGGATGTCGGGAAACTCGACATGGTCACGCTTCCCGGCGCTGTCAGGGTGCGTAGCATCGTAACCCTGCATGTAGCGGGTTTCCCGCCAGTGATGCACGGAAGCGTTGGTGCCACGATGATGGATGTGGTACTGGCCGGGAGCACCGCCGTAGCGGTCCTCGCCCAGCTCCTTGGCGACAGCGATCTGGTTGACATTCGAGGCATCCATGATGGCGATCGGTGCCACCGGCTCCGGCTCAGCCGGGGCGGCAGTACGGGCCTGCATACGGCTCGGCAGCCATTCGGCAAGCTTAGAGAGCAGCGCGCAGACGATGAAGTAGACCACACCGGCAACCACCAACGTCTGTAGGATGTTGAAGTACATCGAGCCCAAACGGCGTGATTCCTGCAACAGGTCGGTGTACATGATGATTGAACCGAGCGCCGTGTCCTTCAGGACCACGACCAGCTGGGTCACCGCTGCGGGCAGCATGGCGTAGATGGCCTGTGGTACTTCGATCTGCATCAGCGACTGCGTGGTGGTCAAACCTAGGGCCAACGAGGCCTCACGCTGGCCGCCCGGCAGGTTGCCCACGCCGCTTCGTACGAGTTCCGCGACAACGGAGCCGTTGTAGAGAATCAGACCAAGGACGACAGCCCAATACGAGGCACTTTGGATGCCCATGAAGGAGAACAGCCTCCAGAAGAAAATCATGAACATCAGCACCGGTACCGCGCGGCAGAATTCGACGATGACGCCGGAAACCCCTCGTACGATCCTGCTGGGCAGCAACCTGCCGACACCGAAGATCAGACCGAAAACAACCGAGCCGATTACCGCCAACACGGCCGCTTTGAGGGTCATCCAAAGCCCCGGCAGATAGAAGTCCGTCCAAGCCTCGCCGTCAAGCGCAGGCTTCCAAAGCTCCCAGTCGAGCTGGTTCTCGCCGTCCGGCGGGTTGTGCAGACGCATGAGAATAAGCACTACGAGAACGGCGACCAGGATGCCGCCAATCCAGTTGGCGATACGAATGTTGCGTTTGCCTTTCGGCCCCGGCTCATCGAAGAGCACGGACGATTCATTGTTGTTCTTGCTCATGCGTTCACCTCTGTACTGCAAGCTTGTTGGAAAGGAACGTCGTCAGCGCCCCGATGGGAATGATCAGGATCACGTAGCCGAACGCGAAAATCAGGAAGATGGCGATGATCGAGTTCGCATGGAACTCGATCATCTCGCTCATCAGGCTGGATGTTTCGGTGGCCACCGATGCCGCGGCCGCAACAGTCGAGTTTTTCAAAAGCGCAATCAATGTGTTGCCCAGAGGCGCGACGGAACCACGGAATGCCTGCGGCAGAATGATCTGTGTGGCAGACTGCATGAAATTGAGCCCCAGCGCGCGTGCGGCTTCGGCCTGCCCGAGCGGGACGGTGTTGATACCGGAACGCAGGGATTCGCAGACGAAGGCCGCCGTATAAAGCGACAGGCCGGTTACCGCAAGCCAGAAGAAGTTCGTGGCGAACGAATTTGAAAACGTGAGTTTCAACTGAGCGAAGGCGCCGAGCACCATAAAGACCATGATGATGGTCAACGGCATGTTCTTGAAAAACTCGACGTAGGCACCCGCCACAGTACGCAGCGAAGAAATCGGCGAGATGCGCATCATCAGCAGGATGACGCCCAATATCAGTGAAAACAGCGCGGACCAGAGTGTCAGCTCGATGTTGACGAGGAACGCTCCCGGCACGTTGTATTGGCTGAACAATTGCAGGAATTCATTCATTTCGCGGCTCCCGTCTCTCCGAGGTCCGGCTTCGGCGGATTGTATTTCATATTCGGCTTATATTTCACTCCACGCGTATTGTCATTGATATAACGCTGCCATGAACCGTCCTTTTCCATCTGGGCGATGGCTTTGTCGATCTTCTTGGCGAATTTCACATTGCCCTTCTTGACGCCGACACCGTAATATTCCTGGGTGAACGGTTTGCCGATCAAACGCAGCTTGCCGTGGGCGTTGGAGGCGAGGCCGGCCAGAATGATATCGTCGGTGGTCACCGCGTCGACAATGCCGCTGAACAGCGCCGTTGCACATTCCGCATACCCGGGCTGCTCCATCAGCTGCACTTTGGACGAGAATTTCTGCTTGACCACTTCTGCCGATGTCGAACCGGTCACCGAGCAGAGGCGCTTGCCGTTGAGGCTGTCGGGCCCGGTAATCTCATGGTCGTCCTTGCGAACCATCAGGTCCTGCCCGGCCACGAAATACGGCCCGGCGAACGTGACGGCCTTCTTGCGCTCGTCGGTGATGGAATAACTGGCGACGATCATGTCGACATCGCCGTTCTGCAGCATGGCCTCACGCTGTTTGCTCGGCGCTTCCTTCCAGACGATCTCGTCGTCGGAGTAGCCGAGTTTGCGGGCGATGTAACGCGCCACGTCCACGTCGAAACCGACGTAGGTGCCGGATTTTTTGAAGCCGACGCCCGGCTGGTCGAATTTGATGCCGATGCGGATCTTGCCCGCCTCATTGCCCGAGCCACACGCGGCCACGGTGAACACGCAGGCCAAAGCACAGAAAGCCGCAAGGACCCTGCGCCAGATGCGCGAAAGATGGTTGAATGATGGTTTCATAGACTTTTTGCTTTCCCGATACTTCCCCATTCGCTGTTGAGCGGATTAACGATCGATGTTCTCTTGTTGCTGTTAAAACGTGCGCCGCGATTATTCATCGGCAAATTCGTATGAAAATCCGATATTACCGAGCGCGCACGCCTAGGAAGTCAGTGCGTAAGAATCTTGGAGAGGAAGTCCTTGGCACGTTCGGTCTTCGGGTGGTCGAAGAACTCGTCGGGCGTTCCCTTTTCCAGAATCCGGCCGTCGGCCATGAAGACGATGTGGTCGGCCGCCTTGCGCGCGAAGCCCATCTCGTGGGTCACGCAGATCATCGTCATGCCCTCACTGGCGAGCTTGATCATGACGTCGAGCACCTCGTTGACCATTTCCGGATCGAGGGCGCTGGTGGGCTCGTCGAAGAGCATGATCTTGGGCTGCATCGCCAGTGCACGGGCGATGGCTACGCGTTGCTGCTGGCCGCCGGAAAGCTGGGATGGCATCTTGTTGGCCTGGCTCTCCACACCGACCCGGGCGAGAAGATCCATGCCAAGGTCGTCGGCGTCCTTCTTGTCCATATGGCGCACCTTGATCGGCGCGAGCGTGACGTTTTGCAGAATGGTCTTGTTGGCGAAAAGATTGAACTGCTGGAAGACCATACCAACCTCGGCACGAAGATTGGCCAGATCCTTGCCTTCCTGCGGCAGAGGCTGGCCGTCGATGCGGATGGTGCCGGAATCGATGGTTTCGAGGCGATTGATGGTGCGGCACATCGTGGATTTGCCGGAGCCGGAAGGCCCTACAACGACGAGGACTTCGCCCTTGTTGACCTTGAGATTGATGTCTTTCAGGACATGGAGCTTGCCATAATGTTTCTCGACGTGCGAGAGCTCGACCAACGGATGGCTCTCGTCCATCGTCAGGTCCGACGCGCTGTTTTCGCGCGTTTTCATAGTAGTTTCTTTGGTATCAGACATGGAAAGCAGTATAACTGCACACTGTTACCACATAGTTACCAGCGAAATTATTGAGGAATATCAGCAATCAATGCTGTACATGCATTATTTGGGATTATCTAAGATTATTCGTTATATCAGAATATTTTCAACACAAATTTCTTGATCTTTGCGAAAGCGGCATTGGTTATCTCACAATACGCTGGATCATTCAAAACTATCAGTTACCCGACATACAAATGTGTCCAGCTCGAAAATGAACTGGACACATTTCAGACGTTTATTCAGTCTCTCAGAAAATCCAAGAAACCAAGCTAGTCCTTATCCTCTTCCGGGTCGTAGTCGACACCGGTTTCGGCACGCTGGGCATCCGAAATCGGAGCCGGGGCGCCGGTAAGCGGATCGCGGCCGCCGCCGGCCTTCGGGAAGGCGATGACGTCGCGAATCGTATCCGCACCTGCGAGGATGGAGACCGTACGGTCCCAGCCGAGCGCGATGCCCGCGTGAGGTGGTGCGCCGTACTTGAACGCTTCGAGCAGGAAGCCGAACTTCTCCTGAGCTTCCTCCTCGCCGATGCCGAGCACGTCGAGCACACGCTCCTGGATATCGTTGCGGTGGATACGCACCGAGCCGCCGCCCATTTCCTCGCCGTTGCAGACGATGTCGTAGGAGTCGCTCATGGCGTGCTCCGGGTCCTTGTCGAACTTGTCAATCCAGTCAGCGCTCGGCATCGTGAACGGGTGATGCATGGAGGTCCACTTGGAATGGCCCACGGCCACATCGTCGTCATCCGGGTCGTCGGTGCGCTTGAAGAGCGGGAAGTCGACCACCCATGTGAAGGCGAACTTCTTCGGGTCGAGCAGGCCTGCGCGACGCGCGATCTCAACGCGAGCGGCGCCGAGCAGCAGCTGCGAGGACTCACGGCTACCGGCAGCGAAGAACACCGCGTCCCCGTCCTTGGCGCCCACGGCCTCTTTGAGTCCGTTGCGTTCCTCATCGGAAAGATTCTTGGCCACAGGACCCTTAAGGGTTCCGTCGCCGGTGAACTGCACATAGGCAAGGCCCTTAGCCCCGCGCTGGCGCGCCCATTCCTGCCATGCGTCGAACTGACGACGTGGCGTATCGGCTCCACCTTCGAAGACAACGGCACCAACGTACGGCGCCTGGAAGACGCGGAACGGCGTGTTCTTGAAGTAATCGGTAAGCTCGACGATCGGGTTGCCGAAGCGCAGGTCAGGCTTGTCGGAACCATACTTGTCCATGGCGTCCTGCCAGGTGATGCGGTCAATCGGCAGCTTGACGTCGTAGCCCTGGGTCTTCCAGATGGCGGCGATGACCTTCTCGGCCATGGCCATGACATCTTCCTGGTCCACGTAGCTCATTTCCATATCGAGCTGGGTGAATTCGGGCTGGCGGTCGGCGCGGAAATCCTCGTCGCGATAGCAACGTGCAAGCTGGAAGTAGCGCTCGACACCGCCCACCATCAACAGCTGCTTCAAAAGCTGCGGTGACTGCGGCAGTGCATACCAGGAACCGGGCACCAAGCGGGCCGGCACCACGAAGTCGCGCGCGCCTTCAGGCGTGGACTTGATGAACGTCGGGGTCTCCACTTCGGTGAAATCCATATCCTCCAGCGCATGGCGCGCCGCACGGGTCATGTCGCTGCGCAGCTTCAGGTTCTTCTGCATGGAAGGGCGGCGCAGGTCGAGGTAACGGTACTTCAAACGCACATCCTCGCCCGGCAGCTTGTTCTCAGCCTCGTTCTCGAGGGCCGTCGAGACCTGGAAGGGCAGCGCGTCGGACTTGGCCAGCACCTTGAGGCTTTCGACCACGACCTCGACCTTGCCGGTGGAGAGGTGCTCGTTCTCATTGCCGTCCGGGCGCTCACGCACCTCGCCGACGACCTGTACCACGAACTCGCTGCGCAGCGGGCGGGCGATCTCCTCATCGTAGATGACGATCTGTACCAGTCCGGTGCTGTCGCGCAAGTCGATGAAGGCGACGCCGCCGTGATCGCGCCTGCGGTCGACCCAGCCCGCAAGGGTTACCTTCTGGCCGATCAGTTCCTCGGTCACTTCAGTGGCATGGTGTGTTCTATAAGCCGTCTGGCTCATGCTCCCTCTATTCCTTATCTACTAACCGCTCGAAAACCGCGAAAATCCGCGCTCTTTTACTTGTCCAAAGAGACGGTTTGCTGAGCATACACAGTATCGGGTTGCCATGACTTGACATCGGCGGGAACCTGCTCGCCGGTGATGATGTTCTTCACCTCGTCATGGTCGCTTCCCTCGCCGTCGCCGGATGCGTCGGCTGGGAACCAGACATACGGGATGCCCAGTTTGTCGGCGTATTTGATCTGTTTGCCGAGCTTCGCGGCCTTCGGGGCCACGTCGGCAGCGATGCCGCGCTTGCGCAGGGCAGCGGCGATGTGGTTGCAATCCAAACGATCATCTTCGTTCCAGACAGCCACCATCACGGCCGCAGGCGAAACACGGGAAGCGTGTGCACCGGCGGTGTGCAGCATATAAGAAACCAAACGGGAAAGACCAATGGACAGACCGACACCCGGGTACTTGCGATTGCCTTGCGAAGCGAGATTGTCGTATCGTCCGCCGGAGCAGATGGAACCAAGCTGATCGGCACCATCGAGGAACGTTTCGTAGACGGAACCCGTGTAGTAATCAAGACCACGAGCGATCTTCAGATCCGCAATGACGGAACCGGGGCGTGTAATGGCCGCTTCGTCGACAATCATTGCCAGCGTGTCAAGGCCTTCGCGGGCAAGTTTGTAAGAGTCACTATCCTGCGAAATATCGTGCTTGGCACACAGTTCGTTGAACTTCTCAAGCAGTTCCTTGCCGTCTTTTGCAGTGAGTTCCGCAAGTTCGAGGCAGGCGCGTGCCTGAGCCTCGTTCGCTCCGCATTCACTGACCAGAAGCTTGACCACTTCGTCGGCACCGATTTTATCGAGTTTGTCGATCTCGCGCAATACACCTTCGATGTCGGTCAGACCAAGTCCACGATAGAACCCTTCGGAAAGCTTGCGGTTGTTGGCGTGCACGGTGGCCTTCGGAAGGCCAAATTGACGCAATTCCTCGAGCGCCTGCACCATGACCAACGGCAACTCGACCTCGTAATGATCCTCCAGCTCGCCATTGCCAATCACGTCGATATCGGCCTGGACGAATTCGCGGAAACGGCCTTCCTGCGGACGCTCGCCGCGCCAGACCTTCTGGATCTGCCAGCGCTTGAACGGAAAGACAAGCTGGCCGGAATGCTCAACCACGTAACGGCTCAGCGGAACCGTCAAATCAAAGTGCAGGCCAAGACGATGCTCGATGGGCGTGTCGGATTCGTGGCCGACCTCCTGCAGACGCGACAGGAGATAAATCTCTTTGCTGGTCTCGCCTTTCTTCAGAAGACTCGAACCTTCCTCCACCGCTCTGGTCTCGATGCCGATGAATCCGTTGAGTTCGAAAACCCTGCGGACCGTGTCGATGACACGTTGTTCGACCACCCTTTCCTGGGGTAGCCATTCCGGAAATCCTGATATTGATGCGCCTTTTGCCATAACTCCCTATAATAAGTGGTGTTGTGGAAAAATGAGGCGTTCGTCTCGTCCTCTGCAACACCTGTTACACGAAGACTCTCAAGGAGCTGGCCATGGCCGACGAACAAGTCACTGAACCCCAAAACACCAATGAATCCAACGCACAGGCAGCGCAGCCTGCCGCGGACGCACAGGCCAGCGCCACGTCCAAACCGGCCGAGACGGCAGCTCCGGTCGCACCGGCAGAGCCTCAAGCGCCAAAGGCTGAAGAAACGGCTGTGACCGCGCAAACGCAAGCGCCGAAGGCCAACGACACGCCGACTGCTCCCGCACCGGCAGCTGCAACGCCTGCCCCGGCAGCACCTGCCGCACCTGCCAAGCCTGCACCGAAACCGCATATCCCCTCCCCCTTAGCTTTTGCCAAGAAACCGGCGAAGCACCCGGTGGCAGCACCTGCTCATACTTACTCCGAAGCCGATGTCAAGGCCGCTGAAGCCTTTGGCCGTGTCGATGAGAAGGGCACCGTCTATGTCAAGGAAGGCGAGACCGAACGCGAGGTCGGCGAATTCCCGGGTGCCACCAACGAAGAAGCACTGACACTTTACGCACGTCGCTATCTCGACCTCAAGGCCAAGCTCGACCTGTTCGCCACCCGCCTGAAGGCCGCGAACATCAAGCCTCACGAGATTGACGAGTCCATCAAATCGCTCGGCGAGGAAACCGCCAGCCCGGCCATTGTCGGCGACATCGCCGCACTCAAGGCACAGTACGAAGAGCTGAAAAAGGCCGGAGAAGCCAAGAAAGTCGAATTCGCTGAGGCTCGCAAGGCCGCGCTCGAGAAGGCCATCAAGGAGCGCACCGCCATCGTCGAGAAGGCCGAGGCACTTGCAAATTCGCTGGGAGAGAACACGAATTGGCGTTCCACAGCCGACAAGTTCCGTTCGCTCTTTAAACAGTGGCAGGAGCACCAGCGCACCAGCATCCGCATCGACAAGCCGACCGCCGACGCGCTGTGGAAGCGTTTCTCCGCCGCCCGCACCACCTTCAACCAGCACCGCCGCAAGTGGGCACAGGCCCGCGACGCCTCCCGCGAGGAGACCAAGCGCGTCAAGGAAGAAATCATCAAGGAAGCCAACGAAATCAAGGACTCCACCGACTGGGGCGCCACCTCGCACCAGTTCAATGAGCTCATGGACCGTTGGAAGGCCGCCGGCCGCGCCGGACGCAAAGAAGATGACGAGCTGTGGGCCAAGTTCCGCGAAGCCTGCGACGTCTTCTTCAACGCGCGTCAGGCCGACCGTGACCAGATGAGCTCCAACGAGAAGGACAACCTCGCCAAGAAGGAAGAACTCCTGAAGAAGGCCGAGGCTTTGGTGCCGGTCGCCGACGAAAAGGCCGCCAAGAAGGCCCGTCAGGCTCTGGCCGACATCCAGGACGAGTGGGATCAGATCGGTTACGTGCCCCGTGAGGACATGCATCGCATCGAAAGCCGCCTTGACGCCGTCGACAACAAAATCAAGGCCGTCGAGGAAGCAGCTTGGAAGAAGAGCGACCCCGAGGCCGACGCCCGTGTCTCCAGCTTCGAGACCCAGTTGAAGGCCCAGCTCGATGAGCTCGACTCCCAGATCGCCGCCGAGTCCGACCCGGCCAAGAAATCCAAGCTCGAGGCCGAAAAGGCCACCAAGGAACAGTGGCTCAACGCCGTGAAGTAAGAGGCTTCTAACGGAGACGACGCTTAGCATCTCAACCGATACAAAAGGGGTTACACCGTTCAATCCGGTGTAACCCCTTTGATTATGCGATGAAAATCAGGATTATGATGCCATTTTCTTGATTTTCATCGCATGTGCGTCTCGAGTCCCGTTCGCTCAATCGTCCTGTCGGACTTGCGCAATCTCAGTACTCGAGCGTCTTGTAGGCGTGGTTGCCCCATGCCAGCAACACCGCACTGTAGACAATGAACAGAATTGTCGCCGCACCCATAGCCGGCGCAAATCCGAGGGTGCCGACGAGCGCGCTGTATGCATTGGGCAGGAAATAACGCAGGGTATCGAGCAATGGAGCAATCTGCGAAACAAGAATGTACAGGATGGCAATCAGCATCGTGATACCCACACCGAAACGTTGGGAAGCCACGGACGCCACCAGCACACACAGCAGCATGGCGAATATGGTTCCAACGATGTCGAAGGCAGCGCTCTGGGCGGCTTCGGCGTCGATCGGCAGGAACGTGCCCGAAGCATACGGCTGATGAATCATGTAAAGGTAATAGACAGCTGTGCTGACCATAAATATCAGAACGACGTACGCCGTAACAACCCCAGCCAAAGCGGCCACTTTCGCCATGAAAATTTTGCGTCGGCTGATGTCTTTATAAAGGAACAACGTGCCGTTGCGGGCCTCGACATAAAAGACGGAAACGACAAGGTAAATCAGCACGATCATGGGCAGGATGGTCTGGTAATTGACGCTGAGGACAGCACCGAAGAAGGAAAGGCAGTCGGTCGAGCCTTTCTCCCCGCGAAACTGCATGAACTTCGTATTGAATTGCGCGGCGATGGGTAGCAGCACTGGAAACAGACTGAAGCAGAGGAAGATGATGGTTTCCTTGGTTCGCATCAGGTTTCTGAAGATAAGACGTGTCAAAAGTTATTCCTTTCCGAAAAGCGTGCCGAGACCGTCATGCCGAACATCGATACCGACAATTCCGCAGGTAATGGTCAATTCCGAGAGCACATCGTTCAACGAACCCTTGGTGGTGTCGATGTTCAGCGATACGCCGTCGTCGGAAACAGCGACGACCTGCGGATGCATATCTTTGAAATCCTGCGGATCATCCAGCGGTCGCAGCAGACGAATGACGGTGAGCTCGTTGCCGGTTCCGGCAAATTGACGAGTGAGTTTGCCGTTTTCAAGGAACAGATAGCGTTTGCAGATGGCTTCGAGTTCCGCCAATTGATGGCTGGAAATGAGAATCGCGGTATCACGGTCGGCGGCCCAACGCTTGAGTACACCGATGAGCTCGTGCACGCCATCAGGATCCAGTCCGATGAACGGCTCATCCAAAATCATGAACTCCGGCTCATCGACCATGCACATCGCCAGCGCGAGCCGTTGTTTCATGCCGAATGAAAACCCACTTGGCTTCTTGTTCCGCTTGCCCCACAAATCGACCAGTTCGAGAGTGGGTCGGATATTCGATTCATATTTGGGCTTGTTGTGCAATTTGAGATAGAAGGACAGATTGTCCTCCACACTCAGATATGGCAGGAATATGGCTCCTATCATGATGCCGAACGGTTCCAGAACGCGATCCCGACTGAACACATCCACACCGTTATAGCTCACCGTACCCGCCGAAGGCTTCTGGGCTTTCGCGATCATTTTCATCAGCGTCGTCTTGCCTGCCCCGTTTTTGCCGACAAGACCTACAATCTCACCTTTACCGACATCAAAACTGACATCATGCAACGAATCAAAATCATTGCCTTGATACCGTTTCGTCAGATGACTGACCGACAAACCCGTCATCGTCTTTCCTTTCCTTGCTCCCCGCCTTTTCGCGGGAACTGGAATGACGATATATCGCAGGAAAATTGTTTACAGACAAAATAACAAAACCCTGCACATTTGTGCAGTTCGGATAAAAAAGAATGCACAAATATGCAGGATGAATGGGGGTAAAGCAAGCCGAAATAAACAGATACCAGAAATCTTATTGTTCTTCCAACGGTATCTCGATATGGATGAACCAGCCGTCGTCATCCGCACGCGAGCGCATCACTCCCCCGATATTCTCGATCGCACGCCGATGAGCTTTCAAACCCAAGCCATGCCGCACATGCGCGAGCGGAATGTCTTCGATATCCTTGCCGGAAATGGTGTTCGTCTCCGTCAATGAGATCTTTCCAGCGTCAACCGTTACCGATACGGCAAACGTGTCTTTACCAGGAACGGTATGCCGGATGATATTGGCGTAAAGCTCACGGATGCAATCAGTGATGACGTTCAGCCTGTCTTCCGCTATGGAAATTCTTTGCCCAGCATGATTCACCAAAGATTGACCATGGTAACCAAGCCTGTTCATTGATTGCTGTTCCTTGCCTACCAGATCACGTATGCGCTCTTCCACGTCAACGCAACGAGAACCATCATCGCTTTTTGCTTCGGTTCGCAAAGGAGAATCGGATTGATCTTCCAATTTGAGAACGTCAATGACGTCATGCATATTATTGAGAGCTGCCTGCGAGGCCTCATAGATAGAGCCCATGGCTTTCTTCGGCTTTTCGGGAATCGCGTCGTCGTCCTTCCATTGCCATGATTGTATGGCGATAGCCGAGATTTCCTGCGTTATCGAATCGTGAATCTGCTTGGCAAGCCGCTGGTTTCCTTTGATTTCTTCCAGTTCTCGCTGCGCACGTTGCGCTTCGAACAGTTTCTCCTTCGTGGCTATCGTGTCTCTTCTGTTGGCGAGAACGATGCCGACAACGGCTACGGCAAGATAGAACATGCCTACCGCCAAACCACTGGTGACCGCGCCCTCATAACGCTCGTGGAAATTGAAAAGCATATTGGAAACCGAAAGCAGACACACCGCTCCAATTGCGTACAACGGCACCGCATAATATGCCAACAGGCCAACCACTGGAAACATGACCATAGCGGATTGCGCAACCGGCAACCCCAAGGCTTCGATCACGGCATAAAACAGAATGTGAATAATACATGCTGGCACTGGGAAAAACGCGATGCCCGCGCTCAACAGGAATTGGACCGTCAGCGAAGCCCACGACCACAAACCGTGGGGATGCCAAAAGGGCGCTTCCGCACAAATGACAAGACAACATATCGCGGCCCAGATGGAGAGGCTCCGCTTCAGAGAAGTCTTCATGCACTTCAGTATCTTCGACATGCGCCCCCTCCAAAACCTGTCTGGTACGCAACAACGATTCTGTTGCCTCCTTTCGGATTCTATAACATCGCCGTAACTCGTTTGTCTGAATCCCCTAACTTGCCGTACAGCAAACGGCGCGTCGCTGCAAACTGTAAAATGATTACGTCAGCAAGCGCAAGGTAGGAACGGCATGAATCGCACGTTGGAAACAGGGGTTTTGGACAACGATCAGCTTTCGCTGGACCGAATCACGTCGGTGTTGCCCAGACTGCTGCCGGGTCTTGTCATCGCTTGGAGCACCACCAGTGCCGATGAAGCCATTCGCCGTTGCCTTGATGAGCAATGGCGTCCCCGGCTTTTCATCACCGATGTCGAACTCGACGGTACTACCGGCATGGAGGTCTGCCGCCATATCCGTCACGAAGGTTGCGCGATACCTATTCTGGCGATGAGTTCGTTCAGCCCGAAGAAGTATGCCAAACAGCTCTCAGAGGCGGGCGCACAAGGGTTCATGGTCAAAGGAAACATGCAACAGATGGCCATGGCTCTCAGTAATGTCGCCGCCGGAGACACATTTTCGCCGGAACCGGACATATCGTTTCTTCGTCCCGAAGACGCCTGCCGAACCGTAACGGATTCCTCTGGAGAGAACGATATCTTCGATTCCCTGAGCGACCTAGAGATACAGATCCTTCAGCAGACCTCGGAAGGATTCACCAATGAGGAAATCGCCGAGTCACTCAATGTCACCCCAGCCACGATACGCTCCCATACACGCACCATTCGCAACAAACTTGGCGCCAAAACCCTAAGCCACGCCGTAGCCCTCTGGCTGACGCACAATATTGCCGGTTGAAAACGAAAACAATTATTCAATTCATGTATACTCAAAGCTGTAGCCCACCCCGCTGGGGAAAGGGAAGTGAAAGCCGGAGTGCCTGTGTCTCTCATAGGAGCCGGCTTTCGCGTTACTTACTGGCTATAAAAAATCCAACAAATTCTATTTGCTCGTATCGAACAATGCTTTTAGCTCGGTAGTTCCTGTCTGGGTGCAACTGAGTTTGTGGTCGCCGCTTTGCCCGACCTTTGCCTGAGCGAAGGCGAAAAGATTCTTGCCCTTGGAATCTGGGTAGTTGAGATCTTCAGTACTTGCCTTCATGGGATTGCCGTCGACAGTGCAGCCTTCGGCCTTCATGCTTTTCAAATCATCACGATAGGTAAGAACATAAAGCGTACCGCCTTTGGAAGCAGTGATAGTGGTTGCACTTCCGTCGGAGTTGACATTATACTTTTCCATTTTCGAGAATCTGTCTGCCACCTCGCTCACGCTCGGCTCTGTACTCTTGGCTCCACACCCCGCAAGACTACCGACGCAAAGCAGCGCCGCCACTGCACCGATAATTCCCCTTATATTCTTTCCCATTGCCTGTACCCTTCTTTGGACACATCGTTTTAGATGTTTTATTTTTTCTTATGCGTCACAATATCAGCCCCCCTACTCACGTTTTCCCATTATGACTTTAGATATATTCTGAAAAGTATTTCGCTTCTGTCTTAAGTCATTACTTTTATCATTATGTATTATCAAGAATCTTGAATTTCTACAGTTCTTTAGTTTCCTTTGGATAAATCACCATCATTAGGCTATTTTAAAAATAAGAAGCAATCTGCGGATTTATATTTTAAACATGCCACGAATAATAGGCAAAGACGGAGCAATCTATTGGAACTAAAAGCATGGGGAGACGAAAGCATACTCACTCATGCCGTTCCACGACCTCGTTACATGCTCGGAGTTTGTCTTTGCGATTTTGAAGAAGAAACGACACGAGCCAAACTACAAGAAATCAAACCGTTACACTCTTCAAAGCTACATTGGCGTGAAATGACGAAAATCCAGCACCAAGCTTCCATACAAGCCTTAACGGATTTCCCATTCCAATACGTTGTCGTAACAACATCAATGGGTGACCTATCTCGTGCTGAACGAGCACGGGGAAAATGTTTTGAGACATTGCTACCACTTTTGGAATTCCACTATCATATCAACTCACTGATTATGGAATCGAGAGAAAAACATCAGAACGCTCACGACAAACTGATTATCAGCGGTTTGCATTCTCGTCAATTTATCAATCAGCTTCGTGTAACTTTCAAACCTGGAGCTGAGGATGCAAGATTATGGCTCCCAGACCAAATGTTGGGATTACTGAATGAAATTAAGCTAGAATCAACTTCATTTACAGAACCGATGAAAATAGACATAATAGACACAGAATTATGCGTTTAACATACAAAATTTGAAATTTCTGCTCCCACAAGGTATCTTAGACACTAAGCCCACCTCCAAGGAGGAAAGGGAAGTGAAAGTCGGAGTGCCTGTGTCTCTCATAGGGGCCGGCTTTCGCGTTACTTACACGAACCTGTGTAGGTGCGTTACCCAGTAGCAGTGAAAGAAAAGCAGAATCAGTCGTCTTTGATGAATCCGCCTTCGCTGACCGATTTGCAGGTCTGATAGTCGATTTTCCACTGACCATCTTCCTGTACAAAACCTAGATCCATCACCGCATCACTGGTCAGGACCGCTGAAGAATCCGAATCTCCTTTCAGCACCTTGCCCTTATCGATGCCTTGAGTGATGTGCTGAAGGTTCTTATGCCAATTTTTATCAAGCCTCAGCGAGCCAGTTAAATCATATTTCTTGGCTAACGATGCGTCATCCGAGCAACGCTGGCTTGCATAACTCATAATTGATTTTGAATCGCCCTGATACATTTCTTTGAAAAAGTTTTTGGCCGTATCCTTGACCTTAGATGCTTCCGAGGAAGCAACACTTTCATTACCATGCGGTAGAGAGCCATCATTCCCACATGCGCTTACTACCACTGGCAGGATAAGGCAAGCTACTAAGGCAGCAACACCTCGCATGTTCTTCCGCATTATTCGTACCCTTCCTTGGACACATACACAGTAATGATTATTTCGTGCTAGTTGCCAGATTATCAGCCTTCCCCTACTCATATTCTTCAGAACTGCGACCAAAAGCACGTTTTTAAGCCCTATTTCGTGCTTTTTTCGCAGTATCACGCGAAACCAGTGAAAAAGCACCAAAATGGAGCCGAAATGGTGCTTTTCTCACTGATGAGCGGTTTTACTGAGGAGAAAAGCACCTTTTGACGTTTGAATACGCGAAGGCCCGGCTTCTTGAACGAGAAGCCAGGCCTTCGTACAGTGGCGCGTTGCATTAGCGCTTACCTAAACAACATCACTCGTTCGGAGTGGATGGAGTATCCGTGCCTTGTGTATCGGAACTGGAGTCAGCCGAGAAATCATCCGAAGAACTTGACGACGTGACCGGAGACGGGTCAGATGTTGGCGTTGAGGACTGAGCAGCTGGCGAATCACCTGAATCAGTAGATGCGGCGGTAGCGGTATCAGCAGACGCACCAACACCTACCAGCTCGGGCTGTTTGCCGTCAGCGTCAGCCTCAGCCGGCTTGGCATTCGGATCCTCGAAGGGCACACCCTTGAAGGTGAACTCGCCCAGGATACCTTCGCCTTCGGCGTCGACTTCGACCTTTTCGCCGTTCTTGAGGTCACCCATCAGAATCTTCTCGGAGACGGCGTCCTCGATATCGCGCGTGATGACACGACGCAGCGGACGGGCGCCAAGCAGCGGGTCGAAGCCCTTCTGCGCGAGCAGATCCTTGGCGGCATCCGTCAGTTCGATCGTCATGTGACGCTCGAAGAGACGATCGTTCAACTGGTTCAGGTCCAGATCGACGATCTGACGCACCTGCGGCTCGGTCAACTGGCGGAAGACAATGATGTCGTCCAAGCGGTTGAGGAACTCGGGACGGAACTGCTGCTTGAGCTCGCTGGTCACCTGGCTCTTCATTCGCTCGTAGCTCGACTCCTGGTCGTTGCCGGAGCTGAAGCCGGTGTTCGCGGCCTTGACGATGTCCTTGGTGCCGAGGTTCGTGGTCAGAATGATGATGGTGTTCTTGAAGTCCACCTTGCGACCCTGACCGTCGGTCAGATGGCCATCGTCCAGCACCTGCAACAGCGTGTTGAAGATGTCGGGATGAGCCTTCTCAATCTCATCAAAGAGTACGACGGAGAACGGCTTGCGGCGCACCTTTTCGGTGAGCTCGCCGCCCTCTTCGTAGCCGACGTACCCCGGAGGCGCACCAAAGAGGCGCGATGCGGCGTACTTCTCGGAGAACTCGGACATGTCGACGCGAATGAGCGCGTCCTCATCGTCGAAGAGGAACTGCGCCAACGCCTTGGCCAGTTCGGTCTTGCCAACGCCGGTTGGGCCTGCGAAGATGAACGAGCCTGCGGGACGCTTCGGATCCTTCAAACCGACACGCGTACGACGAATCGAACGGGCCAGTGCGGAAACCGCCTCGTCCTGACCGATGATGCGCTTGTGCAGCTCGGACTCCATATTGAGAAGCTTCTTGGATTCGGCCTGCGTGAGTTTGAAGACCGGAATGCCGGTGGTCGAGGAAACGACCTCGGCTATCACTTCTTCGTCCACGACCATCTTGACATCGCTGCCGCCCTCGCGCCAGGTCTTTTCCTTTTCCTTGCGCTCGGCCTGCAACTTGTCTTCCTGATCGCGCAGTTCCGCGGCCTTCTCGAAGTCCTGGCCCTTGATGGCCTTGTCCTTCTCGTCGGAGATCTTGGCGATCTTGCCGTCAAGTTCCTTCAGCTCTGGCGGCGCGGTGAGACGCTTGATACGCAGGCGCGCACCTGCCTCGTCGATAAGGTCGATGGCCTTGTCGGGCAGATTACGGTCCTGGATGTAACGGGACGAAAGTTCGGCAGCGGCCTGGAGCGCACCGTCGGTGATGGTCACCTTGTGGTGGTTCTCGTAACGGCTGCGCAAGCCCTTCAAAATCTCAATGGTGTCTGCGATGGAGGGCTCGTCAACCTGAATGGGCTGGAAACGACGTTCGAGCGCCGCATCCTTCTCGATGTACTTACGATATTCATCGGTGGTCGTGGCACCAATGGTCTGAAGCTCGCCACGGGCCAGCATCGGCTTCAAAATGTCGGAAGCACCCAATGCACCGTCAGCCGAACCTGCACCGACGATGGTATGAATCTCGTCGATGAAGAGCACGATGTCGCCACGGGTCTTGATTTCCTTCAGAACCTTCTTCAAGCGTTCCTCGAAATCGCCGCGGTAACGTGAACCTGCCACCATAGAGGCCAAATCAAGAGAATAGACCTGCTTACCCTTTAAGGTCTCCGGCACATCGCCGGCATGAATCTTTTGAGCCAAGCCTTCGACCACGGCTGTCTTGCCTACACCGGGTTCGCCGATCAAAACCGGGTTGTTCTTGGTGCGCCGGGAGAGCACGACCATGACGCGCTCGATTTCCTTGGCACGCCCGATAACCGGATCCAGCTTGCCTTCTGCGGCTTCCGCGGTAAGGTTGCGGCCGAACTGGTCGAGAATGGCGGAACCGGTCTGACGACCCTTGTTCTCCACGCTGCCTGCATTGGCCAGGTCACCCTTGCCTTCGCCTTCGGCACCACCGGAGTTGCCACGGATGAGGTCGATGGTGGAGCTGCGGAGCTCACCCAGGTCGACATCCATCTTGATGAGCACCTGAGTGCCCACACCTTCACCCTCACGGATGAGGCCGAGCAGGATATGCTCGGTACCGATATAGCTATGCCCCAATTGAAGCGCCTCGCGCAGGCTCAATTCCAAGACCTGCTTGGCATGCGGAGTGAACGGAATATGACCATTCGGCGCGGCATTGCCCTTGCCGATCATTTCCTCCACTTGCTTGCGGGTATCTTCCAAAGTAACGCCCTTGGCAGCTAACGCCTTGGCCGCGATGCCTTCGCCTTCACGAATCAGGCCGAGCAGCAGATGTTCGGTGCCGATATAGTTGTGCTGGAGGGCTTTGGCTTCTTCCTGCGCCAGCACGATCACACGTCTGGCACGGTCAGTAAACCGTTCGAACATACTTGTCCTTCCACTGTTGATAATCCATTTAACTCTACCGATTTATGGTGACGTTTATTTCACGTCGCGCGCCTATTGCGCTGAGAACGCAACAAAGGTGACAAAAACGGCTAAAATCCACCCATTATTAGCAATTCAGGTCAATCCCTTGCTATCAGTCGTTGCCGGAAACGTTCTCGTCATTAGAATCCGCTTCGGATTCCGTTACAGCACCAGCTTCGGTATCGTCAGCTGATTCGTTTGTTTCCCCACTATCAACTTCACCGGGATTTTGGGTTTCGCAGTTGTCTGCAACGTTTGAATCGGTATCATCGCTGTCATCGGAATCGTTGCCAGAGGCATCGTCATCTGAGTTGCTTTCAGCAGAGTCATCTTCGGAATCGTCAACTTCTGAGTCGTCGGAGTCATCGGAGTCATCGGAATCATTCGAAGCATCGTCCGTCGCATCGTCATCCGAGTCACCGTCTGTTGAATCACTGTCGGAATCGTCAGCATCATCTTCCGAATCGTCAGCATCGCTCAAATCGATGGTGGATTCAATGGCCACATCGGCAGTCACCTCACTGCCTACCGTGCCCTTGCCGATCACCTCATCGTCTTCGTCTTCGTCGCTCTCGTCGTCGTCATCATCCAACGAACCAGGAACGGCGTGCTCGGCGATATCGTTTTCGGTAGCGGTCTCATCATCCGTCTCATCGGATTCTTCGGATTCCGTGTCGGCAACATCTTCATCTTCGTCTATCGATTCGATAAGTTCCACCTGACCACGTTCCTCACGTGGCGCCTGGGCGATGATGTCGATATGCAGATCGTCGAAGGCCGGCTTGGACTGCACCCACAGATGCGATGGCTCAGGCTGCTCGATTTCGGAATGTTCCCCGCAACCGTGATCCAAGGAAACCACGCGTCCGTCATCCGGGCTCCAGCGGTTCGCGCATACCCCGAACATGGTGTCCAAATCACCTTTAAGACCGATAAAGAACGCACAGGTCGAGCAGAGATTGCCTTCGGCCGTCTTTGTGGAAAGCGACTTCGGCCCGTGCTGACCGTCATACCAACGTTTTGCGGTCTGCGAACGTCCGAGCTCGCTCATCACGTGTCGGCGTGAAAGGCCGAATCGTTCGACTGTGTCCTCGAGTTCACGGCTCAGCCCAGTCTCGGGGTCGATATCGCCGTCAGCTTTCGCTTCGCTGTCCGTTTTTGCTTCGTGTCCAACATTTACTTCGCCGTCAGTTGCGTTTTCCTCACTGGTTTGTGTTGCAACAGATACTCCTGTTTCGGTATTCCCGGATGCTTTATCTCCACTTTGTTCAGTAACGCTGAGAGAATCCACACCCACAGCACCATTGGCCTCAACCTTGGTGTCTGTAATCTTCTGTTGCGAAACAACAGCATCAGTCTGACCTGTTTCAGCGACTTCTTCCAAATCCTTTTTCACTACTTCGGTCTTACGGAACCCATCTTCCATACGCGGGTCGTCCGGATCGGTCCCCAAGGAGTCAGTCACCGAAAGATCGGCGGCCTCAAGCCTGTCTTTCCACGGTATCCAAGCGGGTGCCAGCAGTGAATCCTTGGTAGGAACCAGCGTGGATTCGTTGACGCTCCATGAATCGACTTCAACATCGTGGTAGAGCGTCACCGCCCATTGCCAGCCTTCGTAGCCCTTTCTCAGGCACACGAAACGAAAATCGGTGACATTGTCGCCCAAGTCGATGCTCTGGGCAAAGTCCCCCACCTCTTCGGGTTCGTCGGCCACGGAAAGCACCACCGACTTCGCCAAAGCGCGTGGATCGAGTTTCGCCTCTTCCTCAGAATGTCCAGCTCTATCCACCGTTGTATCCGCTGTTGTTTCTGCCATACCGTCTTCCGCCATTTCGCTTTCCGTCTCCTGTTCAGTCCTCAACATCGAAATCGTCGGCAACGGCACGCAGCAACGTCGCCAATTTACGGCTTTCACCGCTGTTCGGATAACGATGGCGCCTCAAGGAATTGCCAGCTTGGTCGAGCAATTTGATGAGATCCTCTACGATGGCGGCCATGTCGTCGGGCTTGGGCCTGGTGGCACGCACCACGGAAGGCGCCGGGCCCATGACATGCAAATCCATAGCCTGAGGACCTTTACGGCCGTCAACCAAAGAGAACTCGACTTTGGCCCCCTTGCGCAAGGTCGACGTACCTGCCGGCAATGCCGCCGCAGGCAAAAACACATCGTTGCCTTCCTCGTCGGTGATAAAACCGTAACCTCTCTTGGCATCGAACCAACGTACTTTCCCGCTGGGCATGACACACCTCGTTCATCCTGTAATTTCTAACGGAATACCGTTCCGGTTCCGTTTTCTTGGTCTATTACCAGTCTAGCGTAACGGCTACGCAAACCGCGAAACTATTGGCTTGCTTCGTTTTGGCCTTCCTTGTTTTGATTCGCCTTGTTTTGATTCGCCTTGTTTTGATTCGCCTTGTTTTGATTTGACTTATTCTTATCGCGACGTGACCATTTGCTTTGGTAGTTTCCCTGTCTACCCTGCTTTTTACCGGATTTATCGTTTTTCCCGCCCCGGGATTTTGCAGAGTCAACGGGCGTTTGCGGCTCTACGGGGCCCATAGGAAGAATCACAGTCAAAGTAAGGCCGCCTCCGTTGGTGGTGGTCGCGTCAATGAATCCATGATGGGCGCGCACCACCGATTGAGCAATGGACATACCAAGCCCGGTGCCGCCCTTCTGACGGGCACGAGACGGGTCGGCGGTGTAGAAACGTTCGAAAATCTGGGATTGCCGGTCGGCCGGAACGCCGGGGCCATGATCCATGAAGCTGAACACGGCATAGTTCATACCCATCTGCATGGATTGCCCGACTTCAACCGCCTCAAGGAAGTAACGCAATGATTGGGGATTTGAGGGCATACGTTGCAACGATTCAGGACTTATGGAGGCGGGCATGATGGCCAGAGCAACTTCGACCGGAGAATCCGACGGCGTGTAACGATGGATATTGCCGACGATGTTGGTGATGACCTGACGGAGCCTCGATCCGTCGCCGGTCAACGTCACCGACGGGAATTCACCTTCACGGAATGAGAGATGAGACGGTTTGCTGCCGTCTTTGGCGTTGAGCTCCAACCTTCCCCGACGAATCACCCGGTCGGTATCCAAAGCGTGCAAATCGTCGACGGCGTCTTTGAGCTGCTGGCTCAGATTGACCTGCTGGGTCATGTCGATGCCACGGCCTTCGTCGAGGCGCGCGAGCGAAAGCAGATCCTCGACAAGCACGGTCATCCGTTGGCTTGAGGCCTCAATATGGTCGATGGACTCATCGGCTCGCTCGAGGGCACCGGGCAGATCGCGCTGCATGTGGTAAAGCTCGGAATAACCGTGAATCGTGGCCAACGGGGTGCGCAGCTCATGGCTGGCGTCGGAGACGAACTGCTTCATCTTCTCCGTGGTTTCCTGCTGCTCACGGAAGCTTGATTCGATGCGTGCCAGCATGGCGTTCAGCGAAGCGGCAAGGGAACCGACCTCGGTGTTTTCCGGAGCCGTGGGAACACGCTGGCTCAGGTCGCCGGCAGCGATTTTGGCGGCGGTTTTCTCGATGCGCTTCAACGGCAGCAATGTACGCTGGATAATCAACGTAGCCACCACCGCGCCGAGCAGCACGATGATGATACTGACGAAAATCGAGTATTGGGTCAACGTCGAGATGATGTCGATCTGATCGGCCATCGACACGCCGATGTACACCGTCATCTTCACCGTGCTGGTACCATCAGGCCCGCGTTCCCGGCCTTCCAGCGCCAGCACACGCCACGGGGCCTGGGCCACCTGCATGGTGCGTTTGTCCGCTTTGACCGACGGGTTCAACTCCCGTACTTTGGCCGGGGCGGTGAAAGGTTTGTCGTATTGGACGTCGCCCATGGAACCGTTGGCTGGCAGCACGGGTTCGGAAACGACACTATTGCGTAATACGGGAACCAAAGGCGTTCTGATGATGATATTGCTTTTGCTATCACGCCATTGCATGAAATATTCGTTGGGCCCGACGTTTTCGTTCTCGTCTTTTCTGCTCAACAAATCGACGTTGCTGTATACCAGCTGAGCCTGATCGCGCAGCTGGGTGTCCGTCTTCTGCACCAGATAACTGCTGACCAATTGGCGGATGGTCAGCGAGATGCCGAATGTGCCGACCATCAGCAAAATGAGCGTGCAGGCGACGAGTTTGGTGGAAAGCGGCACACCGTCGAGGCGAGAAAGCCAGCGTTTGCGTATTCTGGCCAGTGCCGGAAACCTGCTGGGTTTGCTGCCTTTGGCTGGTTTCCCCTCTTTGCCCTTGACGTTGGTCTGCTGCGCGGATTCATCCTTTTCTACGGATTGATCCACCTCGGCATTTCCGCTCTCCTGCGATTTGCCGGACGTCTGCGGGTCGGCCGATGCCTGTGCTCTCATCATCGGCCTTACTGGTCCTTCGGCTCACGGATCATGTAGCCAATGCCGCGCTTGGTCTCGATCAGGGGAGCCACTTTGTGCTTTGTGCCGTCGGGATCGGTGACGACAACGCCATCGACCTTCTTGCGCAGGTAGGAGATGTAGGATTCGACAATCGCCGCGTCCCCGCCCCAGTCGTATTGCCAGACGTGATCCAGGATCTGGGCTTTGGAAAGCACACGTCCTTCGTTGTCCATCAGGTAACGCAGCAGCTTGTATTCGGTAGGGCTCAGGTCGATGGTCTGCCCGGCGCGGGAGACGTCGTGGGAGTCCTCGTTGATTTCGAGGTCGCCGACGCGGATGACCGGGTCATCCTCGACCTGCTCGTGCGTACGGCGCAGGATGGCGCGGATACGGGCGACCACCTCTTCAAGGCTGAACGGCTTGGTGACGTAATCGTCGCCGCCAACCGTAAGCCCCATAATCTTATCCTGTGTATCGTCGCGGGCCGTGAGGAAAAGAACCGGCGCGTCGATGCCTTCCTGACGAATGCGGCGGGTCACGGTGAAGCCGTCGATGTCAGGCAGCATCACATCGAGGACGATCAGGTCGGGCTGGGTCTTTTCGATGACTTCGATGGCCTCGGTCCCGGAAGCGGCCGTAGCCACTTCAAAGCCGGAAAAATGTAGGGATGCGACCAGCAAATCACGGATTGACGGTTCGTCATCCACCACCACGATTGACGCTTCTATTTGTTTGCTCATAAGGATAAGGATTACTCCCCCGTCTGTATGTTTCCTGAATGCTTCCTGCACAAATTGAGGGATTCACCAATCAGCTAAAAGTATAAAAAGTATCCGCTTTAACTAGAGCAAACAAGCACACCGTGCCGCCGATGATACTTTATTTCTTCTTTCGGTGACGTGGACCTTGGGACTTGTGTTTTTCGCTTTGTGTCGAGCCTTCGGTATTGGCTTGCTCTACTTCAGTTTTTCCATCGCTCGCTTCATCGGCTTCGGTCTTGCCTTTGTCGGAATTGCCGGTTTTCTTTTTTGTTCCGTTACGCTTATGCAACACAAGACCCACGCCTATAGCGACGAGAACCACCACTATCCCGATGAAGACGCCGATGATGAGCTTCGGCTTTTTTGAAGCCTCTTGCTTGTGCAGCACCTTGATTTCATCCATCATGGCGCATGCCGAACCTGACCAATCGGGATTGTCGCCTTTTTGTATCGGGCCAAGCGCCGCTTGGGAAAGTTGGGAGACGTGACCTTTGTCTTTGAGCCAGTTGTCGGAATTGTGGGAGACGGCAACCACCAATCTGCCGTCATTGGAAGCCACCGCGAGCAAAACCGTGTTGGCGGGAGGATTGGTGGATTGCAGGCTATCCCCCGCCCACTTGTCGGGGTCTTTGGTTCCCGTGAAATTGGCCAAATACAAAAGCCGTACCGTCACACCGGTTTCCTGTTTGGTCGAAGCGATCTCATCGTTGACTTTGGAGACATTACCACCGAGAAGGTTCTGCGGATCGGTCACATCACTGCTGAGCTCGCCCATCGATGAGCCTGCCGCCTGAGCCGGTTGTGCGAAACCGAGAAGAAGCGAGGAACAGAGCACGCAGACCATGCAAAAAACGAGAAATTCCAAAATCTGTTGAGAACCACGTCTCACTGGTCGTTTACGCGCCAAAAGGTTACAGGGGAATCCGTTTGAGCTTTCGGTTCCATCGGTAGGACGCAAAATACTGGCTGACATATGAACCACTGTAGCGAAGAGGTTCACCAACAAAGCACGAGTCCGCTAACGACACAAAGAAGCCCGAACGAGGAACATACCGGTGGAAAGACATTTTTTAAAAAAATAAATGGAATAGGCTGTTTTCTCGATCATGTATTCGTGTGATTGATTATCACCTGTCAACCAACAACTAGCAGTCGACGACCTATCGGGCCAGAAGACAAGAAAGCGCTGACACCTCAAAAAGATGCCAGCGCCTTAAAATCCTAACGATTTCCTACAGCTTTTAAGCTTGCGGAATCAGGCTTCGGATCAGTAGCCCATGTCGGCGCCCTGAGCGGCTGGAGCAGCCGGCTTCGGTTCCGGCTTGTTGGCGACCACGGCTTCGGTGGTCAGGAACAGACCGGCGATGGAAGCGGCGTTCTGGAGTGCGGAACGGGTGACCTTCAGCGGGTCGGCCACGCCGGCCTCGAGCAGATCCTCGTACTGGTTGGTCGCGGCGTTGAAGCCTTGGCCTTCAGGGAGCTCACGAACCTTGTTCAGGACGACATCACCGGAGACACCGGAGTTCTCGGCGATCTGCTTGATCGGGGCTTCGATGGCGCGGAAGACGATGGCAGCACCGGTGGCCTCTTCATCGGTCAGCGCCTTGACATCAGCGGATTCCTCGGCCTTCTTGGCAGCCTGGACGAGCGCGACGCCACCGCCGGGCAGCAGGCCCTCTTCGATGGCGGCCTTGGCGTTGCGCACAGCGTCTTCGATGCGGTGCTTGCGTTCCTTGGCCTCGACCTCAGTGGCGGCGCCAACCTTGATGACGGCCACGCCACCGGCGAGCTTGGCAAGACGCTCCTGCAGCTTCTCGCGGTCATAGTCGGAATCAGTGTTGTCGATCTCGGCGCGAATCTGCGAGACGCGAGCCTCGACGTCTTCCTTGGAGCCGGCACCGGAAACGATGGTGGTCTCATCCTTGGAGACGATGACCTTCTTGGCCTGGCCAAGCACGGACATATCCACGGAGTTGAGCTTCAGACCCAGATCGTCGGAGACGACCTGTGCGCCGGTCAGGATGGCGATATCCTGCAGCATGGCCTTGCGGCGGTCGCCGAAGCCAGGAGCCTTGACGGCGCAGGAGTTGAAGGTGCCACGAATCTTGTTCAGAATCAGGGTCGGCAGCGCTTCGCCGTCGACGTCCTCGGCGATGATGAGCAGCGGCTTGCCGCTCTTCATGACGAGCTCGGCGATGTGGACGACATCCTCCTGGCTGGAGAGCTTGCCGCTCGTCAGCAGGATGTACGGGTTGTCGAGCACCGCGGTCTGGTCGTCATTATTGGTGACGAAGTACGGGGAGATATAGCCCTTGTCGAAGCGCATGCCCTCGGTGAACTCGAGGTCAAGGCCGAAACGGTTGTTGTCTTCGACGGTCACTACGCCATCCTGGCCGACCTTGTCGAGGGCCTCGGCGATTTTCTCGCCGATTTCGGGATCGCCGGCGGAAATCGTAGCGGTAGCAGCGATCTGCTCCTTGGTCTCCACATCCTTGGCCACGGAAACGAGTTCCTTGACCACGGCGTCCGAAGCCTTCTCAATGCCACGGCGCAAAGCCACCGGGTTGGATCCGGCGACCACGTTCTTCAGGCCTTCGTGTACGAGCGACTGGGCGAGCACGGTCGCGGTAGTGGTGCCGTCGCCTGCGACGTCATCGGTCTTCTTGGCGACTTCCTTGACCAGTTCCGCACCGATACGTGCGTAAGGATCTTCGAGATCGATTTCCTTGGCGATGGAAACACCATCGTTGGTAATGGTCGGAGCGCCATAGCTCTTGTCAAGCACGACGTTGCGGCCCTTCGGGCCCAGCGTGACCTTGACGGTATTGGCGAGTTCATCGAGACCCGCAAGCATTCCTTGGCGAGCTTCCTCGTCGTATGCAATCATCTTTGCCATTGTTTCCTCCACAAGTGGCTACACAGCTTATATTGACTCACCCAAAACCAACAAGCACGATAACCAACCGTCAGCTGCCGATTATCACTCTCAGGCTTCGAGTGCTAATTGCAAGATTAGCACTCCCACCCGTCGAGTGCCAAAATTGATGAAATTGCGCTGTTGGCATGAAAAAACGTAGGGCCGATTCTTAATGAACCGGACCCTACGTTAAATGTAGCTACTGGCTAGTAATCAGAGCTTGGTGACGCTTGTCGCCTGCAGACCCTTCGGGCCCTGCTCAAACTCATATTCCACCTTATCGCCGTCGTCAAGCTTCTTGAAGCCATCACTTTGAATAGCGGAATAGTGGACGAATACATCTTCGCTCCCGTCATCGGGGCTGATGAATCCGTAACCCTTGCCAGCATTGAAGAACTTCACGGTACCTTGTGCCATAATAACCATTCTCTCATCCGAGTGTCACGCGAAAACAATATGAGGCACCCGGCTGATTCCGAATACCACATCACGTAACATGTTTTTACTATAGACAGAACCCCAGTCAAAAACACGCAACACGCCGAGAAAATGAACAATAAACACATAAAAAATGGAAGAGAGCCTCTAATTAGACCCCATCACAAAAGAACCCCACGTGCTGAGAATCAATTGAGAAGCATCACAACAATGGCCTGAGGAATGCCACTGTGCTGTTCAACAGCCTGAATACCCAAGGTATTCGCCACATCCTGTGCCGTCGCCTTGTCGTTATCGTTCTGATACCAGACAACGGTGGAGGCAGGAAGTGCGCCAGACGCGTTGCCGGCGGTAACGCTGGAATACCCGGCCTGGTCAAGCACGGCCTTCTTCTTGGCGGCATAGCCTGTGGTGTGGGTGGCATTGATGACCTGAACCGCGGTCTGCTTATTGACCTGCTGGGCAGGCTGGGGCGCAGCTTGTTGTTGTTGCTGCTGCTGATTGGTGGATGTGTCGGTATCGGACTTGCTCTTCGTGTCCGTGTCCTCTTTGACGACCTTTTTCTTCTCGGTCTTCGGAGCAGCTACCGTCTGGGATTGGCTCTGGCTATGCCCACTAAAGGTTTTCTGCAGCTCACCTGAATAGAAGCCCCAGACCAAAAGACCCGCCAAGATAGCCACAATCACGACAATAATATAAGGGACCGAGCGGGAAAGCAACGAGGTATTGCCACGGTGAACACCTATAGGACCTTTGGGGGGGTTGTCGAACGCGTCCTTCTGATAAGACTCATAGTTACCCCGGTCATCGCGCGCCATAATTCTCCTCCGTGTGTACAACTACAAACAATTCATACTAACTATAGCGTCCTCCACCGCCAAAACTCCATCCTTGCTGAAAATCCTCAAAAAATAAACATACCGACCCGAATCTAAAGTAAATTCCATGAGCGAAACCCATATCAAACCACTTTCAGAACTTGTCGAGGCCGGTTGGGCGCAGGCGCTGGCCGATGTGGAACCGGACATCCACCGTATGGGAGACTTCCTGCGCGCCGAACACAGGGCCGGACGCCGTTATCTGCCGGCGAGCCGCAACATCCTGCGGGCCTTCACAATACCGTTTGATTCCATCAAGGTACTGATCGTCGGGCAGGACCCCTACCCCACTCCCGGTCATCCTGTAGGACTGAGCTTCTGCGTGGCCCCCGACGTGAGACCCGTACCCAAAAGCCTGCAGAATATTTATAAGGAGATGCACGACGACCTCGGCCTGCCGATTCCGCAAAACGGCGACCTCACGCCGTGGTGCAGCCAAGGGGTCATGCTCCTCAACCGTTGCCTGACGGTGGGTGTCGGCCGTCCCAACAGCCATCAGGGAAAGGGCTGGGAGAAAATCACGGACGCCGCCATCACGGCTTTGAACGCCCGCCAAGACGCACAGGGAAACCCGAAACCGTTGGTCGCCATTCTCTGGGGCCGCAACGCACAAAGCCTCGAACCGCTGCTGACCCACGCATTCATCATCAAATCCCCTCACCCCAGTCCGCTTTCCGCTTCAAGGGGATTCTTCGGTTCTCGTCCGTTTTCACGTGCCAACGCGGCATTGCAACAGATGGGGGCCGCACCGATCAATTGGGATCTTACGTCGGGCTCGACTCTACCTTCGGCTACAATGCCTCACACAGAGCAATAAACATCCGAATCTAGAAATTTAGAATTGAAGCGTTATGGCCATTTTCCCTCCACATCCACGCTCATCGCAGCCTGCCGAGCAGCAACAGCCCGCCACATCCATTCCAGCCCCCGCCGCCTCGAACACGGGAGTAAGTGAAGGCACCCGCGCCAAACAGCTCGCCGACCGCATCCGCATGCGTTTCGCGCAGACACTCATCGGCCAGGAGAATCTTCGTGAAGCTCTCATCACCACGATGATCGCCGGTGGCCATATCCTCATCGAATCGGTTCCCGGCCTTGCCAAGACCACGGCGGCCCAGACTTTGGCGACTTCGGTTTCCGGCACATTCCGACGCGTGCAGTGCACACCGGACCTGATGCCTTCGGATTTGGTGGGCACCCAGATCTTCGATTTCTCCACCCAGCAGTTTTCAACGCAAATCGGCCCGATTCACGCCAATTTCGTGCTGCTTGATGAAATCAACCGTTCCAACGCGAAAACGCAGTCAGCCATGCTCGAGGCGATGGCGGAAGGAGCGACGACCATCGGCGGCAAGCGCATCGCGCTGCCCAAACCGTTCATGGTCATCGCCACGGAGAACCCCATTGAAGAAGAAGGCACCTTCACCCTCCCCGAAGCACAGATGGACCGTTTCATGATGAAAGCCGTCATGACCTACCCCAGCGCCGCCGACGAAACGCGTATGCTCTCGATGCTCACGCTTCGTGGAACGGACGTGGTCGATCCCACCGCTCCGGCACAGGACGCCCTGAGCATCGCCGACGTCGATTTCCTACGCTCTGCCGCCCGACGCGTCCACGTTTCGGAAGCCATCATGAATTATGCGGTTGATCTGGTCGCCACTTCTCGTGGCGCCGGCAGCCACCCCATCAAGAACCTTGCTGCCAAAGTACGCTTGGGCGCAAGTCCCCGCGCCTCCATTTCGTTGGTTCGCATCGGACAGGCGCAGGCCCTGTTGAACGGGCGTGACTATGTGATTCCCGAGGACATCAAAAAGTTTGTCCATGAAATCATGCGACATCGTATCCTTCTGACCTTCGAAGCCCAGGCCGAAGGCACCAGCACCGACCAGATCATCGATTCCATCGTCGAAACGGTGCCCGTTCCATGAGACCCGACCCACGTCACGTCTCGCCGGAAGCGAAAAACGTGCGCAGGAAAATCGAAACGCTTTCCTCAACGCTGAACCTGCCTACGGTACGCCGTGCCTTAGGGGTGCTCGAAGGCGAACATTCGTCCTCACGACTCGGCGGAAACAACGACCCCATGTCCACCAGGGACTACACCTTCGAGGACGAGGCGCGGCTCATCGATTGGAAAGCCAGCGCGAAACTCGGGCATCCCATGGTCATCGACCGCGAGCGCCTGGTCACCTCACGCGTCCATTTGCTCATCGACAACGGTCTGGAAATGGAGGGCCGCACAATTTCGGGGGAAACCGCGAGAGAAGTGGCCGGCAACGCCATGTGCATGTTCGCGGCCCTGAGCGCACGACGCCACGACAGGATCTCACTGGTGTTCGGCGACAGTCTCAACATCATCCGCAAACCGTTCAAGGGCGGTCTGGCACAATTCGAGCAGGCCATCGACAACGCAGTGGGGGCAGAAAAGCGTCATCCTCGCAATTTCGAGGCGCTGCTTACCTATGCCCGTACATTGACCGACAAAGGTTCGCTGGTGGTCATCGCCACCGACGAACATGCCCTGAGCGGCGACCATATGCGCTCTTTGAGGCTTATCGCGGCGATGCACCCGCTGATGCTCATCGATGTCGCGACGTTGAATCCGTTTCGAAAGGTCCCGTTCGGCCAGATCACTGACGGAATCGACGGACGCCGCATTCCCGCATTCCTGATAGGCCGGCAATCCGCGGATTCCGTCGACGCCCATCGCCGATATCTGACCGCCCAATTGCAGGAGCACCTCAAAGCCTGTGGCGCCACGTTGATACGCGCGACTTCCAGCGAAGACATGTTCTCCCAATTCATCCATCTGGTAAGCGTGACCCTGAAACAGACCTCGTACGCATCATTCGAGCCTTCCTCCGCCGTCGCAGGAGGAATGGCATGATTTTTTCGATGCATTCCCTGACTTTATGCAATTACACGATGGCGGCGAAAATCCAAAAGCCCATCCATTTCTCAGCCTTCCAAAATATGCTGCAGGCGAACAACGCCGACATGGCCGATTACAAGCCGGAAGGCCTGATTACGATGCCGACGGCGCTTATCGTCGCCTTCATCGTCTTTCTTGCGGCCGCGGTTATTCTGGTCATTGCGATATTGGTGCTTTCAAGGCCCCAAAAACAGGCCCCCGCGAAAGTCCACGGTGCCCATAGCACACAAAACGACAAAACGGTTTGGCGTGCGCGGATCAATGACATTGTGGAGCGCCATGCAAAAGGCGAATTATCGCGAGATACGGCACTACAGGAACTGGCTCAGGTTGCACGTGATTTCGCTGGTGCAAAAACCAATAAGGACATGAGTTCCTACACCCTTGCCGATATCAACCATCTTCCCGTCCCCGCTTCGTCAGACCCAGGGATGAAGCTCTTGCGTCAGACCATCACCGCCCTCTATCCTCCCGAATTCGCCGACGTCGAACGCCATGCGCAAGCCCGTTCCACCAGCGTGGAGCAAGCTGCCGAATGGGTTTCCAACCTGATTGAAAGGTGGCGGAAATGAACCTCGAATGGCATTGGCCCTGGGCCGGCCCAATCGGGCTCGTCGCCGCGATCGTCCTGATCGTCGTCTGGCTTTTGATCTGTACTCATCGGCCGAGCAAGTCGGCCCAGATTCCGGTCTTCGACCTTGGCGAAGACCTCAACACCGAACACGTGAGCGAGCTGTTCCGGCAGTGGCGTGTTTTGGGACGTGTCGCTGTGTTGGTTTTGGCTGCTTCGCTGCTGGTCTCATTGGCCACCGTCTCACGGCCTTCCACAGTCGACGAGGCAGACGAAAGGGCCTCCAACCGCGATATTGTATTGTGTCTGGACGTCTCCCCTTCAATGCTGTCATATGATCATGAGGTTCTTGCCTCTTATCAACGCCTCATTTCCAATTTCAAGGGCGAGCGCATCGGTTTGAGCTTGTTCAATTCCACTTCACGCACACTCTTCCCATTGACCGACGATTACCAGTTGGCTTCCGGCCAGCTCAAAAACGCCAGCGACATTCTGGAAAGCATCTCTTCACAAGACAAGATCGACAAAACCGATCCGCGCACCTTGCAGAAGTTCTCCGACCTCATCGAGGGCACCCAAAACCGCAAGGACCAGACCAGCCTGATTGGCGACGGCCTAATCAGCTGTGCGGCAATGCTGCCCGGTTTCACTTATGGCAAGACGAATCGTTCCCAAGACGAGGCCGACAAGGCATCGATCGTGCTGGCGACGGACAATTTCTCCGGCAAATCGACCTATACGCTGGGCTCGGCCTTGGACCTGACGCGTAAGGCGGGCATCGTGGTGGACGGGCTGTATGCAGGGCCCAAGAGTAGCGAGAACGACGACTCGACCATTGAAATGCAACGCGACATCACCTCCCACGGCGGTTCATATTTCTCCGTTCATTCCGGCAAGCCGATAGAAAACCTCGTGCAGACCATAGAAAAGCGGAAAAACCGAGACGAAGAGAGGGTCCGTAAGGCGGCTCTGGTGGATGCTCCCGGTTGGTGGACATTGACATTGGCGCTTTTGGTGGCGCTTTGGATAGGCCTTGCTTGGAGGCTCAAACGATGAACCTCGATAATTTGAAGACCCTGCGTTTCAACCCGGCACTGGGATGGCCGGCCGGTATCGCCATCGCGGCAGTCATGATCGGCTTTGCGATCGCCGTAGTCGTCATCCACCGACGCCGAAAAGGCGAAAGCGACGAGACGGTAGGGGCATGCGTGCGTCGTTGCGCCATCTGCGTCATCATCGCGATTCTGGCATTGACCCCTTCCACCATCGCCAGCACGACGAGCAGGGCGGTCAATACCACCGATGTGGTGATTGCCACCGATGTGACCGGTTCCATGGCCGTGGACGACGCGCAATATGGCTCGCCGACGACGATGACAAGACTGGATGCGGCCAAAAAAGCCATAGACGATTTGACCAGCATCTATGACAATTCGAGCTTCGCGGCCGTGCACTTCGGCGCCAGCGCAACCTTGGATGTCCCGCTGACTCCTGATGTCGGTGCCATCCACAACTGGGCCTCGGGCCTCAACACGGAACCGACAGCCGTCTCCGCCGGATCGAACCTGGATGCTCCGATCGACCCGCTGCTGGTAGCCCTCAAACAAATGCGCGCCGCCCATCCGCAGGACAAAATCGTACTGTACTACATATCTGACGGCGAGCAGACGTCTTCGAAACCACGCCGCACCTTCTCTTCCCTTCGCCAGTATCTCGACGACGCCTTCACGCTTGGTGTCGGCAGCGAGCAAGGCGGGCAGATCCCGGAAGTCAAAGCCGGCCCCAGCGACTCCGAAAACAATCAACCCGACACCAGTGATCAAGGATGGGTGAAAGACCCCGCCACCGGCCAGCCTGGAATATCGAAAATGGATAAGAAAAACCTTACCGAAATCGCCGACGAAATGAGCGGAAAATGCATCGTGCTCGATAGCACGCACAAGCTCGACAAGTCCTCCGTGACCTCGATTTCCAAACACTTCAGAACCGTGGACACCCCCAAACGACGCGAACGCGTCATGCCCCTCATCTGGCCTTTCTCCATAGCATTGGCAGCGCTGCTGGCCATGGAAATGGCCAGCTGGCTGACGAATTCAAGGAGGCTGCTATGAAGAAGAACAGAAACAAAGACCTCGCCGCCCCTCTGCCTCCTTCCGCCCCGGCCAAAGAGCCCAAAGAACGCAAAGGCCGACCCAAGGCGAGCCCTTCCGTTAGCTTGAAAGCCAACGGTGGAAAACGGCAGGCAATGGCGTCATTGCCCGTACGGATCGTTATGGGGATAATGGCGGTTATCTTTCTGGCAATTGCCGGCGTACTGCTGGCGAACATGACCGCCATCGACAATTATAACCAGGCCACGGCATCGCTCAACGCTGGCCTCGAATACGCCAAGAAGCCGAATGCCGACCCGCAACGGCTCAAGGCACAACTCGACCAGGCCAACACCCAGTTCAACAACGCCCGCCGTCTGGGAGTCCTGCTGACCCCGAACACGAAGGAACTCATCAACGTCAACAGTGGCATTTCCGGCAAACTCACCACTTCGGTCAAGCACAAGATAGCCAGCACCGACGCTAACGGAAACGGGACTGCCGGCAAAGGCAACGGCAAAGGCTCAAGCTCTTCCAATTCCGGCAATGGAGACAACCAAGGGCTTACCGATGAACAGCGCAAACAGGTCGAGGAAACGCTCAAAGCCAATCAACCTAATGGTCCGGTTAACGGTGACCAGAAAACCCCGACGAAAACCGACGATGGCACCAACGTCAAGCCTTGGTGAAGACAGTGGGTTCAGACAACGGGTTGCGCTAAGGTAAAGGCTTATGCAGCTGACCCAAATTTCACCGGCAATCGCGTTGACTTCACTCGATGGACGTTATCACAAACAGACAGCTCCGCTTGTCGAATACTTAAGCGAGCCCGCACTGAACCGCGAACGGATCACCGTCGAAATCGAATGGATGATTCTTCTGGCCAACGGCTACGAGGGCAACGGCAATGTGCCGGTGCTCGATGGCATCAAGCCGCTTACAGACACTGAAATCAAGTACCTTCGTGACATTCCGGAGAACTTCGGGGCCGAAGGCATCGCCCGTCACGCCGCTTATGAGGCAAAGACGCATCACGACGTCAAGGCCGTCGAATACTACATCGACGACGAACTGGATCGCGCTTCAAGCGTTCTCGGAGACGACACGCAACTGCCGAACCTCAAGACCCTGGTGCATTTCGCCTGCACTTCCGAAGACATCAACAACCTGGCCAACGCCCGTTGCATCAAGAAGGCCGTAACCTTGGTCTGGCTGCCCAAAGGCCAGGAACTGACGGATTTCCTGGCCTCAAAAGCCGAGGAATTCAGAGACCTGCCAATGCTCGCTTTGACGCACGGACAGCCCGCAACCCCCACGACGCTTGGCAAGGAACTGGCCGTCTTCGTCCACCGTCTTCGTCGTCAATTGAAGCACATCGAGCATCAGGAATACCTCGGCAAGATCAACGGCGCAACCGGCACGTTCGGTGCCCATACCATCGCCTGCCCGGATGCGGACTGGCTGGCGATCTCACGCGAATTCGTCACCAACCGTATGGGACTGACTTGGAACCCGCTGACCACCCAGATCGAAAGCCACGACTGGCAGGCGGAGCTTTACGGCACCATCAGCCATACCAACCGCATCCTGCACAACCTGGCGGTGGATATCTGGATGTATATCTCCCGCGGCGTTTTCGCGCAGATCCCCGTCAAAGGCGCAACCGGCTCGTCGACCATGCCGCACAAGGTCAATCCGATTCGTTTCGAGAACGCCGAGGCGAACCTCGAACTTTCCTGCTCGTTCCTCGACACACTTTCCAGCACGCTGGTCGAAAGCCGCTGGCAGCGCGATTTGACCGATTCCACCACGCAGCGCAATATCGGCGCGGCGCTCGGCTATTCGTTGCTTGCCCTGAACAATCTGCTCAGCGGCCTCAAGTCCATCCATCCCAATTTCGAGGTCATTAACCGTGAGCTCGACGAAAACTGGGAGGTGCTGGGTGAACCCATCCAGACGGCCATGCGCGCCCAGGAATTCGCCGGACGCCAGGGCATGGAACGCCCGTATGAGAAGGTCAAGGAACTCATGCGCGGCAAAAGCATATCCAAGGCCGACATCGAATCGTTCATCGATTCCATGGACTTTGACCAGGCCACCGCAGCCCGTCTCAAGGAGCTTACCCCGCAGACCTATACTGGTCTGGCCTCGCAACTGGTGGGTTTTGACGGGCAATGAGCGACAAAACGCCCTCTACGCCATTTACTGAGGGATCATCTTCAGCAGCTTCAGGTTCGCCGTCAACTCCGGCGACGAACCCCATCAAACCTGCTGATCAACAAGTATTGCAACCGCAAAAGCAGCATCGGCCGGTCGATATCGACGACGTCGCTCCGCAGCGAGCCCACAACGCCAACGATCTGCTCCATGCCGTCGCTGCACTGATACTTGCCGTTGCCGTCATCGTTTTCGTCACTTACATGCACGGCATCACCACCGGCGTCGAACACGACGCCAAAACCGCCGGCCAGGCATTCACCTGGCTTATGGATCTGCCATTTTCCATCCTTCAGCAATTCCTGAGTTTCGCCATCATCATCAGCGTGCTGATCCACCTGCTCATCAACAGGGAATGGTTCCAGTCCGCGGTTTCGGTGGTGGCGCTCTTCTGCGGATACGCCTTTATTCTGGGACTCTCTTTCGTACTGGCCCATCTAGGTGTGCCGTCGTTGCTGGACGCCTTGCAATCCAGTGAGGGCGCCGGGCCGGCGATGCTGCCGGACTTCTACGCAGGCATCGGCGCGTTTCTGACCGTTGCGGGACCGAAACGTTCCCGCTCCTCGGTCAAATGGGGATGGAACACCCTGTTCATCGCGGCCGCGGTGTTCGTCATCGTCTCTTGGCATTCCGTAGCCGGGACCATCGTCTCCTTTGCTCTCGGCCGCATTATCGGTCTGGTGTTGCGCTTTGCGATGGGAACCCGGACCCAGGGGCTTTGGGGTTCTGGTATCATTCAGGCGGTGGACAGCATAGGACTTAATCTTACGCAACTGCACCGGCGCAAAGACGACAACGAAACAGGAGCCCTCAAGTCGAGGCTCGACGACGACCTTATCGAAAACTCGCGGATCTATGACGCCAAGGACGAACAAGGCAAACACTATATCATCTCCGTGTTGGACTCACTGCCCCATGCCGCCGGTTATCTGAACCAGCTGTGGCAGGGCCTGCGGTTCACCGGCGTCGCCATCCGCCGCGACCGTTCGGCCAGCGATGCCATTCACCACCATTTTTCGATGCTCCTGGGTCTTCAATCCTGCGGACTGACGACACCCAGCCCCTACGGCGTCATGGACAGCGAGGAATCCTCGGTACTCGTACTGGATGTCACCAACACGCCGAGCCCGGTCGACCTCGACAACCTCAGCGAAGACGCGATGGTCGATTATATGGATTATCTTGCCAAAGCGAACAGCCGAGGCTACACACACCGTCGCATCACCCCCGATACGCTTGCCCAAATCCACGGCGAACACGTCATCGTCGGCTGGCAGAACGGCGACTATGCCAGTGGCAGCACCAATATCGCCATGGACAAGGTACAGCTTCTGGTATTGCTCGCTGCGTTGAGCGACCCCCGGCTTGCCATCAAGGCGGCGCTCAAGGTCTGGGACCGTCAGACGTTGATTTCCCTGGCACCTTTTATACAGAAAGTCGCCATTCCATCGGCCACCAGAAACCTGCCCGGGTGGAACAAACAACTGCTTGGCGAAGTGCGCGACGGCCTCAACGCGCTCGACCCTCACGATGAGGTCGTGGCGGCGGAACCCGTGACGCTGGCCCGTTTCAACGTCAAATCCTTTGTGTCCATCACCTTGCTCATCATCGCGGTGGCTGTCATCTTCACACAGCTGAGGCCCAACGAGGTCATCGCTGCGGTGCGTCACGCCAATCTGGGCTGGGCCTTGGTCTGTCTGCTGCTTTCGATGCTTGCATGGGTCGGCTCGGCGATCACCCTCGGCTCGTTTATGGACCACGGCAAGCGGCACCCCTTCGACCTGTTCTGCTCTCAGGCATCATCCGGCTTCACCGCGGTCTCGATGCCGGCCGGTGTGGGGCCTGCGTTCGTCAATCTCCAGTTCCTGCGCAAGAACGGGTACAAAAATACCGCCGCCACCGCCATCATGTCGGTGACGTGGGCGGTACAGGGCCTGACGACCATTGTTCTGCTGCTGATCATGGGACTGTTCACGGGCCGCAACATGCTTTCCGGCATGGTGCCGACCAACACGTTGGTCGTGGTCATCGGCGCCATCGTGCTGGTGCTCTGCCTATGCATGGCCATCACCCCGATCCGGCGCATGATTGTCGACAAATATCTGCCGATTCTTCGTTCCTACGCCCACCAATTGGTCGAAGTTCTGGCCCAGCCGCAGAAACTTGCCGCCGGTATCGTCGGCGCGTTGATCCTGAACATCGCCACCGGTCTTGGCTTCTGGGCGGCCTTGATGGCATTCGGCACATACTTCAATCCGCTGGAAACCATTTTCGTCTTCCTTTTGGCCAATACGCTCGGCAGCGCCGCTCCCACACCAGGTGGTCTGGGAGCCGTCGAGGCCGCACTCACCTTCGCCTTCACCTCTGTCGGCGTGCCAGCAGCAGTCGCTTTGAGCGCCACGCTGCTCTATCGAGTCGGCTTCTACTGGTTGCGTATCCCGATCGGCGCTCTGGCGATGAAACGGCTTGACCACCGCAATCTGCTTTGATCGTTCGAATGATATTCCTCATCATGTTGGAAAGATAAGCGGATGCGTGCGATAAAGCTGAAAATCGAAGTTCAAAACGAATTCAGTTTGATTTTTCATCGAAATACACTTAAAAATACCCCCTGTATGGCCTAAATCTTTACAAATCCGCGAAAAAACTATTGTAATCGGCGGTATTTGGCGAGACTTTGGGCTAGAATATACAACTGAAACGTGGCTTTCACCAAACAGAAAGCCCCTAATCAAGAAGGATTCTTCATGGCATACAACAAGTCTGATCTCGTTTCGAAGATTGCACAGAAGTCCAACCTGACCAAGGCCCAGGCCGAAGCGGCCGTCAACGCCTTCCAGGATGTGTTCGTCGAGGCAATGCAGTCCGGCGAAGGCCTGAAGCTCACCGGTCTCTTCTCCGCCGAGCGCGTTCGTCGCGCTGCTCGCACCGGCCGCAACCCGCGCACCGGCGAAACGATCAAGATTCCTGCATCCTACGGTGTCCGCATCTCTGCCGGCAGCCTCCTCAAGAAGGCCGTTGCCTCCAAGTGAGACATTCATAGGATCATCTGATCTTCAAAACCTCCGATTGCAATTCGACCGGAGGTTTTTTCATGCGGTTTTGGGGTTATAAAGCCTACGGGATAGTATATAGACGGCAAAAAAGAAAACAGGCAGGTAGATATGACGACTAATCCAAGGGCATTGGCGCTCAAAGTGGCTCAGGTGACGCAGGACGCCGGCAAGCACGCGCTTCAGGACCAGATCAATCCGCAGGATTTTGCCGAACTTGAAATTCCTTCGACCTCGAGGCAACTGGGGAGCACCATCGACAAGAAGCTCATCGCCTTCGTTGAAAATCGTCTCAACTATCTTGAACCCTTCGACGGTATGTGGCGAGACAGGCCGGAAAACGCGAAACCCGGCGACCGTTTCTGGTGCGTGGGGCCGATTGACGGAGCCATCAATTTCCGGCGCAACATGAGCGAATGGACCATCACCGTCTCACTGTTCGAATTCAACGAAGAGAATTCGGCACAGCCGATTCTGGGCGTCGTCCACGCCCCGGCGCTTGGGCTCACCTATCTGGCCGCTGAGGGCCAGGGAGCTATCCGCATCCGTCGCACTCCCATCGGCGAGAAACGCGGCAAGGTACTCCCCTCCACCATCAGCACGCTGACCGGTTCGGTGGTGAGTTTCGGCATGTCCCATGTCCCTGCGGAATCCGAACGCGCGTTCCACGTTTTAAGCGAGATAGCCGGCAAGCCCGCCGACGTCAAACGTATCGGGCCCGTCTCGCTCGACCTGTGCAAGGTGGCAGACGGCACCTATGACGCCTATTTCGAGCCGCATCTACACCGCTGGGACATCCCCGCGGTGTCCGCCGGCACCGTCGTGGTACGCCAGGCCCAGGGCAGGGTGAGCCGCTGGAACGGCAACCCCATCCATTGGCGTAGCGAAAACGACATCGTGGCCACCAACGGTCCGATTACCGACGATCTCAAGCCGTATCTGGTCGATCTGGCCTATCCGTTCCAATAAATGACGGCCTGATTACGGGCTTCCGCTTTTCAGCGATACCGATTTTCCGCGATACGTCTTTTTCGCACGTATTGCAAAGGTGGCTTTCCAAAGCAGGAAAATATCGAATGTCGTCAAGCCCGGATACCGGTGGACGCAGGTTGAATATCAGTCAACGAACATGTCGAGTTGCTCGATATCGCTTGCGCTAAAGTGAAGAAAGAAAACATGCATATCGACGGCAACTTTCAGCGGCATGGCGTTGCTTTTGTTGCCTGGCTTAAGGAGTGACATGGCACAGCAGTTCGCGCAACAGCAGCATCACAGCGAAGAACCTCAACCACAGGAACAGCAGAAAATGCAAAAGAACGACAAAACACAAGACCAAGAGGATGCCTTGGACGCCGTGCTTGACGATATCTCCTCGACCTTGGAAACCGATGCGGAACAGTACGTTTCAAGTTTCGTGCAGAAAGGCGGCGAGTGATGCCGCAGCTGCGCGATAGCAGCAATCAGGGTCCCGGCAATAGAACGTCGCGCTCCCCCGAATATGACTCGTTCCACCGCATTTTCGGCATCGAAACCGAATACGGGGTTTCGGTGACCGGTGCGAGCAAGCCCTGCGACCCCGGACAAGTCGCGATGACGATGTTCGCGCCGATTCTTTCGCGTGCGCGTTCCACCAACACCTACCTGGAAAACGGCTCACGGCTGTATCTTGACGTCGGCTCGCACCCGGAGTATGCCACCGCCGAGGCACGCGATCCAGCAACGGCACTCACGCAGGACCTGGCCGGCGAGGAAATCATGCGGCGTCTCGCCCTTGGCGCACAGGCTCGGCTGCGGAAAACCCATGGCGAGCATGCCACTATTCACCTGTTCAAGGACAACGTCGACTCGGCGGGCCACGCTTTTGGCTGCCACGAGAACTATCTGGTGAGGCGCTATGTCTCACTGCCTATCATCAAGGCGCAATTGCTGCCGTTTCTGGTGACTCGCCAGCTCTTCACCGGAGCCGGAAGAGTAACAGAAAAAGGATTCGAAATCACGCAGCGCGCCGCATTCCTGGACGAAGGCGTATCCTCTTCCACCACCCGCTTCCGGCCGATGGTCAACACACGCGATGAACCGCATGCCGACCCGGACGAATTCCGCAGATTGCACGTCATCATCGGCGACTCCAACCGCTCGCAATGGGCGACCAAAATGAAGCTGGCCACCACCCATCTGGTGCTCTGCGTCATCGAAGACGCGGCGAAACGAAGCGTTGCTTCAGGATTCGAATGCTGCGCGTTGACTGCCGATCCAAGTGTGTCGAACAAGGCCATGAGCACCGATCTGAGCTGTGCCCAACCGGTGATGCAGCTGGAGAATATCGGTGCGTTCCGCAACAACCAAAAAAAGCTCGGGCTGCAATCTTCAAGTTCTGACGCTAAAGCCGTCACAGCCTTGGAAATCCAATATCTGTACCTCGATATCGTTTCACGGTTTGTCGAATCTCATCATGAACAGATTGAGCGCTCTCTGCCCAACACCGACTGCACGGACATTTTGTGCGAATGGAAAACAGCACTTGATGCCTTATCTGCCAAGGATTTCAGTACACTTTCCAATCGCGTCGACTGGGTTGCAAAATACCAGCTGCTCGGCAAAATGAAGGAACGCAATCCTGAGCTTTCGCCGGCACAGGCTCGGCAAATCGACATGAACTACCACGATATCGTCAACGGATCGATTTACCCGTCGTTGGTTGGTCATGGACTGCTGAAAACGCTAGTGCCTGATGAAGCCATCGAACATGCCGTCGAAAACCCGCCCCAAGACACTCGGGCCGCTTTGCGCGGAGGGTTTGTCCATCGGACTCTGAATGCAGGAGCAACGTTCAGCTGCGATTGGACGCACCTCAAGACGACTGCCCCGACTCGTCACGAAGCCGAATTGATTGATCCGTTCGCATTTACGCCTAATTCGGATTATCGGCAGCTAATCGACAGTTTATAAGTTTTTTCTTGCCGGTCATTTAACACTGTTACCTTACTCTCCAGCCTTGCCGTGAAGGGCCGGGATATACAATGTCTAGACACCCTTACCGGCTGAGCCGTTAAGCAGACAGTCCAGTGGACTGTCTGTAGGCGAAGTGAGCGCGATCTATCGAGCGCGAAGACAAAATCTACGATTTTGCATAGGCCAAGCTTTATGTCTAGCCATCGCATATCCCAGCCCTTCACTCACTTTGTATAGATAACTTACATTTTCGTTTACATTAGTTAGGTTGAGACACCCTTACCGGCTGAGCCGTGAAGCAGACAGTCCAGTGGACTGCCTGTAGGCGAAGTGAGCGCGACATATCGAGCACGAAGGCAAAATCTACGATTTTGCATAGGCCAAGCCTACGCCCGAACATCGCATATCCCAGCCCCTCCACTCACTTTGCATTTTATAACTTACGACTTTGCCCTTTGAAAATTATGTGGCTGAGGCACCCTTACCGGCTGAGTCGCTTGAGGGTTTGGGCAGCGGATTCGTGATGAGATTCTGAATATGCGAGCGACTGTTCACAGTTGGCCTTGGTCCAGCGAGTTGGGTCGGAGATGTCCAGCGAGAACAGTTGTGGGGACAATTGGACCATGCGGTTGCCTTCGGCATCGGTGGTGTACTTGGCTTGGTCGTTGGAATCGTTCTTATCGCCTTGCGAGACGGTGATGTGGGACCAGGAAGCGGCGACCACATCGTTCGGGAAACACTGGATGATTTCGGCACGAAGCCAGGCACGGGTGTCTTCTGGAGGATTGGACATGGCACGTTTGACTTGGACGTCGGCCTGGCTTGGGCTTTCGTTCTGGTTTAGCGTCGTGCGCTCAGTCTGCGGCTGCAAACGTACGAACACCGAATAAGAAGGGTCCAGCGCGGCCCAGCTCAGGTCGAGAGCAGCCAACTTCGGATCGGACCAAACGGCATCGGTTTTGCGCCGCAAACGCTCCATGAGCTGCCATTTCAGCAGCCATTCCAAGCGCGAACCCTCGTCGGCCATCCTGAGTCTCTTCTCATCGCTGGCATGACGCACTGCGGCCACGTCCATCAACGCTTGACGCCACATCGCCATAATCCGTTTGGTCGGCTCGTCCGGCCAGAGCGGCTCACCCCGATTATCGCTGCCGTATGTTGCCGCACCCTGAGCGGATACGGCGGAAAGCAAGCGCACCTGAATCTGCCAGGCGGTGGTAGCGCCGCCCGCTTCAAGCGGCAATGGGGCGGCAAGACTCAGATCGTGGGAAACGGTATGCATCGCCTCGACCGGATCGGCCAAGTTCAATTCGACAAGCAGATCATCAAGGCCGAATACCGAATCACCGGTATCCGCGTGTTCAAGCAGCCACAGCACCATACTCGTCGTGCCGAGTTTCAGGGCCTGGGGCACATCCATTCGGTTGGCGTCGCCGACGATGACGTGCAGACGCCGGTAGTCGCCGGTGACATGGGATTCGTCGCGGGCGTTGACAATCGGCCGGTCGAAGGTGGTCTGCAGGCCAACAATGGAATGAACATAATCTGCCCGCTGACTCAACTGGTAACCGGCTTGCTCACATTTCTCGCCGATGCCGACACGCCCGGAGCCGGTGTAAATCTGACGAGAGACAAAATGCAAAGTCATCAACGACGCGACTTTACCGAACGGAACGCTACGAAGCATCATATAGTTCTCATGCGTGCCCCAGCTGGCGCCTTTGCCGTCTACGTTATTGCGGTGCAGGACGATATGGGAATGATTGCGTCCATTGATCTTCTGCACCGCGTCGAACATGATCCGGTCACCGGCATGGTCATAGCAGACCGCTTCAAAGGGGTCCATGGTTTCGGGTGCTGAATATTCGGGATGGGCGTGGTCGACGTACACCCGGCCGCCATTGGGCGCGATGACGTTGACGATCTGCCGTTGCGGTTCGTCGGTGAGCATGTCCGGACGTGCGGCGGCGCGCGGCAAACGGGTGCCGCGGGCGTCGTTCAACGGGTCTTCTTGCCGGTAATCCCAACGGATATGCTGTGTCTCGGTATTTGCGGCCCCGCTGACCACATCGAAGGAAAGCTGAACGGGATTGTAATGTTCGGCTCCCATATCCGAAACCGCATATTCCGTTTCGGTCCCCATCATTCTGCGAACACTCATTGTTCCCATCCTCTTCTTTTGTATTAAAAACTACTCTGCGGGACGGATGCGAACCGCGTGGCCGCCGGCAATGCCGTTGATCTTCGACCACTGCGCCGGGTCGGAATCCATCACCGAATCGCTGGTCTCCTCAAACTCGTCGTCCACAGCGTCAAGCACCGCGTCCGCACCTATTTCCATCGGACGACCCAGCGTAATGGAATCCTTGACGGCATGGGTCTTGACGCGGTCGACGATGTTCTTGAGCATCGCGCCGCACATCACATCGGCCAAGGTGACCCGCGACCAGCGGCCCTGATCGTCGCACACGTCGCAGATATGCCGTTGTGGACCATCGGCGTAAACGCTATCCACCAAGACTTTCGTCAGTGTCTCCGCGTCTTGGTCGGATTCATACGGCAGATTGTCCGTGAGATAATGCGATACAATCTGTGCCGCCGCCTCTTTGTCGGGCCGATCGATGCGAATCTTCACATCGAGACGCCCGGGACGCAGCACGGCCGGGTCGATCATGTCGACTCGGTTCGAGGCACCGATGACCATGACGTTGTCGAGGCTTTCCACGCCGTCAAGTTCGGCGAGGAATTGGGGAACGATGGTGGTCTCCACATCACTGGAAACCCCGGAACCACGCGTGCGCAGCAGCGAATCCATCTCGTCGATGAAGACGATGACCGGTTTGCCTTCCGCCGCACGGGTCCTCGCCCTCTTGAAAATCAGACGAATGAGACGCTCCGACTCCCCCACGTATTTGTTCAAAAGCTCTGGGCCCTTGACCGAAAGGAATACACCATTCTCGGCGTCACCTCCGGAAAGTGCGTTGGCAACGGCTTTGGCGATAAGCGTCTTGCCATTGCCCGGAGGGCCGTAAAGCAGCACACCCTTGGGCGGGCGCAAATCGTAGCGTTCGAAAAGCTTGCGGTGCAGGAAGGGCAGTTCGACGGCATCCTTGATACGTTCGATTTGGGAATCAAGCCCGCCGATATCCTCAAAAGTGGCGTCTGGGGTCTGCTCCAGCACAAGATCGGTCGCGTTCTCCACAGGCAACACTTCCAGGGCCATCCGCGCCATGCTATCCACCAATATGCGAGCCGAAGGCTCGATAGTGACATCCGCGAGCGCACTCGCCCGCTCAATGAGCGTAACGTTGCCGGATTCGTCGGCCACCATCAAGCGCCCGTCATCCAAGACTTGCTTGACAACACGAACGGTACCGGAAATCTCCAGCCCGCGCTGCTCGACCAATACCATATTCTCGTTTAAAAGTACGGTTCTGCCACCAACCAGACGCGAGGCGGGCACATTCGAAGCCACCGGCACGACAAGTCTGCGATTGCCGGAAAGCACTTCGGCCTTCGCATGCTGCACACCCTGCTCGTCGGTGCTGCACGAGTCCACACGCACCATCGTGGCGAAGTTCAACGGCGGCGCGGCCATCAGTCCAAGCTGGGACTTCGCCTTCTGCAGTTCCTTGCCAGCCCGTGTAAGCGCCACCGCCAAGGCATGGTTCTTGGCCCTCAGGTTGTCGTTCTCGCGCGCCAACTCGTCGTCGGCATCGGCAAACCCACGGTTATGGGCCTTGGAGCCCTGTTTTTCTCCGTCTCCTGCCGAAATTCCGTCAGCAGAACGGTTTTCATCAGATATCAAACCGTTGTCTTGCTCGCCATCACTCATCGCAAATCCACTTCTTTGATGAAACCCTCGTCCAATCAATCCACGTCGAGCGGAATGCGATGGGTGGGGGCAGGGTAACGCTTGTCGAGTTCCGCCAGATCCTCTTGGGTCAGTTCGATTTCGGATGCGGCGATATTGGCGCGCATGTGCTCGGGATTGGAAGTCTGCGGAATGGACAGGGTGTTGCCGTCGCGCACGCTCCATGCAATCAGCAGTTCATAGGTCGACACGCCGTGCCGCGCGGCCACTTCACGAACTATGGAGTCGCTCAACATGCTGGTCTTGAGGTTGTTGGAGAGCCCGCCGACAGGACTGTAGGCAATCAGCGGAATATGACGCTCGCGCTGCCACGGCAGCAAATCGTATTCAATGCCACGGGATTCAATATTGTAGAGGTCCTCGTTCGCAGCGACGTTGCCACCGGCGGGAAGCGCCACCAGTTCCTGCATGTCGGGAATGTCGAAGTTCGAAACCCCCCAAGCTCCGATCTTGCCTGTTTCACGAAGCCGGTCGAGTTCGGCGACCGTTTCCTCAAGCGGAATCGAGCCGCCGCGCCAATGATAGAGATACAGGTCAAGATGATCGGTCCGGAGCCGTTTGAGGCTGGCGTCAAGATGCTGCCCCATCGCCGCCTTGGAGGCATTGTCCGGCTTTACTTTGGAGATAAGGAAGATATTGTCGCGATTGAACGGCTCGAGCGCCTCGCCTACCAGCGTTTCGGACTTGCCGTCGCCGTAGACCTCGGCGGTATCGACCGCCCGCGCCCCGGCTTCGATGCCGGCTCGAATCGCGGCGACCTCTTCATCATGGTTTTGCGGCTCGTTGCCCATGTGCCACGTACCGATGCCGACCGCGGGCACTTCCTGCCCCGCAATGCTCAGTTTCCGCATAACATGCCTCCCTTGTGCATTTCACACTTCAAGTGTGTTTTCTTTGCCTTTACTTTGCCAGTCTAGCCGTATGAAGTAAACGGTATAAGCCCTCAGTTTCAGTCAACGTATGCTTCTGAGGACAAGCGCGCACCACGGGCCCAATCTGCGGCTCGCATGGCCTTCTTGCCCTGCGCCTTGACCTCTTCAAGCTCGAGCGGAGCCGTGGCGGTGCCTATCCAGACGTGTTTTTTAGTGGTTGACAGCATACCTGGTTTGAGATCGGCAGGAACCTGCGGATCGTTGCCATCGGCGGGACGTGCCTGAAGGACATGGAAGGGTTCGGCGTCGCCCATATCACGTTCAGCGTTAGAAGAAATCCTGGTTTTATCGCTCTGTTCAGACCCATTGGCACTATCACTTGCACCCTGCGGATGCAGCATGCACCAAGCACCCGGATCGGGAGTGCAGGCTCGGATCTGACGGTCGATGGCGAAAACCGGGACGTCGAAACGGATGCGCGCATCCTCGTGGCTGATTTTCCTGGCCACTTCATAGGCACCTTGCGGCTGTTCCTGAAGAACGATCCGGCCTTCGGCCATCGCCGTCAACGCGGAAGCGAGCAGATAGGAGCCATCCTGCGCAAGTCGGGAAAGGATATCGCCGGAAGTGTCGTGCGCACCGATTTCACAGGTGGACTGCGCCAGAATCGGACCAGTATCCATGCCCTTGGTGAGTTTGAAAACCGTGGCGCCGGTAATGGTGTCGCCGCTCCAGACGGAACGTTGCACCGGAGCCGCACCACGCCATTGCGGCAGCAACGAGAAATGCAGGTTGTACCAGCCCATCGGCAGGGCACCAAGCACGTCTTCCTTGAGGATTTTGCCATAGGCGACCACCGCCCCGGCTTCGGCCCCAGTGGCCTTGAGCTCGGCGATGAAGGCCGGTTCCTTCGGGTCGCATTCCAGCACGGGAATATCCAGCTCAAGCGCGGCTTCTTTCACCGGACTCGGTGTAAGCTTGCGTCCTCGGCCTTGCGGTGCATCCGGCCTGGTGAGCACCGCAACAACTTCGAAATGCTCCTTGTCTTCGGCCAATTGGCGCAACGCCGGAACCGCAACATCCGGCGTTCCGGCAAACAAAACCTTCAACATATCCGTTCCTTTCAGCGCTGGATCCCGGGGATATCGATACCGGACTTTCTGAGCATTTCCCTCAATTTGTAGGAATCGTTGAATCTCACGCCACGCATACCGGCGCTGTTCGCGCCGACAATGTTCATCGCCTTGTCATCGACGAACAAGGCGGTATCAGCCGGAATGCCGAACCGTTTCAATGAAAATTCGAAGATATCGCGATGCGGCTTGCGCAGCTTGACATACCCCGAGACCACGGCATCGTCCAAATCGCTTAAAATCGGATACATTTTCTTGGCTGGCGGGAACAGTTCCGTCGCCCAATTCGACAGACCCCACACGCCGATTCCTGCGGCCTTCAGGTCGTTGACCAGCACACGCATGCCCTCAACCGGGCCGACTAGCGAATCAACGAAATTCTTGAAATAATAGTCGAGCATATCGGCCCATGGCTCGCCGTACTGCTTGCGCACGGCAGCAACGGCCTCAGCCGAGGTTCCACCGATATCCATCGCGTCACTGGCGTCGTAAAAGCCGGAAACGTCGTTGTCGAGGAATTTGTCGGTCAGTTCTTGTGAGTACCGAGGCAACATCACGGCCTGTGGATCCCACTTGACAAGAACGTTGCCGAAATCGAAGACCACGTTCTCAATCGGCTTGCCCTCGGCACTTTTCGCCGCATCTTCCGACTTGATTACGTTGTAGTCCATTTCCGGTTCACCCGGCCAGCCTTTCATGGCTCCTCCTTGCAAGAAAACACTCGATAATAAGACTGTTTCCATGGTTCCATGGCACAACGACGAAAGCCAGACATATCGTTGCCAACAGCTAAATAAGATCCTTGGGATCAAGTTGGAAACGCAACTCGCCAGGCGTGCGCGTGGCCACATGCCGGGCCACTTCGGTATGCAGACGCTTGGCCAACTCGGCACGCAGCGGTTGAGGTACCCGCACCACGGCTTTGACACGATCCTGCGTAGCTTCCAACTCACGGGCGTCCACGGTTTTGGGCTGGGCGATGGGCACCGGTCCGAGAACTGCCGGAAGCTCGCCGATCTCGGTACTGACCTGACTCCAGTCACCGTTGAGCGCCCCGATATTATTGAGCGTTCCGATCACCGCATCCCTACGCCCCCACACACATGCCACCGCGAAAACCGGGGAAAGTCCGGTTTCAGCACGTTCGTCGAGCTCTCGGGCGGCAAGAATGCGGGAATCCCATTGGATCAAGGATTCGGCGATTACCGGGTCGGTCTCTCCAATCAGGAGAACCTGACCACCTTTTTCTCGGCAGACGCACATCGAGGCGACGCGCATCCAAGCGGTGAGGGCATCGATACGCGCGTCCACGCCCGGAGCGTAGAGGCTGGTCCACGCATCGAGGATGGCCGCGGCCTGATAATGGCCGATGTCACCTTTTTCCGTGCGCACGCGAGGTTCAGCTTCCGGCGTCGCGATGACGATCAACGGACGATCCGGCACCCATTCGACGATACCATTTCGCTGGTTCGGGCTGGAAAGCACCATCGGGATATCATGGAAGAGATGCTGCAGCTGCGCGGCCGTGCCTGCGGCACCCACACGCACGACGCTCATGCGTTTGCCTTTGCAATGGGGGCAAGTCCAATCGCTGGCCGGAGCCCCGCACCAGCGGCAGCGCGGTGCTCCCCCGCGAATCTGCTGCAACGGACCTGTGCAACGCGGGCAACGGGCCTGACGATGGCAGCGAGCGCAACTCAACACCTCGGCAATGCCGTCGTGCGGAATGGAAAAGAGAACCGGCCCGTTCTCCAATGCCTGCGAAAGAGCTCGAACCGCTGTGTGTGGCACGCGTGCGCCGATGGAGGGATCGGCCAGGCGTGCCAGTTCGTCGCGGTTGAGCCAACGAACCCACGGCGACACGTCCTCGACCACTGCCGGCAACGGATGTACCGGGGTGCTGAACCCGCTCACGGGCGTTTCGCGGACCTTTACATGACAGGTCGGCTCGATGGAGAATATCGCATCGTCAGCTTGCGACTTTTGCTTTCTCGCTGATTTTTCAGACTCTTGTATGTTTCCCGGATTCTCGTTGGCATTCAACGGATAGGTTTCGCCGGTTTCCAATATCGGTTCATGCTCAGAACCAACCAAATCGGCTGCTGGGTTGGCGGCAAATGTTTCTCGATTTTCATTTCCGACAACTCTGCCAGCAACCGCGTTTTTTGCTGTGTCAATTGCCGAAACCGATGTATTCTCGACCGTACCTGCAGCTGTCGCAATCTTGTTTTTATCGGAATTGACAACATTTGTAATACTGTCTATTCCATTGTCTGTTACGTTTTTTGCTAGACAAAAATCGTCAGAAACCGATAATCCAGAATCCGAAATGTCGATATTTTCGGAAAAATCAGACGAAAGGTTGCCATCAAACGAAATTTCACTTGCCCTACCGGAACTCCCGCTGACTTCCCACTCGCTGGTGGCGCTGCGGGCGTTGGCCATCGCGACGAAGGTACCGCCGTGCAACTTGGCACGCAGACGCAGGACACCACGGGCGGCGGCATACGGCATCATTCCATCAGCATTCTGATAGGCGGCATCCTCAAGGACGGCGAACAACCCGGGCCCTTCCACTGGCGCATACATCGCGGCCCTGGTGCCGATGACGCAACGCACCTGCCCGCTTGCAGCCGCCAGATACGAACGATACCGTTCGGAGGGAGCCATGGCCGCCGCGAGCAATGCGAAATCCCCGTCAAAGCCACCGTTAGTGCCATCGGTCTGACGGAATGCCTTCATTCCAAATCGACGCAACGCAGCGGCGATATCATTGACTTCACGCATGGTCGGCAGCACCAGAACGGCCGTTCGTCCGGACTTGAGCGACTGACTAGCCATATAAGAAAGGTCATCAGCCCATCGATTGGCCCCCGGCAACGCATCGACCACGAACGAGGCGAATCCGCCACCGCTTAACGCATCCTGCAATGCCACGGCCTGGTCGTAACTTGCCCGCAACCGTTGCGAACTCTGCTCAAGCTGGTCTTCGTCAAGTTTCACGCGGCCCCGGCTCCCGGCCCATGTCCCTGCCATCGCAAGGTGCTGTTCCTTGTCTACTTTGGCGACTCTTGGCGGGACGGCCAGACGCAGGATATTGGCAGGGGTTCCGCCGTACGCTTCAGCAATCGCGGTGATATCTCGGCGCATTGAGGCTGATACCAAGATACCGGGAGTCACGACCCGTTCGATATAGCGCAATGCGGAAGCCGCGGTATGGCTTTTCTCGGCGCGATTCCAGATGATGCCGTTGACCCGCCTGCCGCCGAAACGCACGCGTACCATCACTCCCGGTTGCGCGGCCTCGGAGAATTTCTCATCGATGAGATAATCGAACGTTTGCCCTAGATGTGTGGCCTGCACGTCCAGAACGACCTGTGCGATCGGGTTTTGTGTGGCCGGGGTATGGGTGACCGTCTTACGGCGCTTGCGCGGGGCCAGCCCGGCGAGCGCCGGTTGTTCGGCCTGCGGTTCACTCATGGTTCCATGATAACGTGGCTCACAAATTTTCGACACCTTGAAATTTTGTGAGCCGAACGAACATCAGCTCTGACCAGAAAAGTTTTATTTGAACCCTAAGAACCCACCCCAAGCGCAATGTTCATTTGTGCCTCGGATATTTGCCGCCTCAAAATGTGAGCTTCATAAGCATAAAAAATGCCACGGCCGAAACCGTGGCGTTTTTATTTGGCTTTAGACTCAGATCTCGGTCGGCTTGACGGTCGAATCCTCGACCCACCACGGACGCAGCGGGTAGGTGTCGGTCATCTTCTCGTCGTCCGGACGCACGCAGAGGAACTGGTGGATCTGGATGTTGTTGAGCTCGAAGTTCAGGGCGCAACCGGCCATGTAAAGGCCCCACAGACGTGCCTTGGGCTCGCCCATCAGTTCGACGGCACGGTCCCAGCCGGCAACGAGGTTCTTGTTCCAGTTATGCAGGGTCAGCGCATAGTGCTGACGCAGGTTCTCCTGATTGACGACTTCGAAGCCGGTGTCCTGGATGACCGTCTCAATCTCGCCCGGGGAGGCCAGCTGGCCGTCCGGGAAGATGTAGCGGTCGATGAACTCGCCGGCCGACTTGCCCGTCATCGAGTTGACGCGGGTGATCTGGTGGTTCAGCAGGCGGCCGTTGGGCTTGAGCTTGTCGAAAATCTCCTTGAAGTAGGAGGGATAGTGTTTGAAGCCGACATGCTCCATCATGCCGATCGAGCAGATGCCATCGAAATCGCCTTCAGGCACGTCGCGGTAATCCATCTGACGGACCTCTGCGAGGTCTTCAAGGCCTTCGCGCTTGATCCATTCCTGCGCCCATTTGACCTGTTCGCCGGCAAGGGTGACGCCCAGGACCTTGATGCCACGCTGTGCGGCGCGGATTTCCATGGAGCCCCAGCCGCAGCCGATGTCGAGCAGGCGGTCGCCGGGCTTCAGGTTGAGCTTGTCGAGCACGAGGTCAAGCTTGCGCCATTCGGCGTCTTCGAGAGAATCCTCGGGAGAGGTGAACACGCCGCAGGTGTAGGTCATCGAGGAGCCGAGGAAGAGACGGTAGAACTCGTTGGACTGGTCATAGTGATAGCTCACCGTGGCCTCGTCGCCGGCCTTGGAGTGCGGCAGCAGTCCTTCGGTGCGGCGCTTCCAGCGGCTCGGGCCCTCAATCGACGGGGCTTCGGGGTGGCGGATGCCGTGCGAATAGACGGAAGCGACGATGCGGGCCAGGTCGGCCGGACTCGGCTTCTTCATATCCGGTTTCAGGGCCATCAGTTCCTTGAAGACCTCATACGGATTGCCGGGGATGAGTTCCGGGGAGGCGATGTCGCCCTGAAGATAGGCGCGTGCAAGGCCGAGATCGTTGGGATGATCGACCAGATAATATACGGCGCGCGAATTGTTCACCGTGATGTGCAGCGGTGCGTCCTGCGGCCCGAACGAAGAACCGTCGAACGCGGTGATGTTGATTTTTCCATTGTCCTTCAAGAACATTGAGACCATATCGGCTACGGTCATAGCGGCCATGCGCAACCTCCAAAATAGGTACATTCTATGCATTTTCTTTATGCAAAATCATACTCAGCCTATTGCCCAGTTACGACACCGTAACGGTTTAGCTGGCCGTGAAATTCCCGAAAATTGCGTTGCCATTTCACAAAATACAAAAGAGCCGCACCCTTGGAAATCCTTTGGATACGGCTCTTTTCATATAAAACCTATAAAACCTAACGACTTGAGGCTCAGCCTTCGGCGATGGCCGCCTTGAGCTCGTCGACCTTGTCGGTGGCCTCCCACGTGAAGTCGGGGTCGGTGCGGCCGAAGTGGCCGTATGCCGCCGTCTTCAGATAGATCGGGCGCAGCAGATCGAGCTCGTCGATGATCGCTGCCGGACGCAGGTCGAAGACCTTGCGCACCGCGGCCTGGATCTGCTCGCGGGTCACGCCGCCGATTTCGGTGCCGAAGGTGTTGACGTTGACGCTCACCGGGTCGGCGACGCCGATGGCGTAAGCCACCTGCACCTCGACCTTGTGCGCAAGTCCCGCGGCGACGATGTTCTTGGCCACCCAGCGCGTGGCGTAGGCCGCGGAACGGTCGACCTTGCTCGGGTCCTTGCCGGAGAAGGCGCCGCCGCCGTGATGGGCGGCCCCGCCGTAGGTGTCGACAATAATCTTGCGGCCGGTGAGTCCCGCATCGGCAGCCGGGCCGCCGAGAATAAAGGAACCGGTCGGATTGACTAGCACGCGGTAATCGTCGTGACGAATCCTGGTGCCGCACACCTCTTCGAGCACCGGCTTGATGACATGCTCCTGCAGCTGTTCCATCAGCCAATCATGGCCGACCTCGGGATCGTGCTGCGTTGAAATCAGAACGGTATCGACGCGAACCGGGCGGTCGTCGTCATCGTATTCGATGGTGACCTGCGTCTTGCCGTCTGGGCGAAGATGCGGAACAATGCCTTCCTTGCGCACCTGGGCCAAACGATAGGCCAAACGGTGCGAGAGATAGATAGGAAGCGGCATCAGCACGTCCGTCTCGTCGCAGGCGTAGCCGAACATGATGCCCTGATCGCCGGCACCCTGCGCTTCATAGCGCTCTTCGCGCGAAACCGCGGATTCCTGCTCGGGGTTGAGCCGGTCGACACCCTGGTTGATTTCCGCGCTCTGTTCGGTCAGCGAGACCAGCACACCGCAGGAATCGGCGTCAAGGCCGACTTCGGAAGAGGTGTAACCGATGTTCTTGACGACATTGCGCACAATATGCTGGATATCGGAATAGCCGGAGCTGGTCACCTCGCCGAAAACAAGGAATTGCCCTATGGCGGCCGACGTTTCGACGGCCACGTGGGAATGGGGGTCCTGACGAAGCATATCGTCGAGGATTGCGTCCGAAATCTGATCGCAGACCTTGTCGGGATGCCCTTCGGTAACCGATTCCGCTGAAATCAGGCGACGCTCTTTTGTCACTTCTGTAGACACAGTGAACTTCTTTCTTCCATGCCAGAGCCGCATAACGGCCGACGTGTATACATACGAAACGTCACTCTACGCGCATGTCCCTATTTCCAATCCTTCATTCTCAAGGGCACATACTTTCCTGCTGGTAAACCGCATCTCACCAACATTTATGCGCCGTTTACCAACACCAGCATCAGCAACCAACACACTAATGCAGGTAAACCGCACCCAAAACATGAGTCAAAGCCGGTTTACCAGCACTAACACTAGGATTACCACATTGATGCTGGAGAACTGCACCTAATCAACTTTCATGTACCGTTTACCAGCACCTACATCCACAACCAACATGTTACTGCCGGTAAACCGCATCTGACCATGAATAAGAGTCCGTTTCCCAGCAGCAAGATGATTCTTGCATCGTAAACGAACCATCGGAACTCGTCTAAATGCAAAACCCGACTCCTTGAATGGAATCGGGTTAAAGAAAACGCTTGGAAAACGAACTAGTCGAGGCTGCCTTCGCTCAGGTCGTCCTCGCCGAGAGTCTCTTCCAAGAGGCCTTCATTGATCTCGCGGAAGGCGATGGAAAGCGGCTTCTCGTTGTTCTGGTACTCCACCAGCGGACCGACGTTCTGCAGAAGGCCTTCGTTGAGCTGGGTGAAATAGGAATTGATCTGGCGGGCACGCTTCGCGGCGAAAATAGACAGCGAATACTTGTTGTGCTCGGAATGCTCCATCAACTGGTCGATCGTCGGATCGGCAAGACCGCTCGGTGTAGGCTCGGTGCCAAATGCCATATTGTTTGCTCCCTAAAGAAGAATAAAGCTACTCAAACAATATAGTATACGCCGATACGCCGATTTCACCATAGCTTTATGTGATTGGCCAAGAAAATATATAAAAATGCGTTCATCATTTGGTCGCTTTTCGGCAAATATGAGACGGATGAACTTATATGGAATTATGCAAATGCGCTCACATAATATCATGACCGGCCGTATGTTCGCCGGTGCCCGAGCACTCTATCGCGCCGCAGGCGTGGCCGGAGACGACTTGGGTAAGAAACCCATCGTCGCCATCGCCAACTCGTTCTCCGAGTTCGTGCCTGGCCATGTCCACCTCAACAAGGTCGGACGTCTCGTCTCAAAGGCCGTCGAAGAAGCCGGCGGCATCCCCCGCGAGTTCAACACCATCGCCGTCGATGACGGCATCGCCATGGGCCATACCGGCATGCTCTACTCGCTGCCGAGCCGTGACTTGATCGCAGATGCCGTGGAATACTCCGTCAATGCGCACTGCGCCGACGCCCTGATCTGCATCTCCAACTGCGACAAGATCACCCCCGGCATGCTGATGGCCGCGCTGCGCCTCAACATTCCTACGATTTTCGTTTCCGGCGGCCCCATGGAAGCCGGCGAAACCACGCTTTCCAACGGCAAGACCGACACCACCGACCTCATCGACGTGATGTACGCCTCCGCCGACGACAACGTCTCCGACGAGGACCTGCTCGCCTACGAGAAGACCGTCTGCCCCACATGCGGCTCCTGCGCCGGCATGTTCACCGCCAACTCGATGAACTGCCTGACCGAAGCGCTCGGACTAGCCCTGCCCGGCAACGGCACCACGCTGGCCTCGCACGGCTATCGCAAGCAGCTCTTCGTCGACGCCGGTCATAAGATCGTCGACCTCGCGCACCGTTATTACGACGAAGACGACGAAAGCGTGCTGCCGCGCGCCATCGCCACCAAAAAGGCCTTCGAGAACGCCATGACCATGGACGTGGCCATGGGCGGATCCACCAACACCGTGCTGCACATCCTCGCCGCTGCGCAGAGCGCCGACGTCGATTTCACGCTTGACGACATCGAGCGCATCAGCCACACCGTGCCCTGCATCTGCAAGGCCAGTCCCTCAGGCGACTGGGAGATCTCCGACGTGCACCGCGCCGGCGGTATCTGCGGCATTTTGGGAGAGCTCGACCGCGCCGGTAAGCTCCACAAGGACGTGCACTCGGTGGATTACCCCGACCTTGAATCCAAGCTCGACGATTGGGACATCATGCGCCCGACCTGCCTTGCCAAGGCGAAGGAACTTTACCGTGCGGCTCCGGGTCATATCAAGTCCCCCGAACCGTTCGTCCAGGAAACGCTTTCGGACACGCTCGACACCGACCGCGTCAACGGCGCCATCCACGACATCGACCATCCTGCGGTCAAGGAAGGCGGCCTCGCGATTCTGCGCGGCAACCTCGCCCCCGACGGCTGCGTGGTCAAGACCGCAGGCGTGCCGGAGAACATTTGGAAGTTCCGCGGGCCGGCCCACATCGTCGAGTCGCAGGAGCAGGCCGTGGAGGTCATTCTGGGCGACAAGCTCAAGAAGGGCGAGGCTCTGGTCATTCGTTACGAGGGACCGAAGGGCGGCCCGGGCATGCAGGAAATGCTCTACCCCACCTCATTCGTCAAGGGCAAGGGCATCGGCAAGGATGTCGCGCTGATCACCGACGGCCGCTATTCCGGCGGTTCGTCAGGCCTTGCCATCGGCCACGTCGCCCCCGAAGCGGCCAACAAGGGCCCGATTGCATTGATCAAAGACGGCGACATGATTGACATCGACATCCCCAACCGCAAGATTGACGTGGAACTCACGCCCGAGCAGTTCGAAGAGCGCCGCAAAGAGCTCGAGGCCGGTGACGGCTACGTCGCCCACCGCGACCGCAAGGTCTCGCTGGCTCTCAAGGCATACGCCGCGTTCGCCCGTTCCGCCGACAAGGGTGCGACGAGAGATCCTGATCTCATCAACAAGCTCTCAGGGCTTGCGTGACGCTCTACTAAATTAGTAATTATGAGAAGCGGCTGATTCAGCAAATTGAACCAGCCGCTTCTATTATCTGATAACCTGAAATAAAATAATCGTCAATATACTGTCAGTTATCAGTTGTTCATTAGTTTTTGATGCCGTATTCCTTGGCGATGACGGTCCAAAGCTCATCGGCGGCGCGGTCCACGGTGTCGTTGACGATTTTGACATCGAATTCAGGCTCAGCGGCCAACTCGACTTTCGCGGTTTCGAGGCGCTTTTTGCGTTGTTCCTCGTTTTCCGTGCCGCGTCCGATCAGCCGCTTCACCAGCTCGTCGTAGCTCGGCGGAGCTATGAAAACCGAGACGATCTCAAGGTTCAATTCAGCGGCGCGCTGCTTCACTCGGCGGGCGCCCTGCAAATCAATCTCCAGAATCGTGGGAATGTTCTTGGCCAAATGGTCAAGAACCGGCTGCAACGGCGTGCCGTAATGGGCCATGCCGTGCACGACGGCGGTCTCGAGGAACCAGTTCTGCTTCTCCTTGGCAACGAACTCGTCCTCGCTCATAAACCAGTAGTTCTTCCCGTTGACCTCCCCCGGCCGCGGTTCACGCGTGGTGGCGGAAACGGAGACCCAAACCTGCGGATGCTTGGCAAGCAGATTCGCTTCGACAGTCCCCTTGCCAACAGCTGTAGGTCCGGTCAAAACAATCAAGCGACCCTTATGATTTCCCGCACCATCACCACTGACGACCATCGCATTGCTCCTTGGCTAAGTTTTCTGACAATACTTCTAGTTTACCGAATACTGCGAAACAGAAACACCATCACTATATCGAAGTCGGATAATTGCCGATAACTTGAGTTCTGACCCTAGTTACACAGATAAAAGCAAAAATAAGGCACAACCCGGTAACCCAAGCTGCGCCTTATTTTTAATTTTTAATTTTTAATAATTCTCTAGATGGTTGAGCAATCAGTCCTCAGCGGAAGCTGCTGCCCTTGCATCCTCCTCATCCAGCTCGGCGAGAAGCTTCTTCTGCTCTTCGTCACTGAGCTTATCGATGCCGATGCCGGTGAAGCCCCAAATGGTGGCGAAGATAACGCCGGTCCAGCACAGCGTGGCCCAAGGGGCATATTGAAGTGTCGGAATTCCAAGCGTGGCGGTGACATAGGCACCTGCAGCGGTCCACGGCAGGATCGGTTCGAAGATGGTTCCGGAATCCTCAATGCTTCGAGAGAGGTTATCGGGATGAAGGCCTCGTTTAATATACGCGGGACGGAGCAGCTCACCAGGGAGAACCAAGGAAACCTGGCCATTGCAGGTGGTCGCGATGGTAAGAATACCGGTAATCAAAGTAACCACGATCAGCGAACCCGTGCTGTTGGCGATCTTCAACAAGGAGTTGACGATGGCATTGAGAGCGCCAGAGCAGGAAAGCACACCTGCGAAGGACAGCGCGCAGAAAGCAATCAGCAACGTGCTCATCATCGAGTTCATACCGCCGCGGTTCAGGAGGTTGGACACATCGGCCGCAGCCTTGCCCGGGTGGAATCCCTTGCCGAGCATGTCGGTGCTGAAGCCGGAGACAACAGCATTGAAGGCGTTGAGAACGGAGAACTTCTGGATGACGACGGCATTGAACATTGCGAAAGCCGTGGAGAGAAGCATGACCGGAATGGTCGGCTTACGCCACATCGAACCGATGAGAATGATCAACACCGGGATAAGCAACATCACTACGTTCCAATGGAATGCGGAGGAAAGGGCGTTATTGATCTGCACAACCTTGGTGATGGCACCGGAAGGGCTATTGACCTTGAGACCGACAACGAGCATGACGATAAACGCGACGATCAGTGACGGCAGCGTCGTCCACAGCAAGTGGCCCATATGCTTGAACAGGTCAACACGCGTAATTGCCGCCGCAAGGTTAGTATCGCCGGAAAGCGGGGAGAGTTTGTCGCCGAAATAGGCGCCGCTGACCACGGCACCGGCCACAATGGCCGGGTTCACACCATCCATGCCCATGGCCACGCCCATGAACGCGACGCCTACCGTGCCCATGGAGCCCCAAGAGGTACCGGTACATACCGAAACGATAGCTGTCACCAGCAACGCCGTGATGTACAGGAATTTCGGAGAGACAATTTTAAGGCCGAAATAGACGAGCATCGGTATGGTGCCGCCGATCATCCAGGAACCGATCAACGCACCGACGGTGACGAGAATCAGCATGGCGGGCATGACGCTGGCGATTTTCTCGGCGATGGTGCTCATCATGTCATTGAAGCTATGTCCGAGCCACCATGCGATGATGCCTGCGAACACCGCCGTGAGAATCATCATCGGTTCGCTCGGCAGGCCCATGGCCACATAGCCCACGCCCATGAACACGCACATGAACAGGATCGGGAGCAGAGCAACCAACAGCGAAGGTTGTTTTACCGGACGCTGCTTTTTCTCTTTCTTCTCTTTTTCCTTCGTTTTCTTCATTGTTTCTCCTTTGATTCCCGGCATCGGTAAAATGCCGAAACACTTCATTGTTTACTTGCTAACCGCTGGAACTATTCAAATGCCTTGGCAAGCCTTCGCATTGCCTCATCGAAGATCGAAGCAGGCACTGCCAGATTGATTCGCATGAATCCGCTGCCGCCATTGCCGAATTCAATGCCAGGGTCGAGTGAGAGCTTCTGACGTTTCAACGCTTGGTCAATTTCCTCGTCGTCGAGACCGGTGGCCCTGAAATCGATCCATGCCAGATAGGTTCCTTCCGGCTTGACCACACGGACTCCGGGTATCGAAGCGACGGTAGATTCCAGAGTGGAAAGGCGCTGTGCGACTTGGCTGAGCAGTTCGTCAAGCCAAGGCCCGCACTGCCCGTATCCGGCGACAGTGACCGCTCTGGCGAAATAGCGAGGATTATGGCATCCAGCATCGTCAATCGCCTTGCGGACGTGCTCGCGTAATTGAGGATTGCGAACGATGATGTTCGCGGTCTCCAACCCGGCCACATTGAACGTCTTGCCCGGCGCCGTGAACGAAATCGCGGGATCCCCTTTGTCGACGCAGGTCAGATATGGGCAGAAATCATGGCCGGGATAGGTCAGATCCATATGGAATTCGTCCGAAATTACCAAGGTGCCGGCACTCTTGGCGATTTGTGCGATACGCGTGAGCTCTTCTCTGGTCCAAACCCTTCCAGAAGGATTGTGCGGGTTGGTGATGACCAGCGCCTTCGCGTCCGCAAGCAGGAACGGCAGGGACTCGAAATCAAACTCGTAACGGCCCGAAACCTCGTCAAACTTCAGCCCCCAAGGAATGACGTTGCAGCCCGCAGCCCTCACGCCGACAGGCGTTGGAGAATAAGCAGGATACGGGACCACGACATTGGCTCCGGTGCCTACGCATTCACGCAGGATGGCAGGTAGGGATTCGACCATCCTGCCGACAGGAACAATCTCTTCCTTCGAAATGATCCAGTCATGCCTCTGCTTGAACCACGAGATAACAGAATCGTAGTACTCGTCATCCCAATACGTATAGCAGTAATTGCCAATGGCGGCACGTTCGGTCACCGCATCGACTATCGGCTGCGGCGCGCGGTAATCCATATCCGCTACAGACAACGAAATGGCGTCAGGCCCCATTTCCTTTCTCGCGTCATCCCAGCGAATGCTCAGTATGCCCTTTGTTTCTGCTGGTTGTAATAATGACATATTCTGCTCCTTTGCTTTTATCGCCGTCCCTTGCTCTAGGCCGCAGGATACGACGAAAATATCAAAATATCAGCCCTTTAACAGGACAGCATTGAAATGTTGTCGATAATACTCAAACCTTTTTGTCGGTATCGTCCGACGTGCTCGCATCACCTCCGTGCTCTTCGTCGGAAGTGGAATCGAGCTCTTTCAAATAGTTGTATACAGTGAATCTCGAGATTCCCAGCTTTTTGGCTACGGTACCGGCCGCGTCACGTAACAGGAACACACCGCCATCGCGCGCGTCTCGCAAGACGTTGAGCTTGTGCTCCTTGCGCATCAAGTCAACCGGAATACCTTGCTCGGCTATGGCTTTGTCTAGGATCAAATCCCCCAAATCATTGACATTCCGTGCGAAATTCTCTTCCTGATCGTTCTGATCATCTTGTGTACCGAGCATCGAATTCGATATCCGGGCAACCTGTCTCCAACCGCTGACATCACTGTTGATGCACAATGCGGCAAAATTATTACCTTGACTGTCAGTAATCGCGATGGTAGTCGAGCGAAGCCTCCTGCCGTCGGAAAGCGAGGTTCCATAGTTGATTTTCGTGGATACGGTACCTTTGGCAGCCTCGCCGAGAAGCATATCGGTGGCGGGATCGCCGGGTTTCCTACCGGTCAGCGAATTCGCTATGGCAACGATTGAATTGGGAATTTTTGTCAGGTCATGGACTACCACTTCAGAATCCGGCAAACTTGCGGCCAGAGGCTCAACCAACTGGCTAAGCACTCTAAAAATCCCAGCGTGCTCTTTTTCCAGCGACGATTCATCCATCTTGCCTGCTTTTGTTTGGTCTCTCTTAAGCCGCATAGCCCCTCTTTACGTCACATCAAGCTTCATCGATGATTTAATGACTTAACTAATATAACACATTTTTTGTCATGACATTCAACTTTTTGTGTAAATTTTAAAATATGAATATTTTAGTCAGCATTCAATGCCCCAGATTCAACACTCGAGGTCTTACAGAAAATTTACATCAGCTTTATTGCCGCAATTCAAGACGGGTAACGCAAACTGAACAGACAAAACGTAACAGAGCTGGCCGAACAGACAAGAATGCAAGACAAAAAACGCAGATGAAACAGGCATTATAGAGGAACCCGAATAAACAAATCAGCAGCCAAAATCCTCAATCCACAATAGATTGAAGAAAATTGACTGCTGAATTATTCTGCCTGCTTGCAGGCTATGAGGCCGGGCGAAGTCGGTGATTTATGCTCTACTCCATTTCGGAGGCGAAGAGCTGCTTGGCGTGCTCCTGGATGCTCATCACCTGGTAATCGTTGGCCTGCACGGCCTCGATGGCCAAAAGCACCGCGTAGAACTCGGTGATGGTGGTGAATTCCGGCAAATCGGCGATGATGGCTGCGGCGCGGATGGCGTAGCCGTCGCTGCGGGCGCCGCGCGAAGACGGGGTGTTGAGCACGATGTCGATTTCACCATCCTCAATCATCTGCACCGGATTCTTGCCGATATAGTCATCTCCGTATTCGGCCTTGAGTTCCTGCTCATGTTCCGGCGTCTCCGAGATCTTGCTGACGACCTTTGAATCGATGCCGTAGCGGCGCAGAACGGAAGCAGTGCCCTCGGTGGCGCAGACCGTGAAGCCCAGCTCCTTCAAGCGCGTCGCAATCAGCGGCAATTGGCGCTTGTCAGTATCGGAAACCGAGAGGAAGACGTTGCCGTGCGTCGGCAGACCGCCCTTGTAGGCGGCAAGCTGGGACTTGGCAAAGGCATGCGGGAAGTCGCGGTCAAAGCCCATGACCTCGCCGGTCGAATGCATTTCCGGCCCGAGCAGCGTGTCGACGGACTTGCCGGCGACGGTGCGGAAGCGCTTGAACGGCAGCACTGATTCCTTGACTGCGACCTGCTGTCCGGGGCGAATGGTGCCGCCGTCGCCCTTGGGCAGAAGCAGCCCGCGACGACGCTGGTCAGCGATGGTCTCCCCCACCATGATGCGGGCCGCGGCCTTGGCCAGCGCCACACCGGTCGCCTTGGAGGCGAAGGGAATGGTGCGGGAGGCGCGAGGATTGGCTTCGATGACGTAGAGGGTATTGGCCATATAGGCGAACTGCACGTTCATCACGCCGCGCACACCGCAGCCTTCGGCGATGGCGAGCGTCGCCTTGCGTAGGCGTTGAATCTGGTCGTCGGAAAGCGTGGAGGGCGGAAGGGTGCAGGCCGCGTCGCCGGAATGAACGCCGGCTTCCTCGACGTGCTCCATGATGCCTCCAATATAAAGTTCCTTGCCGTCGTAGAGCGCATCGACGTCGATTTCGATGGCGTCCTGGAGGAACTTGTCGATCAGCAGCGGTGAGGGCAGACGGCCGGAAACAACCGTGTCGGCCTTGGCTTGGTCGAGTGCACGGTCGACATATTTCTCAAGTTGCTCGTCGTCGTAGACGATTTCCATGCCGCGGCCGCCAAGCACGTAGCTCGGGCGCACCAGCACCGGATAACCGATGGAATGTGCGGCCTCGCGGGCCTCGTCCATGTTGAGTGCGGTGCCGTAACGCGGGGCGTTGAGTTTCTCGCGACGCAGCACCTCGCCAAAGAGTTCACGGTTTTCGGCCAAGTCAATGGATTCCGGCGAAGTTCCCAAAATCGGCACGCCGGCGGCTTTAAGACGTGCGGCCAGCGAAAGCGGGGTCTGGCCGCCGAGCTGGACGATGACGCCTTTGATCGGGCCGAGCTTCTTTTCGGCGTCGTAGATCTCCATGACGTCTTCGAAGGTCAGCGGCTCGAAATAGAGTCTGTCGGACATGTCGTAGTCGGTGGAGACGGTCTCGGGGTTGCAGTTGACCATGATGGTGTCATAGTCTTTGCCGAGTTCCTGCACGGCGTGCACGCAGGTGTAGTCGAATTCGATGCCCTGACCGATACGGTTGGGGCCGGACCCCAAGATGATCACGGCCTCGCGGTCTCGTGGCTTGAGTTCGGATTCGTCGGCATAGCAGGAATAGTAATACGGCGTGACCGCGTCGAATTCAGCGGCACAGGTGTCGACGGTCTTGTAGACCGGACGCAGACCGTAGCTGTGGCGCAGCTCGCGGATCGTGTTCTCGCCCTCGTCGCCAAGGTGGCGCAGGTGGGCGATCTGCAGGTCGGAAAGTCCGGCCAGCTTGGCCTTCTTCAAGAGCTTCGGCGAAAGGATTTCCGTGAACCGCACTTCCATCGCGGTCTGGTTGATGAGCGCGAACTGCTTCAAGAACCACGAGTCGATCTTCGTGGCGTCGTAAAGCTGCTCGAGTGTAGCCCCGCCCCAGAGCGCGCGTTGCACCTGCAGGTAGCGGTTTTCGGTCGGCGTGCGCATGTCTTCAAGCAGCTGGTCAACTTCGGCCTGGTCAGGCTTGGTACCGTCCCAGTTGAAGCCCATATGTCGCTTGTCAATGGAACGCATGGCCTTGCCGAGAGACTCCTGGAAGTTGGCGCCGAGCGCCATCGCCTCGCCCACGGATTTCATTGAGGTGGTAAGCGCCGGATCGGCGTTCGGGAACTTCTCGAACGTGAAGCGCGGAACCTTGGTGACCACGTAGTCGATGGTCGGCTCGAAGCAGGCCGGCGTGGACTGTGTGATGTCGTTGCGGATCTCGTCAAGCGTATAGCCGAGCGCGAGTTTCGTGGCGATCTTGGCGATCGGGAAGCCGGTGGCTTTCGAGGCGAGCGCGGAGGAACGGGAGACGCGCGGGTTCATTTCGATGATGATGATGCGGCCGTTCTTCGGATTGACGGCGAACTGGATGTTGCAGCCACCGGTGTCGACGCCGACGCCGCGGATGATGGCGATGCCGAGATCGCGCATCTTCTGGTATTCACGGTCGGTCAGCGTGAAGGTCGGGGCGACGGTGATGGAATCGCCGGTGTGCACGCCTACGGGGTCGACGTTCTCAATCGGGCAGACGACCACGACGTTGTCGTTGCGGTCGCGCATGAGTTCGAGCTCGTATTCCTTCCAGCCTTCGATGCCCTCTTCAATCAGGACCTCGTTGGTCGGAGAATCGTGGAGACCAGCGCCGGCGATGCGGTGCAGCTCTTCTTCGTTATGCGCGATGCCGGAACCCAAGCCGCCCATGGTGAAACTCGGGCGGACGACCACAGGGAATCCAAGCTTTGCAACGATGGCGTCCACTTCCTCGAGCGTGTGGGCGACGTCACTTTTAGCGGATTCTCCCCCGACTGAATCCACGACTTTCTTGAACTGCTCACGGTCCTCGCCGCGGTCGATGGCCTCAAGAGAGGCACCGATGAGTTCAACATGGTATTTGTCAAGGACGCCGGCCTTACCGAGGGCTTCGGCGGCGTTCAAAGCTGTCTGGCCGCCGAGCGTCGGCAGCAATGCGTCCGGACGTTCTTTGGCGATGATGCGTTCGAGAATCGGCACGTCGATGGGTTCGATATAGGTCGCATCCGCCATTTCCGGATCCGTCATGATGGTGGCCGGGTTGGAATTGACGAGGATGACGCGAATGCCCTCCTCGCGCAACACTCGGCAGGCCTGGGTTCCGGAGTAGTCGAATTCCGCGGCCTGGCCAATGACAATGGGGCCAGAGCCAATAACCATGACGGATTTGATGTCCTGACGTTTCGGCATTACTTGTTCTCCTTGTCAGCGGCGGTTTGGCCGGTTGCAGTGTTATTCGGGTTTGATAATGATGTCGGCGTCGCAAGCACGGACGAGACCGGCTCCCCCGCCTTATGCGCCCGCATGAGTGCGACGAATCGATCGAAGAGATAAGCGGCATCGTGCGGGCCTGCCGCAGCCTCAGGATGATATTGCACCGAAAATGCCGGGATATCAACGCATTGCAGGCCTTCGACCACATCGTCGTTCAAATCGATATGGGAAACGAACACCTTGCCGAATTTGCCGTTATCATACGGTGATTCGACAATCTTGCCAATCGGAGCATCCACCGCAAACCCGTGGTTGTGTGCGGTGATCTCCACCTTGCCGGTGGTCATATCCTTGACCGGCTGGTTGACGCCGTGATGGCCGAATTTGAGCTTATAGGTATCGAAACCGAGCGCACGTCCGAAAAGCTGGTTGCCGAAGCAGATGCCAAAGAAGGGATACCCGGCATCAAGTACTTGGCGCAGCAGATCGACCTCGGGAGCGGCTTCTTCCGGATCGCCCGGGCCGTTCGAGAAGAAGACTCCATCGGGATTCAGCGCTTTGATTTCGTCGAAAGTGACGGTGGACGGAACGACATGGACGCGGCAGCCGCGCTCGGAGAGACGGTGCGGAGTCATGCCTTTGATGCCAAGATCGACGGCGGCTACGGTAAACAGCGGTTCCTTGCCTTCGAACTCGCCGCTGGGTTCGACAGTATAGGTCTCATCAGTGCTCACCTGGTCGTAAAGCCGGGCACCCTGCATCTTCGGTGAGGCCAAGATTTCCTGCAACAGCGCGTCGACGGAACGCAACGAGCCTGTTGCTTTGTCAACCAAGGCATCGCCCGAGAAGATGCCGGCCCGCATCACGCCTGCGCTGCGCAAATGACGCACCAGCTTGCGGGTGTCGATATTGCTGATGCCGACGATGCCATCACCTTTGAGCTCGTCATCAAGACTGTCGTTCGCCCGCCAGTTGCTCGCATTCGGGCTGGGTTGGCGCACGACGTAACCGGCCACCCAGACTCGCTTGGATTCGGGGTCCTCGTCGTTGACGCCGGTGTCGCCGATATGCGGGAAGGTCTGTACGACGATTTGCTGGTCGTAGCTCGGGTCGGTTATCGTTTCCTGATAACCGGTCATGGCCGTCGCGAAGACGATCTCACCGAACGTCGAACCAAGCTTGCCGTAAGGCTCGCCTACATAAAGCTGGCCGTCTTCCAACAACAGCACGGCATCATCCTTAGAGTACTGTGCCGCCGAAGCTTCTTGCTGACTCACCACGAGTCCCCCTTGCTCCGGGCCCGTGCGCGGACTCGGAAATAACTGGACCGGAAAACAGATTCGCGGCCCGGCCACCGTACCGCGGTCAGAACTAATTACACAATAATTGAATTATTGTCGCCATCGGGTGGCAACGGTTGTCCCTTACCAGTCGAATCCGGCTGGTTCGGTACTTCATTGGGAGATGACGAATCGGTAGCGTCATCACCAGAAACTTTGGGCGTTTTAGTGTCAGTATTCCCAACTTCATCAACCTTGCCGGATGAATCGGTAAGTGTTTCAGAAGCGGCATCGTCATCAGTAACGGAAACTGTCGCGGTATCAACAATATCAGGAACAGCGTCGGTGTTGGTGTTGGAAACGCTGACAGCGTCTGTAGCAGAAACCGTCTGGGTGTCGATATTGGCATTGGCATCAGCATCTGCATAGCCATCGCCGGAAGTCGAGGCTTCAACTGAGCTATCATCGTCGCCTACAGAACCAATAGCGCTAGCAGGATCAACGGATTTTTCGGTCAGGCTTGAATCGGAATTATCTCCATCGGAAGATGCCACATTATCGGCTTCCTGGTCGGCTTGAGGCATGGTTTCGAACGGCACACCATCACCCTCGCCAGAAATACCGTGGGATTGAAGGAACCCGGGAGCAGTAGGCGAATTGAGCCGGCGTTCGGCCGCCTCTCGTTCCGCCTTTTCCTTGGCCTCGGCCTCATGCGCGGCCTTGATATCGGCAAGAACGCTGTCCTTGTCATCGCAAATCGCACTCAGCAGACCATGGATGAATGAAGGCGAATCATCGTCGGAAAGGGTTTTCGCCAATCCCAAACCCTCGTCGATAGCTACGCGGTCTGGCACATCGTCGTTGAAAAGAATCTCCCAGGCGGCAATCCGCAGGATGTTCCTGTCGACTACAGCCATCCTCCGCAAAGGCCACTTGGTGGAATGGTCTTCAAGCGCCCGGTCGATGCCGGCCTGCTCATCGGCCACGCCACGAACGATTTGAATGGCGTAATCCGGCAACGGGGTCTGGGCCCCAGGTTCGGCAATGCGTTCGGCGAGCAATGACGGGATGTCCTGCCCCTTCTCATCCGCTTCGTAGAGCGTATTTAGCGCCCGTTTACGAGCTGTCGAACGTGCCATGTAGCCAATTGCCTCTCAGTCAGAAAATTTTGCGAATTTACGCTAGCGAATATAATATTCCCGACTTGGGCAAATTGCCGCACCAAGCCGGAAAGAAGAAATCAGTTGTTTTCGCGGCCGAGGTAGGAACCATCGCGGGTATCGACCTTGACCATTTCGCCTTCGCCCACGAAAAGCGGCACCTGAATCTCGGCACCTGTTTCGACGGTGGCGGGCTTGGTACCGGCGTTGGAGCGGTTGCCCTGCACGCCAGGCTCGGTTTCGGTCACCTTGAGCACGACAGAGGCCGGCAGCTCAACGCTCAGCGGGGTGCCGTCGTGGAAGCTTACGATGCAGTCTGTGCCTTCGAGCAGGAATTTGGCCTGATCGCCGACGAGCTCCTTGGGGATGCTGACCTGATCGTAAGTGGTCATGTCCATGAAGACGAAGGTGTCGCCTTCCTCGTATGAATACTGCAGCGTACGGTTATCGACGGTCTCGAACTCCATCTTCATGCCAGCGTTGAACGTCCTGTCGACGATCTTACCCGAAAGCACGTTCTTGATGGTGGTGCGCACGAAAGCTGGTCCCTTGCCGGGCTTGACGTGCTGGAATTTCGTGACGGTCCAGAGCTGTCCGTCGAGGTTCAATACCGACCCGTTTTTGATGTCATTGCTAGTTTGTGCCACGTCTCGTCACCTTAGTCATTTACTTTTCAAACGATTTGCATTCCATAAAATGCCTCAGCAATTATGCCACGGCGGGTGTACAGCACAATGCGCATGACACCATCGGCAACGGGAAATCCGCCATCGTTGAAGATACCTCGATCACTCTGACACCACGCATACTAAAACACCGGCCAATTCGAATGAATCCGAACCTAAAAACCGGTCCCATTTTCTACCTACATAACTAGAAAGTGGAACCGGTTTCAGAGCTTTAGTTCACCATTTGCAAAGACATGGAATCCTCATCTATGCAAGGTGCAACAGCTCTTCATATATACGCCGCGCAAGTCTCGCATAGCCTTTTACACTATAGTGCAAACCATCCGGCTGATATTGTTTCTGTTGCTCCGGAATATACGGGCACATGCCGCTGGAAGCATACAAATCAACCACCGGAACCACATAATGCTGGGCCACACGCTTGATTGCGTCAACATAGTCCTGCTGGTGAAGCCCCAAAGCGTTGGGTTGCAACGAAGTGGGATAGTTCTTTTGAGGATTATGGAACAGGTTGGGCATCGGTGTGAACACTACAATCGAAGCCTCCGGATTCGCAGCGATGACACCGGACAACACGATATCGAACGCTCCGAGGAATGTCCTTTCATTCCGCTGACCAAAAGTGCCAAGCGGCACATCATGCTGGAAGTCATTGACACCACCCATTACGGTGATGATATTGGCATCATTGCTCATTTTCTGGTAACGTTCGATAAAGCTATCGTCGCGATCATCGGTCAGTGCAATCCTTGCACCACAGACACCGAAGTTGCGGACATCCTTGAACAATCCATTGCGTTTCAGGAAGGCCGGCCAAGAAGATTCCATGGAGCCCCCGTCCACACCGTTATCACCCCATGTGGTGGAATCCCCAAAGCAATTGAGCGTGTAATCCTTGAACGGACGTTCGCTGTAACGCTTCGGCCAATCATCGTAGACAGACATTATAATCACCATTTCTTTCTCGTCTATCAAAAGGAAAGAGACACTATCTTTGAAAACGCTTCATATGTTCAAGCGAGTCCATCATGGTAGAGTCTCTTCCCAATTATTGAACCTTTAAACCGAAAATCCCAACATCACTTCTTTTGATGAGTGATTTCCGCCTCAATCTGTTCGAGGGACTTTCCTGTGGTGTCAGGCAGTGCATACTGGGCAAAGATGGCCATGCCGACGCAGAACACCGCAAAGATGAGGAAAGTCCAGACGCCTCCGAGACCGTTGAGCATCATCGGGAAAAGCTGGGAGACGAAATAGGAGGTGAGGAACACCGTCATGGAAGACAGCGACATTGCACGACCCCTGATCTCGGTCGGGAAAATCTCGGAGACAACAACCCAGGTGCCGCCACCCCAAGAGAGTTCATAGAATGCGGTATGGAGCAACACGCCGACGAGAATGAGGATATTGATCAGCATGTCCGACTTTCCGGTGGAGAAGAGCACCGCCAGGAACACCAAGGAAATGGCCATAGCATAGCCGCCCCACTTCAGAAGCTGCTTTCTAGCGAAACGATCCACGAAAATCATGAAGATACCGACGAAGATGATCTTGACAAAGCCGATGCCGATTGTTTCGACCAAGGAGGCATTAGTGCTCACACCGGTCTTCTGGAAGATGATCGGAGCATAATAGCCAACGGCGATGGTGCCGGTGAGCTGCTGGCATGCAGCAGCCACCAAGGCGATTACCAAAGCGTAACGCACACCAGGAGCGAAGAGCTGACGAAGACCAGTATGGCCTTCCTTCTTAGCAGTCTCGAGCGACGTCGTAATGGCCTCTTGCTGCTTCTTCGCCTCTTCTTCGCCATTCAGACGGATGAGGATGGACAAAGCCTTGCTATCCTTGCCGTGCTGATACAGGAATCGAGGACTTTCAGGAACGAAATACCCGAGAACGAAGAAGATAACGGCAGGTACCATACCGGAAGCGAACATCCAGCGCCAACCGAAATTGATATTGAAGGTCTGGCTGTTCAGGTTAGCGATAAGAGCATTGACAATGTACACCGTTGTCATGCCAATTGCGAAGGCGAACTGATTGAAGGTGACCAGCGTTCCACGAATCCTTGCTGGGGCGACTTCCGAAATATAGAGCGGTACAACGGTCGCAGCCATGCCGATGGCAAAGCCGGAAAGGATACGTCCTAGGATAAGAATCGGAACCGTCGGCGAAATCGCCAGAATAAGAGAGGAAATCGTAAACATCCCGCCTGCGATAACCATCACGGCCTTACGACCAATGGCGTCACTGGCAAAACCTGCCACAAGGCAGCCTACCATGGCACCAATGGCGAGAATGCCGGAAACCAGGCCGACTTCGGCACTGGACATCGAGAAATGAATCTTAAAGAAGTTCAGAGCACCGGAAATAACGCCCTGATCATATCCAAACAATGTGCCACCGAGCGCAGCTGCGATGCAGACAGCGATGACATATCCTGTTGAGGTATGTTTTCTCTGATTAATTGGAATATTACTGTTGTTACTTTCAGCTGACATCAATTTTCCTTTGATAAATATGTAACGGCAACTTTTAAAGTCATTGCTTGATTGCGGTATATGCTCTTCTGCGAGCACTACTGGCTCTCAGCCATGTCACCCAACTGCGTTTTCCAGTTAGCCGCATGCGATAATTGACGAACCAAGACTTACACTTATAAGCCTTTCGACCAAGCACATGTAATAAAAGGACAAAAAGCAAAACTTTTTGAAATCCAAATATCTGTTTCACCGTTGAAGTGAATTCCAATCCGCTTTACCCTGTGACTATACGTCTATGCCATAAGCTCTCTCTTCCTCTGCATATACAGATAATCGCTATCGAAGCTTGACCCTGTCACGGCAACTTCTTCTTTACAGCATATTTTTTGTGACTTTAAATACACTTTTTGATGCCAATTGTTGCAAAAACAAATTCGTAAGAAAAACAATTTATCGACCAATAAAACAAAATAAAGAAAAAATCTACCCTAAAACCGAATTCACTCACTTCATGCGTCATTGTATAAAGTGCCATTTTCCAAGCCATGACCGGATTCTGGCGGCAACACATATGGCAAAAATTTTAAACAAAAATATGGTCCCTGCGTTTTGAACGCAGGGACCATATATTAAGTAGTAATCTACAACTTACGTTCTAGAACTACTCGATCACCTTGGTGACACGGCCTGAGCCGACGGTGTGGCCGCCTTCACGAACTGCGAAAGTCAGGCCTTCCTCCATGGCGACGGGCTGAATCAGCTCGACGGAGAAGGTGGCGTGATCGCCAGGCTGAACCATCTCGACGCCTTCCGGCAGAGTGATGACGCCAGTGACGTCGGTGGTGCGGAAGTAGAACTGCGGACGGTAGTTGGAGAAGAACGGCGAATGACGGCCGCCCTCATCCTTCGTCAAGACGTAGACTTCGCCCTCGAACTTGTGGTGCGGGGTCACGGTGCCGGGCTTGGCCACAACCTGGCCACGCTCAACGTCGTCGCGGTTAAGGCCACGAAGCAACAGACCGGTGTTGTCGCCAGCCTCGGCCTCGTCCATCTGCTTGTGGAAGGTCTCAATCGAGGTGACGGTGGTGGTCTGGGTCGGACGAAGGCCAACTACCTCTGCCGGAGAGTTGACCGGGATACGGCCACGCTCGACACGACCGGTAACCACGGTGCCACGGCCGGAGATGGTGAAGACATCTTCGATAGGCATCAGGAACGGCTTGTCAAGGTCGTGGACAGGGGTCGGGATGTAATCGTCGACGGCATCCATGAGTTCCTTGATGGTCTGGACCCACTTGTCGTGATCCGGAGCGTCATCGTGCAGAGCGCCGTAGGCGGAGGTGCGGATGACCGGGCAGTCACGATCGAAGCCGTTTTCTTCGAGGAGGTCGCGGACCTCTTCTTCGACGAGCTCGATGAGCTCTTCGTCATCGACCATATCGCACTTGTTGAGCGCGACGAGAATCTTCGGCACGCCTACCTGGCGGGCGAGCAGAACGTGCTCGCGGGTCTGAGCCATCGGGCCATCAGTGGCGGCGACGACGAGGATCGCGCCATCCATCTGAGCGGCGCCGGTGATCATGTTCTTCACGAAATCGGCGTGGCCGGGGCAATCCACGTGAGCATAGTGGCGCTTGGCCGTCTGATACTCGATGTGGGCGATGTTGATGGTGATACCACGCTGCTTCTCTTCAGGAGCGGCGTCGATCTGATCGAAGTCATACTCCGGGTTGAGGTCGGGGTACTCTTCGTGCAGCACCTTCGAGATGGCCGCGGTCAGGGTCGTCTTACCGTGATCAACGTGGCCAATGGTGCCAATGTTAACGTGCGGCTTGGTCCGCTCGTACTTTTCCTTTTCTGCCATTACTTTGTCCTCCTGGACGTTTCGTAGTTATTCCCGAGCTTTTCGGCCTCGAGATACTCGCTACAGTTTACTGGGTTTCTGGGTTACCTGCCACAAAGTGCCCGAACCCAGTCAGCGCTAGAAAATTTTAGCGCCGACTGGAGACAGACACGCCTTGGGCGAAGTATTTTATTCGCCGCGCTGGGCCTTGATGATCTCCTCGGAGACCGCCTTCGGCACCTCCGCATACGAATCCATTTGCATGGTGAACATCGCGCGGCCCTGCGTCTTGGAACGCAAGTCGCCGATGTAGCCGAACATCTCGCTCAACGGGACCTTCGCCTCGATGACCTTGACGCCGGTAGCATCCTTCATTTCGTTGATGTTGCCACGACGGGAGTTGATGTCGCCCATGACGTCACCCATGTACTCCTCAGGCGTACGCACCTCGACGGCCATAATCGGCTCGAGGATGACGGGCTTGGCCTTCGGGGCCGCGGTCTTGAACGCCATGGAACCGGCGATCTTGAACGCGAGCTCGGAGGAATCGACATCGTGGATCTGGCCGTCGGTGACGGTCGCCTTGACGCCGACCACCGGGAACCCGGCGAGTACGCCGGACTCCATGGCTTCCTGCACACCAGCATCGATCGAAGGAATGAATTCCTTGGTGATGTGGCCGCCGGTGACCTCGTTGACGAACTCGTAGTCCTTGCCCTCGGCGGGGTCGATCGGCTCGAAGTTCATCAAAACCTTTGCGAACTGGCCGGAACCACCCGTCTGCTTCTTGTGGGTGTATTCCTGATTCATGACGGCCTTGCGGATGGTCTCGCGGTAGGCGACCTGCGGGTTGCCCACGTTGCACTCCACTTTGAACTCGCGACGCATACGGTCAACGATGATGTCGAGCTGGAGCTCGCCCATGCCGGAAATCAGCGTCTGGCCGCTTTCCTCATCGGTCTTGACCTGGAAGGTCGGATCCTCGTCGGCGAGCTTGGCCAACGCGATCGACATCTTCTCCTGATCGGCCTTGGTCTTCGGCTCCACGGCGACCTCGATCACTGGGTCCGGGAAGGTCATGGACTCAAGCGAAATCGGAGCGTTGTCGGCGCACAGGGTGTCGCCGGTGGAAACGTTCTTCAGACCAACGAGCGTGTAGATGTTGCCGGCTTCAGCAGCGTCAACAGGGTTCTCCTTGTCGGCGTGCATCTGGAAGATCTTGCCGACGCGTTCCTTCTTGTCCTTCGTGGAATCGAGCACGGTGTCGCCCGGCTTGATGGAGCCGGAGTAAACGCGCACGAACACGAGCTTGCCATAGAAGGGGTGGGTCGAGATCTTGAAGACCAACGCGGCGAACGGATCGTCCATCGTAGGCTTACGATCGATTTCCTTGGACTCATCACCGGGCTCGAAGCCAACGATGGCGGGAACGTCCTCAGGGCTCGGGAGATAATCGACCACTGCGTCAAGCAGCGGCTGAATGCCCTTGTCCTTGAAAGCAGAACCGCAGAGGACCGGATAGGCCTTACGCTCGATGGTGAGCTTGCGGATGCCTGCGCGAATCTCCTCATCGCTCATTTCGCCGGAGTCGAGGTACTTCTCCATCAGGTCGTCGTCGGACTCGGCCACCTGGTCGAGAAGCTCCGAACGATACTGCTCGGCCTTGTCCTTGAGGTCATCAGGAATGTCGACGGTGTCGTAGTGAGCGCCGAGATCGCTGGTGACGTCCTTCCAGACGTAAGCCTTCATACGAATCAGATCGACCATGCCGACGAAGTCGTTCTCAGCGCCGATCGGCAGCTGGACAACCAGCGGGGTGGCTCCGAGCTTCTTCTTGATGGTGTCGACGGAGTAGTAGAAATCGGCTCCGAGCTTATCCATCTTGTTGATGAAGCAGATGCGCGGCACGCCGTACTTGTCGGCCTGACGCCACACGGTCTCGCTCTGGGGCTCCACGCCTTCCTTGCCGTCGAAGACGGCAACGGCGCCATCGAGCACGCGAAGCGAACGCTCCACCTCGGCCGTGAAGTCCACGTGGCCGGGGGTGTCGATGATGTTGATCTGGAACTTCTTGTCGGGATCATGGGTCTGACGGTTCCAGAAGCAGGTGGTCGCAGCAGACTGAATGGTGATGCCGCGTTCCTTTTCCTGGGCCATGAAGTCCATGGTCGAAGCGCCTTCGTGCGTCTCGCCGATCTTGTAGTTCTTACCGGTGTAGTACAGAATACGTTCCGTACACGTTGTCTTACCGGCATCGATGTGAGCCATGATGCCGATGTTGCGGACCTCATTGAGGTCACTGAGCACATCAAGTGCCATAAATCTATCCTTACCCTAACTCGTCTATCGAAATTACCAGCGATAGTGGGCGAAGGCCTTGTTGGCCTCGGCCATCTTGTGCGTGTCCTCGCGGCGCTTCACGGAAGCACCGAGGCCGTTGGAGGCGTCGAGGATCTCGTTGGCGAGACGCTCGGCCATGGTCTTCTCACGACGCTTGCGGGAGAAGTCGGTGAGCCAGCGAAGGCTCAGGGCGTTCGCACGGTTGGGCTTGACCTCGACCGGGACCTGGTAGGTCGCGCCGCCGACACGGCGGGAACGGACCTCGAGGGACGGACGGATATTGTCGAGCGCGCGCTTCAGCACGGCGACGGGTTCCTGATCGGTCTTCTCCTTGACCATGTCAAGTGCGGAGTAGACGATGTCCTCGGCAATCGACTTCTTGCCGTCGAGCAGGATCTTGTTGATGAGCTGAGCGACCACGGTCGAGCCGTAGATCGGATCAGGGAGCAGCTGATGCTTCTTAGATGGTCCTTTACGTGACATATCTCTTACTTCGCCTTCTTTGCGCCGTACAGGGAGCGTCCCTGCTTGCGGTCCTTGACACCCTGGGTATCGAGCGCGCCGCGCACGATGTGGTAACGCACACCAGGAAGATCCTTCACACGGCCACCGCGAACGAGCACGATGGAGTGCTCCTGCAGGTTGTGGCCCTCGCCCGGAATGTAGGCGGTTACTTCGATGCCGGAGCTCAGGCGCACACGGGCGACCTTACGCAACGCGGAATTCGGCTTCTTCGGTGTAGTGGTATACACACGGGTGCACACGCCACGACGCAGCGGGCTACCCTTCAAGGCCAAAGTCTTGGATTTCTTTGACTTTGCCTTACGTCCTTTGCGGACAAGTTGTTCTATAGTAGGCAACTTCAGTTCTCCGATTCGTAGATCTTTATTTCTTGCGGAGCCGCCTCGCTGCAGCCCCAATCGACGAATCGAAATGAGACAGCCACAGTCCACCGGCCCGATGGCCCATCACTCTTCTGCCGCCGCATTGCTGCGCGCAATCTAGCAAGTTCCGGGATATCCCAGTGCCCACGCCTGTTACATAAGGCATGCCACTGGCACACACAAGTAAGTAGAATACCACACTCCCACAGACAAAGCGTGTCATGGCAGATAGTGAATCTACAATTACTTCGGCAGTAGGAAAAACTTCTGACATTCTGGTCAAAAAACGAAAACGTGACTCCAGAAAAGAATCGAACGATTACTTTTCTAAAGCCACGTTTTAAACGGGGCCTTCGAACCGTATTATTAGCACTTATCCAAGATCACCCGGACAAACGTCTTCACTTACTACCTAGCGATGGTTCCTTGCTCAATTCCTGGCGACATAATCATCTAGTTGAGCCAGATAAAGCGCCTTCTTTTCATCACTGATCCAAGACGCCTCGAAGGAATTATGTGCCAGCTGAACGACCTGTTCGCGGTTCAGCCCGAACTGGTCGGCCAGCGCATAATAGTTGTCGCTGATGTAGCCGCCGAAATAAGCTGGGTCATCCGAATTGATGCAGATTTTGACGCCCTTACCCAGCAGCTCAACGATTTCATTACCCTTCATTTCTGGCCGTACGAAGGAGTTCGAAAGCGGGCAGGAGGTCATGCCGATATGGTGGCTCACGACGAAATTGACCAGATCCGAATCCTCGATAATATTGGTGCCGTGATCGATGCGTTCGACGCCCATAATTTCCAACGCCTGGCGGATGTGGTCGATGGAACCGACCTGATCGATATCGCAATGAGCCGTCAAATGCAACCCAGCGGCAGCGGCGTCCTCGTACTGACGCGCGAACTTGAGCGGAGGGTTGTTGTGTTCATCCGAATCAAGACCGATACCCAGAATCCAATCCTTAAACGGCAATGCCTCAAGCAAGGTCTTACGGGCCGATTCCTTGGAAAAATCACGTAAGAAACACATAATCAGGTCAGCATCGACGTTGAGCGCACGGGCATCAACGATGGCGCGATGCAACCCTTGGATCACGGTTTCGAAGGCAATGCCACGAGAAGTATGTGCCTGCGGGTCGAAGAATATCTCAACGTGACGGACGTGGTTTTCGGCAGCGCGCTTCAAATAAGCGAACGCAAGATCATAGAAATCCTGTTCGTGCTGCAGCACATTCATGGCCGGATAGTAGACAGCGAGGAACGACGCAAGGTCATCGTATTGATAGGTCTTGCGAACCTCTTCGATTGTCGACTGGCCAATGTCGACATGGTTGCGTTCGGCCAGTTGCAGCTTCAGTTCAGGTTCCAGCGTTCCCTCGATATGAAGATGAAGCTCTGCCTTTGGCAGATTTTGGATGAATTCACGTGTAACTTCGGTCGTCATTGAACATGCCTTTCCAATAGCATTGAAACATTGAACAGCATCTAGTTAAACAGCACTTGGTTGAACAGCACTGACAGCACGAATCTATCACTCTGACAGCCCAAAAACCTCGGATTGCCAACAAGGTTGTTCCATTCGGCGTTCGAAGCGAACATATAGAGTGAGGTCATATGGCCGAACGTACGATAAGAGGCAGCAATGATGGAAATGAACGATACCGTGGCCAGGCTTCACCGTACTTTCAATACCGGTGTGACCTTGCCTTTGGCCTGGCGGCGCAAGCAACTTGACTCCATGGAGCGCATGCTCAATGAAAATCGTAAAGCACTCGAACAGGCGGTATATCGCGACCTTGGCAAACCCGCTCCTGAAACCGCGCTGATGGAGATTAAATTGGTCACCAACGAAATCCGATTCGTGGGTGAGCGTCTTCAGCGATGGACCCGGCGGCACCCGGTAATGATGCCACTGTTGATGCAACCTTCAAGAGGCTGGACAGTGGCCGAGCCCAAGGGCGTAGTGCTCGTGATTTCGCCGTGGAACTATCCGCTGATGCTGAGCCTCGAGCCGATGGTCGACGCCATCGCGGCCGGCAACTGCGTATGCCTCAAACCTTCCGAGCTCTCCCCCAATACCAGTGGGCTGCTCGAACGGCTTATCGGCGAATACCTCGACCCGCGGGGGTTTGCCGTGCTGCAAGGCGCCGTACCAGAAACCACCAAGCTCTTGAGGCAACCATTCGACCATATCTTCTATACCGGAAATGGCAAGGTCGGCTCGATTGTGATGGAAGCAGCAGCCAAGCAGCTCACGCCGGTCACCCTCGAGCTGGGCGGCAAATCACCGGTATTCGTGGATGCGAGCGCCAATCTCGACGTTGCGGCCGGACGCATCGCCTGGGGCCGATTCACCAACGCCGGACAGACCTGTGTGGCACCTGATTATGTCCTGACCACCCCGGAGCTTGTCGAACCGTTGGCTCGTAAAATCGCAGCGTTCACACGAAAGTTCTTCGGCGACAACCCGGCAAAATCCGCCAGCTACGCACGAATAATCAATACCAAACAATTTGACAGACTTGCCAGGTTACTGCCAGCCGATGGGGAAACGTTCAGTGGCGGAGAAACGGATCGTGAACACCTGTATATTGCTCCCACTGTCTTGATCAACGTTCGGCCAGATGACCCGGTGATGCAAGAGGAAATCTTCGGGCCTATTTTGCCGATTCTGGCGGTACGCAATGCTGCCGAAGCAGTGGCGTTCATCAACGAACGGGAGAAGCCGTTGGCTTTGTACGTATTTACACGTTCCAAGACAACCCGGCTGCTTTTCGAGCGCCACACCAGCTCGGGCGCGCTCGGCTTCAACCTGCCGCTCGGCCATCTGCTCTCCAGCCGTCTCCCCTTCGGCGGCATCGGCGCCTCCGGCATAGGTTCCTATCACGGCAAGGCCGGCTTCCTGGAATTCAGCCATGTCAAAACCGTAACCAGCAAGCCCACGTTTCCCGACACGTTGCGTATTGCCTATCCACCATATAAGAGGATTGTGGCAAATAAGAAACGCTCTAGACCTTCTGAACCAGTAATACATGACAAATAATCAGCTCTGAAAAAGGATGGCTGGTAAAGCCGACCTGCCTTGGAATCAAGTACCTACGTCTGCAATCGTTACTAATCGTTACTTAACCCCTGAAACGGCTTGATTGCGAAAATGCAAAATCCTCGAAACCTTACGATTTCGAGGATTTGATGGGGTGGCCAACGCGGTTCGAACGCGCGACCTTCTGAACCACAATCAGATGCTCTACCTGCTGAGCTATGGCCACCATCGAAGTGGAAAACCGACTGGTTCAACGAACCGAATCAGCATCCGCACAACAGATAAGAACTATACATGATTCTCTTGACCTTGAGGCTCCGGCGCGTCGTAAAGATACCGATAACAAGCTTACTGTGAAGTACGTCACAAATACATTGTGTTCTTGATTACAAAGTGGGGACTTTTCACGAAATAAGAAACACTCACGGCCCATAATGAAATTGACGTGCTTTTATCTTGAAACCAAATCAACAGACAGAAAATACAAGAAAGAACCATGGGTAAATTATCCGAATTGAAAACAACCATTTCTGAAGTCGAAGGAACCGAGGACGAAACCAAGCCGCTTTTCCCAGGACGCGCCTTCATCTCAACCGTGCTGGACGCGCTTGACAACAAAGAGACCATGACCGGCAAAATGACCGGCCGCTACATTCAGCGCGCAACGATGGCCGGTATTCTCGTCGGCGTCTTCTTCACCGCATTCTGGGTCATCATGGGCGCGAGTTCGGCCGGCGGGCCCGGACTGCTGCTTGCAGGCAAAGTGCTGGCCGGCACCACCTTCGGCTGGGCACTCGTATTGATTTATTACACCAATTCCGAACTGCTGACCTCCAACATGATGGTTGTGAGCGTCGGTGCCTACCACAAGCGCATCGGCTGGCTGCAATCGCTGAAGCTGCTGGGCCTGTGCCTGGTCGGCAACCTGCTGGGCGCGCTCATCGTCGCCGTCATCCTGCGTTTCTCCACCATCATCTCCGGCGCGAGCTATGACGTCATGCTCACTGCGGCCAATACGAAACTCAACTATTTGAACTCGATCGGCGGTGTCGGAGACCTCTTCGTGCGCGCGATCTTCTGCAACTTCTGCATCAACATCGCCATGCTCATGGTCTATAACGGCAAGCTTTCCAATGATTTCACCAAGTGCATCATCATGGTGGTCGCGGTGCTCGTCTTCACCTTCTGCGGTTTCGAACATTCCGTGGCCGATTCGGCAATGTTCCTCATCCTCGGCATGCACGGCGCCATCAACGCGTGGAAGGCGATTCTGGTCATCGTGGTGGCCATCCTCGGCAATCTCGTCGGCGGTGGTATTCTCATCGGCCTCAACTTCGCGACGATGAACGACGAACGCGGCATCACCTCGGACACAGCAAAAGAATAGCTCCATATTGAGTCTCTAATTTTTCCAGCAACGAGACGCCAACAAGGTTGGGAAAGGACGTTCTTACAGAAGTGAGAACGTCCTTTTTTTATTAGTTCCCATGCAATCTGGACAGGGAAAAGACATCGCGTCCGGTTACGTGCTTGCGCCTATCAGACCCTCAGCTCCGAGAAATAAAAAAATCCGCTTCCGCTTACTTGCCGTAGTCACCCGTAGGATTATGGTTAAGACATATCTAAATTAGATATAAGGCAAGGAGCGACATGCTGGATTTCACCAGTGATTATACGGAAGGCGCCCATCCCACAATTCTCAAGCGGATGGCGGAGACCAATATGGAACAGCTGCCAGGCTATGGCTCCGACAAGTACTGTGATTCAGCCAAGGCCAAGATCCGCGAGGCATGCAGCTGCCCGGATGCGGACGTGTGGTTCTTGGTCGGAGGCACGCAGACCAATCAGACAGTCATCGACACCATTACCCCAGCTTATGCAGGCGCAGTGGCCGCGACCAACGGGCATATCAACGTCCACGAGGCCGGTGCTGTGGAATCCACCGGACACAAGGTACTCACACTTCCCAGCCATGAAGGCAAGATCGATGCCGGCGAACTCGACCAATACTGCAAGGACTTCTACGCCGACGGCAACTACACGCACATGGTATTCCCGGGATGCGTCTACGTCTCGCACCCTACCGAATACGGCACGATGTATACCAAGGCGGAACTGACGGCCATCGCCGAAGCCGCCCACAAATACGATATGCCGCTTTTCCTTGACGGCGCGCGTCTCGGCTACGGGCTGACGGCCGCCGGCAACGACCTGTCGTTGGAGGACATCGCACGCATCGCCGACGTCTTCTACATCGGCGGCACCAAAGTCGGCGCGTTGTTCGGCGAAGCGGTCGTTTTCACAAAGCACAACACACCCAAGCATTTCCTCACGCAGATCAAGCAGCACGGCGCGTTGCTGGCCAAGGGCTGGTTGCTCGGGCTGCAATTCGACACGCTGTTCACCGACGGGCTTTACACAAAGATTGCCAAGAACGCCAACGTCATGGCCGATCAGATTCGCGCCGCGCTCAAGGCCAAGGGCTACCAGCTTGTCTACCCGAACACGACCAACCAGGTCTTTGTGGCGATGGATCAGCAGACCATCGACCGGCTTTCGCCACAGGTCGCCATGGGCTTCCTCGAAAAATACGACGACACCCACACGGTGATGCGCATCTGCACCAGCTGGGCCACCACGCAGGAGCACACCGACCAGCTCATCGCGCTCCTGTAACATCTGTCTACCCGATGCTTTTCCCACTGGTTTAATCACAACTAGAGGCGAAAAGCACCATTTTCGCCCGTTTTTGGTGCTTTTCCCACTGATTCCATTACAACTACAGGGAAAAGCACCATTTTGAGCCAGTTTTGGCGCTTTTCCCACTGGTTCTGCCGCAACTAGAGGCGAAAAGCACCAAAACTCGCTATGCACCATCAAGTGTCTTTTCGCCGTGATGATGTATCTGCTATTGCTTCACGTTCCATGGCGACGAATTGTCGGACACATTGCGGCAAGGCATATTTCTCACGAGCTTCCTGCGCATATTTCGGCCCCCACTCCTCACGCTCTTGCGGATGCTCGACCCACCAGTCAATGCGACGAGCCAAAGCTTTGGCATTGCGTGCAGGGAACACGGAAGAATCGGTCAGCGCGAACTGGCTGGCGGCCGAAAGCGGCGAATCGGCGATGACCGGCACCAGGCCGGAAGCGATGCCTTCAAGCACACTCAGCGATTCGATGTCGACGATGGAAGGGTGCACGAGCAAATCGGCTTCGCGCAATAAGTTCGGCATGTCTTCGTTGGCATGAAACCCAATATGCGCTGGCCTCGGCAGCAAGCGCCTGGCCAGCCGACGAAGATGGCGCTGCAACGGGCCGGTTCCGCAAACGGTCAGATCGATTTGCGAGGCGTACTTGCTCATGGCAACGGCGCGAATCAGCGTTTCGTGGTCTTTCTCGTGGGTAAGCCTGCCGGAAGCGATGATCCGAAAGACGTTTTCGTCACCTTCATCAGGCTTATTGTTGACACGGTCATTGCCAGATTGGGTTTCTGGAGGATGAAAGCGACTTGAATATCCGTTGGAAATGACATGTAGCCTCGCCCGATAACCGTGTGCACGCAGCTGACGGGCGATCATTTCGCTCGGAGTATGGATATGGCCGATATGACGGTATAGCCAGAAATCAAAAAGATAATAAATCAGCGACGGAATACCCGGGATATAGCGTAACGGGCCTGCCGAATACGTGACGTTTTCGGGCTGGAGATGGAAACCTGCGGTCACGGGAATGTCCATCGAACGAGCGACGGTCAGCGCGTGCCTGCCGAACTTGAACGGCATATAAATATGCACTACATCCACGTCTATAAATGCTTTGCGAAAAACGGCATCATCGGGTTGTGCAAACTGCATTTGCTGCTTGGCCGCCAGCCACGAGATGAATGGTAAATGATGAACTTCAACGGGATAATCAGGCGCACCTACCCCGATCAGTCGAACGCGGTGACCTTGACGTTCAAGTTCCTGAGCGTACTGCAAGGCTGAATTCGAAGTGCCGTTGCCACGGTTACCCACCGAATCGACGACCAACGCGATGGTCAGCGGCTTGTCGGCGTCATCTGCGGCGTTTCGGGAATCTGACATAATTCAATCCTAGCGCCGTTGTTACAGTTCGCGGCTATCGAAATACAACAAACGAACTTTGTTTGGGTTATACGATATTTCTTTTTTAATTCACAGATTGTCTTTTCCAGCATATTTAAGAATTGGCAAAGCTCTCAACAAAACTACCGACGAAATACCAGAAATCGCATAATTCATCAATAATCATCAGGCAGTAACCTTGCTCGGGGTCATCCCGTGCGACAATGAAACCATGACCGCTGAAACCGCATCGTCTTGCGCCAATTACTCGCTCGGCAACCCGGCCGAATCACACCAGACTCGCGTGCTGCTGCTAGGCTCCGGCGAGTTGGGGCGCGAAATCGCCATAGAGCTGACGAGGCTGGGAGCGTTCGTCATCGCGGCCGACAGCTACGAACACGCGCCGGCCATGCAGATTGCGCAGAAAAGCCATGTCTTGGATATGACCGACGCAACTGCGCTGGAAGAATTGATTGCCACGACCAAACCTTTCATCATCATCCCGGAAATCGAAGCGATTGCGACTTCCGAACTGGCCAAAGCGGCTTCAAACGGTATTCAGGTTGTGCCAAGTTCGCGCATCGCTGCAATCTGTATGAATCGCGAGGCTTTGCGAACGCTGATGCACGAAAAGCTCGGCTTGCCAACCACCCCATACCGTTTCGCCGGTTCGTTTGACGAACTCAAAGCCGGAGCAAACGCCGTCGGATACCCGTGCGTCGTCAAACCAATCATGAGTTCCTCGGGACACGGGCAATCCGTGCTTCGTAGCGACGCCAATCTCAAACCGGCTTGGCGGGAAGCGCAAATCGGACGAAGAGACGTCAAAGACGGCGGAATCTCAAGGGTTATCGTCGAAGGATTCGCGCCGCTCGATTACGAGCTGACCATGCTTACCGTCTCTTCCAGCGCCGGTATCGTGGTCTGCTCCCCCATCGGCCAGCGGCAGGAAGACGGGGATTACCGCGAGTCGTGGCAGCCGGCACAGGTCAATCCGACCGTTCTCGAAAAAGCGCAAGATATTGCTTACAAGGCCGTTGGCGGTTTGGTGAATATCGCACACAATAATGGCGAACACGGCTGGGGTGTTTTCGGCGTCGAGCTGTTCGTCCTGGAAAACGGCGAGGTCCTCTTCAACGAGGTCTCCCCGCGTCCACATGACACGGGCATGGTGACGATGATTTCGCAGCATTTAAGCGAGTTCGCGCTGCATGCTCGAGCGGTGCTGGGCATTCCCGTCACCGAAGAAAGCGTTGCGCTAACGCTTCAAACCGGCGAGGTCGCAGCCAGCCACGCCGTGGTAGTGACAGGAAACAGCCAAGTCACCTTCACCAACGTCCCCCAAGCGCTATCGCAACCCGATACCGACCTTCGCATCTTCGGCAAACCGGTTGTGAACGGTCATCGTCGTATGGCGGTAACGCTTGCCACCGGAAAAGATGAAGCCGAGGCAAGAGCCAAAGCCACAAAAACGGCCGAAGAACTCCATGCAACCATCGGCTAAGCCTTTTGAATCACAATTCTTGCTTTTGGACAAGCGCTAAAGAAAAAGATACCGAGTAGGTACCGTGCGACAATCGTAATGCATATGTACTTCAACCACCCTACACATGACTTGTAAATGAATCCGAAGAATGATCATTCATTCCCATCGACCGACTCAGACGATTCCTCGAAGAAAGTCTTTTGGTCGCCATTCAGAGATGTAACAGAAAATTTACAATGCCAGGATTCGTCGGGAAATAGCGTTAATGATAAAACGCTTTCGCTGAAAATAAAATATCAACTGTCGAATTTTTGTGCGCTCTGAGCGGCGAACTTGTTGGCTTCGGTTGGTATATTTTTGACGTAAGTTCACCTCATTCAATCAATCTCGTTACTCTACGGGAAGGGCGAATCATGGAGAAACTGGATATGCTCTACAAGGGCAAGGCCAAGAAACTCTATTCAACGGATGACCCGAATGTACTCTGGGTCGAATATATGAATCAGGCTACCGCCGGGGACGGCGCGAAAAAGGCCCAGATTCAAGGAAAAGGAAGCCTCAACAACCGCATCACCACGGTTCTTTTCCGGCTTTTGGAGGCTGAGGGCGTCAAGACGGATTTCATCCGCCGCGTCTCCGACACCGAGCAGCTCAACGAGAAAATCTCCATGTTCCCGCTTGAAATCATCATGCGCAACACGGCTGCAGGCTCCTTCGCCAAGCGTTACGGCATCAAGGAAGGCACTCAACTCAAGCGTCCGATCCTCGAATTCTGCTACAAATCCGACGATCTGCACGATCCGTTCATCAACGTTGACGGCATCGTGGCTCTTGGGCTGGCAACCGACGAAGAGATGGCTGAAGTCTCGCGACAGACGCGCGATATCAGCGAAAAGCTCACCAAGATCTTCCACGACATCGACGTGAAACTGGTCGATTTCAAAATCGAGGAAGGTAAGAACAAGGACGGTGAAATCGTCTTGGCCGACGAGATCACACCCGACACCTGCAGGCTCTGGGATTTGAAGGACGGTTCCGGCAAAGTCGAACATCTCGACAAAGACCTCTTCCGCAGAGATTTGGGCGACATCATTCCCGCCTACGAGGAAATCTACAAACGACTGCTTGCCTTGGCCGACCGCCGAGGCGTCAAGGTCGAATAACCGTAATCGCTCGCATACCATGAACGTTGGCATGCGAGCGATTTTTGGTTGTTTTGCATTTCTTTGCAACCGACACGATTCTCTATTTACCGACTTATTTATTTTCAACTTCTTGATCCAACAGTGCTAAGGAACATCAGTGCTTTCAACAGTTTTTCGCGTGTATGTAGAAAAGAAGCCCGGCTTTGACGTCGAGGCCGCCAATCTCGTGGGCGAGTTGCGGGACGTGCTCGGACTCAAGGGGCTCGAACGTGTTCGCATCATCAACCGCTACGACGCCCAGGGCTTGGATTCCGAGCTTTTTGAAGCCGCCATACCTACGGTTTTCAGTGAACCCCCGGTTGATACGGCAACGCGGAAACTGCCTGATTTAGGCGGAGCTCAGGTTTTCGCGGTGGAATATTTGCCCGGTCAGTTTGATCAGCGAGCGGAATCGGCCAGCCAGTGCATTCAGTTGCTGAGCCAAGGGACACGGCCCGACGTGCGCACAGCGAAAATCTACGCGCTCTATGGCGACCTTTCGTCTACCGATGTCGCCGACATCAAACGTTATGTCATCAATCCGGTCGATGCGCATGAAACCGGACTTGAGACGCGTGAGACTTTGGAAACCGAGGTCAAGGTTCCGGCGGACGTCGAAGTGATTGAAGGTTTCAATGAGCTTGACGACGCCGGATTGCAGCGCTTCATTGCTGACCGCGGGCTGGCTATGGATTTGGGCGATGCCAAGTGCTGCCAAACCTATTTCCGCGGTGAACACCGTGAACCGACCATCACCGAAATCAAGGTCATCGATACCTATTGGTCAGATCACTGCCGTCACACCACCTTCGGCACCGAGCTGACACAGGTCGATATCGACGACAGTGTAGTCAAGGCCGCGTTCGAACGCTATCTCAAGGTCCGGCAGGATTTGGGACGCACCAACAAACCGGTGACCTTGATGGATATGGGCACCATCGGCGCCAAGGAGCTCGAGGCCGAAGGCGAGCTGACCGGACTCGACAAGTCCGAGGAAATCAACGCCTGCACGGTCAAGATCAAGGTCGACGTCGACGGCAAAGCCGAAGACTGGCTCTTCCTTTTCAAAAACGAGACGCACAACCATCCCACGGAAATCGAGCCGTTCGGCGGGGCGGCCACCTGCATCGGTGGCTGCATCCGCGACCCGCTGAGCGGGCGTGCCTACGTCTATCAGGCCATGCGCGTCACGGGAGCCGGAGACCCACGCGTCCCTGTTACGGAAACGTTGGAAGGCAAACTGCCGCAACGCAAACTCGTTACCACCGCAGCACAGGGCTATTCCTCATACGGTAACCAAATCGGGTTGGCCACTGGACAAGTCGATGAAATCTATCATCCCGGATATGTCGCCAAGCGCATGGAAGTCGGGGCCGTCGTCGGCGCGGCACCTGCCGCCAACGTACGCCGCGAGACTCCGACGCCAGGCGACAAAATTATCCTGCTTGGAGGACGCACAGGACGTGACGGCATCGGCGGAGCGACCGGCGCTTCCAAGGCACAGGATACCGAAAGTCTTGTGGAATCGGGAGCCGAGGTGCAGAAAGGCAACGCGACCGTCGAGCGCAAGCTGCAACGGCTCTTCCGCCGCCATGATGCCAGTGTGCTTATCAAACGCTGCAATGATTTCGGTGCGGGCGGAGTCTCCGTTGCCACCGGCGAGATTGCCGATGGTCTCAAAATAGACCTTGACAAAGTCCCCAAGAAATACGAGGGCCTGGACGGCACGGAACTGGCGATTTCCGAATCGCAGGAACGCATGGCTGTCGACGTGGCGGCCGAAGACGTGGACGAGTTTCTGCGCTACGCACGCGAGGAAAACCTTGAAGCCACGGTCATCGCCACCGTCACCGCCGAACCACGCATGGTCATGGATTGGCGGGGCAAGCGCATCGTTGACCTGTCACGCGAGTTTCTCGCCTCTAATGGTGCCGCAAAACATCAGAATGTCCATGTGCTGCCTGCTGAAGATTATACGGTTCCACAATCCTGGGAAACCGGCGATCTTCACGAGCGCCTGACATCACTCGTTAGCGATATCAACATCACCAGCAATAAAGGTCTTACCGAACGTTTCGATTCCACCATAGGAGCAGGCACCGTGCTCATGCCTTTCGGCGGACGCAAACAGCTCACGCCAAGCCAAGCTATGGTCGCCAAGCTGCCGGTGCCCGGCGAACTGACCCATACGGCGAGCGCCATGGCTTGGGGTTTCAACCCGTATATCACCGAACGCAACCAGTTCGCTGGAGCCTACCTGGCCGTGGTCGAATCCGTGTCCAAGCTCGTCGCGACCGGTTTCACCAGAGAAAACGCCTACTTGAGCTTCCAAGAGTATTTCGGCAAGCTGCATCAAGACCCCGAACGTTGGGGCAAGCCCGCTGCGGCATTGCTCGGCGCACTTAGCGCACAACTTGATTTGAAAGTCGGAGCCATCGGCGGCAAGGACTCGATGAGCGGTAGCTTCGAGCAGGACGGCAAGGAATTGGACGTTCCAACGACGCTGATTTCCTTCGCCGTTTCGACCGGAGATATGGCACGTACGGTATCGCCGGAATTCAAGGGTTCCGGGCATCGCATCGTGCGTATAGCGCCGAAACGGTACGGATATGGCACAACTTCCGAATGTCAGAGCGGACAGGTCTTCGAGAGTTGGAATGAGCGAGATTCCGCGAGCCGGAACGAAAACGACTCCGCAAGCAGGAACAGGAACGCTTCCATCCCGGGCAACGATATGGATTCCGCAAATGCTTACCGGCTTATCCCGAATCCCGACAATTTGCTTGAAACGATAGCGATTATTGAACAACTGACCACCACCAAACAAGCTCTCGCGATTTCCACGCCGGGATATGGTGCCACTGCCGAAGTCTTGTTCAAGATGACGCTGGGCAATCAAATCGGTGTCAGGCTGAACAACGACATCAACCTTGATGCCTTGTTCGAACCTGCGTACGGTTCCTTTATCGTGGAACTGGCCGAAGGCGCCGAAGCGCCGGAAAGTGATGGGCAAGTCGATGTCGAAGTCATCGGTACGACCACCACTACCTACGAATTCGCCGCGGCAGGCGAAACCGTCGACCTTGGCGAGATGCAGGATGTCTGGGAATCAGCGATGGAGGAGATCTTCCCCTATCGCAGCCATGACGGCAATGGCGAAGACATCACAACAGGAAGCCTCCAAATGCCTTCAGGCGGCTCTTCCTCAAGGCCTCCCTCCAAAAATGGAATGCACACGGAGACCATCAGCTACCGCAAGGGCCAGCAGGCTTTCTACGTCGGCAGTCTGCTCAAAGCCAAGCCACGCGTGCTCATTCCGGTATTCCCTGGCAACAACTGCGAGTACGACGCCGCAGCTGCGTTCGCGGCGGCAGGAGCCGACCCGCACACCTTGATCGTCAATAACCTCTCCCCCGAAGCGGTGGCGGAATCGTCCCGTCAGCTGGCGGAAGGAATCAAGGCCAGCCAAATCGTCATGATTCCCGGCGGCTTCTCCGGCGGCGATGAACCGGACGGGTCGGCAAAATTTATCACCGCGTTCTTCCGCGCCCCCGCCGTGGCCGACGCCGTACGCGACCTGCTGGGCAACCGCGACGGTTTGATACTCGGTATCTGTAACGGGTTCCAGGCGCTGATCAAGCTCGGTCTTGTACCGTACGGTGACATCGTCGAACCTAGTCAGCACCAACCAACGCTAACCTTCAACACCATTGGCCGGCATCAAAGCCGCCTGGCGCGCACGCGGGTTTCCAGTAATCTTTCACCGTGGATGGCCGGTAGTGAAGTCGGCGATATCTACACCATCCCAATTTCGCACGGCGAAGGCCGCTTCGTGGCCGCGTCGGAACAAATCAGGCAACTCGCCGACGACGGACAGATCGCCGCACAATACGTGGACGAAAACGGCAACGCGAGCATGGATCTGGCCGACAACCCCAACGGCTCCATGGCCGCCGTCGAAGCGCTGACCAGCCCTGACGGCCGCGTGCTCGGCAAGATGGGTCATTCCGAACGCCGTGGTGACGGGCTTTACCTGAACGTTCCGGGCCGCGAGTTCCAGCCTATTTTCGAGGCAGGCGTGCGCTATTTCACCGGAGCTACGGCAAAAGCCGACGAACCGATGAACGCAAACAATCTGAACGACGAGACAGGCGAAAGGAAGGCCTGATATGTCATTTGAATTGGAAAACATCCACGAAGAATGCGGCCTGTTCGGCGTCTGGGGCCATCCCGATGCCGCGCGACTGACCTACTTCGGCCTGCACGCGCTGCAGCACCGCGGGCAGGAGGGGGCCGGCATGGTCTCCAACGACCACGGCAGACTTATCGGCCATCGCGGGCTCGGTTTGCTGACCGAGGTATTCCACGACGAGCACGAAATCGAACGGCTTACCGGTGACCGTGCGATTGGTCACGTCCGATACGCCACCAGTGGTTCCGGCGGCATCGACAACATCCAGCCGTTCATCTTCCGCTTCCACGATGGCGATTTCGCACTCGCCCACAACGGCAACCTCACCAATTGCATCGCTCTGCGCGCCAAATTGGAGAACGAAGGAGCCATCTTCCACTCGAACTCCGACACCGAAGTGCTGATGCACCTGATTCGCCGCTCGAACAAACCGACGTTCGTCGAAAAACTCAAGGAAGCCCTGAACATCGTCCACGGTGGTTTCGCCTATCTGCTGATGACCGAAAACGCGATGATCGGCGCACTCGACCCGAACGGCTTCCGTCCGCTTTCACTAGGACGAATGAGCAACGGGGCTTATGTGCTGGCCAGCGAGACCTGCGCCTTGGACACGGTAGGCGCGGAACTGGTTCGCGACATTCGGCCTGGCGAAATCGTAGTCGTGAACGATGACGGTTATCAGATTCTGTCCTATACCGACAAAACCCAGCTGGCGATTTGCTCGATGGAATTCATCTATTTCGCCCGTCCGGATTCCAATATCTACGGCGTCAACGTGCATTCCGCGCGCAAACGCATGGGTGCACGTCTCGCCAAAGAAGCGCCGGTCGACGCGGATATGGTCATCGGAGTGCCAAATTCCTCGCTTTCCGCAGCTTCCGGTTACGCAGAGGCCAGCGGTCTACCCAACGAAATGGGTCTTATTAAGAATCAATATATCGCCCGCACGTTCATCCAACCGACGCAGGAATTGCGCGAGCAAGGCGTTAGGATGAAGCTTTCGGCGGTGCGCGGTGTGGTCAAAGGCAAGCGAATCATCGTCATCGACGATTCCATCGTGCGCGGCACCACTTCCAAGCGCATCGTCCAGCTTCTGCGCGAAGCGGGCGCGGCGGAAGTGCACATGCGCATCAGCTCGCCGCCGCTGAAATACCCGTGCTTCTACGGCATCGACATCTCCACCACTCGAGAATTGATCGCCGCGCGCATGAGTGTCGAGGGAATCCGCAAGTACATCGGCGCGGATTCTCTGCAATTCTTGAGTTTGGACGGACTCATCGAGTCAATCGGCCTCAACGCCGACGCCCCTTACGGCGGCCTTTGCGTCGCCTATTTCAATGGCGACTACCCCACCGCTCTGGACGATTACGAAGACGAATTCCTGGCATCGCTGAAGCCAGAGGAACGCGAGCGCCTGCCGCATTTCGCCAAGTACGAAAGCCAATATGTGGACAACGAATACAGCAATACTGAATCATTCAAGCGCAACCCTAGCAGTATAAGTAATACAGAACACGCCAGCATCACAAGGAGGGCATAGCATGCCTCAAGCATACGAACAAGCAGGAGTCAGCGTCGAGGCCGGCTACGAGGTCGTCCGCCGTATCAAATCGCACGTCGCGCGGACCAACCGGCCCGGCGTGGTCGGCGGAATCGGTGGGTTCGGCGGGCTTTTTGACTTGGCAAGCCTCGGATACAAGGAGCCGATGCTGGTTTCCGGCACTGACGGCGTGGGCACGAAGCTCATGGTCGCGAACATGGCCAACAAACATGACACCATCGGCATCGACTGCGTGGCCATGTGCGTCAACGACATCGCCGCCCAAGGTGCGCAGCCGCTGTTCTTCCTTGATTACATCGCCTGCGGCAAGAACGACCCGGCACTTCTGGAGCAGGTCGTTTCCGGCGTGGCCGACGGTTGCGTTCAGGCCGAGTCGGCGCTCATCGGCGGTGAGACGGCGGAGATGCCAGGAATGTACGACGAAGACGAATACGACTTGGCAGGCTTTGCCGTCGGAGTCGCCGAAAAATCCGCCATTGTGGATGGCTCTGGCATCCGCGAAGGCGATGCGCTGATCGGCTTGGAATCCTCCGGAGTCCATTCCAACGGATTCTCGCTGGTACGCGAGGCGCTCTTTAACGAAGCCGGTTATACCGTCGACACGAAACTGGACGAACTCGGCGACGCAACGTTGGGCGACGTCCTCTTGACCCCGACGAAAATCTACGTCAAGGCGCTCAAACCGTTGTTCGCTGCGGGACTCGTCAAAGGCGTCGCGCACATCACCGGCGGCGGTTTCATCGAAAATATTCCCCGAATGATTCCTGCGGGTCTTGCCGCCTCGATCAAGGTCGGCACGTGGAGCGTCCCGCCGATTTTCGACATCATCGAACGCGCCGGAAGCATCGACCACCAGGAGATGTTCAACGTCTTCAACATGGGCATCGGCATGGTTTTGGCCGTAGATCCGGCGAATGCGAAACAAACACTTGAAACACTTGAGACCGTCGGCGAAACCGGACATATCATCGGCTCAGTTGTTCAAGACAACGGCAACGGACGGGTCCTGTTCGCCGCCTAGCTATGAAACCGTTCGTTCGGCATCTGTCAGCGAGCGGTTTTCGGCACGGGTCAAAAATGATGCCGGAAACCGTTTACTCGGACATAAAAACAAACGATTTCCGTCACATTGCGTGATTAACGTCTGGAACCGTTCATCTATACTTGGCACTGGTATCAGAAAATCTTCCAACAAACCAATCAAGACGAAATAAGCAAAACACTTCCACCGGCGGAAGTTCAAGGAAAGGACACAAAATGGGCATGAAGGTTCTGGTCATCGGATCGGGTGCGCGCGAGCACGTCATCGCCGCGACACTGCTCGAAGGCGCGAGCATAGACGAAGTCACCGTCGCCCCAGGCAACCCCGGCATGGAGCTCGACGGAATTCGCACCACCCACATCGACCCATCGAACCACGCGGCCCTGATTGAATTCATGCAATCAAGCGACTACGACTGGGCGCTGGTCGGCCCCGAAGTGCCGCTCATGCACGGCATCATCGACGATTTCCGCGAAGTCGGGCTCAAGGCGTTCGGCCCCACCCGCGCCGCCGCTCAAGTCGAAGGTTCCAAGGATTTCGCGAAACAACTCATGGCCCGCCACGCCATTCCAACCGCCGCCTACCGCACCTTCACCGACTACGAACCGGCCGCGGCGTACGTTGTGGAGCACGGTGCACCCATCGTCATCAAGGCCGATGGTCTGGCTGCCGGCAAGGGCGTGACCGTGGCACTCGATACACAGACTGCCCTAGGTGCTCTTGAAGACATCTTCATCGAACGCCGTTTCGGCAACGACGACCTCAAGGTCGTCATCGAGGACTTCCTCGAAGGCCAGGAATTCTCGCTGATGAGCTTCGTCAACGGCTCCGAATTCTGGCCCATGCCCATTTCGCAGGACCACAAACGCGCCTACGACGGAGACAAAGGCCCGAACACCGGCGGTATGGGAGCCTACAGCCCAGTCCCGCAAATCAGCGATGACACCGTTGAACAGGCCATCAATACCATCGTCCGCCCCACCGTCGAAGCATTGGCCGACGAAGGGACGCCATTCACCGGTATTCTGTACGCCGGTCTCATCGCCACCGACGACGGCCCCAAAGTCATCGAATTCAACGCCCGTTTCGGCGATCCGGAAACTGAAGCCGTGCTTCCACTGCTCACGAGCGACCTTGGCGAAGGCATCAACGCAATCTTGAACAATGAACAACCAACGTTCACTTGGCGCACGGATACCACAGCATTAGGTGTGGTGCTTGCCGCCGACGGTTACCCCGGCAAGCCAAAGAAAGGCACTTTGGTTCCCGCCATTCCCACCGACTCTGATTCCCATATTTATTACGCCGGTGTGAAAAAGCCGAAGCATCCCGAAAACCAGAATCCCGCCGACTTGGCCGCCTCAAACGGTTTGGTCTCCTCCTCCGGCCGCGTTTTGGTCTACGAAACCGTCGCCCCCACGCTTCAGGCCGCACAATCCAAGATCTACGACACTCTCGATGCCCTAGACACCAGCGGTTTCTTCTACCGCCACGACATCGGCGCCAAAGCGTTGGAAGCCGTCGTTCCGGATACTCCTAAAACAAAAAATCAGTAAGCGTAGAAAGCAACAATCTTTTTTTGTTTGCCTCTTTCTAAAAAGCCCAAAACCCTGATCAAAAATATGAACAGCCTTTTATCAGGATTTGAACTATAAACCGGATTTTTGTCTTTTGCCGAAACTGCATATCCGATGGTTCAATCATTCGGCTCCCGCTCCAGAATCGGGCCGAGGAAGGTTTACCTCATCCACCGTTCAACAATGTCATTAAGCTCCGCCGTAATATCACGAAAATTCTGACCGAGATCAAGCGTACGCACCGAAAAACGATGACCCAACTCTCGCCATGTCTCGTCATGTTCGTTGTCATTATCAGTCAGCGCATAAAGCAGCATGCCGCTAACTTCGTCATCGTTGCCGTAAGCCTCATGCAACACATAACTTTGGATCTGATTGATGTGTTTGGGCCGATAAATCTTCCCGTTAAAGTGTGCCTGTAGAATCTGTCCGTAACATTTGGTGTCGATGATGAGCGTCTTGTCACCTTGATGAAGGGTGACATCAGTCTGTAACGTTGGCAAAAACGTAGGTTCATCCGACTCGATCCTACGATTGATCTCCTTTGCTCTTATCGTCATTCCCTGTTCTCCGGCAAAACGCTGCTGATAGTACTTGAGTACGAACTTCTCATATAAGTTACTCAGCTGACGCTGGGAGTCGTACTCAGACATTTTTCGTGTTCCCTGAGATTGAGTCAGCAATTGACGCTCAAGCACCATACGGCACACATTCATAAGCAACTGATAACTGGCATTGTTGCGATCAAACCTCAATCTCGCCCAATCCACTCGACGCACATCAGCGAATTGCACGTCGCCCATACCGATGAGACACCGTTTCAAATCATGCCTTCTCGCAGTATCTACACCCGGTTTGTCAATCAGCAGCCTCGCCGTGGTTTTGAGTATGCGGTTCTTATAGGTGTCGGCAGACAAATCGTCGTAAACGCATGAGATCTCGTTGCTTCCGCCCATCTTCAACCGTGCGGTGTCGGCCATATCGATTCGTCCACGGATGTCATGCAACCACTCGCACCTTGGCTGATATTCACGTTCAAAACCACGTTTACGCTGTGTAGACAATCCGATGGCAAGAATCGCCGCCATCAAATCGTCAATAGTCTCGAAATCCTCGGTCTGCAATTTGGAATATTGCTTGAATTTCAAGGCTTTAAAGGCATAAGTCATCATGTAATAGATGTTTTTGATGACGACATGATCCTCCGCACGCATGGTTATTCCACACACTTCAGAAGTGTGTTACACTCCTTTTCGACTTTATCGGTGTCGTCAAACCAATATTCTTGAATCAGAGGAATGAGCTCATACTTCACGATTGACTCAGCGACGTTTGAAGTCGTATCATCATCATCCATCTTGTTGTCGTTCACGCAGAAATAGCTATGGCCAATACAGAAACCTTCACCCAAAGCATCGTCTTTGGCGATATCTCGGTTGAGACTCCTAACCGCTTCCACTACTGCCGACAACCGGGAGTCGTTACGTTTCGCTAGCTGTTTCTTGAATCTCTCATTATCAAGTGCGGGTTTCATCGTAAAGAACGCAAACCGCCGCCTCAACGCATAGTCAATAAGTGCCAGGCCTCGGTCGGCCGTGTTCATCATGCCGATAATATACAGGTTTTCTGGCACATAAAAAGGCTCCTGTGAGACCGTGAGGGTCACGCTCTCGTCAGTGCCACGATGGTCCGCCTCGATCGTCATCAACAGTTCGCCGAAAACCTTGGAAATATTGGCACGATTGATTTCATCGATAATGAAGAAATAGGGTTGGTCGGGATGGGCAATCGCCTTACGCACAAACTGAACGAAAACACCCGGCACTTTTTCAAATCCCTGACCATCCTCGGTCGGCCGATAACCATAGACGAATTCGTCGTAGCTTGTATTCTGATGGAATTGGACGAACTCGATATGCCCATTATCTTTATGCCCCAATATGTCCCACGCAAGCCGTTTGGCGGTGAACGTCTTGCCAGTGCCGGGAGCCCCTTGCAAAATGACGTTTTTCTTACGATGAAGCAGTTCCTTCAGCTCATCCAAATTAGAAGAGGACAGGAAGACATCACCCAGGAGATCGTCGTCGGTGTACGGCTCGGCCTCGACTTGACTTATCGGCGAAGACTCTGATTCGTTCGCCATCTCCATAATGGTGTCGAATTCGTCCTTGCTGAGCGCAAAGAGGCTTCCGTTCATGTTCTGCAGGAACTGCATACCGCTCAAATCCGGATTGGAACTGATGTCTTCAAAAGCAACCGGTTCTTCAAAATCCTTGACTTTTTTAAAGTACAACAATTTCTCGTCAGGTTCACGACTCACTTCAAGCAACGCGAGCGCCTTTTTCGTCGGACTGGCCTCGTAACCGACAATAAGGTCGCCCTTCTTCGCATCCCTGAAGTTTTTGGCAATTCTTCTGGGATGTCCGGCCTCATTATTGACGGTGTAATTCTGTTCTTCTCCAACTTTCAGCGTTGAGATACGCCATTGTTTCGGACTGGCCACCAGCCACCAATAGTTCGCTGGTCTCACAGTATCCGAATCGTCCATTTTCATGGCCTCCTGTTTGTCGGAATAAGTTGGATATGATGAAAGGTCCATGTCATTAAGAGCTTCCACCACTTCCGGACGCAATGTCCATTCATAGACGCCGTGTCGATATTTCGCCACATCTCGACCTAGACATATCACCGTCCAATATTCATACGAATTGCTTGGCTGATGGATAGACACCAGACCGACTTTCTTGGCGACTTTCTCTCCTAAAGTCGGAATGTTGCTCAAATAGAAGTGCATCCCTCTGCCATATCGGTCGCCCAGCTCAGCGCAAGTCATTCCCTGCGGGTTTTCCGCCAAACATTTCAGAGCAATAAGGTTATTGGTGGTGGTAATCGTCGAATCGCTAAGAAGCTGTTTCCATTTCTCCGCGCCAATGCCAGTATTACGCTTACTTCGTGGAGGATACCAATAATCAGATTGCTGGGCTTCTAGCGACAGACGATAAGGCGTTTTGGAAGTCAAGTCGCCGAGTTCACCCAAAAACTCAAGGTAGCCCTCGCCATCCACGGATTGAACCAATTCAATCTGCAATTCAACCCTCAGATACTTTTCAAGGTCATTATCAATCGGAAGATATTCTTCGGGCCTCATCCAAAACAGACCCGTAGTCAGCTTTGAGACGCTGACATTATCATGCGCAAGCATGCGATCGAACGCAGCGATAAAATCCTGAAGATCTGCAGTATCCTGATCATCTTCTACGTCATCATCTTTATCAATATCGACACAGCGTAAGGCCGCCTCGAACATTTCCCAGTTTTGATCTACGATATCGCTTTTGCCATCCGCGAATTTCCAATGTTGTGGACTCGTCACCGGAATTCCGTCAAAATCCTCGGGCAAGGGCATATTCAAATCAAAACGAGCGAGAATTATTTTAATGGCTTCGATACGCTTATCTTCTCGCTGCAACTTGCCGTTGAACATCGAAAAGAACGTGAACGGATCCATGTCGTCAAACCGCTCTCCCAAAACCTGCTCAGCGATATCCACCAGCACACCGTGATTGTCACGATAGTCCAAAAGCTTGGTGGCAATAGCTTCATAAACCTGAACCCATGTGAACTTTCCCTGCTGTCCCGCCTCATCTGACATCTCTGTCATCTTTTGCCCCTTTGCACACCATTATCCCATTCAATACTTTGACTTCTTCGATTTATGCTACTCAGTACATTCGAATACAACACATATCAATAATCTCTGATATCAAGAAATCTTGAATTTTTGCATATTCCCGTCTTTCGATACCAGCATTTGTTCCAATCAGTGTTACCGTAAAGCCATCAAATGGATTACAAGAGATGGGAGAATGTACCAAATATACGTTAAAAGCCAATTAAATCAACTCTAAAAGTATGTACATAAAAGGATGTACACTCATTATGAAAACTGAAAATCCAATACGATTCGAAGAATCAGGACGGCACCATTATGATGAATTGTCACTCAACGACTCAATCGTCATGGAGATGATAGCGAAAGAGATGATCTATTATGCATTTCTGGATCCAAAAGACCCATCGACACCGAAGGTTAATAGGCCTTTGCCTGTCATATTTTTGACATGCCGGATGCCGCCGGATTCGCTCGGACGTGGTATTGCTGAAATTCTGCTATATCTGGACGGGAACCATACGACAGTATTCCATGTCGAACAGCTGACGCAGATTTGGGAACGATATTGGAGGGCTCACGATCCGGAGGCAGGAGAAAAGCTCAGAGCATTGCAATAAAAAAAACTACAACCTATTCAATAAATTGGTTTAAACCTGTAAGGAGAAAACATGGCTACATTTGAAGAATACAAAGGATATCTGGCTCATCCGCAGAACGATTTGGAAAACGCTCCTTTGGCCGACGGCTCCGGCGAAGATGCTAAGCAATTCGGTGCAGCTTTGGCCGACCCCAATACCGACAAACAAGAGCTAGTCAAAACCGTTATGGGACGGCCAACGCTTGAAGAACAGTTACGCGGAAGAAAACAATCGGTTCAGATTCATCTGTCTTTTCCCGCAACGATGAAAGAATACGCTAAAGAAGCCACAAAAAGAGAAAAGCTTTCCAATATGAGCGAATATCTCCGTAGTTTGGTCGAAAAGGACGCGGAGGCGCATGACGTAAAGCTCTCTGCCCTTTAGAGGTTTCATCTGGAATCAGATCATTGAATCACGATGAGTAGCGACTCCAACATTGTCGTTTTGACGACAACGGTCATGCACAAATCATACGTACATCAATACTGAGCAATTGGCAAGTGCACTTGCAGCTTCCACGATGTACCATCTACTTGCGTTTCCATCGAGCCACCCAGTTCTTGGATGGTCTGCAGGTGAAGGTGAAGACCTCGACCTGAGGGGATGCGCTTGCGGGTGGATTGGTCGGAAGATGACGCGATGGCATTGCTTTGTTTGATCGCGATTGTGCCATCACGATAGGTAATGTTCATTTTCCACAGCTGGGATTTGTCGGCGTGATAAGCGATGTTTGCGTAGATTTCGCCGATTAGGCTCAGTAATTCGTCGTATTGTTCCGCATTTTCAGAACTTCTTAATGGCAACGCAGTAAGGTTTTTCGCTTCGGTATGACCACTGAATCCTTGCTGTTGCAACGATGCTTCGGAACGATCAATTATTTGGCCTAGCTCATCGGCAAATGACACTGCTATTCCTAGATGAGCACCATTTTTTGTTGTTTTGTTTTCTCTCATTTCTGTCATCTCGGAAGATTCAGCTACCTTTGCTCGGGCTTCTTTTACCTTTTCATCCGCCGAAGATGCAGCGGTCTCCGTTTCAGATTTTCCGTTTTCAGGAACTCCGAGCAAATCAATGACAGCGTGAAGATTATCCAATGAATGCAAGGCGACATCGTGCACCAGCCGCCAAGCCTTTTCCTCGGCATCATCAGCGTCACTTGCGCTAGCATTGGCCCTACTGCCTGAAAAGGGCAAAACCAACTCACCAGAGTTGCTTCCGCCCTGCCTAATTTTCCCGAAACCTTTAATCGATCTCTCTGCGCTTTCGCCATTGTTTATTTCATTATCGGCAACCCTATTAATGCCAGAATCATCGGCACCGCCATCTTCATCGCAGAATTGCTCGGCCAACATCGCAATGTCGGAAAGCCCGTTTGCGACGGTGTCGTGCGTCTTGCTGGCCAATTCATTCTGCCGCCGCAAGATGGTAGCTTCACGTTGGACGTGCTGCAATTCGCGCTGGTTCGCAGTCAACAACACGGCAATCGCACGATAACCTGCGGCGAATATCAGTGCCAACAGATACATCAGGTAAACGGCACCCAGCACCGAATCAACCCACCATAGCCACGTACCCCCTACATGCAGCTGATCGGCCAGTACAGAAACGACAATCAATACGAGCGGCAGCACGACGGTCATGCCAAAGAACCACACATCGCTGCCGGCCAGGCGCAGGAGCCAGTTGATCCATCGCGGCGCACGAAGCGAAGTTCCGGATTCTCGTGAACCGTTCTTGGCCGGCTTGCGGAACATGAACCATACCAAGACAACAATAAGCAACAGCAGAGCAGCAACGTTGCACCACATCGCAATCAGGGAACGGGAATGTCGATACAGCAGCGCCGAAACCGCATACACTACGCAGAGCGGCGAAACCACCACCAAAAAACGTCGTTGGCTGGTGAATTCGCCGTGCAACGGTTCTAATTCGTCTACCAACGTTGTCTCATCCGTTTGTTTCGTTTCCATCGTTTCCTCGCTTCACAGTCATCCAGAATCCTTTGCAATAACCGACAAAACCGCTGTGCGCACTCTCAAGTAAAAATTCTCGGTTCCAAGCGGTCTTGCCGTGTTTCTTATCTTGTCATTTTCTGCTATCGAACAATCCTGTTGTCACCCAAACGGGTGCATTCCGTTTTCGAAATTCACTGCTTCAGCCAAATCGAGACGGCCTCGCTGCGGTTCGCGGCACCCAGCTTGACGTATACTCTCGAAGCCAAGGTCTTGACGGTATTGACGCTAATACCCATGCGTTCAGCCGTTTCACCACTGGTGAGGCCGTTGGAGAACAGGCCCATCATGGTCTGTTCACGAGGAGTAAGCGACACGCTTTTATCGGATTGTGATAATTGCTTCAAGGACGCTTGCGAGTTCCAATCTCTACGACGGCATTGAGCAATCGTTGGAAAGGTTACTTCTTCAGCATCTTTGTTCCATATTCCGCCCGCAAGCACCGAGAGCACGGCCTGCGCTATCCCTTTCAAACTTCGTTTCGCCACGATGCCCTGCCCTCCGGCATCGGCGACTAGCCCCGCGTAACGTTCCAACGGAAACGAGGTCAACGCGAGCGCCGGTACGAAATTGCCCTCAGCCCGCAGCTTTCCAATGACTTCCACCCCGGTCATGTCGTTCAACGACATATCCGCAAGCAACAAATCAGGCGCTTCACGCTCCGAGCAACACCGCTCAATTGCAGTCTTCCCCGTGGTCGCGCACCATGCAATCTTCAGTCCGGCACTTTCAAGAAAATGTGAAAGCATCATCACCGTTAGTTCGTCATTGTCAAGAATTCCCACGTTCTGTTGCGCCATCGCTTCTCCTCCTTGAAAAAACGAACCGACATCAATCGACAGTCTGTCTCATCACTTTACAGCACTTCACCAACGCCGGAAACAACTCCTAAAAACAGAAAATCGGTCGATACCGAATCAGAAACAGCAGAAAATAGCCATTTATGATTGGTGTCGACCGACCTTTTTGATGACGGAGACTGACAACCTAGCCCATGAACCCGGCGTCCTTGAGATATCCTTTGCCGGCGGTGACATCATATTGGATGAGCTTGTAGTCGTGCATTAGCTGCTTGGTCTCCTTGTCGAAATCGCTAGCGGCCATCGGCTGTCCCTTGGGGTCCAGATAGATCGGCTGGCCTTCAGGGATGCGCGACCATCCCTGGATCTGGTTGACTACAGGCGGCTCCATCGCGGAGACATTGCGATGCAGCTGGGTCAGGAAGGCAAGGAACGGCGTGACCTTCGAATTGGTCTGCTCGGCGGCCTGTGCCATGAAGAAGTTCGGCGAGGAGTATTCACCGTCCGGGCTCTTGTAGCCCTGCCGTCCACTGGCCTTGTTGGACCAGATGAAGTAGTCGGTGGTGTGCAGCGCGAGAGAATTCTTCTGGTCGGCCGAAGCAGTCTTGTAAATGCCCGGCAGGTGGTCGCCGTAGAAGACGACGGTGACGGGCTTATTGAGCGAATCCATCTGTTCCAAGAACTTGGCAGTGGCCTTATCGGTGATGTTCGCCCCCTTGGCGTAGGTGTTGATCGACTCGTTCTCATCGGCGCCGAGCGGCTGCGATGGATCCGTGGACTCGGCCTTGAAGTCATTGCCCTTATACCAATTGTGATACGGCATGTGGTTCTGCATCGTGGCGAGCTGGACGAATTCGTTCTGCGGGTTCTTCTTCATCGATTCATAGACGCTCTGGTAGGCCGAGGCGTCGGAAACATACGGCGAGGAATCGATCTTCTGCCGATGCGCGATCACCTCGGGCGGTTCCAGCGAGTAGAAGTGCGAGAATCCGAACTTCTTGTAGTTGTTGGCGCGCAGGTACATCGACGGCTCGTAAGGATGGAAGGCCACGGAATGCTCCTTGCTCCCCCACAGCTGGTTAACCGTCGGCGTCCATTTCTCGCCGGGAATAAGCTGCTGGTACGGGCTGGTGAGCGACGGATCGAAATTGGCCATCGACATACCGGTAAGGCTCATGTATTCGAGGTTCGCGGTGCCACCGCCGTAACCGGAGGAAAGCATATAGCCGCCGGTCGTGTGCTGCTTGATTTCGCGGGTATTGGGAATCGGATCATGGTTAATCTTGAGCCCAGGCACGCGAGATGGATCGGAATATGATTCTGAAAGGATGAAGACCACGCTGCCGTCGTCTATCTTGGCGCTGCGGGTCTTGTTGATCTTGGCGGCTTCGGCGGAGTATCGCTTGGCAACCTGTTTCATCGTCGCCTCGCTGTAGTCGCTCGGCTGATCCATCACCTTCGGGTGGGCTTGGCCCAGGAACGAAACCAGCGGGCCGTTGCGCTGCGCGTCATAGACGGAATCCCACATCGAGGGAATATAACCCATCGTCTTGGCAAAAGAGTTAGTGAAGGTATTGATCTGCCCGACCTGATAGCTGAAGCCGGTCACCAGAAGCAGGGGCACGACGATAAATAGGATACGCAACGCAGCACCAAGGCTTTTGCTTTTGACCTTATTGTCGCTTTTTGTATTACTGTCGTTTACCTCATTACCAGACTTGTTCCCGCTTTTACCCGATTGATCGGCATTTTCGCCGCGTTCACCGCCAACGGCACTGTCAACTTGCTGGTTTTCAAAGCCGAACACCTTGCCGTGGCGTACGTCGAAATGGTTCAGCACCACAAACAAGACAATGACCAAAACCATCGCAATCACAACGCCGGCAATCAGCCCGCCGGAACCGGACGGAATGAAACTCATCAACGACCCGGCGTCGCCGTTGGAGACGAAGCTTAAGTCCGAAGGCAGAATTGTCTCATAGCGAACACTGACCTTGAAATGCTCCACAATCGCAATGAGAATTATCAAGACAAACATCACGGGAGTGGCGATCCAGAACCGGTTGAACACCATGATCACCGCGAGGTAAATGAGCCCCAGCAGGAGCAGATTCAGCACAAAGACGAAATTGCGCTGCTCCCACATCTTGGAAATCATGCCCCACACGCCGGTAAGCGGGCTGGCAAGTTTCACACGGGTATCGCTTTGGGAGACACCTTGCTGCAAGATGAGGGCCATGATGATGTCGAACACGAAGAACAGCAAGGTATAAACCCAGCCACGAACATGCATACGCCGCTGGCCGGAATCCGCCTTGCTTCCCTTTTCCCTAGCCGCATCCTGGGGCTTTTGCGTATTCCCGGAGCCCAGTTGCCCAACTGCATCCCGAGGTTTTCCCTCACTAAAGTCGTGTTTTTCGACCTCATCCATACCGTTACGTTCCTTAGTCCTCAAATTTCGGGTACCGTGTATTGTCATTTTCTGCTTACACGACGAATGTCAATGTTATAAACCTTTTATCACGTTATTCTGTATGAAAACCGTGCGTTCTTCCCATATCCTCATTTTCTACGGTCATAATCATAGCGAAAGGCTATTATATCGACGGCAGACAATTGCGTCGAAAACGGAATCATTCTTCTGACTGATGGACGCGATTGCACTTGTGCGTCTAGAATCATCATTTAGTAATATTGCGCTTGATACGGCGAGGGGAAACGATGGATTGGTTTTACAATATCAACCTGCTTGAAGGATGGCTGCCAACCACTTTAAAAACACTTACGCTACTCGGCTTCATCGCCGTGATTGTGCTTAAATCAAAAGACGGTTGGTTCGATTCCCTGCTCAAACAGTTCGGTTGGGGTTTCATCGGCACTGTCGTCGGCTATGTCGTCGTTTGGCTGCTTTCGGACGTCTTCCTGGTCTTCGGGGTCAGCCTCGGACGGGTCATCGAATTCAATATCGCTTTCGGCATCGGCTTTATTTCGGTGCTGGTGGCCATGTGCTTCGATTCGGGAACGTTGCGCAAGGTCCTCGCCATCATCACAGCCATTCTGACCCTCGCTACATTCGCGCTTCGCGTCGATATCATCTACGGCGAATATGCTACGGTCGGCTCGCTTTTCGGCCGTAACCAATTCTCTGCGTTGGAAGCAAAGAACGTGCACAAGGCCTCCGCAACAGCCGCCAATACCGTAGACGAATGGAAGAAGCTCGGTAAAGAGGGCAAGCTGCCAGCAGATATGCCGAAGAAAGGCATCGTCCGCTCGGTCGACATTCCCGCCACCACGTCCAATTTCAAGGCTCGCACAGCGAACGTCTATCTTCCGCCGGCCGCTTTGACCAAGAATCCGCCGAAACTGCCGGTCATGGTCGTGATGGCCGGCCAGCCGGGCACCCCGGACCGTTTCTTCAGTGCAGGAGTACTCGGCGATAAACTGGACAGCTACGCCGCCAAACATTACGGTCTGGCCCCCATCGCCGTCTCCCCCGACCAGAACGGAACCATCACGCACAATTCGCTCTGCTCCGATACCCCGGTTTTCGGCAACGCCGAAACCTACCTGACCCGCGACGTGACCACTTGGATAAAAAAGACCTTGCCCGTTGAGACCTCAGCCGACAAGTGGCTTATCGGCGGCTATTCGCAAGGCGGCACATGCGCCACGCAACTGGGCGCGGCACATCCCAATATCTATGGGCACATCTACAGTGCGGGCGGCGAAATCGAGCCTACTGACGGCTCGCATAAATCGACAGTGAAACGCTTCTTCAACGGTGATGAAAAGGAATTCGACAAGCACGTCCCCATCAACATCATCCGCAGCCATGCCCCTTCCAAGCAGACATGGTTCTCCGCAGCCGGACAGCTCGACCCCAAGTCGCAGAAAAACCAGAAGGCCATATCCACAGAGGCCATGAAAGCCGGAATGTCCGTGACCACGGTAGTCGTCAAAGGCACCGCCCATGACTGGCATACCGTCAACGCCGGAATGACCGCACAAATCGACCTCTTCGGCACCGAAACCGGCCTGGGTGAAACCGGCAGACAAATATCGTCGTATCCGAATCTTCAAGTAGTAGCTGCAAACACCAATCGCGAAAGCGACTAGCGTCCACCGACCCGACGCAACTGCACAATTGTTGCCAAATAGTTGTGTTGCATTAAGGGATAATAAATATTACGATTGAAGAACGAAAGCCGTGAAGATGCAAACAGACGCAGACAACAACAAACCGACGGGGCGGCCATCGGCACCTCCCACGACGAATAGCGTGCCGCCGGCTGCAGTCTCGAACGTTTCAGAAACGCCAGGAGCCGGAACCACCCAGAACTCAGGGCAAGCCGCACAAAACAACACTGCGAATAAAGGCCAGACCAATTCAACTGGTCAAACCCAAAAGTCCTCTCACTCCGGGAAGAACGCAGGAAATGGGTCGAAAGGCAAGAAGCGTGGCCCCTCCAGCTGGAACGTGCTCGGTCATGACATCCTCAGCTGGATATACAGCCACCTCTTCGCCATCATCGTCGCTGCATTGTTCCTCGTCGTCAACATCTTCGATATGGTCTCCACGGCCATACGGCATCTGCATGCTCCTGCCTCTGCACGTACCTTAAGCCTCACCGAAATCCTTCTTGGGCGCATGCAAAACGGCAGAAGGCCGCACGATCCCTTCCAGCAACCGCTTCACAGCCAGGACATCATTCCATGGCTGACGAAGATCCTGCGTTCTGCGGTATTCGTGCGCAGTCCCTTGATGCTCATCATCTACACGCTGCTCATCGTTATCATCCTTGCTGTGGCGCAATCTCGACTCGGCGCTTTGAAAACGACGTTCGCGGCATTGTTCAGCGCCATCATCGGTTCGACTCTGGGCCTTCTGGTCTGCGTTCTGGTCGATATGGCCATGCACGACTGGCAGAGCATGGAGCGTCTGCCCGTGTTGCTCTCACCCCTGACCATCATCATCGGAGCACTGATGGCGGAAAGCGCCTACGAATCAGCACTATGGCGGCGGCGCATTCTGCTCCTCGGCTATACGGTTATCGGCACATTGCTGCTTTTCAGTGGCAATCCTGGAGACTACTGCACACTCGGCGCCGCGATTGTCGGCCAACTCACCGGCCTGCTGATGCACGGCCCGATCAAGGACCACATTCAGTGGGCCAACAGCACCGACTACGAGATCCGTCGCCTGTTCGCCTTCGCCCAGCTGGTGCTCGCCATCGGTCCCCTGCTGGCGCTGACTTCCACCTCGCACCTGGGCCCGCTGACGACTTTCGGCCTCTTCACCTCTTCCATCTGGGGCGATTCCTCGCTGCTCACTTCCTGCAGCGTGAACCAGTCGGTCACCAGTTGCCTGCGCTTGGTGGCGACCAGTAAGCATCTGGCCATAGCCGGCCTTTGGCTGCATATGCTCCTGCCTATCGCGGCCTTGGCTTTGGTGGCCTGGGGCCTTTACCACGGACGTCGGCTTGCGGCATGGGTGAGCATCGTGCTCAATGGTGCAGCCGTAGTGTTTGCCGTGCTTTACTATGTCGTATTCCCCTTTACCATCACCCCAATGAGCCCGAGTATGGCCAGCCGCTACAACTTCATGCCTGCTTTCATCACCACCGCCCTACCACCCTTGGTACTGATTATTCTGATGATTCGCGAACTGCCACATTTCAGCGTTTCCACTGGAACTTTCCGGGTCCGCAATGGCATTGTCGCCATGGTGGGCATGCTGCTGATCACCAGTTGCGTCTATATCGGCTTCGCCGTGGCCGCGCCTCAGGATTTCAGGCCCCGCCCCACCGTCAGGCTTTTGATCATGGATATGCTCCGTAGGCTTTTGCCCACCGGCTTCGGCGGACGCAAGTCCACCGCCCTCATCGTTCCCCAGACCGCAATGGCGACATTGGTGAGCGAAGGTCTCACCGTCGTCTTCTGGCTGACGGTGCTTATCGTCTTCATTCTCTGGTTCCGCGACAACGTCACCCCCGACGAACGCGACCGGAAGAAGGCTGAGGCACTGGTCACCCTTGGCGGTGAATCCATGAGCTTCATGACCACTTGGGAAGGCAACCACTACTGGTTCTCCTCCACCGGCCGTTCCGCCATCGCCTACCGCGTGCTGCACGGCATCGCCCTGACCGTCACCGGCCCGTTCGGCGACCCGAACGAATATATCGACGACCTGCGCGAATTCACCAAGTTCTGCGACGCAAAGGGCTGGTCACCTTCCTTCTATGCCGTCCACGACGACCAGCGTGCGGAGCTCGAAAACATGGGCTGGTCCTCCATCCAGGTCGGCACGGAAATGGTGCTCGACCCGAGCCAGTGGCAGACGCGCGGCAAGAAATGGCAGGACATCCGCACCGCCATCAACAAGGCCAAGCGCGACGGCATCACCGATGTGCTCACCACCTATGACGATGCCGGTTTCAATATCGACCAGCAGATCGTGGACATCTCCGAGCAATGGGCCCAGCTCAAAGCGCTGCCGGAAATGAAATTCACGCTCGGTGGCATCGAGGAATTGCGTGACGACCGCGTGGCATTGCTGTATGCCGTGGACGGTGAAGGCACGGTGCTCGGCGTCACCAGTTGGCTGCCCACCTACCGTGATGGCCGGGTCATCGGTTGGACCCTTGATTTCATGCGGCATCGCACCGACAGCCCCAACGGCATCATGGAATTCCTCATCGCCCGCATGGCCGAGCGTCTGCGCGATCAGGGCCAAACCGACCCGGCCAACGCCGTGGAATTCATGAGCCTTTCGGCGGCCCCACTGGCAGGCATGGGCGAGAAGGCCCCCGCCGCCGCTGACAAGGCGGTTGAAGGCGAAAAGGTCAAAAAGACAGGCACAAGGGCAAAGGCCGACCAAACCGAAAAGAGCGATAAAGCCAGGAACGGCGATAGAAATGCGGCCCAAGACCCAACCATATCTTCGCCCCAAACCGAAAGCGCAAACAACGTTTCAGGCAACGGCTCCGAAAAGGCCAAGACGGATGTATCCTCTGCGAAGAACAGCGATAGCGGAAAACCCGCACCAGCCGACGGCGAGAAGACGAAATCCGCTTCCCCGAGCGGCACGGAAATCATCGAACACGCCCTGCAGATTGCGGCCGACGTGCTTGAACCCGCCTACGGTTTCAAATCGTTGTTCTTCTTCAAGAAGAAGTTCCAGCCTATCCCTGCCCCGATCTATATCTGCTATCCGGATTCGGCCAAGCTCGCCCAGATCGGCATCGCCGTGGTCAACGCCTATGTACCCGAACTCAAGCCGAAGCAGGTCGTCGATATTGTGAAAACCATGACCTCAACGGATAAAAGCGACAAGTAGACCGCCGGGAAACCTAGACGAAACAAAAAGGATAGCGGTCAGTCACAATCGGCTGGTTGCTATCCTTTTGTATTCAAAGAATGTATTTTCGATAATCACGAAGCGAAATAAAATCCCAGAACTCAAACGCGTTCTTGGGCAGCATCCGAATTCTCCAAACGCTGGCAGTCCGGGCACAATCCAAATACTTCAAGCGTGTGCGAGCTGACCGTAAAACCATGCTCGTCTGCGACCTTGCGCACCCATTGCTCAGGAGGCTCGATCTCCACGGTCTTGCCGCAGTTTTCGCACACCAGATGGTGATGGTGCTCGCCGTCCTTGCAGATACGGAACATCTGCTGGTCGTTCAAATGAATGGTGTCAGCCCTGCCGTCATCAGCCAGCGCGTTGAGCTGCCGATAGACCGTGGAAAGACCGATTCCCTGACCCTCCTCGCTCAGGATCCGATAAAGATCCTGCGCGGAAACGAAATCGTCGCAAGCGGAAAGGGCCTTCAGCACGGCGTCTTTCTGCCAGGTATGCTGGCTGCCGCGCCTGCCACCGTGGGAAAGCATTCTACGTACGGAACGTTCTCCATCATGCTGCTCGTTGGCTAACACTGTTCAAGACCTCTTTCGTAATCGCCGCTTGTTGGCTACAAGGTCGCCACCGCCGGGAATAGCGGGCTGCCTCATCAAACGCAACATGCATTTTACTCGCATTTCTCTGACTTGAAAAGGGCGATTAGGCCGCTGGAAACCATCACGGACAAAATCAAGCTACGCAATACAGTAGCCATCAATGATATGGCTAGCTGACCGCACACGAAAACCGGTTGACTATTGCCGCAAATCATCCCAACAGCCGGTGGCCTCAAGCTCGTCGACCGTACGTTGCGTGTCGTCGGTGAGCACCGTGATATGTCCCATTTTGCGGTCCTGACGGACTTCCGCCTTGCCATAGTCGTGGACGTACCATTCCGGGTGCTTGGCGATCAGCTTGCGCGTCGGAGCCACGTGCTGGCCCAAGACGTTGGCCATCACGGCCGGACTCAGGAGCTTCGGCTGCGGCAACGGCCACCCGGCGATGCCACGGATATGGGCGTCAAATTGGTCGATGGAACAGGCTTCGATGGTGTAATGGCCGGAATTGTGCGGACGCGGGGCAAGCTCGTTGACCACCACGCGGCCGTCCTTGGTGATGAACAGTTCGATGGCCAACGTTCCGGCCAGCTCAAAGCCTTTGGCCAGACGCAAGGCCAGAGCCTTGGCTTCCTCGGCGATCTCGTCGCTGACCTGTGCAGGCGCGATGGTCAGGTGCAGGATGTTGTGGCGATGTTCGTTGCGCACGATGGGGAATGTGACGAAATCCTTGCCGTTGCCGGAAATGAGGATCGAGGCCTCAAAAGCGAAATCGACGAAACCTTCCAAGACGGATGGCGGGAACGTGCCCTGCTTGTCGCGTTTGTGGACTTTCGCCAGATCTTCCGGCCCGTGCAAAACGACCTGACCGTGGCCATCATATCCGCCGCGACGGGTCTTCAGCACCGCTGGATACCCGATTTCTTCCACGGCCTTGTCAAGCCCTGCCAAGTCATCAACTTGTCGCCAAGGCGCGGTCTGCGTGCCATGGTCGTTGATGAACTGTTTCTCGAACACGCGATCCTGCGTCACGCGCAACAAATCCGTTCCCTGCGGGACGGCGACGCTGCCACGAACCTCGTCAATGGCATCGGCATCAACGTTTTCGAATTCGTAGGTGAGTACGTCGCTACGCTCGGCCAACTCGCGAATCGCGGCCTTGTCATCGTAATCGGCCGTGACCTGGAAATCGGCGACCTGGGCGACCGGGCAATCCGGCGTCGGGTCGAGCACGCCGATACGGAAACCATGATAGCGTGCGGAAAGCGCCATCATGCGCCCGAGCTGCCCGCCGCCGATGATGCCGATGGTTGCGCCCGGCATCAGCGTTTCAATCTTTCCGTTGGTCTCTTCAGACAAGCTGGGCATTGGATTCCTCCACCTTCTTCTTGAGGCTTTCGCGATAGCCTGCGAGCGCATCAGCCAAGGAATCGTCGGAAATGCTCAAAATACTGACCGCCAGCAAGCCGGCGTTCTGCGCACCGGAATTGCCGATGGCCGTCGTCGCCACGGGGATGCCGCCAGGCATCTGGACGATGGAAAGCAGGGAATCGACGCCGGAAAGCGCATGCGATTTGACCGGCACGCCAATGACCGGCAGCGTGGTCTGCGCAGCGACCATACCAGGAAGGTGAGCGGCTCCCCCAGCTCCCGCGATAATCACTTTGATGCCGTTCCGGCGGGCATTATTCGCGAAATCCGCCATCAATTCGGGTGTCCGATGGGCGGAAATGACTTGTTTTGAATAGGAGACATTGAACTGGTCGAGGGTGTCGCAAGCGTGACGCATCGTCTCCCAATCGCTTGCCGAACCCATAATCACTGCTACTTTTGGTGCGTGAGCTGCCATGATACCTCCGAAGTATCGATTGGAAACCAGAGCCGGTTCCCACTTTACGCGGCGGGAACGAGAAAATACGTCTGTTCAAAGTCGCTTAATATGACCGATTATCAGGAATATTACACCGTTCACAACTCAGCCAAACGATTATCATACTTACGATATTTTTCGTTCTTCATGTCTTTAATGCTGGGATACAGACTATAAAAATCTTTAAAATGCCGTTTACCAGCACCGACGCAATCAGAATAGGGGGAGGGACACTTTACTGCTGGAAAACGGATTCCTATTCCTACTCAAATACTGTTTGCCAGCACCAGCGCAACCAGATTTAGTGACAACTACACTTTAGTGCTGGAAAATGGACTCTAAGAATCCGGAAAATGCCGTTTACCAGCACCAATACAGTCACACACATATTTACTGCTGGGAAACGGACTTTTGCTTTCACTCAAATGCCGTTTACCAGCACTGATGTGCATTGTGTCAGTGGACGAGCTCAATCTTGGTGATTCCCGGCTTCTTGGAGGGCCGGTAAAGTACGAAACGATGGCCGATGACCTGCACCAGCTGCGCGCCGATCTGACCGGCGAGGGTCTCCCCGACCTCCTGCTCGTCGACCGGGCAACCGTCCTGCACCACGCCCTTGAGCAACTCGTGCGATTCGAGCGTCTCCGAAGCCTGCTTCACGGCAGCATCGGTGACCCCGTTCTTGCCGATCCACAGCATCGGCGAAATCTTGCTCGCCAAAGCCTTGAGCTGCTTGACCTGTCGTTTGTTGAGTTTCGTCGCCATCAATAAATCCTTACTTTCATCAAGGGGTAACAATATTTCTCGGTATTGCCCGATTCCGTCTTATGATTTGTTACTGCACCCACTATACCAACGCGTCTTCACGCTTTGCCATTACCATTGCTTAGATACCGAAAAGTACATTGACCTTGAAACCTGTATAAAGCAATCTTGAAAAGGCTCGAATTCCACATCGTTTAACCGTATAATAAAAAATACGATTACACCAGCAAATCAGGAAGGCTTCATGGCTCAGATTACTGTTCAACCAGCAACACTGCGCTGGGCCGTTTCCTAGAGCGGACATGACGTAGGGGCGATTGCTTCTCGCCCGGAGCTCAAACAACTTCCCGAATGGCTGCAAGCGAAACATCCCATCAGCCTTTCCTTCACTAAAATCTCTGATTTGAGTAAGGCTTTGCAGATTCCTTTTGGACGTCTGGTACGCACTTCTGTGCCCAAAGTACACGAAGATGAGCTCGTCAAGTTCAGAACGGTCAACAACGCCGCAGTGCCATTGAGCAAGAGCCTCGAAGACATCATCGCCAAAATGCGAGTCCGTCAGACTTGGGCACATGACGAATTGATGAGTCTTGGTTTTAGCGGTAATACATTCGTGGGTTCTGTTGACAATACAAAAAACGCCAAGGAAATCGCCCAATCCATTATTCAGGCGCTCCAATTACCTGAACATTGGACGTTCGATAAAAGCGATCGTAAGCGTTTCAATTTCTTAAGAGACACCCTTTCCAAAATTGGTATCATGACCATGGTCGATTCCAAAGCGGCAACGAACGAAAAACTTGACATCCAAGAATTCCGAGCTTTCACTCTTTTAGACGATATCGCTCCCCTCATTTTCATCAATCGCAATGACTCGGACAAAGCCATGCTGTTTTCTCTTTTGCACGAACTCACCCACATCTTCATTGGGGCCGAAGAGCTGTTCAACGCGTCCGAAGCCGAATTTGACATCTCCGATCAGGAACGTCTCATCAACCAAACTGTCATGGAAATCATTTTGGGTAATTCTGATTTCAGAAAGGAATGGCTCAAAGAATCGGAAACGAAATCTTCCAGAGTTGAAGTCGCTGAAACGTTTTCGAGTCACTATGGTTTAAGCACGTTGTCTTTCCTCATCAAAGCGAAGCAAGACGGATTGGCAAGCGAAAGAGACATCAAAGAGGAATACAACCAACTCGCACAACCTTCTTTAAAACAAACAAAAAAGAAAGAAGGCGGAGATGCGAACGTCACGAATTCCTTCCACTTGGATAGCAGATTCGTCAGTTTGGTAAAACAAGGAATAGATTCCAATTCCATTTCCTATACTGATGGTTTTTCTCTTCTCGGAATTAAATCTGAACGAGCGTACGACGGACTTCTAACAAAGAAAGGGCTGGATGATGACATCACAATTCCTGCTTGATTCAAATATTTTCATTGAATCCCATCGCCTCCATCACCCTTTCGGTTTCGCTGAATTCCATCCTTTCTGGAAATGGCTGGAACGCTTGAATAAGGCGAAGCGGATAATTATGCTCGATTCCGTTTACGCCGAATTGACGAAAAGGGACAGCGAAAAGAACCTCGACGAACTAGGCACATGGGTCGAAGCGACTTTCACTCCGCCTTTGTCTCATCACACCGATGAAATCGGCGCATTGTATGTACAGATACAGGATTACCTGCAAGATTGTCAACTTTATACTCCTGAATCCTATGCGCAATGGGAGCCCTTGGATAAAGCCGACCCTTGGCTGATTGCTGCCGCAAAGACCAACAATGCCATTATTGTCACCAATGAACGAGCGGTTCATCCGACCAAAAACCAGAAACTTAAGCGAGAACCTAAAATTCCGGATATAGCCGAGGAATTCCACGTTAAGACCATGACACTCCGAGAATTTTTTGATGCCAACGGTTTTCTCAAAAGAAAACCTTACCCGTTGCAACCTTCTTTTTAATTTTTCTACACCTTGGAGTAAGCGCATTGACGTTATACGAGTCAACGGTACTGCTAGAATGAAGCAGCACGGTCCCGTAGCTCAGTTGGATAGAGCAACTGACTTCTAATCTGTAGGTCGCGAGTTCGAATCTCGCCGGGATCACTTGTTTTGTTGGCCGGTTTTCGCCGGACGTGCCGAAGGAGTCAGATGTCTGATCGCGGCAAAGACAAATCGACAGAAAATCCGTCGAGGTTCAGTATCAATCGGAAAGCGCCGCGCCGCCGATTTCCCAAGTATTCAGCGCTGATATTCGCTTTGGCATTTGCCTTTATCATTCCTGATTCGGCGTATGTGGGTCATTTCGTACTTATGGTTCTGCAACCGGTACTGATTCTGTTGCTGTATACCGCGATGGTCAAAGCGCCAAAACTGTTCTGGCAACGTGCAGCGGCGCTGATTCTGATTGCGGTCTGCATATGGTCGGCACCGTATCTGCGCCACGGCGGGCAACTGCTTACCTATATCGTCATAGCGGAAGCGTCGATCCTGTTCAATGCCACATTCGGGTACGTCGCCATCATGCTTTCCGCAGTAGCCATGTGGCTGCTCTCGCCGATGCTCAATCCCTTATCGAGCTCGCGTCTCCCCGATTCCATCGCCACGTCAATCTACATATTGTTCGCCGGAGTCCTCTTCATGGTCTACACCGTGCAATCGGAGAAACTGCAACGGGCGAACGAACAACTCCAAGACAATATACAGCAGATTGAGTCGCTGACCCTTTCGCGCGAACGGGCAAGGATGGCCAGCGAAATGCACGATTCCATAGGACAACAGCTCACTGCGATACACTATGCCCATGAATCCGCGGCAAACGCCACAGCACTCGCAACAGGCCTGACAGAAACAGAACGGGCAACGATCAACAAATCAATCGCCAAATCCGATGAAATCGCCGAAGGCGCCTTGTCCGAAGTCCGTCAGATGGCACGCGCCCTGGACCCGGCGGCGTTTGGTCAAACGCTCACCAACGAATCAATCGGCGCGATGGCACGCTCGTTCCGTCAGACCGGACTTGAGATGCAGACCGACATCACCGGAGAGGTCAGTCTGTTAGGCCCAGACGAACAAACATTGTTGTTTCGCGCTTTGCAGGAAACGCTGACCAATGCCGTACGCCACGCCCACGCCACCAAGGTACGACTTGCTATCGCCGTCGGCGGCCACGAGACAACTCTGCGCGTCGAGGACGATGGTCCGGGCATTGGTGTGGACGATATCGATCACGGCTTCGGCCTTGCGGCGTTGCGTCAGCGTATGGAACAAATCGGCGGAAGTCTGACCTTGGGAGAATCGCAATCGCTTGGCGGAGCCAGCATCACGGTGACCATTGCAAAACCGAACAAGAGGAAGTCAACGAAGCCATCACAATCGTCAAATTCGGATACTGCAAAACACATTTCCAAGGAAAGTGGAGAAAACAACGCAACGACGCCCACGAAAGGAACGGACAAGTCATGAGCGATGCCGTCGAATCCGAAGCGACCACGACCAACCGGCCCATCCATCTGCTCATCGTGGATGATCAGGAGCTTATCCTCACGGGGCTCGCTGAACTCGTCACCTATATGCCCGGTGTGGAGGTGACCGCGCAATCACAAAGCGGTCAGGCGGTGCTTCAATTGCCAGAGAGCACACTCAACTCAATCGATGTTGCTCTGGTCGACGCGCGCATGCCGCAGATGGACGGACCGGAGCTAATCGCGCAATTGCATGACAAATATCCTGACATCAAATGCATTCTGCTCACCGCGTTCGATGAGGATGACAACCTGATCAATTCCTTGAAAGCCGGTGCTGTCGGCTATCTGCTCAAAGACATCTCCACAGCCGATCTCGCCGACGCCATCCACCGCGCAGCCGAGGGAGGCCGGATCATCGGCGCCAGCGCCACTGCTCACGCCATGCGTCTCATCTCGCAATCCGGCAAGCAGGACGATAGAAACTGCGATAATGCGGCTTTCTCGGCCGACTCCGATGAACAAGCCACAAGCAAAAGAGCCGCAAGAAGATTTGATATATTCTCTACCGCAGCTTCCCACGAATTTGTATCCGATAAGCGCACCGATGGAAATATGGAAGCCGATGGAGACTCCTATGTCGTAGCAAGTGACGTTTCCGACATCGCCCACGCCAGTTCGGAGACCCGCACATTGCTTGCCGGGCTTACACCACGAAACCAGCAGATCGCCCTGCTCATCGCCCAAGGCCACACCAATTCAGAGATTGCAGACAAGCTGTTTCTCTCCCCAGGAACGGTGAAAAACCACGCCAGCCACATCTTCGCCAGCCTCAACGTCCGCAACCGCACCGAACTGACCGCCCTGCTCGGCGGCACGTTGAACTGAAACCGGCACTCATCGACCGCCGTTGCGGACAACGCTGCGATAAACCGAACGGTATAACAGGCCGCCGCAGCCGATGACAATCAGCAACGCGAGCGCCATCATGCCCAGCTGAGGCCACGGCACATACACCCGCGCCGCATGCCAGTAGCCGACAAGCCTCGGCTGCTCGGTGAGGTTGGCGGAAATGACGACGGTCACCATCGAGAGCAGACCCGCCGTGCCGACCTCGATACCGGTGCGGATGCAGCCGGTCATAGCCCACTGCCGTTCGCTCATGCCAATCATCCAAGCGGCCCTGGCCTCGCGGCGGCGCGATTCCGCATCGTTGGCGACCACGGAGACCAAACCCACCACCGAAATGAGCAGAATCGGATAGACGAAGAAATATACACCGACTCGGTTGCCGCCCGCGAACTCGCGCTGAGATACCGCACCAAACGGCAGTTGGTCGATAACATCCGCGGTATTCGAAACGCTTACAGAACGACCGCCTGTATCTGACACCAACCCACGGGCCCTGTCCGTACGGTCTTGGTGAATGATCGCCATACGACGGCCATGATGATTTTCCATTGGGTTAAGTGAACGCGGTACATAGAGATTGCCGGTCATTCCGCCGCCCATTCGTATGACGGAAGTGACTTTGCTGCGATGCCAGTGACCGTCCGCTCCCGCTATGCAGACCGGTTGGCCGATTTTGTTTTCCCCCGCCGACACCACACCATTGCGGGCATCCACGTCGCCTTGTCTCGCGCCGACCGGTATGAAATCCGAAAGCGAACCGCTATCGATGACCGAAGAAAGGCCTTCACCCGACGGATAGCCTTCGGCCAGATCCTCCTTCATCTGTTTGTCGCAACCACCAGAATCGGAGTACAGATACCTCACTTGCGTGGTCGGCGACAGCACCAAGGCACGAGGATCGGCTTTTCTCGCCAACATACGCAGATATTCGGTGCCAGCTTTCCCTGCCCGTCCGGTCTCCATCACCGACGTGCCATCGAAAATCGCGTGCAACGAAGTGCTGGCGGCATGGTCTTGGAAGGTCTGCAGCCCATAGAAGAACACAAATACGGCCACGGCCACCACCGTGATGCTGAAAATCGACATCGATTTGAGCGCCGCTACATCGCGCAGGGCGATGTCCGCCCACGAACGGCCACGCAGCCGCTTGCTGATGCCACTACCGATGACGCGCAGCAACGGCTTGGCCAGCCGGGCGATACCCCAACAGACCAAAAGCGGCATCACACCGTTACCCATCTGCGCCGCATCGCTGTTGGAGCGTGAAGAGGCGATACCCCAACCGATGCCGACGACGAACATGACCGCAGTGATGAGGTTGCGAATGACGGCGGAGAACCAAGTATATGCGCTCCGTCTTGTCTTGCGCTCCGGGGCAGAGGAAAGCACCAGTCGCGATTTGCCGACCTTCCTGCCGGAAAAATAAGCGGAAACCATCGCACAAACCAAGGAAATCAGGACGGTCTGCCAAACCGCGTTAAAGAACCCAAAACCGGTGCGCTTGACCGCATCTGTGCCGAGGAGCCTGAAGAGGAAGTAGAACAATGCGTTGCCCGGCACACCAAGTACACACGCGCCAAGCGCCGAGATAAGGGCAATAGGCAACTGCACGCCGATCATCGCCCGAATCAGCCAACGAGGAGTGGCACCCATTATCCTTAAGCGCATCAGGTCGTCCCACTTGGTGATGAAAGCATGGTCAGTGGTCGTCTTGTCAATCAGGACTGCGGCGACAACCATGAAGACCAGAAACGTCCCCAAGTCACCGGCAACGCTCGGAACCGAGTTCACAGCCCACGCGAGCACGAATATCAGTGTCATCGCCGCCATGTTCGCCGCACCGTTAAGCAATTGCAAGCGTCTATTGCCTCTCCAAAGCGAAGAGACGATATGCGAGCCGCTCATCCTGACGCTGTTTCGTGGCCCATTTCCCCTACTGGCAGCACCGCCCACGCCAACTGTATTACGTATACCGACTTCGGCATCCGTCACGTTCATGCTCTTGACTCTCTCGGTTCCGGGCTTACTCATGACGGCCTCCCAACAACAAATCCTCGATTTGCGGGGCGGAAAGCCCGTTGCCATATTCGCGCACGATCCGACCATCAGCCATCAGCACCACACGGTCGGCCGACGAGGCGACCACCGGATCGTGCGTGACGATCAGCGCCGCCTTGAGCCCGGCCCGCATGGAGGCATGAATGGTTTCGATGACCTCATCTCGTGCCTTCGGATCGAGGTTGCCGGTCGGCTCATCAGCGAACAGCACATCCGCACCGATGGCGAGCGCCCTGGCGATGGCGACACGTTGCTGCTGACCGCCGGAAAGACTGGTGACGGGCGTGTCCAGCGGTTTATCGGCAAGCCCCACGCATGCCAGAGCCCGCAGCATCTCGTCGTCACCCATCCGCTCGCCGCGAATAGAAGCGGGCAATGCCACGTTCTCCCCGATAGTCAGGTTCTCGAGCAGCATGTAGTCCTGGAAAATGAATGCGAAGCGCGAGGCGCGCAGTTGGGCCAGTTTTTTCTCACCAAGCTTGGCCAACACCTTGCCATCGAACGTCACCGCGCCTCGGGTGGGTTTGTCCATTCCGGCCATCGCCCGCAGCAGTGACGACTTGCCGCAACCTGAAGGACCGATAACCGCCACCGTCTCGCCTTCGCGAACAGTCAGGTCGATCGGTCCCAGTCTGAACCCGAAGTCGCGGAACAAACCTGCGGCACGTAAAACCTCTCTGGTTCTTTTCTGTTGTTGCATGGGATACGTCGGTGTTGCATAGCTTGTGATGTTTTCGTTTTCCATATTTTCATCGTCACATATTCCAAGAGACTGTGCCCGGTGCCGAAAGTCACTGTTTTCCCTTAAATGTCGCGGAATGGCAAATCGAAAATCATCGGGACTCCATTCAGGATTTAGGAAAATTCGCAATGGCCGGAAGAATACGAATGAACGAAGCAACAATTGCGTAAGTGCCGGAATATGGCGGAATTGCAATAAAAATATGATATTCGTGTCGCAAAGTGACGATAAACTCAAGTCATGGATTCGGACAAGGAAACGCCCCAGACCGCTGATAATAACGACGCTCGGCAAGCCGCTGACGCGTTTCCCACCGCGCTGCCTTTTGACCATCGTGCAAGCGCAAACCAAAATCTGAGCTTCGAATATGCAAAACCGGCGTTCGCTTCGGCTGGACTTGAGTGGTCCGACGACAACCTTGTTCGCTTGCACCTCTTTGACCCTGAAAAGCAAGCCACCAATGTAGCTCTATTGCTTGGCGACCAATGTCCGTACCTCGTCAAATGTGCGGTCTTCGAAGGCGACACCAAGACGAATCTGACCGAACGTCAGAATGTTTCAGGCTCTGTTTTAAACCAAATCGATGCCACGATGATGTTCCTGAACCAGCACAACTCTGAAAATGCATGGCCAGAGGCCGCGTTGCGCGAGTCGCTGGTCAACGCCGTTCTGCATCGGGATTACGACAAAAGCGGCCCGATTCTTATCAGCATCTTCGATTCGAGCATCGAAATCGTCTCGCCCGGTGGCCTGGTGGACGGCTTCGAGGTCAACGACCTCTTGAACGGGGTCAGCGAATCGCGCAACCCGTGGCTGGCCGAGGTGTTCGAGGCTCTGCACTTGAGCGAAAACTACGGAACCGGCGTGCAGCGTATCCTCGATGCCTATTCACAAAGCCTTGCCAGCCCGCAACTTCGCGTCGGCCCGGGCTCGGTGGCGATGATCCTGCCCAAGCCGGTACTCGATTCCGCATGGCCAGAGCCACATATCACCGACGAAAACGACGAAGAACCAGGAAACGGAACGGATAATCCCGATAACGATAATCCGGGCGAAGGTTCCGGCAAAGCCAAGCGCTATACATTCCCGCTGGGCGGTCCGCACCTCTTCACCACCAACCCCGCCGAAGCGCTTGTCGGAAGCACAGTGCTTGCCGCGACCCCATTCTCGTCCGTGGTTTTCGCGGGCAGCAAGATCTGGCAGCTCCTGAACGGCAACCCCGACCCGAAGGAACTGGCCGAACTCCCGGATAGCGTCAAAGCGCAATTGCAGCAATGGATGGTCGGCAGGGAAACGAATCAACTCGAGATTGATGCGCTCGAGCAAATCACCAAGCATCTGCTGTCGGAGCGGAAAGAGGCCATGAGCCTGCGTGAAATCCAAACCGAGCTCGGCACCGATTCCGGAGAACTCACCAACGCACTTGAGGGGCTCACAGAAAAAGGCGAGTTGAAGAGCGTCACTTGCGGCGAAACAACAAAATACTCGCTGCCGCGTTAAGCGCTATCTGGTGTGGCTCGAGAACGTTTCTTCAATAACCGTTCGTCGTCACCGTTCGATTCGTCTTGCCTGTTTTCTCTAATTCGACGGAGACAGACAGTGCAACATATTTCATACATTCAGCGAACATACAAGAAAGAATGTATTGCAATACGGATATCAATCTATTGTCTCAGTTGATAATGAGCGCCAATCCCAGCAATACCGCCAAAAACAGGACATTGACCGCAGTATACACAAGCAGATAACGGCCCTTCTTGTCCGGGTATTTACGCGCGATCTGCTGGTAGGAAATCAGCGAGGCCATCGAGGCAATCAACGTGCCCAAGCCGCCAAGATTTGTGCCGATGATCAGCTCGCGCCACTGGCTGCAGAAGCCGGAAAGCAGGATGGAGGTGGGCACGTTGCTGATCAGCTGGCTGGAGGCGACAGCGACTTCCATCGGATGCTGGTTGACGATTGACGCCACGAAATTCGAGAATTCCGGCACGCGGCGCATGTTGCCGATGAAGATGAAGAACATGACGAAGGTGAGCGGCAGGCTCCAGTCGACCTTGAGGAACGCGCGACGGTCGCAGATCAGGAACGCACCGAACACCAGCACGCACATGAGCCACAGCGGAATCGACCCGCTGACAGTGAAAATGCAGATAAGGAACAGGGCGACATAAACGATTGAACGCCAGCCGCCGTAGCCTGCCCCGTAGTTGAGCACGCGGACCTCGTCGGGCTGCTGGTCGCTTTGCGGCGCAAACAGGGATTGCTCGATGCCCTTGCGCCCGAGCCCAGCAAAATCCGCCTGGCTATCGCGACGACGGAACACAATCAAAATAACGATAAGCAACAGGATTGCCGAAGCCAAGGAGAACGGCCCCATTACTGTAAGGAACTCCGAAGTCGGCATCTTGGAGACGGACTTGAGATAAAGATTATGGGCGTTGCCAACGGGTGTCAGCATACTGCCGGTGTTGGCACCGATGGTCATCAATGTGGCCACAAGAATGGCCTTGTCCTCCATTTTCGCCATTACTAGCACCGAAATGGCGAAAGGAATGAACGTGACCAGAGCAACGTCATTGGTGATGAAAATCGCGGAGAAGAACGTCAGGGAAACCAGCGCAATCACCAACGCACTTTCGGTGTGCACGTGTTCGAGCAGTTTGGTGCCGATGATATGGAAAACGCCGATGCGCTGGAAGCCGCAGACCACAAGCATGAGGCAGACCAGCTGGGCGATGGTGTTGAGGTGGATATAGCCAAGGTACTGGCGATCCGGGGGAACGATGAAACACGAAATGATGGCGAGTATCGTCGCCACCACCAAAATGGTGTCGTTTTTCAGTTCCTTGACGATCCACTTGCGCATCAATACACCAGCCAGACCGTCAATCGGGAATGTTCGACATCATGACCGCGTCTCATTGATGCAGTCCAATCGGAAGGCGACATTCTCGCGCGGCACTCCCAAACGTCTCGATCATCCAATTTCCCCATCCATCACAAAAGGCCGATGCAACGGTCAACGAAGACACACTTTGGCAAGAATCTCACCTCACAACAATGCGCGCATTCGTTCTCTTACTTCTTATTGTATGGGTATTTGAGAGCGCAAAAGTACGAAAAAACGGGCTTTCAGCGACCATTTTCGTTTGTAGTACAGAAAATGGCAGGAAAATTCCTAGACTTTATTGGTGTTTTTGGGGTGGGTAAAAGCGACCAAAATTGCAAAAAAAGTTGTGGAAATTTCCTACAGCTTGCCGTGTTGTGGACAAAGAACCACTCAGGCTACGGCATTGCCGTAAACCTGGGCCTGCAAATCCTTTCTGGCCGCCTCCATATTGGTGATCTCTCCCAAAATCCTGATTTTTCCCTCGCCGTCAGGCATCTGCGCCATTTTTCGCTTCGCGGCACCGATTCGACGCATATAGCCGACATCGAGGAGACGCGCGGTCAGTTCCGCGGCATAGCGCTGCTCTTCCGGAGTCGGCGCACGAAGCTGGGCGGCTGCCGGGTTGGGCGTATCGGCACCGTTGGCACCTGCGCCTGCTCCCCCAACATTCGCTTCGTTGGCGTTGCCGTTCTGGTCATCGCCACCCGGCAACGGCAGTGGCATGACCGCCAGCTCGTTGATGACCTGCTCGAGCATCGGCCCGCCTGCCTTGGTGAGATTGTGCATCCAAAGTCCCTGTGGCGTGCTGTTGCTTGGCAGACCACCTGCCGCAGCAATCGCCTGGAACAACGTGCGGAAAACCGGAGTCATGAAATCGGCGAGCGTGAGTTGCGCGAATGAATTGACATCGATGGCGCGCGGCACCTGAATGAGCACGGCCATGAACTGCTGCTCGCAGATGAATACCGCGTCGTCCACGCGGAAGTAGGCCTGATCGGAGGCATCGCGGTGCTGCAGGGCCTTGCGCGCGGCAGGGTTCGCGTACGTGTTTTCATTGTTGCGATTACGTGCTTCGAAAGCGTTTCCGCCCCGACGTTTGGGCGCATAGGCATCGTCGTCACGCACGTGCAGCTGACGACGTGCACTGTTGACCTCACGGCGCATGATGTCAAGATCCACGCCGATACGGCGGGTGGCTTTGCGGGTGTAGATATCAAGCAAGGAACGGTCCCTGATTTGCGCAATCAATGGAGCAACGGCTTTTACCGCACCCATCTGGCCCGTGGTATAGGACGTGTCGAAACGAGCGATGGCAGTGTCGATAACGAAATCATAAAGCGGTCTCGCGTGATCGATCAGCGAGCGCACGGCCTCGTTGCCCTGCTGGATGCGCAGGTCACAGGGGTCGAGATTGTTGTCGGCGACGGCCACGAACGTCTGTGAGAGGAACGCCGAATCGAGACCGAAAGCATGGATTGCCGCCTTCTGCCCCGCCGCGTCGCCGTCGAAGGTGAAGACGATACGCGAGCTCAGTGATTGCCCTTCCACCTTCAATGGTCCGACCAGTTGGACGGCACCCAAAGAATCGTCGGAAATCAGGCGACGGATGATTTTGGCGTGGTCTTCGCCGAACGCAGTGCCGCAGGTGGCCACGGCGGTGTCGATTCCGGCCAGATGACAAGCCATCACGTCGGTATAGCCTTCGACGATGACGGCCTGTCGCTTTTTGACGATGCTGGATTTGGCCAGATCGATGCCGTAAAGCACCTGAGTTTTGCGGTAAAGCTGGGTGTCGGGAGTGTTGATGTATTTGGCATTGATATTGTCATCATCGTAAAGCTTGCGAGCGCCGAAGCCGAGCGTACGCCCCGTGGAATCACGGATTGGCCATGTGGCGCGGCCGCGGAAATAGTCGTAAATGCCGCGCTGGCCCTGACGTGCGAGCCCGGCGTCGAGCATCTCCTGCTGGGTGAAGCCTTTGCCGGCCAAGTGACGGACAAGGTTATCCCAACCTTGAGGGGCATAGCCACAGCCGAAACGCTGGCAATCGGCCTGGCTGAAATTACGTCCGCCCAAAAGCTTTCGTGCCGCGAGCGCCTCCGGCGTCATGATTTGGGAGACGAAGAAACGCTGCGCTTCCTCATTCGCTTCGAGCAAGCGTGCACGTTTGGAACCGTGATGCTCCTCCCTGCCGCCATCGCTTTTTTCGTAATGCAGTTCGATATGGTATTTGTCGGCCAGAAGTTCCACGGCCTCGCGGAAGTCGATGTTCTCCCGATGCTCGACGTAAGCGAAGACGTCCCCGCCGAGACCGCAACCGAAACAGTGCCAAACACCCAGCGAAGGACGGACGCTGAAGCTGGGCGTCTTCTCGTCATGGAAGGGGCAAAGGCCCATGAAAGTACCGGTACCCGCGGCTTTGAGCGTCACCGTCGAGGAGACGATGTCATAGAGGTCCGCCGTGGCACGAACCTTTTCCACGTCCTGTTTGAGAATCATTCCAGCCATAACTGTTCACCTTACCGCGCGCCATGCATGAGGGCAATCGGGATGAAGCTACAGAGATAAAAATCAAGGCTTCTTGATTTCCGCAAAAATAAGGAAACGATTCAACGGTTCCTAAAACGCTCAACAAGCGGTTCGCTTGAAACGTCTACCCCAAGATTTTTCTGAAATTCAGCAAATCAGGGAATGCAGGGTCATCGCGGAACCGTCGGTCAAGCTGGCCACCTGGTCGATGGCCACACGCAGACGCTCGTCATCGTTGGTGGACTCGTTCCAGTCTTCAAGGAAGACGGTTTCCAACGCATCGGAAGGACGCGGCGAATTGGCCATCAGCACGTCGACCAAATCGGCGACAATCTGCCGCTCCTGATCGTACAACGGCTCGCGCTCCCGCGGCGCCATGACGAAGTAAACCGCAATGCCCTTGAGCGCGACGATCTCGTAATTGGTCTCGTCGGGGATGACGACGTTGGCACTGTAACGTGTCAGCGGGCCCTGCCCGTATTGTTCGCGTGTCGCCTGTTCCACGGAACCGGCGAACCGGCCGATCAGCGAGCTGGTGATGTTTTTCAACTGTGCCAGCGCCTGTCGCGATCCGTTGAAATGCGAGGGGAACATGTGCCGCTTCTTCAGACGATGCAACGCTTCCAGCAGCTCATCAGGATCCCATTGCTGCCCATACCATTCACGGGTGATTTCCACAATGCCGTCGAGCACCCGCGAATCGGCCAAGGCAAGCGGGTTGAAAGCGCCCGTGGCGATGGCATCCTCAACGTCGTGCACGCTGTAGGCGATGTCGTCGGAAAGGTCCATGACCTGGCATTCCATCGGCTTGGCGTCTTTCGGCGCCCCGGTTTTAAGCCAATTGAATACGTCGACATCATCGGGATAGACGCAGAATTTCAGACTGCGCTCCCCCTTCGGGTGCTGTGGAGCCTCGGCGAGCGTCCAAGGATATTTGACCGCCGCATCGAGCGAGGCGCGAGTGAGGTTGACACCTGCGGAGCGTCCATCAGGATGGAAGATTTTCGGTTCAAGCCGCGTCAGCAATCGCAAGGTCTGTGCATTGCCTTCGAAACCGCCGATTCCGGAAGCGATGTCCGCCAACACCCGCTCACCGTTGTGTCCGAAGGGCGGATGGCCGAGGTCGTGGGCCAAGCAGGCACAATCGACCACGTCCGGGTCGCAACCGAGCATCGAGCCTATTTGACGGCCAATTTGTGCGACCTCAAGCGTATGCGTCAATCTTGTTCGAGCAAAATCATCGGTTCCGGCCACCAGAATCTGACTTTTCGCGCCAAGCCTACGCAAGGCCGAGGAATGGATGAGACGGGCACGATCGCGTTGGAAAGCGGTGCGGGATTGGGATTTCGGTGGCTCGGGAGCCCAGCGTTCTTCGTCAAAGGCATCATAGCCTTCGTCGGCCAGCACTTCCTCGCCATCAGCTGTTTCCATCACGTACCTCGCTCCATAAACCAAGCCATTGCGCCAGTCCGCGGACATCACCTATCGAGGCCGGCACTATATATTCCCGATGATAGCCCACATCATCTGCGCACCCAATAGGAATCTTGAGATCATGCCAGGTATCACAGAACTGGGTGGTCACCATAATCGCAGCGACCATCCAAAATCAAGTTCGCTAGATTTGCCTAGAAAAGCACAAACATCACAGCAACGTCTTGGGGCTGAGCTTGCTCATATCCTGCGGATCGAGTACTTCGGCCGCATGCAGGTAGAGACGCGGGATGCGAGTACGAAGACAAGTGAAAATCTCATAGCTGATGGTATCGGCGGCACGCGCCCAATCGTCGGCTGTCGGCTCGACGAACTGCTCGCCGCGTCCTGGCCCGAAGAGTTCGACGGTATCGCCTTCATGCACGTCGAGTTTCTCGGAATCGCCATGCAGGTCGAGGATGAACTGGTCCATGCACACGCGCCCGGAAACGCGCATCAGCTTCGGCCCTTCATTGGTCATCACACGCACCGGCCCGCCTGGCTTCTTCGTATGCTTCGCGCCGGCCTCATCGAAGCCGGAGGCGGAGCGGTGGATGCCGTCGGCGTAGCCCAGCGGCACGATGGCTGTGCTGGTCTCCTCGTCGGTGATATAGGTGCGTCCGTAGGAAATCCCATGTCCAGCCTCGACTCGCTTGACCGTGGCCAGCTGCGCCTGCAACGTCATCGCCGGCGTTAAACCGTATTTCGAGGGCGTGCCCATAGCCGGATCGGCCTCGTAACCATAAAGTCCGATACCCGGTCGTGTCAGTTCGAAGCGTGTTTCCGGACGCGAAAGCGTGGCCGCGGTGTTCGCGATATGGCGGATACGCGGCGGAATACCGGCCTTCTCCATGCGTGCGGTGAACTGCTTGAAGCTTTCGAGCTGCTGATCGGTCGCCTCCACGAATTCGGGAACGTCGGGCGCGTCGGCCACTGAGAAATGGCTCCACTGCCCCACAATGTCGAACACGTCTTCCTTGGCGAGCGGCACAAGCTTGTCAAGCGCAGCTTGGAATCCCTCTGCGGTGAAGCCATTGCGGCCGAAACCAGTATCGACCTTGATATGCACCCGCGCCGGCATGCCAAGTTTGCGTGCGGCGGCGGCCACGGCGTCAATGCCGTCGAGCGAGCCCACCGAAATATCGATATCGCTGGCGATGAGCTCGATGAGCGGGGCGTTGCGCCCGTTGTACATCCACGTGAGAATATGGCAACGGCTCGAATCGATGCCGGCCATACGCAGCAGCAACGCCTCACGCGGTTGGGCGGTTCCCAGCCACGTCGCACCACCCGCGAGCGCCGCCAGCGCGGAGGGAATGAGCCCATGCCCGTAACCGTCGGCCTTCACCACGCCCATCACGGCCGTGCCGGACTTCGGCCCGCCGACGACCTCTACCAGGTGCCGCATGTTGTCACGCAGCGCCTTGAGGTCGACGATGGCCTGCCCTGGGTAGCGTCGCAGCGCTGCAGCGTAGTTCGCCTTTCCGAGAGTAGACGAGAAAGGCCATGGTTCGAGTGCGTTCAATGTCATAACCAATATTGTGTCGCGCACAGGTGACGAACGCAAACGTCTGGGCCAAACAGCTACATAAGCGACAAATTTATCGTTATATAGAATAAATCAGCCCGCTAAAGAATTTACGACATCGCTTTTTCTTACGTCATTTCGTTTACAGGCGGTTTGCATATCCATAAAAGAATTGACACAATTAGACATTCCCGCCCCTGCTGGAACCGATAGGCACCTAACTAAAGTGAGGCCATCCATTCGTATCGTGCGTTTAGTCAGTTTTCAGTTAACGCAGAAATCTTGTCATTCCAATACTCAGGCAACGTCCTCAGCGCTCGTGTCGCTGGTAGGCGACGCGCACGTCGGGTTTGTCGGTGATGTTCATGACATGGATCAGCCCGCAGCGCTGGAACCCATCGCCCTCGAAAACGTGCTGCATGGCCAAGTTGTCCGGATGGGTGTCGCAACGCACGTTGCCGTATGTCTTGACCGCCCAATCCAGGCAGGTCTTGGCGCTGTGGTGCTTGAGACCAGAAGAAGCGAGACGATGCATCGTGGCGTAATCGTCGTCGTCAAGCCACTTGCCCTCGATTTCGGCGTACGTGGGTTCCAGCCCGGTGAACATGGCGAACTGCGCAAGAATGCGTTCCGAACCGTTCTCGCCCTCGTTGTCCACCAAAAGAAACGCGTTGCCGCCATCGATGTCTTGCCGAACAAGCTCTGCCGGTGGCCAGGTCGTGCCCCACTGCGTCGGGTTGCCGTTTGCCGCCATGAGCTTTCTGGCCCGTTCGAAGTTGCGCTGGATAGCCTCGAAATCTTCCTGTGTCGCCTTGCGGATATGTTCGCTCGACTGCTGCCCGCTCATGGAATACCAACCTCACATACATCTATTACAAATACTGAACGAAAGCCTAACATGGGGGCTTTCCAGCGTATCGATATTCAGCTATTACAGATACGAAAACAAGGTTATAGGCCAGAATATTTGGTTTTTAACCTGAGTTTGGCCTATACCCCGAAAACAAAGAGACGCCGGCAAACACATTGCCGACGTCCCTTATCGTATTCAGATAACCACGACTCTCATGGAAGTCGCAATGTCCCCGGGATCAGACCACCTTGCGAACGTAGGGGTCAGAACTGATGCCCTCGTCGAGGATCTTCTTGCACCATTCCTTGGCGGTGAAGAGGCTGTGGTCGCGGTAGTTGCCGCAGCTCTTGATGTCCGTGGCAGGCACGTCGTCCCAAGTCGCCTTGTAGGCGATAAACTCGAGCGATTCCTTGAGCGCTTTCGCCACGTCCTCGGTGCTGTGCTCGCCCCAGGTCAGCAGGTGGAAGCCGGTGCGGCAGCCGAACGGCGAGCAGTCGATGTAGCCCGGGATGCGTTCGCGCAGCAGTACCGCGATGGTGTGCTCGATGGTGTGCAGACCGCCGGTCGGGATGGCGTTCTCGTTGGGCTGCACCAGGCGCAGGTCGTAATTGGAGATCACGTCGCCTTTCTCGCCCGTCTCGGTGTCGATAAAACGCACATACGGTGCCTTCACCTTGGTGTGATCGAGCTGGAAGCTCTCCGGCTGTGGCTTGTTCTCGTCAGCCATATTCAGTCCTTTCGTTTGAAACGTTACCTTCAGTCTAGTAAGCTAAGCATATATGTTCGAACGAATCGGAAAACGGATTTTCCAATACGATAATTACAATTACCTTTAATCGTTAGGGAGCGCTTTCATGTCAATCGGACAACTCATCATACTCGGTAACGGCTTCGACACCTGCCTCGGCCTGAAATCCCGATATTCGGATTTTTTCAATTGGCGTTTTTGCGAGCATTTCCAAGTGCGTCCTGACGGCAAACGTTCCATAAGTTCGAACTTGGAAGGGCACAAAGGATTAATCGGCAGCAATCTGCCCAAACAAAAAGACATCACGCTTTGGGATTATATATTCTTGTTTGAATGCGCAAACGGAACACGCATAGGAACCTGGTCGGACGTGGAATCGGTGATCCGCAAATGGGTCACCACCGACGACCTGCAAAAGCTGATTTCCTCGAACAGCGTTTCGTCCAATCTCTTTTCAAAACCACTTTCAAAGTATGCTCCCAAGATTCACATCGAGATACGGCGCATCGCCGAAGCGGGAATTGGATATGCTCAAAAATTATATAACGATCGAGCCATTGATGGTCTCATAGACGGGCTGCCCGGAGAAGAGCTATTCGGCGAGAATTTCCGGATTTTGAACATCTTGCACAACGAGTTGATCAAATTCGAAAACGCCTTCGCAAGTTACCTTGCCGACGCATGTCTGAATGACTACTACTACCCCAACGACGCCAATGAGCTGTACACAGCCATCAAGAACATCAGAATCGCCCCGGACACGATATCGCCGGATTCCGTCCTCAATTTTAACTTCACCAACGAACTTGCCGCATGCAAAAGAATGCGACATGTCCACGGCCTCGTACGACCCAGTTCCGGTAGGTCTGCCCCGGCCAAGCCACTGAAGTCGGACATTATATTCGGCATAGATGAAGTCGAGCGGGACGCGAAGGGGAAAAGGAAACTCATCGATAATCCAGCAGCATTCCAATTCACAAAAGCCGCCAGAACCTTGCAGCTTGATAAAACCGAGCAGCCTGTCGATGTCCTCAAGGTGTTCGAGGAAAGCACCGAACCGGCCTATATCAAATTCTTCGGGCACTCTCTGGGCGAAGCCGACTATTCCTATTTCCAGTCGCTTTTCGATCATGTCGACCTGTACAATCAGAAGGTGAAGCTGATATTCGTGTACTCGACCGAAAACAAGGGCGAGAAAACAAAAGACCACCCTGACGGCATTTACCCCTATAAGCCATACAGCCTGTATAAAAACATCGCAAAACTGATCAACAGATACGGAGAGACCCTGGACAACAAGGATCACGGCATGAATCTGTTGCACAAACTTATTCTTGAACAACGCATCAAAGTCCAACCCATCGAGTTACCTAATTTCGTGAAAAGCCACGAATAGAAATCACCCAATATAATCTTAACTTATAGCGCTTCAGAAAAGAGAAACTGCAGTTACTGAATTTTTGGAATCACATTAATTTAGATACATATCCTATCATTAGAAGAAGTAATCCTACAAAAAATTAGAACTGTTTTTCGTCCAATTCCCTTGTTCCCGTGCCAATTCCCGGTTTACGTTTGTTTTTTATAACCATTTTTAGGCCGAATGCGAAATCAGAAATATCACGCATTGTTTCACCGGTTTCTCGAGACAACGTTTCTGCATCGTGATTAGCATATAAATCATGCATAACAAAATCCATTATCTTAGATTGTTCTCGGTAGCGCATTCCATCAGGTTCACCCGCACGATAACCTTCTTTAGAAAGGCGAACAAACAGAGCATGATAAGTCCAGTCCGTAAGAACATCGAGCTTATGCAAACGGACACATAACGCTGAAGCAGCTACCCCCCAACCCTTTTTCAGAACTTTAATCTTCTCAAAAGATAAGGAATAAGGAATCTGCGCCAATAAACCACTTCTAGGCATAAGAAACGCTGAAGCAAAATCATTAGCTTCTTGTTCGCGCTCCTTGGAACTTAACTCATCATTATGCTGATGAAGCAATAAATGACCTAATTCATGAGCTGCATCAAAACGATCTCTTTCAGGACTTTTATTTGTGCTTAAAAAAACATAAGGACGATAATCTGAAAAGAAAGAAAAAGCATCAAAATCTATACCAGCAGTTCCATTGGCAGAAAAAACAAATACTCCATGGAGCTCCAATAACCTCACCATATTAGCAATTGGTGCCTGACCTAATCCCCAAGCCTCTCGAACTAATAAAGCTGCATGTTCAGGTGAAGTATCAATAGCATTAATTTCAGGCAAATCAGGTTTAGGACAGTCATAATTACTGGATATCCAGTCACCTATTTCTTTGCCATCTTGAGCGAAAGCAACCGCAGCATTAATATTGCGACGAGACATTTTCGTCGGCGCCCTAAAAGAAATATTCTTCTCTCCAACACCGCCAACCCATGGCATCGAAAAATATCTCACATCAGTATCAAGCGCCTTAGCAAGTTTCACAAGTTGTTTTTCATTCGGAACCACCTGACCTTCAGACTCTTCCCATTCAGTAATATACCGCTGATTCACCCCTGCTTCTTGGGCGAGAGACTTCTTTGTCAATCCCCTACGTTCCCGACGATTTTTTAATCTCTTACCGTCGAAAGAGTTCATACTACCCTCACAATCACTTATTGGCTCATAAGCTCTTACAAGGAACTGAACTATTTACTTCCATTCCTTCTAGAAACTTCAAACCCATTATCATAAGCGGTGGGGTCAACAGGCTTTATTAGTTTTTCAAGTCCATCTTCACGAGAAATATCAGGCAAGATAATCCGTTTCTCATAATGCCTAATTTGACACTTACCATCACTCATAGTCTCATATTCATCAGCCAAACTGAACTCTGAACGAACCGTACCAGTCATACCGTCAATATAAAAAAGCAAAAACCATGTATATACATAATCGTCATCCGGTATCACAGACGACGTGAACGCTCCAGTTGATGCTGGCAAAAGCATATCTGATGGTTGCCCTCCAAGAAGATCGATATTGATATCGATCTTCTTACTAGTCATAGAACCTTTTGGACTCATCGTGCAAGGCTGCACTGCGGTACCCGTTGCAGAATCCCCTGTCATCACGACAAAACGTTCTTTTACGTTTTGACCACGCAAAAAGACCACTTGTCCATGATCGTCTATCCGTATGTATTCAGAAAGACCGCCTGTTTTAGTTGACTCAGAGAGCAAAGACACTACCCGAGTAAGCGTTCCCATACCACGAGCACCTGGTATATCACTCTCTGTATACTCAAAGAAGCCAGCTCTGCCACTTATCAAAGCTCGTTTTACGAGAGACCAAGATAAACCGTGCTCTTCAAGCAGCTCCGGCCCGGGTTTTGGTGCTTCATTATTAACTCGAATTTGCAATACCATTATTTCACCTTCTGCACTTTTCTTACCAATATTTTGGTAAGAAAAGTGTATCTCTTTATATCAGGAATTACAAATCGGCAAACATCATTTCCAGGCTTGAGGCCAATTGGCGGGCTGGGGAAGCTCGTTTAGTGGGGGGAGGGAGTCCATGATGTCTAGAGTTTTCATGCTTACGGTGACGACTCGTTCTACTAGGTCGACGATGTAGCGCGGGTCGTCACTGTAGTCGTTGGGATCATTGATGATTCCGCTCTTTTTATCAGTGGTAATCTGGTAACGGTCGATGAGCCAACCTATCGCACTCTTGCCGTTGACAACATAATCGTAGGCGCGAAGAGGTATCCCCTCGATCATGAGATTTTCGGCAACCTTTAAGACAGTCAAATCCTTGACTTTCTTGCCGGTTTCAGGATCTTTCACCTTGTTGGGATAGGACATTTTTATTGTGCGGCCGGGATTCGAAGAATTACCGGTTTCCTTTACTGCCCATTTATCCACAGTCTCATAGTTCAAATGAAGCTGAGCAAGCTCACGTCCAGCTTTCATGAATGCCTTGAAATCTTTGGCCAGAGGCACACGAGGCAGTTCACGATTTAGATTATTACCAAAACGTTGACCATACTCAGGGCTATTCAAAATCCCATAAACATAATAAAAGACATCTTCTTTATCTATATGCAAATGAGGATATGCCTCTTGAAATATTTGAAGAGAAACATTCGTAATGGCACTATGCTTTACGTATCCTTGTTTATCTACATGTTTATTTTCACTCAGATCTAGCATGTTTTCATTTTTAGGTTGCTCATACCAATACATCGGAAAACACTGGCCATGATGTTCAAACTCACGATCGGGAACTACTGAAGAAATAGAGACGCCTCTTTCTCCAACATCAATTACGATATTTTTATTTAATTCAGTAGGGAACAACATTTTTTGGTTTCCAGGTCGATCATTTATTTGAGAATCAAACCATCCCATTTCCTTACAAAAAGGTCGATACTGAATAACTCTTTTAGCCTCATCATTCACCATAATAGGTTTATTCCGATTAATTCTTGAATAAAGAAAATCCGACCATGAGATTTTGCGATTATCAGTGACTACAAAATCTCGAGAATTACCAGAAAAATCTGAATCGTTATAACGTCCCAATTCTTGATTAAAGAATTGAATGGTTTTAGCCATATTGTCAGTAAGTTGCGTACCTGAAAAATTATAAGCCCATGCATCACGCTGAGTTTGGATTCCCGCCGACCAAATTGAAAACAAACCGCTAGGTAATTTTTTGGTACCTTCTTGAATCCCCAATGGAATGAATCTTCCATAACTTGTGTCTCGGTGATTAAGCCAATCTCCAAAACAGTCTTGATATAAGCTTTCATCCCAATCCGGTGATTCCCTTACCACTTCTTTAAGAATCGACAGTTTTTGATCACGTGACAAATAATCACCAATATCGCGATAATGGATTTTCCCGCTATTCGCAGACCTCGAATTTTTCACGAGCAAAGTAATAGCTATGGTCGCTCGGGACCCGGAATCGAAAATCTTGCCACCTTCTTTTCGTGATTCTTCCCCTTGTGTGCGCTGATTCCCCCGCAGGTTATAGACATAAATATCACTGAATTCTTTGCTGAAACAACGTCTTATCCCTGCTCCAGAAGTGCTGTTCAACCAGCCACCGTTTGAGACAAAGCAAACTATTCCCGAATCACCGATACGGTCACTCGCCCAACGGAAAGCACGAATATAGTGGTCATACAAAGAATTATTAAGAGTCGCATCAGAATTCGCTACATAGGTCTCTTCAACACGTTTATCCAAACCTGGATACTTAGTGTTCTGATTGCCGGTGTTTTGCGAATCGCCAGCCCGATAAGGAGGATTGCCAATAATGACCTTGATGGGTAATTCCTTCTGAGCTTTTACACGCTCTGTATTTTCCTTAAACACGCCCAAATCGAGCGGGTCATCCTGCTCGTACATTTGGAATGTATCGGTAAGCAATGCACCCGGGAACGGCTTGTAGTCGCCACCCATACGCTTGTGATACGACTGCTCGATGTTGATGTCCATAATCGTCGCGGCCAGCGGGACAATCTCATTGGAATGCAAATCGTGCTCATATTTGTATGGCAAGTCCTCATCTTTGATAAGACTCTTGTCCTCGATGAGCCGGCAAAGATAAGTACCCGTGCCAGCGAAACCGTCAAGAATATGGACTCCCCGAGTTCCCAGCGATTGATGGAACTCCTGCTCCAAGGCACGCTGAACCATGTGCAACTGAGCATCAACGACTTCTACCGGAGTATATACAATGCCAAGGCTGTCGGCCGTTTCTCGGAACGCCTTGGTGAAGAACTCATTGTAGATTTCTTTGATGAGGTTCTGCTTGGCGTCATCGCTTTCGAGTTGACTGGCCGAAAGTTGTACCGACGCGTACAAATCCCGCAACGTAGGATTGTCGATATCCTGCGGAAGTCCTGCCTCATAGAGCGAATCCAACGCGCGATCGAGACCTTGAACGATAGGATTACCTTCAAGCACTTCACGATTGGTAAACAATGTTTCGAAAATGGGCTTGGTAACCTCATGCTGTGCCAAAACCGCAATGGCATCAGTCTCAGAATACCCGGAATTCAACGAATCACGAAGACCCTGCACGAACTCCATGAATGGGCCATGGGCTTTATCGCTATCAACAAGCTCAGCAATCTGAGCAGCACGGTGACGGGTGATATCGGCAATATCATCAGTCCATTCGCCCCAATAAATCTTGGTTCCGCACTTACGGACTATCTGCGCATTGATGCCTTTGGCGAGTTCAGTCATTTCCAAATCAAGTTCAGGCTGGGTTGCGGAACCGCTGCCATAATCCTCACCGGTTCCATATTCACCATCATCGCTGCCACCATCAGTATGTTCATCTGGGTCAGGATCACCAATATGAGTACCTTCAGGCTTTTTCGGTTTGCGCTTTTTCAGCTTCGACTCGTCAAGAACTTCAACCTCAACAATCTTGCTCAGCGAATCGGCATCACCAAGTGCTGCTGCATTGATGATGGCATCTAGCCGCTCATCATGGCTTCGCAAAGCACGAACCACATCCCAGACAATCTTGTAGGAATCGGAGGAAAGTGCCATCGACGGGTCAGTACCCGGTTTCACGGCCACAGGAATGATGATGTATCCATATTCTTTGCCGGGAGATTTGCGCATGACACGGCCGACGGATTGGATAATGTCGATTTTGCTGCTGCGAGCCGAAAGGTACATCACGGCATCCAAATCAGGAACATCGACACCTTCTGCGAGGCATCTTGCATTGGACAAGACATGGCATTCGTTAGGCTCGGTATCCGCAGCCAACCAATCAAGCTTTGTATGGCGTGTTGCGGCATCCATCGTTCCGTCAACGTGGTCAAACTGCACATGCACATCATGACCAGCTTCGAGTGTGGATTCATTCCCCTCTGTATCAGGCAAAGAAGAAGTATACTTGTCGATAACCGCTCGGAAGTTGTTGGTCAATGCCTTGGAAGCTTTGATTGATGGTGCAAACGCAATGGCATGATGAAGAACACGCTTAGTGTCATCCGTTTCGAATGATACCGAATGCCTGCCACCGTTAGAAGGCTGATCGATAGCTCTTGCATGCCGTCTATCAAACAACGCTTTCCAGCAGCCTACGAATTTCATAGCATCGGGAAGCTGGACCTCCGAGTTCTCATCACTGTATGCATCCTGGATAGGTTTGCCCATCATATCCTCGGTGACTTGCATAATCACGATCTTGTAATCAGTCAACAGTCCTTCATCGACAGCTTTGCCAAAGCTTAAACGATAAGCAACTTTGCCGTACTTGCTTTCATCATCCATACTGGCGATTTCAATGGCACCCTGATTTGCCTTGTTTTTGGCTCCCTCACTGAAGATTCGCGGAGTCGCCGTCATATACAGACGCTTGGAAGAATGAATGAAGTTATTGTCATGCACCTTTTGGAAGGCTCCTTCGCCATCGACTACACCGGTCGTTCGATGAGCCTCATCGCAAATCGTCAAATCAAAGTCAGGCAGACCTTCTTCTTGGGCGTCATGAATGACTTGAATGCTTTGATATGTCGAAAAGATGACATTGAGAGCATCATCTTTCTTCGTAAAACGTTCAGCGATGGTATGGGCATTGGTTGTCGCCGGGAATGGGATATCGGTTATCTGGCCATACGACTCATCCTTGAGCTTACTAGCCTTGCCATCCGAGCAAACAACATAAACATTGATTCTCTCACGAACCTGATTCACCCAATCGCGCATTGACTGGGAAACCAGCGAAATCGAAGGAGCCAGGAACAAAACTGTATGACCATTTCCAAGCAGCTCCTCGCTTAGTCTCAAAGAGGTCAGAGTTTTGCCGGTTCCGCAAGCCATAATCATCGAGCAGCGGTCGGCCTTGCTCAGTTCTTTCTTCACTGCATCTACTGCTTCGCGCTGGTGCGGCCGCAGCTCGAAAATCGTACGTTCTTTTGCTGAAGTCCCGTTTTCGAATGCATCCCAGTCCACATTTGACTGGCGCATATCGTCCAAACCAATTCTCACTGCACCAAGCCGAGGATTGAGTGTTAAGAAATTCTCCAAATTAGATGTATAGGCCTGAGCGGTATCCGCAATCATGTAATGGCTGTATCGCTCATCCGCCTGAGCTGCCATGAAAAAGGTAGAAACATCAGCATTCGAAAGCTTGGCTTTATTGGAATAGCATTTCGCCTGAATCGCCCAATAAGAACCATCCTTGTCCAGAGCGACCAAGTCAATGCCCGTATCCTGACGTCGAGGCATGTTTGTCGGGGCTTCATCCCACATCCATACTTGCTTTATCTCCTCAGACCAAGCCGGGTCGTGCTCAAGGAAATACTTGACCGCGTATTCAAACCGAGTCCCCTGTTCGCGCTTATCAGCAGAATCAGCAACGATGTGCTCGAAAATCTCATCTACGGTGGTCATAGCAATCCCTAGCTCTCGACAACAATAACTATTATTTTACAGCGAAGGGTGTTTTCTTTAAAGAAACGCAAGAACTCCCAATTCAAGCCGACCACACCGTTGTTATCGCGCTTAATTATATGTCATGCATTGTTAAACGTTGAAGAGAATCCTGCACATAAATCACTAATAGAATCTCAAAAGATATACTAAGTTGGTTGCATTCACTTCTTCTCAACAAGTCTTATTGCATCAATCGTTTGATTGCACTCATCGGCTCAATGGCAGACATGTCCAAATAACAACTCGGACACTGTTACTATTGGTGTTTAGTTAGAATTGCTAGTAAGGTGTCAAGGGGATAAGAATTGAGATTTTTGTCACAACGCGAAGTGGGTCAAGAGGAGAGATGCCATGGCAATGGGCAATGGTCAAGGCAGTGACGGTCGAAAGCCTGAAGCGATGGACGCGAATATGACAGATTCTGATGAAAATCAACAGAAGTCAAAAGAGAGCGATAATGTCTCCAACTCTCCAAACGCCAAGGCAAATGGCAATTTCGCGCAGATGAACGATAACATCAAGGCTTCCGCAGTCCAGCTAAAGGAGAAAGCCCTGAATATCCATGAGAAGATACAACGGCGCCACGTCCTCGTCATAACGTCAACCCTCGCCGCGATTCTGGCAATCGTCATCGTCGTTACCGGTTGCTACGCCTTTTGGGACAGCAAATATGGCGAGCAACGTAATTACCAGCAACTCCAGAGCTTGGCACAGAAGCCAGTGGGCATGACCAAAAACGGCGGTCTGCCTGCGTTCAAGGCCAGTGATTACAATCCGGGAGCGCCGAGCGTCGACCTTTATGTCGATTACTTCTGCCCTGGCTGCGCGGTTGTCGAACAAGACCTTTTCAGGCCAATAAAGGACATGATGGATGCCAAACAGATCAATCTGTATATCCATCCCATTAATTTCCTCGATTCAAAGACGAAAAACCATTATTCCACCCGTGCGGCGAGCGCCGTCGCCTATGTCGCATCGCACCAGCCTGAAAGACTGTTCGATTTTTCTACGGCCCTGTACGATAAAACCTACCAACCAAGCAAAAAAGACAACAGAGAGGTCAGCGATCAGGAAATCATCAATCAGGCAATCAAGGCCGGAGTGAAGAAAGATGTCGCCAAAAAATCGACGAAAGGCACTTATACCGATTACGTGGAGAAAGCGACGAAATACACGTCCCGGCGCAGGGAACTATATGTCACCATGCAAGATCAGTTCCGCTTCTCCACACCCACCATCTGCATCAACGGCAAGATGTGGCAATACCGCCAGCTTCACACACTCGATGACGTCAAACCGACGTTCATTCATTCTTTAGGACTGCATCGCGAGCAGGTCGGCGACCCCAAGGTCATGCCGGCCATAGGTGCACACGGCGAAGCGATTCCAATACAACAGAAATATCTGTGATTGAAGGTACCGGCGATTGCGTGATTGCGTGATTATGCGATTGCATGATTATGCGTAACCGTGCAATCGCCGGTATTCTTTGTTGCCTTGCTTAATTCCCTGAATATTTTGCATCACTGTAGCATTGAATCACTGCCGAAGACGGCAAAGACAGACGTTCACTATGGCCGATCAACATTGCCGGGGTTCAACAAAGATAAGCTTTATTCCTTTATGGTTTTTGTCAGACTTACACCAAAAAATCGGTGAGTTATCGTAATAATACGATAAAATAAACAATATTGCCGAGTTTTTAAAGACATGCGAGAGAGGATTCCGGTGACCGGACATGGGCAAGATTGGGAAGTATCTGCCAGACAATTCAGAAAATCAAGAACCGTCGATACCCCCTTCGCTCGAAAGCGTTTCGAACGACAAACCCCAATCGCGATATAAATCCAGCCTCATCCCTCGCAGGCAAATCATCATCGCCATCGTTGCGGCAGTGATCATCGTAGCGTTGGTTCTGGTGATCGGTATCAACATCGGCATCGGTATCGGCACCAAACATGCCCCGAAAGCCGCTCCTGCCGCACTGCCCACAACACGGAGCCAGGCATATTCGGAGATGGAAAAGGTCCCCGACAAACCGTCCAACGCGACGGACAACGCCGGGTTCCCCGCTTTTAGCAAAGACCACCACAATCCCGACGCGCCCACGGTCGAACTCTATACAGACTTCCTATGCCCGTACTGCGGCGACGTCACCAGAGCCCTAACTCCGACTCTCGAAAAATTGCAGGCAGCGCGGCAGATCAATCTTGAGATCCATCCTCTCAATCTTTACGACACGCCATCCACAGACCGTTATTCCGTCAGGGCAGCCAACGCCGTCGCCTACGTCTCGGAGCACGACCCAAACCACGTCACGGCGTTTGTCGGAATGCTTTTCGAGAAGGATTTCCAACCGGATGCCGTCCATTTCAAAGATGTCAGCGATGACGACATCGCGCAGCAGGCCATCAAAGCCGGCGTAAGCGAGAAGATCGCCGACGAGGCGGTGAAGGCACCTTACGCAAAATACATCAGTAAAGCAACACTGTATGACACAATGCGCAAAGAGCTTTTTATCAACATGAACGGCACCAAGGGTCTCTTCCCGCCGACGATTCGCATCAACGGGAAGATCGCTCCTCTCGACACGTCAGACAGCGACGCGAAAATGGTCGTGCGATTTACCGCAAGGCTTGGCCTCAAGCCAACGGACGCCGGCAACCCGAGCATCATGCCGTCCATCGGCGGCGACCCTTCGGCCGGATTCTAATCCAGACCGGCAATCACCGGCAATCACCGGCAATCGATATAGCGCAGAGGCATCAGCCATTACGGAATCGTGAGCTTACGCAATATACGATTTGTCGCGTAAGCTCACGATGAAACGGCAGACATACCGGGGCTTCGCCGGAACAATGAAGCCACGGCGAAGCCCCGGTATTTTTATTTTTCAATTCAATTAGATTCGATCAGATTCGACGCGCCCAAAACGGAATGATCATTGCCGATCAAGTAACAGTCGACCTGGCTTTTCTTGATTACACCAAACAAGACAAACCGAAACGGGCGGAGCAACACTTTCTCAGACGAGGCTTGCGAGCACATACAGCGCCGCGATATGCGTGGGATAGAAGATATAGAAGAAGTACTTGTCGCCGCGTCCCTTTGCACCGTTGTAAAGCAGGATAGGGATAATCGCGAAGACCATCATCCACTGCGTCTGCCCCGCAAACGCGTAGCACACCGCCACCACGGCAATGGCCGCACTCTGCCAAATCAGGCTGTGTTTGACGTTGCGCAACGCATACATCACCGGGATGAGCAGTACCATGACGGTGTTTTCAGCCAGCAGGATCGCAGGATCGACAGCGGTCAGTACACGCAGCACCCATATCATCACCGGGCTTTGCGCCCCTTCGCCCTGTGCCATGAAAGGCAGAAGCACCAGGGAAAGCAGGAACGGTAGGGCAAGCAGCAGCACTCCTTCCATCGTCTTTTTCACGCGGAAGCCACGGGTGACGCTGCTGGCATGCCTGTTGGCGTGCATTATGTTCTGATCGGCAGCGGAAGCGCTCATACCAGCTGAAGCAACAACATTGCGCCCCATGACCCCATGTGCCGAACCGGTGCGCTCGTCACCACCACGCACACCTGCTCCGAATCCCGAGGCGGCCTTGTTGGCGCGTTTCTTGAATGCAGCCTCAAAGCAATCGACGGCGGCCATGAAAATCGTGCCGATGAAGAGGTCGCGGAAGATGTTGTTGACCAGTTGCGCGCCGTCGTAGTTGACCACCTGCTGCAGAACGACGTCGAGCACGGCCATCAGCACCATGCACACGTAAAGGCGCACCATATAGGCCTTTTTGCTGTGCGTGTGTGAGAAGCCGATAACGCTGACGAAGAAGAACAGCGTGGCCACAGGCCTGCCGAACCAGTCCAGCCAATTCGGTGCGCCTTGCGAGGCGAACATCTGGTGGATGTGGTCGACCACCATCAGCACCACGCCGATCATCTTGATGTCGAAAGTCGTCAGCCCAAGACGGCTGGAACGAATCCTGCCCCAGAAGCCGGAAGGCTTCGTTGTGGTTGGTCGTTGAATGTTGTTGTTGGCACCAGCCATATTCGGCGTCCCTGCCATTGCTTTGGCAGCGTTTCCCATCGGAGCCATCGTAACGCTGCGATCCGCTGCCGTAGTATTGTTCGCCATCGTCTCCCCGTCGTACATGCCGTGCCCCGTGATGACATGCCGTCTGGAACCGGCCGGAGCCGAAGACCGCGCGGATACCGGTCTTGGCGGCAAACTCGGTACGCTAGCCACAAGCGCGGCCAAGCTGTTGCTGCTTTTATTCATAACGTTGATATTCTCTTTCAATCAGCCATTCCCCTCATGGTTGCTAGTTGTAGATATCAATCTTCTTGTCTAATGGTTCTTGTCTTGCTTCAAAGGCTGCGAGCCCTGCCAAACCCCGGAAGGCCGATGACATACTCACTTTGACACCCCTTACGATTACCCAAGAATACGGGTTTTCAGCCGTGCCGTCATCGTTCTGGAGAATGAAATATTATCGGCGTTTGTCTAGTTTTGGGGTATGAAAGTCATCCTTCAGCTCCAATCAAGCATGAAGACAGCCAGATATGATCCCGACACCAAGCCAAAATATTTACTCTGAGAACCACTGTCGCAACGCCTGTCCCGTCTTGGATTGATCCACTTTCATCGAATCCTGTGTCGTGCCGCTGAACATGATCTTGCCACCGTATCGCCCGGCATCGGGGCCGACGTCGATAAGCCAATCGGCCTGGCTGATGACTTCGAGATTGTGCTCGATGACCACGAGCGTATTGCCTTGCCCGACCAACTCGTCGAACAGCGCCAGAAGTTTTTGCGTGTCCTTCAGATGCAGACCGGCGGTAGGCTCGTCAAAAAGATAGACCGTGCCGTGGTTGTTCAATTCAAAGGCCAGCTTGAGCCGTTGCAGTTCTCCGCCCGATAACGTGGTCAACGGCTGGTCGAGGGAAAGATAGTCAAGCCCGACCTTGCGCAGGTTGTTGAGTTTCGGCGCTACGTCCGCGACGGAATGAAAGAAATCAGCGGCATCGGCGACGGACATGGCCAGCACTTCGGCGATGTTCTTGCCGTGATACCGGTATTCCAGCACGTCGGGGTTATAGCGCTGCCCGTGGCAGACTTCGCAGGTCTGCACCACCGGATCCATGAACGCCATGTTGGTGATGGTCACGCCCTTGCCCTTGCAACGGGGGCACGCCCCTTTGCCGTTGTAGCTGAAAAGTTGGGTGGAGACATGGTTGGCCGAGCCGAAAAACTTGCGGATCGGGTCGAGAATGCCAAGGTAGGTGGCCGGCGTGGAGCGGATGTTCGCGCCGATCTCGCCTTGCGAAAGGTCGACATAATCGGTGCCGTCCTTGTTGAGCTGCTGCCGGAACGCTGTGACCAGTGAGCTTTTGCCGCTGCCGGCAACGCCCGAGACGACCGTCATCACGCCCTTCGGGATATTCACGCTGACATCCTGCAGGTTGTTGGTGGTGACATGTGCGAGCTTGAAATATCCGCTCGGTTTGCGTACGTTGGTTTTGCACGGCCGCTGCTGCAGATATTTGGCGGTCACGGTATCGGAATCCAGCAATTCCTGATAGTTTCCGGTGAACGTGACCTCTCCCCCATTCGCACCGGCTTTCGGGCCGATTTCCACAACGTGGTCGGCGATGGCAATGACCTCCGGGTTGTGCTCGACAATGAAAATCGTATTACCTTTATCTTTGAGCTTGCGCAGAGCCGCCGTGATGAGCTGAATATCGTGCGGGTGCAGACCGACGCTCGGCTCGTCGAGCACGTAAAGCATGTCAGAAAGCGAGCTCGTGAGGTATTTGGCGATTTTGATACGTTGCGCCTCCCCGCCGGAAAGCGTGCCCGTGCTGCGGTCGAGCGTCAAATAACCCAAGCCGATATCGACCAGCGACTGCACTTTGCCACGCAGTTCGCGCACGACTTCCTGGGCGAGCGGGTCGGTGATGCCGTCCAAGAAGGCGATGACGTGTATCAAATCCATGGCACTGACCTCGGCGATGTTGAACCCGTTGATGCGCACTTTGAGCACTTCCGGCTTGAGCCTGGTGCCGTGGCAGGCCGGGCAAGGCTTGCGCGTGACCACGGCCGCAATGGCGTCGCGATGCTTGCTTGCCTCCTTCTTGTGCAGGATGGAACGGCGGATGCGCGGCACCACCCCTTCGTAAAGCGCGGTTTTGAACCAATTGTCCGGTGGATATTCGAGCTTGCGCTGTGGGGCGTGCATCAAAAGGTCGTATTCTTCAGGCGTGTAATCCTTGATGGGCTTGTCGTTGTCGAACAGGCCGCTGTTGACGTACCGGTGCCAGCGCCAGGTGTCCGGCCCGAAACTGACGAAGGTGATGGCCCCTTGGTTAAGCGATTTGTTGGGATCGATGATCTTGCTTTCATCGATGTCGTCGATATAGCCGAGCCCTTGGCAATTCGGGCACATCCCCTGCGGCAGGTTAAACGAATAGGTGTCGGAATAGCCGATGAACGGATCGCCGACACGCGAAAACAGCAGGCGCAGCAGGGAATAGACGCCAGTATACGTGGCGAGCGTCGAGCGCGCGTTGGACCCAAGCCTGCATTGTTCGATGACGATGGCCACCGGCAGGTTGTCGATCCGCTCGACGTCCGGACGTCCGAATTTCGGCAGGTATTGCTGGGTGAAGCTCGGGAATGTCTCGTTCAATTCGCGACGGGAAAGTGCCGCGATGGTGTCGAAGACAAGCGACGATTTGCCCGACCCCGAAAGACCGACGAAGACGGTGATGGCGTGTTTGGGCAGCTTAAGATCGACGTGCTTGAGATTGTTGGTGTTCGCGTCGTGCACGATGATGGTATTCCTGTCGTTTCCTTCCAATCCATCGAGATCACCATTGTTATCCATATACCCTACCTACCAGCGTTCGTTTTCTGTTCTTGCTCATATAATAGACAATCAAGATTGCGCTTATCACGATACGCGAGGAGTGAAGTCCGCAATGAAGCAACGCGAAAGGCAAGGCGACGATGACACGCAGACATCATAAGACACACACCAGGCCGGTACAGACGTCTGAAAAGTCGACTACTTCATTGCAAGCCAAACAACGGTATGAAGCCAGGGCGGCAGCAGAAGCCAAAGCCGCGGCAATCGCCGCAAAGGAACGTCGTCAGCAGACGTTGGTTGGCGCTCTCGTCATGCTGATTGTCGTGGCGCTGGTGGCCGTAATCGGCGTGACCGGATGGACCCGGCACAACGAATCCGTGCGAATCAAGAGCCAACCCACTTCCGCAGCCTACCGCGATTTGCAGGCCGTGGCGCAAAAGCCGAGCAACGCAACAAGCAAGGCCGGCCTTTACGCCTGCAAGAAAGCCGAGCTCAATGCCAAGGCGCCCACCGTCGAAGTCTATCTCGACTTCTTGTGCCCCTCTTGCGGAGAGCTCAACCGCACGTTGGATTCCACACTGGAGAAGATGAACAAGGCCCGCCAGATCAATATTGAGGTGCATCCGGTCACATTCCTCGACGGACAGTCGTCTGATCATTATTCATTACGCACCGCGAGCGCCACGGCGTATATCGCGGACAACGACCCCGACCACCTGATGAATTTCGTCTCGGAACTGTTCGCCAAGGACTTCCAGCCCAGCGAGACCGCCTATAAGCCGGTCAGCGACGACCAGATCATCTGCCAGGCCGTCAAAGCCGGCGTCGACAAGGCCATAGCGACTAAGGCCGTGCAAGGCACATACGCCGAATACATGGACAAAGCAAGCACTTACACCACTCTTCATCGCCCGGAACTGTGCGACTATGCGTTGCATCCGCAGGGCGGCTTCGGCACTCCCCTGATTCGCGTCAATAGGCACATATGGTCGTTGAACGGAATCAATTACGCCGACCTCGTTTCCGATTTCGAAAGCAGCATGGGCATCAAATCAAAGGACGTGGGCAACCACACGGTCCTGCCTTCCATCGGTGCGAACGAAAAACCGAAAAGCATCTAGCTTGTTGACGAAGTTCCGCAAATTGGCCGATATGACAAATCGGGATGCCAACTGATACCTTATGCGGCATCTTGGCGGGGTTCCGTTCACCAAAATCAATGGAACCCCGTGAGTCGATTTTTATGGTATCCATTGCCGTCTTTGTCCTGTTATACGCTCACAACCTTAATATACGGCAGATTCGTCGGTATGTTTATTTTAAGCGAACGCCCCATTATCTGAACAAAGCGATAAAATTCACCGTAGTGATGTAATTAACAATTCGGCAACGTCTGGAAGGACACGGGAAAGGGAATCGGGTGATCAGGAAATGAATAAGATTGGCAGACATTCCCTTTCACACACTCCGAAAAGGCGAAAACAACCACTTCTGACTTCGACGCCTCCCGATAGCATTCCAGACAACAACGAGCCGCCGGTAGAGCACAACGGCGTCGTCGGACGCAACCAGTTGATCATCGGGGGCATCGCAGTACTCATTGTGATGGTGCTGGTTCTGGTCATCGGTTTTTCCATCGGCATCAATCAAGGCAAGAAGTCAAAGCAGGGACTTCCCGAAACCCAGGCCCAGGCATATGACGACCTGCAAAGGGTCAACAACAAACCGACCAACTCCACCGAAGAGGGCGGACTGCCTGCTTATCGGCAAAGCGAACGCAATCCCGACGCACCGACCGTGGAAATCTATGAGGACTTCCTCTGCCCCTACTGCGGAGACCTGACCCGCGCGCTTACGCCGACACTCGAAAAGCTGCAGGCCGCCCAGCAAGTCAACCTGGAATTCCATATCGTCAACCTGTATGACACTCCTTCGACCGATAAATATTCCACCAGGGCCGCGAACGCCGTGGCCTACGTCTCCGAGCACGACCCCAAACACGTGACGGCATTCGTGGGTGCACTGTTCGAAAAAGACTTCCAGCCCGACGCCATCCACTACAAAGACGTCACCAACGAGCAGATCGCCGCACAGGCAATCAAGGCCGGGGTGAGCCACGATGTGGCCGAAGCGGCGGTGAAAGCACCGTATTCGTCGTTCATCAGCAAGGCGACCGTCTACACCACCAAGAGGAAAGATCTTTTTACCTCCATGCACGGCACCAAGGGGTTCTTCCCTCCGACAATCCGCATCAACGGAAAGATATCGGAACTGAACACCACCGACAATGACGGCAAAATCGTTCAGCGGTTCACCACCAATCTGGGGCTGAAGATAATGGACGTCGGCAACCCCGAAATATTGCCGTCGGTCGGTTCTGACACTTCAGACTAGGGGGCGGATTGATAGTGGTTGGTCGCAAGGTAACCACAACCGCATTGGATGCTAGCGGACACGAATGCAAACAAAACAGAGCCTTTTTGAATTGTAATATCTATTGGCATTCTATATTTTCCAGCCTCTAATTTGCACATTAAACGATAAATTGTCGTTGGCCATATGATCTGGATATCACTATTTAATTAAGGGTAATTCCTTTTATAGAAGTTTATTTATTCGTGCAATATAACCATTTTAAACATATACAACGGCACTTTCATATTGATTGCATAAATCATATTCATTTGACGTAAGACAAAATACGATATATGCTTTGTATGTTTTTCAATTTGATGACAATAGTGATTATCCAATAATCACGTCTCCATCGTTTAATTCAATGAGGAGAATTCCAGTGGTTACCAACAATAACGTCGAGGAGCCAGAGCAGGACGTCCCGGAAACGATCCAAGAGGCCGGAACGACCGAGGCTGGCGAAATAAGGCCGGATACTCATAGCAAAAAAGAACGCAAACTACGTAACGTCATCCTGACCATTACAGTGATCATCGTGGTGGCCATTGTCGTAGTAACTGGCGTCAAAGTCTGGAACAGCCATAAGGCTGCGGTTGCCGAAAGTTCTCCCGAGGCCCTTTCAAAATCGTATGAACAATTGCAACATGCGAATACCCCTGAGAACGCCACCAAGCAAGGCGGATTGCGCTCGTACACCAAAGCGCAATACAACCCAAAGGCCCCAACGGTGGAGGTCTATGAGGACTTCCTCTGCCCCTATTGCGGCAAGCTGGCACGCGAGCTCGAACCCACCCTGATTCGTATGCAAAACGCCCGACAGATCAACCTTGAATTCCACGTGGTCAATTTCCTCGACACCCCGCAAAGCAACAAATACTCCACACGTACCGCCAGCGCCGTGGCCTACGTTTCCGCTCACGACACCGAGCACACGGCAGCCTTCGTCTCAGCCCTGTTCGAACGTGATTTCCAGCCGGATGAGAATCATTACAAGGATGTCAGCAACGACCAGATCGCGGCGCAAGCCATCAAGGCCGGTGTGAACCAGGAAGTCGCCAAAGCGGCGGTAGACGGAACCTATGCGGACTATATCACCAAAGTCACCGACTACAGCTCGAAGCGCAAGGAACTCTATACCACCGTGCAGGGCACCCACAGCTTCTTCACCCCCACCATCCGGGTCGACGGACACATCTGGCCGGTAGATGTGTTCGGCGACCTTTCGCGTAGCGCGAAGCAGTTCTGCGGCAGTATCGGCTTGGACCCCACCAAGGTCGGCGACCCAAGCGTCCTGCCGGCTATCGGCTCGGACGGAGTGCTTAGCGCCATCAAATAATGACGTTCGATAGCACTTTGCCACTTTCCGCGTAACCGAAATCTCTCGAGCCGAGTCCTCTCCCGGTATTGAACGATCTCAAAGAGAGTTGGAGCCAACCGATGATTGCACCGGTTGGCTCCAACTCTCTTCTTGGTTATTACCGTTTTACCGTTGAATCAGCAACGACAACGGCGTTAGCACTACTGCTTGGCGACCGTGACCTTCAGCTCGTCGGCGGAAGCGTCGGCGTTGATGTCGAGCGTCGTGGCAAGCGTCTCGTGGGCGATGAGGTCACGGAACTGCTCGGCCTTCGGTGCGTCGACAGCCGGCACATCGAGCTTCAAGCTGATGCGGTCGGCGATGTCGAGGTCGGCGTCCTTGCGGGCATCCTGCACGGCGCGGATGACGTCGCGAGCATAGCCTTCGGCGACGAGATCGTCGTTGAGAGCTGTATCGAGAATGACGAAACCGCCGCCGGGAAGCGCTGCTGAAACGTCGTTGGCGCGATCTTCTGCACCGACTTCCTCGACCTGGTTGATCAGCGTATATTCGCCGTCCTCCAGCTTCAGGTCGCCGTTCGGCGTCTCGACCACCGGCGCACCGGATTCGTCGATGTGCCAGTTTCCGGACTTGGAGCCCTTGATGGCGAACTGCACCTGACGTCCGAGCCTTGGGCCGGCGGCACGTGCGTTGACCTTCAAATCGTGCACGATCTTCAGGCCGTGCTTGCCCGCGTCGGCGAGCGTCGAGAATTCCACGTCCTTGACGTTGAGCTCCGTCTTCAGAATATCGTCGTAGGCCGCGACGGCATCGGGATTATCGACCAAAACCGTGAGCTTGGAAAGCGGCTGGCGAACGCGGATCTGGCAGGACTTGCGCAGGGAAAGCGTGGAGGATACGACCTCACGCACCTGTTCCATGGCCTCAACCAGCTTGGGTTCGTCAACCAATACGCGACCTAGCTCGGTCTCCTTGCCTTGGTTGAGCTCGCCGGTCGATTCGGCGGTCGCGCCGACATCGTGGGACTTTTCGTCCTCCACGGTGACGAACGGCCATTCGGCCAGATGCACCGATTCCCCACCGGTAAGCCCGCGCCAGATCGACTCGGACTCCATCGGGGCCAGCGGCGCCATGACGCGCATCAGCACCTCAAGCACGGTATAAAGCGTGTTGAAGGCGTTCTCATCCTCGTCCCAGAAGCGTTCACGGTTGTTGCGGATGTACCAGTTGGTGAGCATGTCGATGAAGTCCTGCACCGCAGCGCACGCCTCGGAGATGGCGAAGGTGTCGAGCGCATGCTCGACCGAAACCACGAGTCTGCGTGTGCGGGCCAGCAGGTAGCGGTCCATCTGCGGCAAACCTGCAACCTCTTCAGGCTTCAACGCACGAGCATCGTAACCCTTACCTCCGTTGGCCGCGTTGGCGTAAAGCGTGAAGAAGTAATATGAACTCCAGACCGGAAGCAATACCTGACGAACGGTATCACGAATACCGTCGGCTGTGACAATCAAATTGCCGCCGCGCAGAATCGGCGAAGACATGAGGAACCAGCGCATCGCGTCGGAGCCGTAGTCATTGAACACGCCGTTGACGTCCGGGTAGTTGTGCAGGTGCTTGCTCATCTTCTGGCCGTCGTCGCCGAGCACGATGCCGTGGCAGATGACGTTCTTGAAGGCGGGCTTATCGAACAACGCTGTGGCCATGACGTGCAGCACGTAGAACCAGCCGCGGGTCTGGCCGATGTATTCGACCACGTAATCGGCCGGGAAATGCTGTTCGAAATACTCCTTATTTTCGAAGGGGTAATGGAACTGGGCGAACGGCATGGAGCCGGACTCGAACCAGCAGTCGAGCACGTCGGAGATGCGGTGCATGTGCGACTTGCCGGTGGGGTCGTCGGGGTTGACACGCGTGAGGTTGTCGATATAGGGCCGGTGCATGTTGACGTTGCCCTCGCCGTCGCGCGGATAGTCGCCGAAGTCCGCCTTGAGCTGGTCAAGCGAGCCGTAGACGTCGACGCGCGGGTACTTCGGGTCGTCCGAAACCCACACGGGAATCGGCGAGCCCCAGAAGCGGTTGCGGGAGATCGACCAGTCGCGGGCGTTCTGCAGCCACTTGCCGAACTGGCCGTCCTTGACGTTCTCGGGAATCCAGTTGATCAGTTGGTTGTTTTTAAGCAGGCGGTCCTTAATCTTGGTCACGGAGACGAACCAGGAGGAGACAGGCTTGTAGATGAGCGGGGTGCCGCAACGCCAGCAATGCGGGTAGGAGTGCACGTAGCTCTTCTCTTGGAAGAGCAGGGCGCGATGGTCCTCGGGGATGCGGGCCAGCGGGCCGTCACCGTTGCGCAGGTTGCGCAGAATCGGCATATTGGCATCGAAGACATACATGCCTTCGTAATCCGGGCAATCGGCGGTGAAGGTGCAGCTAGCGTCGAGCACGTCGATGCAATTGACGCCGGCTGCGTTCAGCGTGTTCATATCGTCTTCGCCATAGACAGCCTGATGGACCAGGCCGGTGCCTTCGACGGTGTCGACGTAGTCGGCGGCGAGAATCTGGTAGGCGTTCGGCCCGGGGATGTGCCCTTCGGACTCAGCCTCAACACCGGCAAAGTACGGGAAGACCGGCCAGTAGCGGCGGCCGACCAATTCCTTGCCCTTGAGCTCGCGGACGACCTCGTAGTTCTCGCCAAGTTCCTTGGCATACGAGCCGAGCAGCGGCTTGCCAAGATAGAACTTCTTGCCAGCGAACTTGCCTTCAGTAGGCTTGACCTCGACATAATCGATATCCTCACCAACGACAATAAGGAAGTTGGTCGGCACGGTCCAAGGCGTAGTCGTCCAAAAGACGGCGTAGGCGTCGTCCTCATCACGCATCTTGACGGCGACGGAGAGGGTGATGTCCTGACGATCCTGATAGACGTCTGCATCCATACGCAGCTCGTGCGCGGAAAGCGGGGTGCGGTCCTTCGGGCAGTACGGCAGCACACGGTAGCCCTTGTAGGCCAAGCCTTTGTCGTAGAGCGTCTTGAACGCCCACATCACCGATTCCATGTAGGTTGTGTTCAAGGTCTTGTAGCCGTGTTCGAAATCGACCCAGCGGGCCTGACGGTGAACGTAGTCCTTCCACTCGTTCGTGTACTTGAGGACGGACTTGCGGCAGGCGTCGTTGAACTTCTCGATGCCCATTTCCTCGATCTGGTCGACCGATTCGATGCCGAGTTCCTTCTGCGCCTCGAGTTCGGCGGGCAGACCGTGGGTGTCCCAGCCGAAGACGCGGTTGACCTTGCGGCCCTTCATGGTCTGGTAGCGCGGGATGACGTCCTTGGCGTAGCCGGTCAGCAGATGGCCATAGTGCGGTAAGCCGTTGGCGAACGGCGGACCATCGAAGAAGACGAATTCGTTGTCGCTATGGTCGCCGCTGGGGTTGCGTTCGACGGACTTTTCAAAGGTGTTGTCCTTGTCCCAATAGTCGAGTACCGATTCTTCCATTTTGGGGAAGCTCGGGTTCGGCGCGACGTGCGCGCTTTGCTGGCCTACGGACGCCTTGGGATACACATGGGAATTGGTGGTTTCGCTCACCGTTGTCTCCTCGCTTGGCAGATATCATTACTACCACGAGGACGATGACGGACGCTAACACGCGCCGTTACCGCGGTACCACCTCGCTTGTTACATTGTGAATACTAAAACGTACCGTACAACGCAACCGCTTGAAGTACAGGCTATTTCGGGCCCACCCGTCGGTTCTAATAAGCCGCCCAACCTAATGAACAACCGTTCTTCCAAAAGCTCCCCGCCGATAACGGATCAGCGCTTATGCTGCATACTATAACACCGGACGAGGATTGTATAAGTCCCCTGTCCGGTGCGTGAACAATGAATTTTTCTTGGTTTAGATCTCTTTAGTAGACTTCGAAGCCATGGGCCTTGAACTGGTCGTGGACGCGCTTCTTCATCTCCTTGGACGGGCCTTCCTTGGTTTCCAGCGGGTAGGGAATGCCGAGCTCGTGCCACTTCGGACGGCCGAGCTGGTGGAACGGGAGTACGTCGATATGTTCGACGGCATCGCCGAACGATTCACAGATCTTGGCCACGTTCTCGACGTTTTCAACGCTGTCGGTCAACCCTGGGACGAGAACGAAACGCACCCAGATCTTCTTGCCGGCTTTGTTCAAGCGCTGGCCGAATTCGATGGTCGGCGCCAGCTGGCTGCCGGTCACCTTGTGGTAAGTCTCCTCGTCGCCGGACTTGACGTCGAGCAGGCACAAATCGATGTCGTCGATCATCTCGTCGGTCCAGTCCTTACTGAGGAATCCGGAGGTGTCGAGGCAGGTGTGGATGCCTTCCTTACGCACCGCATGGAAGACGCGAGAGACGAATTTGCCTTGCATCATCGATTCGCCTCCGGAGAAGGTGACTCCCCCGCCTGTGCTCTGGAAGACGTCCTTGTAACGGGTGACGCGCTCGATCATGTCGTCGAGATAGACCGGCTGGCCGTCGCGCATCTTCCAAGTGTCAGGGTTCTGACAGAACTGGCAGCGCAACGGGCATCCGCTCATGAACACGGTCATTCTGGTGCCCGGTCCGTCGACGGACGTGTTGATATCCCAGGAATGGACGAAGCCGATGTCTCCGGTACGCAGCGCAGCGATACGGTCATGACGGTCGAGACCTATAGGAGACTGAAAGCCCGAAAGTCCCCCCATCAACGTGTGCTTGGCATATACTTTCGAAACCTTCAGCATATGCTGCGTCGTGGTTCTAAATTGAGTGGTTTCGGACATCGTCGCCCTCCTTGTCAAATTCTGTTTCCATACTAACGGATTTCAGACTAAAATCCCAGCCGTTCGGTGTGCCTCTGGCGCAATGTGATGCACTGAATATTCCATAGGTGAAAACCTATTATCCCTATACTTTCAACGGTTTCCAAGGCCCATGAAACATGATTGAAGGGACGAAACTGACGCTCCGCCCCTTCAAATCAATTATTCACCACGTTACCTAAAGGCAAACTGTCACTCGGTGACAGCACCCTGGTGGAACGTACGCGAAATGACATCGAGCTGCTGCTCGCGGGTGAGCTTGACGAAGTTCACTGCATAGCCCGAGACGCGCACGGTGAGGTGCGGATACTTCTCAGGATGCGCGACGGCGTCCTCAAGCTGCTCCTTGCGCAGCACGTTGATGTTGGCGTGGTAGAGGCCATGGCCATTGCCGGAATCCAGGATGCCGACCAGGTTGGTGATGCGCTCTTCCTCGTCACGGCCGAGGCCGTCAGGGGTAATCGTGTTGGTGAGGCTAATGCCGTCCAACGCGTCGTTGTAGTTGATCTTGCCGACCGAGAACATGGACGGCAGCATGCCGTGCGAATCCATGCCGTTCTCCGGGTTGGCACCGGGGGCGTAAGGCTCGCCCTTCTTGTGTCCGCTCGGGAAGGAACCGGTCGCCTTGCCGTAGACCACGTTGGAGGTGATGGTCAGGATGGACTGCGTCGGAACCGCGTTGCGGTAGACCGGCAGAGCCTTGATCTGATCCATAACCGTGGAGACGGTCCACTTGGCGAGGTCATCGGCGCGATCATCGTCGTTGCCGTAGATCGGGAAGTCGCCGACCGTGCGATAGCCGACCACCAGGTCGTCATCGGCGCCTTCGACATATTCCTTCTCATGGCCTTCGAGGTTCTTCGCATCCTTGTTGTAGATAGGATAGACCTTCGCATACTTCAGGGCGGAGAGCGAATCGGCAGCGATCGACAGGCCGGACATGCCGCAGCCGAGGGTGCGGTAGACTTCCTTGTCGTGCAGAGCCATCTCGATGGACTCATACGCATACTTGTCATGCATGTAATGAATGATGTTCAGCGCTTCGACGTAGGTCTCCGAGAGCCACTCAAGGGCCTTCTCGTAGTTGTCCTTGACCTTCTGATAGTCAAGGGTGCCGTCGGCTTCGGGCTTGATCGGATCGATGATGCCCTTGTCGATGACCTGCATACCGGTCATCTCGTCGCGGCCACCGTTGATCGCGTAAAGCAGAGCCTTCGCGGAGTTCACACGGGCGCCGAAGAACTGCATCTGCTTGCCAACGCGCATCGGGGAGACGCAGCAAGCGATGGCTGCATCGTCGCCCCAGTGGTTGCGGATGTCGCGATCGGACTCATACTGGATGGCCGAGGTGTCGATGGAGATACGGGCGCAGAAGCGCTTGTAGCCTTCAGGCAGCTTGGAATCCCAGAAGATCGTGATGTTCGGCTCAGGGCCAGGTCCAAGGTGATCGAGGGTCAGGGTGGCGAGCAGACGGAACGAGGTCTTGGTGACCATGTGGCGCCCATCGTCGCCGAAGCCTGCATCGGACCAGGTGGCCCAGTACGGATCGCCGGAGAAGATGTTGTCATAGTCCTTCGTACGAAGGAAGCGGACGATACGCAGCTTCATGACAATCTGGTCGATGATCTCCTGAGCATCGGTCTCAGTGATCTTGCCGCTCTTCAGATCGCGCTCGAAGTAGCAATCGAAGAAGGCGGAGTTACGGCCGAAGCTCATGGCCGCGCCATCCTGGCTCTTGACGGAGGCGAGGTAGCCCATGTAGGTCCACTGCACGGCTTCCTGAGCGGTCTGAGCCGGACGGGAGAGGTCGAGGCCATACTCGTTGCCGAGGGCGATGAGTTCCTTCAGGGCCTTGATCTGGTCGGCATGCTCTTCGCGGAAGCGAATCCAATGCTCGATCTCAGCTTCGGTGAAGTCGTTGCGATAAGGAATCGAATCCTTGTCGATCTTCTTCTGGGCAATCAGATAGTTGACGCCATAGAGGGCGACACGACGATAGTCGCCGATGATGCGGCCACGGCCGTAGGCATCGGGCAGGCCGGTGAGGATCTTGTTGTGACGGGCAAGCTTGATCTGCTTGGTGTAAACGCCGAAGACGCCGTCGTTATGGGTCTTGCGATACTTGGTAAAGATGGTCTTGATATTGGGATCGACCTCTTTGCCGGCCTCTTGAATGGCCTGCTCGACCATACGCCAGCCGCCGTTCGGCATCATGGCGCGCTTGCAGGGCTCATCGGTCTGCAGGCCGACGATCACGTTATCGTGTTCCTTGTCCATGATGTAGCCGGGGCCGAAGTTGTCGATGCCTGCCGGGGTATGGGTATCAACGTCATACACACGCTGCTTACGCTCTACAGCAAGCTGGTTGTTGTCGAGATACTCCCACATTTCCTTCGTCTTCGGGGTCGCCTTGGCGAGGAAGGACTCATCGCCATCGTATGGCGTATAGTTCTTCTGAATGAAATCGCGAACATCGATTTCCTTCTGCCAATTCCCTCCGACGAAGCCATCCCAAGCCTTTGCTTGGAGCTCTTCCTGAGAGAGAGCAGTTTGATCTACTGCGGTCATATAGCACTCCTTATTAGTGGAGCAACGCATCTTCACGTTGCGTTCATTTACCATTGTAGAGTGGTCTATGTCACAAGTATGGCCAAATTGGTGTGACCTACATCACTTTTTTACTATTTTCCGTCTTCGTCTCTTTCCCTGAAATTGTCGAAAATCTCACAAACTTAATCGCGAGAACGGTTTTATCGACTATGCCGTTTTCTGGCGACGAACGGAAAATGGCTAAAAATTATGTGATGTACGTCACATTTTTATTTTTAGGCAAAATAAACGGGCCAACAGACCTTTATTTGCCTATTGACCCGCTTGCCTGCTAGAGAGTCCCAATCACGACTCTTGGCCTCCCTACTTGCCGTCGGAGCCGGAACCGTTGTTCCATGCGTTCCACTTGCGGTTCTGCTCGTCCCAGATCAGATTGCGTTCCTGAACGATTTTCCAAGCGTCCTCCGCGTCCTTACGGGACTTGTACGGGCCGCTACGCTGGCCGACGGGCGAAAGCTTGCCCAGCTCGGGCTTACCGGTGGCGGTATTGAAATACCATTGTTTGCCGTTGTCGTTCGTGTTTTGAGTATTATCTGCCATCACAATTCCCTTTTATTATCAACGTAAGCCTTCCAACTTTAACCCAGATCGGTTGCCGGATATGCTCCACTTGCCCGAAGGCGTAGTACACAGGCTCAGCCACGCTTGTCGCAGTCGGCGCGAAGCGTGTTTATTCGCGGAAGGCGCTGGTCACCGGCAGGCGACGGTCACGACCAAAAGCCAACGAAGTGACCTTGGGGCCCAGCGGATACTGGCGGCGCTTCCATTCGGCACGATCGACCAGACGCATCACCGTGTCCACCGTCTTGACGTCGAAGCCGTCTTTCAACAGATAGGCACGGCCATGGGCCTTCTCGATATAGGCCTCAAGGACCTTGTCGAGCAAGGCGTACTCAGGCAGCGAATCGGAGTCTTTCTGACCGGGACGCAGCTCGGCACTCGGTGCCTTTTCAATACTGGCGACCGGGATCATCACACCGTCTTTGAGCGATACTCCCGCTCCCCCGTTCTCATTGCCGACAATTTTCAGTCCTCCGACACCGACACCAGCGGCCGCTGCCCGGTTGCGCCAACGGGAAAGTTCCCAGACGCGGGTTTTGAGCAAATCCTTGATCGGCGCGTAACCGCCCACCGCATCGCCATAAATAGTCGAATATCCACAGGCCAGCTCGGATTTGTTGCCTGTAGCGAGCGCCAGCAGGTTCTTGGAGTTGGAATAGGCCATGACGATGACGCCACGGATACGCGCCTGCAGGTTCTCGGCGGCGATGCCGTCCAAGTCAAGTTGGGATTGGAATGCCTTGAACAGCGGCTCGATGGGTTGAACGTCGTAGTGGGCACCGATATTGTGCGCCAAATCGGCAGCGTCATCCTTGGAACCGTCGGAGGAATACATGCTGGGCATGGAGACGCCCTGAACGTTCTCACCGCCGACCGCGTCAGCCGCCATGGCCGCCACCAACGCCGAATCGATGCCGCCGGAAAGGCCGAGCACAACGCCGGTGAAATGGTTCTTGGCCATGTAGTCCTTGAGCCCCAGGACGCAGGCCGTGTAGACTTCCTCGTCCGGATCGCGCAGCGCGGCAAGCGTGCCGACCTGCTGATGCGCAGACGCCGAATCGAAATCGAAGTAGCTCAAGTCCTCCACGAACATGGGCGAACGCTCAAGAAGCGTGCCGTCGGCGTCGACCACGAAGCTGCCGCCGTCGAAGATCAGATCGTCCTGGCCACCGACCTGGTTCAGGTAAATCAACGGTGCGCCGACCTCGCGAGCGCGGCGAACAGCCAAATCCTGCCGCGTATGGGTCTTGCCCTCCTCATAGGGCGAACCGTTGATGGTGAGCAGCACATCGATGCCTTGCGAAGCAAGTTCCGCCACCGGGCCGCCGTCCTGCCAGATGTCCTCGCAGATGGCGACGCCGACCTTCACGCCTTCGATGTCAAGAATAACCGAATGCTGACCGGATTCGAAGATTCGGAACTCGTCGAACACACCGTAATTTGGCAGGAAATGCTTGTCATAGGTCGACCAGACGGAGCCTCCATGTAGCACCACCAAGCGGTTCGTCGGTTTGCCGTCGACATCGACGGCTGAAGAAGTTCCCACGGTTCCCACGACGACGTAAAGGTTGCCCAAGCCCTCTTTTTCGAGCGTTTGCGCCAGCTGGTCCGCCTTATCTGCGGCGGCCTTGCGGAAGGTGGCCCGGAAGGCGAGGTCCTCGATCGGATAGCCGGTCAAGGTCATCTCCGGGAAAACGACGATCTGGGCTTTTTTGAGCGCGGCCATGCGGCTGAATTGCAGAACGGTGGCGGCATTGCCGTTGAGGTCACCGACACAGGTGTCGATCTGGGCCAAAGCGAAACGTAGTTGAGTCATGTCTTTATCATATCCGTTTCCATGTCGCTTTTGAACAAACGCTACAAGCGATACCGCTTTTGAAATGTCTTTTCAACCACACACGGTGCAGAAAGATGCCGTTTTACCTTGAAAAGCAAAACGACATCTCTACAGATCAATCCCTAGAAAGCGAATATCAGGCGAGTTCGCTTTCGACCTGCAACAAGGCATTGACCAGGAATTCCGCAGTAGGTTCGATTGCTTCATCCAAAGCCACAAATTCAGGGCTGTGGATGCCGTGATGCCCCGGCTGGCCATTGGAGCCAATGGAAGCGAACACCAGCGGACCCAATTTCTGGAAGTCCGCAAAATCCTCGCCACCCATCGACGTGATGACCGGCACAGCGGTGGCATAGCTCGGCACATCTTCGGCCACGGGACCTATCAGCGTTTCATCGCTGACAAGCGGAACCGCAAGCTCGTCCCACTTGATATCAACCGTGATGCCATAAGCCGCTGCGGTGGACTCGACAACCTGACGGAATCGGCGGGTGACCAAATCATGGTCATCGTTGTAGAAATAGCGGACCGTACCGAGGAATCCGGCGGTATCGGGAATCACGTTCCACACGTCGCCGCCATGCACCTCGGTAATCGAAAGAACGACGGGGCGGAACGGGTCGATGTTGCGGCTGACGATGGTCTGCAACGAAAGAATCGTGGAAGCCAACGCCTCGATGGGGCCGGTACCACGGTGCGGCTTGCCGGCGTGGGTGCCATCGGCGTGGAACGTGACGGCGAAGCTGATGCAACCGGCCATCATCGGGTCCTTGCTCACCGCGATTTCACCTGGTTTGTAATCGGGGGTGTTGTGGGTGCCGATAAGGGCATCGACCTTGCCCAGAGCACCGGTCTCGATGACGTGGCGCGCGCCATGGCCGGTCTCCTCGGCGGGTTGGAAGAGGATGACGGCGGTGCCATGGATAGACTCGCGGTGCTCGGCCAGCCAGAAAGCGGCAGCGAGCAGGCCGGTCATGTGGATGTCGTGGCCGCATCCATGCATCACGCCGGGGTTCTTGGAGGTAAAAGGCAGGCCGGATTGTTCGTGGATGGGCAGCCCATCGATATCCGCGCGAAGCACGACTCTCGGGCCGGGCTGCTCGCCTTTGATCTCGGCCACCAATCCGGTCTCAAGCTTGGTGTCCAGCACTTCAATGCCATGCGAGGTCAGTTGGTCGCGCAGGAATTTGGTCGTCTCGTATTCCTTGAAGCCAAGTTCCGGATATTGATGAAGATGGTGCCTGATCGCAATCAAATCGTCGGAAATTTTGACTTTCTCTGTCATAATGCAACTCTCTTTTCTTGTCTGTTCCTATTCAAGGATATCAAACGGTTATTGATTTAAAGCGTCAAACCGGTTCGCCGAAAATCAGAAAGCGGAGAAACCGGCGACAACGGCCCGGGAAGACCTGCCAATGACAGGAGTCCTGCGCTTTCCTCTTTTTGAACTTTTTGACGCCTGGGAAACCTTACGCTCCCTGCGACTTGCGCAGGTCATTTTCGACATCGCTCAGGAACCCGCGGAGCTGCGAACCACTGTATTGGTCGGCGAAAACGCAGGTACCCTTGGATTTCTGCTGCAATGCCGCCTTGAACTCCTTGGTATGGGAGATTCCGGCGAGCTTCAGATAGAGCGGGTTGTTGATATCGGCCTTCTTGACGATGAAGACATTGATATACGGGCGTGCATGGCTGCTGTGCGGGTCGTCACGGAAAATCGACTCCGAGGGCTTGAGCCCGGCATCGGCGACAAAATCGTTGTTCATGATGCCTGCGGCGACATCCGGGTCATTGAGCGATTTGGGGACCTGGGCACCTTTGACCGGCACGACCTTGACCTTGGAGGCGGACTCATCGAGATCGGCCTGCGAGATGAACGGCGTCCACGGATGCTTCAGCTTGATGAGTTTGGCCTGGTCGAGCACGCCGAGAGCCCGGGAAAGATTCGTCTCGTCATTGGGTACGGGGATGCTGGCTCCCGCGGGAATCTGGGAGACATCCTTATATTTGGTGGAATACATTCCGAGCGGGAAGACGCCGGTGGCGCCGATGGGCTGCAGATCCTTGTGGTTCTTGACGTTATAGTTGGCGAGCAGAAGGATATGCTGCGATTCGTTCATGTCGAGGCTGCCGGAATCCACCGCGGGATCCTCGGATGTGTAATCCTGGAAATCGACGAGCTGGACAGAAATGCCGAGCTTTTGCGCCTGTTGTTTGAAAACGACCCAGTCGGGATTGGTCACGCCGACCACGCCGATTTTGACCGGATTGGAGGGCGTTCCTTTCGCCGCGCTCGCCTGCTTGGCCGCGTAACCGCGGTAACCGAAGAACGCCAGCGCCGCAAGCAGCACGATGACGATGGCCGCGATGATGACGTTTCGCTTCGTGTGGTTGACGCGTACCGGTTCCTCCGGGCCGAGTCCGCCGGCGGACAGCGGGCTCAAATCGGGCTGGGATCGTGTATTGGGATTTGCTGATGACATGTGCTTGCCTTATTGATGATTGTGGGTTGTGTCTTGAGGCAAGAATACACGGCGGAAGCGGCGGAAAATATCAAAATATCAAAAACAATTATCCGTATTCGTTATGACGCGTATAAGAACCTCGTTATTCGGCGGCATCGTTTGATTGAAAGAGTCGAAAATAAAAGCGGCGCCGCTTCCTGCCGTTGAAAGCAGGCACCGCTGATAGGATTTCTTCGTATCGCATAAATGCATTACATCAGAAATAAAACCGCGAATCTACTTCTGACGCTTGAGGATGCGCTTGGCCAGCATGTTGGCGATGGCCTGTACGACCTGGACCAAGACGATCATGATGATGACGGCCGTCCAAGTGACGGTGGGATCGAACTTCTGGTAACCATAGGAAATCGCGAAATTACCGAGACCGCCACCGCCGATATAGCCGGCCATGGCCGACATGTCGAGGATTGAAATGAAGAGGAACGCATAGGCCAGGATCAGCGGTCCGAGCGCCTCGGGAATGAGGACGGTACGCACGATGGTGAACGTGGAGGCACCCATGGAACGCGCCGCCTCGATCACTCCCCTGTCCACCGGCACCAGATTCTGCTCGACAAGCCTCGACGTGGCGAACGTGGCCATGATGATCATCGGGAAGATCGCCGCCGCCGTGCCGATCGACGTACCGACGACCTTCATGGTCAGGGGCTGGATCGCCGCGAGGAAGATGATGAACGGAATCGGTCGCACAATGTTGACGATGACGTCAAGAATGCGATAGATCACGGAATTCTGGAAAAGATTGCCCGGTCTGGTTCCATAAAGAATCACACCTAGGACCAAGCCCAGAATACCGCCGACAACGAGGGTGATGAACACCATTTCCAGTGTTTGGGCGATGGATTGGAAGAGCATCGGCTTCAAAATCGACCAATCCTGGTTCGCCGCCAAGGTGATGGTTCCCGTCGGTTTTGCCGCCAATGAACCGGTTATAACATGAAAAGCGCTCATCTGACCTGTTCCTCTTTCCTGTCGCCATCCGTATCGCTGACCCCGGCGGTGTCATCCCTACCACCGCCGAGCACATCAGCCTTATCCGCACTATCAGCGTTTCCAGAGCCGCCAGCCGTAGTGACGTCACCACTTTCTGCCAGCTTCACCTTGGACCCGCCCAACGGCGTCGAAACAGCCGTATCGTAGTCCACGGGCCCTTGCGCGGTACCGAAATCAAACACATCGCTGTCGCGCGACAACTCATCGAGGAATCCATCGATTACCGAAGGTTCCCCCACCAACTCGTAAGTCATGGCGCCGATCGCGTAACCGGTGACCGTATCGATGCCCCCGTAGATCAAACTGGTGGAGACACCGTATTTGGCGATCAGCCCGGAAATGTTCTGACCGGAGGAGGGCACGACCGAATTGTCCAGCTCGTTTTGCGCGTCTTTTTGCCGGATGAGCACTGTGACGATGCGACCTGCCCACTGGCGGTGCATGTCAGCGACACGTTCCGAATCCGGAATACCCGAAATGGCGGTGGCTATGAAACGCTTGGTGATCTCCTGCTTCGGAGCGGCGAAAACGCTATAGGCATCGCCACGCTCGACCACACGGCCATCGCTCATGACGGCGATCCGATTGGCGATTTTCTGTACTACATTCATCTGATGGGTGATGAGCACGATGGTGACGCCGAGCTGCTGGTTGATCTGCTGCAACAGGTCGAGCACCTCCCCGGTGGTTTCGGGGTCGAGGGCGCTCGTCGCTTCGTCTGCCAGAAGGATTTCAGGGTTCGTGGCCAGGGCACGGGCGATGCCGACACGCTGCTTCTGCCCGCCGGAAAGCTGCGAGGGATATTTGTTCGCATGTTCCTCAAGACCAACGAATTTCAGGAGCTGCCCCACCCGGCGTTCCTGATAATCCTTGCGCCAATGGTCGAGAACAAGCGGGTAGGCGATGTTCTGGGCCACCGTCTTGGTGGAGAACAGATTGAACTGTTGGAAAATCATGCCGATTTTGCGACGGAGCGGACGCAGCCCGGATTCGTTCAGCCCGGTGAGATCCTGGCCCAAAACACGAACCGAGCCGGAAGTCGGACGCTCCAAGGCATTGATCATGCGCACCAACGTCGATTTGCCGGCGCCGGAATAGCCGATGATGCCGAAAACGTCGCCTTTGTTGATGCGCAGGGTTACGTCATCGACGGCACGCATCGGCTGCTTTTTGTCTTTGGACTTGAATTCCTTGACCACATGGTCGAGCTCGATGATTGCTTCGCTCATATTCCTCGCTTCTTCATGTTGCTGCGTTCCTGTTTAAATTCCTGTCTGAGTATCTACCGAGCCGATCGGCAGCGAAACAAGCTGCCAATCGGCTGGATCGACTGAAAACAACATCAGTCTTTGGCCTTGGCGTCCTTCTCGACATCCCGTAGGAAGCCCTGCAGCTGCTCGGCACTGTATTTGCTGGCCAGAGACGCGCTGTTATCCGATTTCTTCATAATACCTGCGGACACCTGCTTGGAATGGAAGATCTTCACCAGCTTCAGGTACGTGGGATTGTTGGCTTCGGCTTTTCGTGCCACGAAAATGTTGATGTAGGGCCTTGCCTCTTTGGTCTCGGCGCTGTCACGATAGATGGCGTCATTGGCCTTGAGACCGGCGTCCTTGACGTAATCGTTGTTGATGACACCGGCCGAAACCTGCGGGTCCTTCAACGAATTGGCGACCTGCTCGGCCTTGAGCGGAAGAACTTTCACCTTCGAGGCGGCGGTGTCGATGTCAGCCGGAGTGGTGAACGCGGTCCATGCGTGCTTGAGTTTGATCAGCCCGGCGGATTTGAGCACACCGAGAGCGCGGGCCTGGTTGGTCTCGTCATTGGGCACGGGAACCGTGGTGCCGGCCGGAATGTCTTTGACATCCTTGTATTTGCTGGAATAGATACCCAGCGGGTAGACGGCGACGCCGCCGATAGGCTGCAGATTCTTGTGATTCTTGACGTTGTAATCGGCAAGGTAAAGAATGTGCTGGAACTCGTTCAAGTCGAGATCGCCGGAATCGAGCGCAGGGTTCTCGGAAGTGTAATCCTGGAAATCCACCAATTTGACGTAGATACCCTGCTTTTGCGCTTCGGCCTTGAAAATCGGCCATTCAGGACTGGTGACGCCGACCACGCCGATCTTGATCGGATTGGATTCGCTGCCTTTGGTCGCAGCCGCTTTCTTGCCGGCGAATCCCCGGTAACCGAAGAAGGCGAGCACGACAACCAGCACGACGACCACGGCCGCGATGATGACGTTACGCACGGTATGGTTCACCCGCACCGGTTCCTGCGGGCCTTGGAAACCGTCGGTCGATAAAGGTGATTTTTCGCTCGCATTGCCAGCGTTGTTGTGATCGTTGGATGATGTCATGTTGTTCCCTCATTTCGATGGTTGTGCTGTGGCAACCATACCTGCACTTACGCTTTCGACACAACGCAAAGGCCAGAAAGACCTATTGACATTCGTTATAACCAGTACAATAACGGTTAGAAATTCAGTGTTTCCGGACATCTTGTATAGCACTGCAATGACGCGCTCGTCCTAACACGGTGGGAAAATAAACCTCATGACCAATGTAATCATGCATACCACAGAGGGCGATATCGTCCTGAACCTCTTCGACGACAAAGCGCCGAAAACCGTCAAGAACTTCATCGGTCTGGCCACCGGTGAAAAGGAATGGACCAACCCCGAAACCGGCGAGAAGTCGCACGAGCCCTTCTACGACGGACTCACCTTCCACCGCATCATCAAGGATTTCATGATTCAGGGCGGCTGCCCGCTGGGCAACGGCACCGGCGGCCCGGGCTACGAATTCGACGACGAGTTCGCCGACGGCCTCAACTTCGACCAGCCTTACAAGCTGGCGATGGCCAACGCAGGACTGCGCCGCGGGCGCGACGGCCAGCCACATGGAACCAACGGTTCGCAGTTCTTCATAACCACCGTGCCGACCCCGTGGCTCAACGGCCACCACACCATCTTCGGCGAGGTGGCGGATGACGCCGGCAAGTCCGTGGTCGACCGCCTGCAGAACCTGCCTACCGACGGCAACGACATGCCGCTGGAACCGGCGGGCATCGTCTCCGTTGAAGTCGTAAAGTAGGTTCTTGATTCAATAACAATAAGTCCCTCACCATTCACTAATCTGATGGCGAGGGACTTTCGCTACGTAGCGATAAATGATGCTACATCTTGCGCATGTGCGGGACGGCGGAATCCTTGGCACCGGTGAGGCGATAGACGTCGAAGACGCCGTCGATCTTACGCACCGCACTCAACAGCGTGTTCATGTGCTGCGGATCGGCCATTTCGAAGGAGAACTGGCTGGTGGCCACGCGATCAGAACCGGTGGCGACGGTGGCATTGATGATGTTGACGCCATGGTCGGAAAGCACCTGGGTGACGTCACTCAAGAGATGCGGGCGGTCAAGCGCCTCCACCTGGATCTTGACCATAAAGAGGCCCTTGGCGCTGGTCCAGGCGACCTCGACCACACGGTCCGGCTGCTGCTTCTTCAGGTTGAGCATATTCTGGCAGTCGGCACGATGCACCGAAACGCCCTCGTTCTTGGTGATGAAGCCGAGAATCTTGTCACCGGGAACAGGAGTGCAGCAGCGGGCCAGCTTGACCCACACGCCTTCCACGCCCTTGACCGAAATGCCGAGCTTGTTGGTGTCGCGGCGGCGTTCGGCGTGCTTCAGGGGCAGCGCCTCCTGCTCAACGTCCTCTTCGACCTCGTCCTGCCCGGCGTCCTTGACCAGGCGCGAGATGACGTTCTGCGTGGAGACCTGACCGTCACCGATGGCGGCGAACACGGCATCGGCGTTGTCGAAGTTGAGCTCGTCGGCCACACCGACCAGCGCCTGCGGGGTCAAAAGGTTCGAGACCGGCAGGCTGCGCTTGCGCATCGCACGGGTGAGCTCGTCGCGGCCTTCGTCGATGGCCTCGCTGCGGCGTTCCTTGCTGAACCACTGACGAATCTTATTGCGCGCCTTCGGGCTCTTGACGAAGCTCAGCCAGTCACGCGAAGGTCCGGCGGTCTCCGACTTGGAGGTAAGCACCTCAACGGTATCGCCGCTTTCGAGCACGGTGTCGAGCGGGACGAGGCGGCCGTTGACGCGCGCGCCCATGGTGCGATGGCCCACTTCGGTATGCACAGCGTAGGCGAAATCGACAGGTGTGGCGTTGGCCGGCAAGGAGATGATCTTGCCTTTCGGCGTGAAGACGTAGACTTCGGCGCTGCCCAGATCCTCTTTCAAGGAACCGAGGAATTCGTTGGAATCCGGTGTCTCGCTGGTCCAATCGGCCAGCTGTTGGATCCACTTGAGGTTGTCGGCCTCGCTTAAGTCCTGGTTTTCTTCGCTTTCACGTTTGCGGTCGCCCTTGTCCGGTTCGCTGAGCTTTCGTCCGGCCTGCCCGTTTTCCTTGTACTTCCAGTGGGCGGCGATGCCGAATTCACTGCGCCGGTGCATGTCCCAGGTACGGATCTGAATCTCGACGGGCTTGCCGCCGGGGCCGACAACCGTGGTGTGCAGGCTCTGATACATGTTCATCTTCGGCATGGCGATGTAGTCCTTGAACCTGCCGGGAATCGGGCTCCAGCGGGCGTGGACGGCGCCAAGCACCGCATAGCAGTCCTGAATGGTGTCGACGATGATGCGCACGCCGACCAGGTCGTAGATGTTGGAGAAATCGTGGCCGCGCACGATCATCTTCTGATAGATCGAGAAATAGTCCTTCGGCCGGCCGGTGACGGTGGCCTTGATGTGCTGATCGGCAAGGTCCTCGTTGATCTCGCTGATGATCTGCTTGAGGTAGACGTCGCGCTGGCCGGCACGACGGTTGACAAGCACGACGATCTCGTTGTAGATCTTCGGATAAAGGACCTTGAAGCTCAGTTCCTCAAGTTCCGTCTTGATGGCGTTCATGCCGAGCCTGTTGGCCAGAGGCGCATAGACATCGAGGGTCTCGCGGGCCTTGCGCTGTGCGTTGGAAGGCTTGACATAACGCCAGGTGCGGGCGTTATGAAGACGGTCTGCCAGTTTGACGACGAGCACACGCACATCGCGGCTCATGGCCACCACCATCTTGCGGATGGTCTCGGCCTGCGCCGAATCGCCGACCTCCATGTTGGTCAGTTTCGTGACCCCGTCGACCAAGCCGGTGACGGTATCGCCGAATTCGGCACGACAATCGTCAAGCGTGTAATCCGTATCTTCGACGGTGTCGTGCAATAATCCTGCGGCAACAACCAACGAGCCCATGCCAAGATCAGCAAGAATCTGGGCGACAGCCAGAGGATGAATGATGTAAGGCTCACCAGAACGGCGACGCTGGTTGCGGTGCTGCCAGACGGCCCTGCGGTAGGCGCGTTCGAGGATTGAAAGGTCGGCGTCGGGATGATGCGCACGGCAGGCGCGCACGATGGGCTGCAGCGGGTCAAGCGGGTCCGTGCTGATCTCGCAGCCCAGTATCCTCGCCGAATTGTTGTCCGAAACCGTATCGCCCATGCCCGCTCCCATCACCGTATCTGCGTTCATTCTATCTGATTGGAGGACGGCCCACACTAAATACTGGCCATCCCGGTGGAACCGAAGCCCCGCTCGGCCCGATCGCTGCCCGGCAACGTTGCGGCGGGGACGAACCTCGCCTCGACGTAACGTTGGATAACCAGCTGCGCGATGCGGTCCCCGGCGTGCAAAACCGCCGTGTGCTCAGGGTCGAGGTTAATCAGAGGAACCTTGATTTCGCCACGGTATCCGGCATCGATGGTGCCCGGCGCGTTCAAAACCGTCAACCCCATCTTCACCGCCAGACCCGAACGCGGGTGTACAAGGCCGACGTAACCGTTGGGGAGCGCAATGGAAACGCCCGTGGGCACCAAGGCACGCTGAAACGGCTTGAGCTCAACGTCCTGCGTGCAGGTCAAATCGGCACCGGCGTCGCCCGCATGTGCGTAACGCAGGGCAGGCACGTTCCCATCGGCATCGGCCTTCAGCAGCACCTCGACGTTTTCCGGTTCGTTGTAGCTTTCGGCGTAGGCCATCAGGCGGCGCACTCCTTGCACACCGGGCCGTTGGCGCCCATGTGGTCAAGCTGGCTGCGGTGTTTGACGAGGAAACACTCCGAGCAGATGAATTCGTCACCCTGCATGGGGATGACGGTCACCGAAGAATCCTCATTGCTCAGGTCCGCACCGGGCAGCTCATAGTCCTCGGCGATGGCGTTCTCGTCGTCGTCGATGTCCTCGGCTGAATCCCGGTTGCTCTTGCTCAACGCCTGAAGGGATTCCTCGTCCTCGTCCTTGTTGCGAGGAGAATCATAATCCTGAGCCATCTCGCGGTCCTTTCTTGTTGGTTCACGGTATCTTATACCGATGGCATCCACGTCACAAATGTGTTTTACGGGCAAAAGGATACACGATTTAACAAATTCGTAAAGTACGACACGAGGGACATAATGGAATAAAGTAAAATTCTCGTAGTTTTATTTCCTGCAGGAAAGTGGTGCTCGCATGTCAATCAGTTCAGTTGCGGATGCTCGGTTCGACCATGTCGACGAAGACGGCGAGCTCGTATTCGTATCGAAAGGATTGAAGTTCCGGATACCGGTGGATGACACACTGGAACACGCCATTTTGGAGGCCCGTCAGATCTTAAGCGAGACCGACGAAGCGAGTAACCCCGGAATGGCGCAAACCCTACCAATTTCAAGCATTCAGGCACTTATCCGTGCCGGTGCGCAACCCGACAAAGTCGCTGAGAAATACGGACTCAGCCAGGCGCTGGTACGGCGTTTTTCGGCCGCGGTCGAGACGGAAAAACAATACGCCATCGAGCAGTTCCTCGCGGTTTCCGCGCCGAAAGGAAGCAAGGTCCATTCCGTCGAAGAGCTCATCGCCCGCACACTCGCGGCCGCTCGCATCGGCATGGAATCCGTCAAGTGGGGCGCGACACGCCGAGGACGCGAACCCTGGCTGATTACGGCAACATTCAGCACCCAGCGCAATCGCATACGGGCCGAGTGGACATGGAACATGCACGACAACACCGTGGAATGCCAGAATGCGGCGGCGCAGATATTGCTTGGTGAGGGGGAAACGGCTCGGAGCGCCGATGAGTCCAATGACGCAGCGCAGGAGGCAACGGCGCAAAACAGCGGTTCGGAACAATCAGGCGAAAATTCCGGGGAATCCGCTGCGGCAACACCTCAAACATCCATGAGCGGAAACAGTGATGAGGCGATGACCACTGCCGAATTTGCAACAAGCCAGTCCCTGCCCGGCGACTCCGTACGTTCCGCGCGAATTGCCAGCACCGTGGCATCGATGCAGGAAACGACGGAAAATGATACGCCTCAAACGGCTGGTTCACGAATTGCAACCGATTATGGCCATACGGGGCAGAAACGAGAAAACTCCGCCGGCCCTGATCCGGTATCGTTGCCATACCCTGCACCGACCGCCAATCCGCAACCGTCTTTGCCTACCGCTTCAGCGCCCGATTCCGCCACAAACGCAACAGTGCCGGTCGATGCCCTGTCGTTGCCGCTACCCGATCGAACCCCAACGGCACAACCTCAGATGTTTACCCCGTTCAACAACGATTCCATGCGACAGACGGAGAACGGCAACTCAGCCATCTCCCCCGTTGCCAATGCTCAGCAAAGTATGCAAGAGACGAACGGCGGCAAGAATCAGGACGATCGCAAACACGGCAAGCGCAAGTCCGGTCGTTCCGCCGTACCCAGCTGGGACGAGATCCTCTTCGGCGAATAATTTCCCCAAGCCGCTGATAAAAGGCGATTACCAGCGATCAAAGCAGATCATCCGATCAATTACAAAGAGGTATCAGGCCAATCCAGCCAAGACGCAACGATTGCCACAGCCAAGACGACCATGGCAATCAAGCGAGGTCAATCAAAAATTATGCGACATCAATCAGGGACGGAATCTCGCGCTCAAGATGGGTCAGCGAGCCATGAACGCCTTTGAGCCCCATTGCCCCCTCGCTCTGAGTGCGTGAATCCACGATAGTGGCGTTGCCTTTCGCGCAAACGAGCACATCGCCGATCAATGGCCGCACTCGAGCCTCCACGTTGCCGTAAAGACCTTGTTCAACGGCAACGTCGCGGGTGAGGACCTCCGCACGATCGCCCAGTTCTTGCCGCCAACGCCCGGCCATGGCATCGATATCCGTATTGGGCTCGGCATACAACATTGTCATACGAGGTTCACCGGCGACCAAGGCGACGTCACGCGTCAGATTCTCCCGATTCGCGATATCGATCTGGTGCTCGAAATCGACCTCGACCATGCCATGATCGGCGACAACCACCATCAGGGTGCCGGGTTTCAACCCACGTCTCAACGCCTGCAGCTGTTCATCCGTATTTTCCAAGGCGCTGGCCCATTCCTCGCTGAACGGACCATAGTGATGACCGGCCTTGTCGACATCGTCAATATAGTAATACGTAATTCCGGGTTTGGCGGCGGCTTTGGCAGCGGCACGCACACGAAGCTCCTCATGTCGCGATCCCTGATATTCCGGGCCTCGCAAGGCAGCACGAGTGAGAGCCGAATGGGCGAATTTCGGCAAACCCACGCTGGTGACGCGCACACCATCCGCGACAAGACGTTCGAAAATCGTGGGCTGTTGTTGCAAATCCTGCGGATCGGGAGCGCCGGCAAAGCTGATAAGCTGGCATACCTCCCCCGTTTCCTGATTGCGTTGGGTGAAGCCGGTCATGCCGGTCATACCCGGGCAAGTACCAGTGCCGAAAGCGCCCATGACAATCGGCGTGGTGCTCGGGATACAGGTCGCTATCGGATTTGCATTACATTTCTGGTTCATCAGACCGCGCAGATACGGGGCGTGCCCGGCACGCATGGCGAGGTTCCAGAAACCCAAACCATCCACCAAGACGATGACCGCTGACTCGGCTTTGGGAAAGCCCAAAGCCACCCTCGCGGCCTCCGGGTCGGGATGAATGGAAGTCGACATCGGGTGCCCGATGACGGCGCTCAAAGCCGGCAGAACCGCCGAAATATGACGAGAGCTGCCATACGCATCGATTCGGCGGAATTTCAGCAGTTCATCCATTGGCTCGACTTCAACACTCATGACTCCATTGAATCACCGCGCGCCGAAAAGCGAGGTTCACAAAAATGTGTCCCATCGAAATTCTATGAGTCAAGCGAACAAAACCGCACATCCCCTATAACCTGCAACTTCAATGATTTCAACGATTCATGGATTAATACAACACGTTTAAGCTGACAAAATTTTTATCTCATTAAAAAACGTGAGGCTGCCCAGCAATCCAAAACCTCGACAAGGGCAACCGGTATGATAAAGCGGATTGTCTTTTAGCAGATAGAGGTGCTTTTCAGTATGGCTCAACGTCGCAAAACGGCCAAACCAGCCTATGACCCGCACACGGTCAAGGAGAACATCGTCGAAACGCCGCTCGACGAGGAAATGAGCAAATCATTCCTTGAGTACGCCTATTCGGTGATTTACGCGCGAGCACTCCCCGACGCGCGCGACGGCCTCAAACCGGTGCAGCGACGCATCATCTACCAGATGGGCCAGATGAACCTGACCCCCGACAAGCCTTATATGAAATCCGCCCGCGCCGTCGGCGAGGTGATGGGCAAGCTGCACCCGCACGGCGACTCCTCCATTTACGAGGCCATGGTGCGTTTGGCGCAGCCGTTCGCCATGCGTCTGCCGCTGGTGGACGGGCACGGCAATTTCGGCTCGCTTGACGACGGACCGGCGGCCTCGCGTTACACCGAAGCACGGCTTGCTCCTGCTGCATTGGGAATGAATGCGGATATCGATGAAGATACCGTTGATTTCTCCCCCAACTACGACAACAAGTTGAAGGAACCGGACGTGCTGCCGGCCGCCATCCCGAATTTGCTTGTCAACGGCGCTTCCGGCATTGCGGTGGGCATGGCCACCAATATGGCCACGCACAATCTCGGCGAAGTGGTCGCCGCCGCGAAATACCTGATGAAGCACCCCGACGCCACGCTTGACGAACTGATGGACTATGTGCCCGGGCCGGACTGGCCGGGCGGCGGCATCATCATCGGACGTGACGGCATCCGTGAAGCCTACGAAACCGGACGCGGAACGCTGACCACACGCTCAGCCACCCACATCGAAAACGTGACCGCACGCAAGAAGGCCATCGTGGTGACCGAACTGCCGTTCATGGTCGGCCCGGAACGTGTGCTCGAACGCATTTCGGAAGGCGTGAAGAACCACCATATCGAAGGTGTTTCCGGTGCCATCGACTTGACCGATCGGCACAACGGCACTCGCATCGTCATCGAAATCAAAACCGGTTTCGACCCCAATGCCGTGCTCGCCCAGCTCTTCAAGAACACGCCGCTGGAAGACAACTTCACCATGAACAACGTGGCGCTGGTGCACGGCCGGCCGCACACCATGGGCTTGAAGGAGATGCTCGAAGTCTGGGTGGAGCACCGGCGCAACGTCATTCACCGGCGCAGCGAATACCGGCTGCGCAAGGCGCAGGAACGGCTGCACTTGGTCGAAGGCATGCTGCTGGCGATGGTCGACATCGACGAGGTCATCCAGGTCATTCGCACCTCCGACAACGCCGACGCCGCCAAGACTCGACTCATGGCCGTCTTCGACCTGGACGAGATCCAAGCACAATATATTCTCGACCTTCGTCTGCGCAGACTTACCAAGATGAGCCGTATCGAGCTTGAGGCAGAGCAGGACGACTTGAAAAAGCAGATCGACGAGCTCAATGCCATCCTTGCCTCGGGCGAACGGCTTGATGAGGTCATCGTTTCCGAAATGGACGAAGCCGTGGAAAAGTGGGGCGACCCGCGCCGCACGGTACTGCTCGAACGTCACGAGGACGGTAGCCTGACGCCGGTGCGTTCGCTGGCTTCATCCGGAACTGCTGCCGATAGCGCCAGCGCCAATCCGGATTCCTCCGCCTTGGCCGCCATCCGCGTGGAGAACACTATTTCCCAAGCGGCACAGGACGTTGAAGCCGCAAAGAAAGCCAAGAAGGCCGGCAAGGTCGAGGAAGCAACCGCAGCACTGCGGCTGGATGACGAACCTTGCACCGTGATGCTCAGCGCCACCGGGCTCATCGCCCGCACCTCGCCGAGCGCCGTTGACCTTTGGCAGACACGTGAGGCCAACGGGAAGCGTGCACACGATGACCAAATCGTCTCCATTTTCGCCAGCACAACGCTTTCCAGCTACGGGCTCATTACCTCTGCAGGTCGTCTGGTTCTGGCCCATGTTGCCGATCTGCCGTCACTGCCCGCAAACGAAAATCTCAATGTTTCCGGCGGCGTGAACGCCGACGAATTGCTCGGTATGACCACCAGCACCGAGCCTGTTTCGGGCGAACATGTCGTAGCAGCCATCGCCATGAGCGATGTTTCCGGCAAGGCCGAATCCGCGGATTCGCGCGACGGCAATGCTAGCAGCTCCAATGCCGCCACCACCCCGCTGGCCATCGGTACCCGCAAGGGCATCGTCAAGCGCTGGAACCGCGAATCTCCCAGCACCATGGACTCCTGGCCCGTTATCGACTTGAAGGACGGAGACACCGTCGTATTCGCGGCGCCCGCAGCCGATGACGACCGTATCGTCTTCATCTCTTCCGATTCCTCGCTGTTGACCTTCGAAGCCAATGTCGTGCGCCCACAGGGACGTACCGCAGGTGGCATGAACGGCATCAGGTTGGCCGACGGACAGCATGTCGTGGCCTTCAACGTCGTTCCGGCCGGCAAGATCGCCTGGACTTATGATGAAGGCGAAAACGGCCTGTATTCGGCCTCCGGAGCCGTCGTACTCACCGTGGCCGGCGATGACGCGGCCCTGCCCGGAACCGAAACCGGAGCGGCCAAGGTGACCCCGCTGGAGATGTACCCGACCAAGGGACGCGGCACCGGCGGCGTACGTTCGCAGCGCTTCCTCAAGGGCCAGAACATTCTGACCTGCGCCGCCATCGGCACCTATCCGCTATACGCCAGCACCTCCGGCGGAACACCCGTCGAACTGCCCAAGCCGGACATGCGCCGCGACGCTTCAGGTGTGGATCTCCCCGCACCTATCGAATACGTGGCATAAAAGTGGATTAATCATCCATGTGGTCGCAATCTGAATTTTCCATCCAGATTGCGACCACATTATTTTTCGATGACCACCTATGCAACACTCCTATCCCGTTAGGGTTTTATATGAAAGCACAAATTGTCATAATGAAGGCTCTTTCTTTTTGAACGACACAATCAGCAGCAGTGAGCAAGCCGCAAGAGGCAGACAGAGAAGCGACACTCCGGAAATTCCGTTGCACACCTTGATGAGCCATCCACCAACCCACGAACCCAACAATGACGCAATGCCGGAGAATGTGCTGGTCCATCCGTACGCACGCGCCAACATAGAACCCGCAGCACGGATCTTCCCCGTCAACAGGTCAAGTGTCGGACTGATCAACAGCTCCGAAAGGCTGAAAGACAGGGCGAAAACCACGACCTGCAGCGCATTGGTCGGAGCCAGCAAGACACCGAACGCGCACACAAAGCACGCGAATCCCAAAAGCAGAATCGTCGTGTCCCTCACTTTGCCGAGCGCATGCACCAGCAAGGGATATTGCAAAAGAAGGATGAAGACCGCATTGCCCATATACACCGCATTGGACGCAGTCTGCGTATGGAACCCCGCGTAGGAACCGATGGGCACGACCAACGACCACTGCGCATAGACGGTCCAGTAGATAAAAGTCAACACCAGCAGAATCGGGAAGGCGCTGTCACGGCCGAACAGCTTCCGGCCCTGCTCACGCCGGTCTTGCGCAATCGATGAATTCTTGGATGCTTTGCGCGATTCCTCCTCTGGCGGACTGAATCTCAGCAAGGTCATCAGCAGCGCAAGAACGGCATACAGCGCAATCGATACGAATACCAGACGCCTGAACCCCAACAGCGCAAACAGGCCAGCGCCGACCGCTGGGCCCACCAATGCGCCCGAGTTCACGGCCATCGATCGCAAGGTCACCATCCTACGCGATGTGGCGCGGCGCATCAGTTCCGTTTTGACCGCCAGGCTGGCACTGCTGCTTCCCAGCGACGCCGCAGCGGAACACACCAAGTAAACAGGCAACGTGGCATTGGTGGCGAACACGGCCAACCCGCCGGCACGCAAGGCAAGACCAGCGACCGCGATGGGCTTCGCCCCGGTTCTCGACATGACCTGCCCGCAGACCGACGAACACAACGGGCCGACCCCGGACAGTACACCGAGAATGAGGCCGGCGTTAGCGGCATCAAACCCCTGTTTCAGCAACTGGACAGTCATCAACGGATAGAGCATATAGGTCGTCATTCCGGTGACCACGACGACAAGCAGCAGCGAATAACCACGATCCTCACTCGTCATCGCTACCGACCCCGACCGTTTTGACAACCGAAATTGCCTTATCCTGCGCCAGACCGGCATTGTGGCCGCTCGCAATTGCATTTTCCATTCGCGACCGGCAAGTTCCAACATCGCAATTTTTTGCCAATACTTCCAAATGAGAATTGCATACCGCAGCAGCTTCAGCCATCTTGCCCATACAGAACATATTTTTGATAGAAGGCAGAATTACCGACACCTTAACCATCTTCTTCAATAGTATTACGGTGCCGTTTACAGTACACACACCACCAGTTGCATGTACCAGAATGATGTTCGTAACGATATCACAAACTCAATGGATACTCAATTCCGGCCATTTTCGGTTGCCTGCCAATTATCCATTTATGATTACCGATAGAGTTTCATGCCTTGCGGGGAGGGCGTGAAACCAGCGGTGCGCAATAGCTGCGTGTAGTGATTCAAAGCGGTTAACTGTTCGCCGTTGACATCGCGGAAGGTGACGCTGCCGCGTTTGTTGCCGGTTCGCCGGCCTGATTCATATTGTGAGCGCAAGGTATCGGCCAACTGGGTGATAGCGCGTTGCAGCTCGAAATCAGTGGCCTTGAAACACAGCAGATGATGGCTGGACGGGACGGCGTAAAGTATCGGTTTACCTTCAATGAAGATGACCATGGAACCAACCTTGCGCATTGGTTGAACTGGCTTCGCACGCTTATGCTTGGCCCCGACGCTGGTACTGGCAGGCTGGCTATCGTTCGACTGAACCGACGGCTTGCTTGGCACGTGTTTCCCTTCACCTTCTTGCGAATCTCTTATCGCTTGAGCAGTGTCAATGCTGGCAGATTTGACAGCAGTCGAATCGTTCTCCTGATTGATTTCGGCGCTGCCGTTATGGGCGATACCAGCTAAACCGTCGGGCGTGTTTAACGACGGCCATGCCACGGTGCCACCAGCGAGACTGGCTGAGTCGGCGGCATCCAACGCCACCGCAAGCGGGGCATCTTGCACGCGCCACTGACGCAATTGGTCGATTGTGGTACGTTCTGCAAATTGAACCGCAGAAAGACCTCGAACGAACATGCCCCGCACCAACGTGCCGGTGGCTTCCATCTGTTTCAAAACCGGATAGATATCCGAAAAACTCAAGTCTTCCGGATCCATATCCATCAGAGGCGGTGCGATGATGCCATAACGGTCAAGCAGCGTTTCGACCTGCGTGACGGCACGTTGTTCCGGACTTACATCTTGCGATTGCGGCACAGCCGACCAGAGACCGGCCAATGTTCCCGGCAATTGCGGGCGCCGTTCAACCCGCGCGCGGCCGTATAGCCGATGACGGCTCATTGATGCTCTTGCATATAAACGACGCGAAGCTTGAGAACCGCTACCATTTTGCAGCAATGCGCGAACCGGGGCGAACGACGAATTGGTGACCTGCCCTCGCCACACCAATGACCACACTGCACGTTCGAAACCGGAGTCGCCGACAGATGACATTCTCACCTCTCCGGTCAGAGGGTTCACGACCTCCTCCGGTTTGTCTCCACCCTGAAGCTGCCATTGATGTTCCAGCTGCTCTGCACGATAGGAGCCTCCAAGTCCCAATGCAGCCATGATGCCGTTACCGGCCGAATCGCTATCATCATCATCGACATCGGCACCAACGTTGCCAAGTAAGGGCGAATCAGCAAGATAGAACGCGATTTTGCCAGGCTTTGTGGCCGATTCCGGACTAGTGGATAAGTTTTCATCCTTAGAGCCCACCCAAATAATCTCACCGGACGAAAGCAGCTCGTCAAGCAACGATGAGGTAAAATCCGGCACTCTAGCGGGAAATACTGATGACTCCCACATCACGGCCGGCAACGGCATGCCTTCCAGCTGCTCGATGACACGCAACAGGCCATCTGTTCCGGTAAAGCGCGGCCAGGCAGTCTGAATCTCCGACGGCATATCTTCGATTGCCTCACCATTAGCTGTCCGCTCATCACCAGTCAGATGCCGTTTATCGCCAAAACCATGCGCAAAAGTACTTTCGCTGGCTTTCGTGCCAATCCCCTGCCGAACCAGCAGCCACGACTGATAGATCTCAGGATTGGCAGGTTTCAAGGATTTGCGTGTCAGCGTCTGCGAGCGCGAGCGGATGCGACGGAACACCTCGCGGTGCAGATATTGCGGATTTGACAGGTCTTTGACAAACTCGCCAGTCATAAGCACGCCTCGGGCCTTCAGATCATCGAGCTCATGAACCACCGTGGCGGCGTCCAAGCCAAGTTCCTTCACGGCCTGATCCGCCGTGAACGGCCCATGCGTTTTGGCGAACCGCACCATTCTGCCGCTGACGTCATCAGGCTCCAGCTCATTCCAGAACTGCCGATGGCTCAGCTCTTCCTCGACCTGCTTGATGGCCTTCGGATCGAGGACATCGGCGATATGCCCGCTGCCAAGAAGCTCTTCCAAGACTTCCGGATCCATCGCCAGAAGCGAGGCACGGCGTTCGGCCTGCGGCGAATCATATTCGTACATCACCGAACCTACGAAACCGAATAGCAGGTTCTGCGCGAACGGCGAGGGACTTTGCGTCTCGACGTCCTTGACTTCGATTTTGCCGTCGTCGATGTCGGTCATCAGCCGCTTCAACGCGGGCAAATCGTAGACATCCTGCAAGCACTCGCGGGCTGTTTCCAAGACCAGCGGGAAATTGTGCTGGGTCTTGGCCGCGGCCAACAGTTCCGAAGCACGCAGACGCTGCTGCCACAACGGCACGCGCTTGCCGGGATTCATCCTCGGCATGTAAAGCGAGCGCGCGGCACATTCACGGAACCTGGTCGCGAAAAGCACCGAGTCGCCGATCTCTTCTTCCACATCCCGCAGCAGCTCGTCGGCGTCGAACTGGAAGAGCTCGGCGGCGCTGACATGGCTGTCCTGCTCAGGCAACCGCACCACGATACCGTCGTCGGTGGCATAGGTCTGCCCGTCGAAGCCATACTTACGCTTGAGTCGGTTGGTGATGGCCAGCGCCCACGGTTCGTGCACACGCCGGCCAAACGGGGAATGCAGGATGATACGCCAGTCCCCTTCCTCGTCCTGGCAACGTTCGATGACGATGGTTTTGTCGGTGGGCAGCGCTCCCGTGGCGGCTTTCTGCTCAGAGAGTAAGCGGGCAAGATTGGCTCTGCCATTGTCGTCCAAACCGTTGTCACATAAGCGGTTTTCGGTGACAGCATCGAAATGTGGCTCGGCATTGTCGCTATTAGATTGTGATATATCCGAAGTCGATGACGATGCCGATATCAAACCATTGCCGACCTCACGGACGAACGCACCCAGCAACGCACCGAAACCTGCGTCGCGTCCGGGCCCCTCCCCGTGCCAGAACGGCAGACGCGCGGTTCGTCCGGGAGCCGGGGTGACCACCACACGGTCGTTGGTGATCTCGTCGATCTGCCAGGTCGAGGTGCCAAGCGTGATGACGTCGCCGACGCGGGATTCGTAGACCATCTCCTCGTCGAGCTCTCCCACCTTCTTGCGGCCCGATCCGGCATCGGCTTCGGGTAGGACGACGGTATAGGTTCCACGGTCGGGAATGGTGCCACCACTGGTGACGGCCAGACGCTGGGCTCCGGGGCGTGCGGAGATGATACCTTGTTCGGCATTGAGTTGCAGCGGTGGCCGGAACGCCGAAAATTCCTCGGAATTGTAAGCACCGGTGAGCATACCGATGACGTTATCGAACATATCGCGCGAAAGCTTGGCAAACGGCGCAGTGCGACGCACAGCGGCATACCAATCGTCGGTTTTGAGGTCATCCATCGCTGCTGAAGCAACCGTCTGCTGAGCCAAAATATCGAGCGGATTATGGCGTACGGCCAATGGCTCGATCTCACTGCGCCTCATGCTTTCCACAGTCGCCGTGGAAGTAATCAATTCCTGACGGGTCAACGGATAGAACAGCGCGTGCGAAACCCCGCCAACGCGGTGGTCGGCCCTTCCGACGCGCTGCAAGCCGGACGAAACGGACAAGGGCGGGGCGACTTGGATGACCATATCGACCGAACCCATATCGATGCCGAGTTCAAGGCTGCTGGTGGCAACCACACAACGCAGACGGCCGTGCTTCAGATCTTCCTCGATGACTTTGCGCCGTTCCTTGGAAACGGATCCGTGGTGGGCCATGGCGATGGTCTCGCTTTTCGGGTGCGAACCAACAAGCGACGTGGAGGAACCGACGACGGAATCGTAATGCTTGCCGTCGCCGTAGGAACGATTGTCGACTTCTACGCCACACACGGTTTCAGCGTACAAATCGTTGATACGCGCTGTGAGCCGTTCGGCCAACCCCCGTGAATTGACGAAAACAAGCGTGCTGTGATGGCTCAGAATTTCGTCGAGGATACTGCGCTCGACCGCCGGCCAGATGGAGTGCGAGGCGGAGGCAGTCGGCGAGGAATAGTCGCCATGTCTGGTCGATAGCACATCGGTATTATCGGACTTGGTGCCGCTGCCTGCAGAAGTAAATCCTGACTTTGAAATGGATTTCGGTGTCCCGGATTGCCTGAATCCTTCCGAACTATCGGTATTCGATGCATCGAAACCCGAAGCCAAAACAGGCATCGGATTCACACTCTGGTCGGATCCGCCGAAATTGCCGGAAACGCCACCATACGTTCCCGTATTGTGATATCGGTCTTGCTGTGTATCAGATTCGCTACTTGACGAATTTTTGCGGGCTTCAGCCAAGGCACGCATGGCGGGACTTACGCCACTGATGTGGCCAGAGCCTTCATGACCTTGAGCACTCCCAGCAGTATTTGTATTATTCTTATTGGCGCCGCCAACATGAAACCCGCCTTCGTCGTCGGACGATGTGCCCAACGCGCCCATGTCCGCAACAGGTTCGACTATTTTCAGATCCATGTGCACCGGGTCAGCGGCATCAACGATTGCAACCGGCTGGTCGCCGCCCAGAAAGAACGCGGCTTCCTTCGGCGGATTGACCGTGGCCGAAAGCCCGATACGCTGCACTTTTCGGCCGGCCAGCAAATCAAGGCGTTCCAGACTCAATGCCAGATGCGCCCCGCGTTTGGTGGCGGCGAGCGCATGAACCTCATCGACGATTACGGTTTCGACGCCTTTGAGGATGCGTCGGGCTTTCGACGTCAGGAGCAGATACAGCGATTCCGGAGTGGTAATCAAAATATCCGGCGGATGAGCGGCAATGCGACGGCGTTCCTTGGCAGTAGTGTCCCCCGAACGAATCGCCACGTCGATATCAGGTGGCTTCAAACCTTGCGTAACGCACTCGGCTGCTATACCTTCCAGCGGAACCCTCAGGTTGCGTTCAACATCGGCTCCCAGCGCCTTCAACGGCGAAATATAAAGCACCTTGACACCAGGCTTATTGGATTTGTCTGGATTGCCCGACTCCCCAATCAATCCGTCGATGGCGGAAAGGAACGCGGCCAATGTCTTGCCGGAACCGGTGGGCGCGACCACCAAGACATTTTCCTTGGCTTTGATATGCGGCCAAGCCTCTTGCTGGGCATCGGTGGGCGCGGGAAACGCATGCCTGAACCACGCCATGGTAGGCGTCGAAAACAGATTCAGACATTCGTACATATGTTCGATTATCGCAACGCCTCAAGACGTTGCCGACCAAGCATCAGGCCTGATGACCTACCTTGCGTCGCAGCATCTCGTGCATGACAACCATAAGCACCAGCAACACCAACAGATACCACGGATACAAGGCGATAGAGATATGTTGCGCAATCAGTCCGAACACGGGAGGCATGATCATGGAACCGGCATAGGCGCAAGCCATCTGCACCCCGACAATCGCTTGCGAACGCTCCACACCGAAATAGGCCGGGGTGGAATGAATGACGCAGGGATAGATCGGTGCGCATCCCAGCCCGATCAGCACCAAGCCGACAACAGTGGCCGCATGCCCCGGCAATGGGATGAGCATGACGATGATGCCCAGGCCCAGAACGGCCTGACCGATGCGAATCATTGTCGGGTCGTCGAACTTCATGGTCATGAATCCGCTCAGCGCGCGACCTGCGGTAATGCCCAGATAGAACAAGCTCGCGAGGCTTGCCGCGGTGACCTTGCTGATGCTGTCGTGACCGACCATGTAGCTTGACGCCCAGAGCCCCGAAGTAGTCTCGATGGCGCAATAGCAGAAGAACATTACCAGAATCTCTTTGGCGCCGCGGATGGCAAGCACCCCGCGCACGCCCAGCGGCTTGACGGGCTTAGGCTCAGCCTCTGCTTTGTTTTCGGCCTTGGTGTCGGCCGCAGCTTCAGTCTCAGCCTCGGAAACAGCCTCGACCGCGTCCACCGGGGCTTTATCCTCGTTCTGCTCGGAACCTGTCGCCGGCACATCGTTGCGGTTTTTCCACAACGGCAGGGAGAAGACGATGATGATGGTGAGCACAATCTGAATAATTGAAATGTAACGATAGCCCCATGGCCAGCCCTGACCGTTGGAAAGCGCGAATCCCATGATGTAGGGGCCTACCGAGGCTCCGATGCCCCACATGCAGTGCAGCCAGCTCATGTGTCGGCTCGCGTAATGGATGGCCACGTAGTTGTTGAGGGCCGCATCCACGCCTCCGGCACCGAGGCCGTAAGGAATCGCGATCAGCGCAAGCACCCAGTAGTTGGGTGCCACGGAGAAACCAAAAAGCGCCACTGCGGTCAAGCCGACCGAGGCGGCAGTCAGTTTGCCGGTGCCGAACCGCAGAGTCATGCGGTCGGAAAGCAGGGCCGAGACGATGGTTCCGCCGGAAATGATCATCGAAATGCCGCCGACCCAGGAAAGCGGCACACCCATCTGCGGGCGCATGCTCGGCCACGCGGCACCGAGCAGGGAATCTGGCAGTCCCAGTGAAATGAACGCCAGATAGATGACGGCCAGCAGCAGATTGGTCACGATAACTCCTTTGGGTCATGACTGCGATTCCAGACCTGGTAGATGGTGAACCGGATCAAAGACAACGTTTTCATTCTCTCACACGGGTGGGGACGAATGGGAAATCACCAAGTAAGCTTTTCTCACGATATGGGATATTCGATAGCCAAGAAAGGCAATAAACACAACGAATCTTGGTTATATAAAACCTGCCCATACCGCAATTGTTACGATAAGGGCAAGGGACTGTTGCAATCGCTATCAGGTGTCGATCTTGGTGCGGTCGAAATCATCGGCGTTGTCAACAATGAACTGGCGACGTGGCGGCACCTCGTCGCCCATGAGCAAGGTGAAGATGCCGCTGGCGTCCTCGGCCTCCTCCATCGAGATGCGGCGCAGCATTCTGGTGCGCGGGTCCATGGTGGTGTCGGCCAGCTGGTCGGCGTCCATCTCGCCCAGGCCCTTGTAGCGCTGCACGTCGGGGTTGTAGGCGATGCCCTTTTTGTCGAGGTCGGCGAGTTTGCCGGCCAGCTCGTCGTCGGAATAGGTGTAGATGAACTCGCCCTTGTGTTTGCCAGTCAGCGCGATGCGGTGCAGCGGCGGCACGGCGGCGTAGACATGGCCGTGCGAGATAAGCGGGCGCATGAAGCGGTAGAACAGCGTCAGCAGGAGGATGCGGATATGCGCGCCATCGACGTCGGCATCGGTCATCATGATGACCTTGTCGTAGCGGGTCTGCGTGACGTCGAAGTTTGCGCCGGAGCCAGCACCGATGACCTGGATGATCGCGGAGCATTCCTTGTTGGCGAGAATCTGGGTCATGCTGGCCTTCTGCACGTTCAGGATCTTGCCGCGAATCGGCAGGAGCGCCTGGAAACCAGAGTTGCGGGCAGCCTTCGCAGTGCCGAGTGCGGAATCACCCTCGACGATGAACAGTTCGGCCACGTCGTCGTTGCCCGGCTGGCAGTCGGAAAGCTTGGCGGGCATGGAGGCGGATTCGAGCGCGTTCTTGCGGCGGGTGACCTCTTTGGTCTTGCGTGCCTGGATGCGGGCGTGCATCTCGCCCACAATCTTCTCAAGCACTCGTCCGGACTGTTCCTTGAAGCCGCGTCGCGACCCGTTGATCATCTCACCGAACTGCTTGTCGGTCATTCTGGCGACGATGGGGCGAACCGGAGCGGTGCCGAGCACGTCCTTGGTCTGGCCTTGAAACTGCGGTTCGGCGATGCGCACGGTGACCACGGCGACGAGGCCGGCGAGGATGTCGTCGCGCTCGACCTTGTTTTTGGAATCCTTGAGGTTGACCTTGAGCTTGCGGGCATTGGCTTCGACGGCCTTGCGCACCTGACGCGTAATACTTTGCAGGAACCCGTCGACGTGCATGCCGCCGCCGGGGGTCTCCACCACGTTGACGAAGCTGCGGATGGTCGTGTCGTAGCCGTTGACCCAGCGCAGGGCTATATTGACCGAGCAGTCTCGTTTAATCTTCTCGGCGTGCAGGTCGCCATCGGCATCGACCGCCTGCGTCTCTTCTGTGTATGTGGCGTCGCCGGCGATGTTCCAGACCGTCGAAACGGGCTCCCCGTGGGAGAGAAAATCGACGAAGTCCTTGACGCCGCCGGTGTGCAGGAATTCCTCGACGCGCTTGTGCGGGCGTGCCGGCGCGCCGTCCGTCTCGACGTTCAGTGAAGCGTTGGTTTCCGCAACATTGCCGTCATTATGGTCGTCTTGAGTCTTATCGGATGGATGATTGTCATCGACTTGTGGAGTCTCGGAGTTGTCATCAGCCGCGTTGGTCTCGCCATCATCTTCCGATAATTCCGTATCACCCTTGGCTTCATCATTTTCGGAATCATCGAACGAAACCGCGGAATTATCGAATGGAACCTCAGAATCATCGTCATCATCGAAGGCAGAAGCCAAGGTAGGCGCTTCAGATGTCTTAGCGGCATCCACACCCGAACCGTTACCAGCGGAAGATTCCTCAGGTTGCGGGGCGTCCACTTCGAACATATCGTCCACAGCGACATCCCCGGTTTCGGGAATGTTCTCGTCGATGACCACAATCTTCAATCCCGGCACCAGGAAGCTGGTCTGGCGCACACGGTCGATGAGCTGCTCGTAGCTGAAACGCGCGGTGTCGTTGAAAATCTCGGGGTCTGCCCAATAGCGGATGCGGGTACCGGTGGTCTTCGGCGTCACCTTGCCGATGACTTCGAGTTCGGTGGGCTTGCCCTTACGGGTCTTCTTGAATTTGTTGTCCGGCGAACGATGCTCGGCGTCCGGGTCGTCGTAGGTACCGGGATGACCCTGATGAAAGGCCATGTGATAGGTCTTGCCGTTGCGGTCGACCTCGACGTCAAGACGCGAACTCAGCGCGTTGACGACGGAAGACCCCACACCGTGCAGACCACCGGAGGCACCGTATGAGGAATTGCCGAATTTCGCGCCCGCGTGCAGCTTGGTCAACACGACCTCGACGCCGGTAAGTTTGGTTTTCTTCTCGACGTCCACCGGGATACCGCGGCCGTTGTCGGCCACTGAAATGGAACCGTCGGTATGCAGGGTGACCACGATCTTGTCGCAGGCGCCCGCAAGCGCCTCGTCGACGGAGTTGTCGATGATCTCCCACAGGCAGTGCATGAGCCCCTGGCTGTCGGTGGTGCCGATGTACATGCCAGGCCGCTTGCGCACGGCGTCGAGCCCTTCCAGCACGGACAGGTTCTTGGCACTGTATTCCTCAACCATTGGCTTCCCTACCTACCTTACAAACGAGATTCAAGCTTTTAGCCACGAGTTATCACCATACCCAACAGCCTCGCCAACCTTGCCCTGATAACCCTCTAAAAGATAGGGCAAGGACCGCTGCCACCCCGCTTATTGATGCGCCGAAACGATAGACAAAGCGGGGTATCAAAATCCGTCAAGTCTTTTATCGTCGAATCTATCAGATATGGGAAACCCGCCGCGCAAAAGCGACGGGCATCGAAAATCACTGATCAAGGAAGTCGCGCAGCGTCTGCGAGCGAGACGGGTGGCGCAGCTTCGACATGGTCTTGGACTCGATCTGACGGATGCGCTCACGGGTGACCCCGTAGACGCGACCGATGTCGTCCAAGGTCTTCGGCTGACCGTCTTCAAGGCCGTAACGCATCTTGATGACGCCGGCTTCACGAGGCGAAAGCGTCTCAAGCACCTGTTTGAACTGTTCCTGCAAGAGCGAGAACGCAACGGCCTCACTAGGCGCGATGGCATCTGTGTCTTCGATTAGATCGCCGAACTCGGAGTCACCATCCTCACCAAGCGGGGTGTGCAGCGAAATAGGCTCACGGCCGTACTTCTGCACTTCCTGCACCTTCTCGACCGGCATGTCGAGTTCACGGGCCAGTTCGTCGGGCGTGGGCTCACGGCCCAAATCCTGCAGCATCTGGCGCTGGACGCGGGAAAGCTTGTTGATGACCTCGACCATGTGGACGGGCACGCGAATGGTGCGGGCCTGGTCGGCCATGGCACGGGTGATGGCCTGACGAATCCACCAAGTGGCGTAGGTGGAGAACTTGAAGCCCTTCTTCCAGTCGAACTTCTCGACGGCACGAATCAGGCCCAGATTGCCTTCCTGAATCAGATCGAGGAAGAGCATGCCACGACCGGTGTAGCGCTTGGCCAGGGAGACAACCAGACGAAGGTTGGCCTCCAGCAGATGGTCCTTGGCCTTCTTGCCGTCGTTCGCGGCCCATTTGAGCTCGCGCTTACGCTTGAAGTCCATGCCCTCGGACTGGGTATCGAGCAGGTGCTGGGCATAAAGCCCGGCCTCGATACGTTCGGAAAGGTCGACTTCCTGCTCGGCGTTCAGAAGGCTCACACGGCCGATCTGCTTCAAGTAATCCTTGACGGGATCTGCGGTGGCTCCGGCGGCTACCACTCGACGCTTGGGATTGCCGGAAGGGGTCAGGTTGTCATCATCGTCGTCATTGTTGCTGACCACGAACGCGCCCTTGGCCTTCGGCAGCTCGGCGGCCTTGCGGTGCGAAGCGGCGCTGTCATCGTCGCCTTCATCCTCATCGTCGTCCTCGGAATTGTCATCGTCGTCTTCGTCGCTGTCTGGCAAGGTAGACGAGTCATCGGCCAAATCGTCGAAATCCTCGTCCTCGTCGACTTCCTCGACATTCTCGAGATCCGCGTCCTGAAGTTCGTCGTCGTCCGAAATATCCTCGGAATTCTTTTCGATATCAGGATTCTTCGGCTTTTCCTTGGTTACTTCCTCGTCCTTCTTCGTCTTTTTTGACGTTTTTGACGTTTTTTTCGAAGCAGTGGTTTTCTTGGCTTTCTTCGTTTTGGCACTCGCCTTACGCGTCGCAGTTGAAGAAGACGAACGGGTGGCCTTCGACTTACGAGTAACCTTGGTATCCTCGCTTTGCTCAGACTCTACGGTTGTTGCCTGTTCCTTCTTGGCCAAACGAACCCTCCTCAAGTGTATGAAAAATATTTCCACGCCTATAAAGCGACGCGAATCCACCACATTACAATTTTTGTGACTATAAAAGTCAACCATCAAACAAGGACGATTATTCCCATTGACAACAAATGACTTCATCAAAAAGCAGGAAAATGCCCATTCGTTTTTCCTTTAAATGTGGCTCCTTACGTAGCCTAGGCCCCACAACGTCTTTCTTCGGTTTTCACATTTGCCAAGCGGGACGCAAACCCTGATTTATCGCAGAGCAGATAATACGCGCAAGCGTACATTGCTCATCCAGGCAAAGCGCCTCACGGGCATAGTCGAGCGCGTCATCGCTGCCCACCCACCATGACCCGTATGCCGCCACGGTCAACGGCTGCACCTCGAAACGGCCACAGACCATTCCTGACATATCGGCAAGCATGTCGATTCCGCAGGAACAACGTTCAAGATCGGGCGACGCCTCGGCGTCATTGAAAGCAGCGTCAAGCAGCCGGTAAAGCCGAATGACATTGGCCGGATCATGCGGTTCGGCCGCCAAATCAAGCATCGCCTTGACCCCGATTTTCGCATGCGTGGCACCTACCAATGACATGATCAGGGCATCGCGAGAGGAAAGCATATCCGCCATGGCCACACAGATCGCCACCGCATGAGGCTTTGACATGTTGTGTACATGGTTGCACAGATTGTCGTTCCATTCTTCAAAAGGAGCGTCGAGCCAATCACGGTTCGCTTTGGCGATGCCTTTCTCCATTTTGCACTGTTGCAACTGCCGCGCCATGGCTTCCAATTCTTCGTCTTGAGGCTCTTCCTCCAAATCCTTTAGCACCTCCGGGGCACATTGCGATATCGCCGCGTCGATCATATCCTCATCCACGGCATCAAGATGGATTGGCTGCTCGAACCGGTCACCATGACCGCACCGGGCTTGATTCCCGCTCTGGCTTGATTCCGACATATTCATCGGCATGACGGGAATCGACCTTCTGTGAGACTTGGCCCCTCGTCTATTCATGGAAGCGGGGCCGTTGCCTGCACGCCGATTCCCGCTCAGATTCGCCTCGTGATGAGACCGCGAATCCGAAGGCTTTGTTGACAAATGGCGTTGCGACGTTTCTTTGCCTGATTGCGTTGATGTTTTCTTTGCCATGTTTACTCCTTTATCGATTTCCCTTTTCCCGGCATCTACCGGAAACAAGGTAAAAGCATCTTGTCCGATTCACTATGGCACACTTTGCCTGTTTTCCGTGTCGATTTCGACTACTGTGGTCGAATGCCTCTTAGCGTTGGAAATCCGCCGTACCTTGAGGCAAATGGGTGATGTGAATAGTCAAGTAGGCTGATGTGGATAATCTTGGGACTTATGCAAGCAAGTGTGGATAACCGTGTCATCGACCGACGTATAGGCGAACTTTGCAAGGAATGGATGCACGTCAATGGCCGCAATGACGTGGCGACGAATCTGCAAGCGACCTTGCAGGCCGTCTTCGACGAGGGTTTGACCGCGAATCGCGGCGGCAAACGGCTCCGTGCATTGCTTGCTCTGGCTGCCTTCGATGCGTATGGCGTTGACAACGTATCCACAGGAAAAATTTCAAAAGAAACAACAACGCAAAACGGGAATGCAAATACTTCAACCGCCAACCATGACACTCAAGCCGACGGCATTCCCCCGGCCATGCTCGATCTGGCCTGCGCCATCGAAATCTACCAGACCAGCGCCCTGATCCACGACGACATCATCGACGATTCGCCATTGCGCCGCGGCCGGCCCAGCGCCCATGTGGCTCTGGCAGGCAAAAACGAAGGAAACGGACCGGACAATTTCGGAACCGGGCTGGCACTGATGCTTGGCAATATGCTTGCCACGGCCTCGGCCGACATCGCCGCGACCGCTCTTGAAAACCCTGCATTGCAATATGCCGACGAAAATCTGCATACATTCCTTCAGATGCAGCGGGCAGTCGAGATCGGCCAGACGTTGGATCTGGGCGCGGAGAACATCAGCCTTGACGAACCTGACAAGCTGATCGACGCCTCGCTCAACGTCTTCGCATGGAAAACGGCAAGCTACACCACCATCGCTCCTCTCGGACTCGGGCTATGTGCGGCGGGAATGGCTCCGAAAGAGGCCCACCAGGCCGCACGAGGCATCGGTCTGCCGTTGGGCGTGGCGTTCCAGCTGGCCGACGATCTGATCGACGTGACCGGCAAAAACAGCGGCAAGCCGGTCGGCGGAGACGTACGCGAAGGTAAGCGCACCGTTCTGCTTGCCGATGCCTTGCAAGCTGCGGACAAAACGGGTCGCGACACACTTATCAATACATATCACAAACCGACCAGAAGTGATACCGACGTGCGCAACGTGCTCGACCTCTTCGTCTCCACCGGGGCGATCGATGCCTCTCGTCGCCGTATTCAGGATCTTTGCCATAAGACGGAATCCGCAATAGACAGGACCATAAAAACGCCGGAAAGCCACGAGATCCTGGCTCAAGCCTGCGAGCGCTTCATCCCTGACAACCTCAGATGATCTATTCCCGCTTCCTCTCAGTGGGTTCAGACGATTCGAGCCAGTTTCATTGCCTGTACTTCCAGATGATTCACATTCGCTTCATTTCCTCATAATCCCTGTTCATCGGCATTCGCCTCATTCGCACATGATCTCAGATAGCCACATCCTCTTCATCCCCTATAATCTCAGGCGATCCACGTCTATTCCTTTCCACAGAACCATGCCGTAACGCACCGATGGAAAATCACCCGGCACCGGCGGAGAACAGTCAAAGAGAAAATCTTCTTGCCGCCTGACTTGCCATAATCCTTCTGGTACCTTGCGGCATGTAACATTGAGGCATTCGTACCCATTAGTAGCCAAGGAACACAACCAAGCCATGAGCGAAGTCGAAAACGAGCCGCAGACCCAGCTGATCGACGGGCGTTACCGCGTCCTGGGGCCGATTGCGGACGGCGGCATGGCTACGGTCTACAAGGCCAAAGACGAACGGCTCGAACGCGTGGTGGCCATCAAGGTGATGCACACGCAGCTGGCGCAGGGCCCGCACCGCGACCAGTTCGTCGCCCGTTTCCACCGCGAGGCCCGCAGCGCGGCGGCCATCAGCAACCCGCATATCGTTCAGGTCTATGATTCGGGAACCGCCGGCGGACGCGACTACTTGGTGATGGAGTACGTCCACGGCGTCAACCTGCGCCACGAAATGAGCGAGCGCGGTACCTTCAGCGTCCACGAGACGGTACGCATCATTTCCCAAACTTTGGATGGATTAGCGAGCGCCCATCGTGCCGGCGTGGTCCATCGCGATATCAAACCCGAGAACATTTTGTTGAACGACCGCGGTCGCGTGCAGATCACCGATTTCGGACTGGCCAAGGCAATGAGCGAGGCAACGCTTTCGACTACCGGCATGCTGCTGGGCACCGCGGCGTATCTGGCTCCCGAGATGATCGAGAACAACCTCGCCACGCCGCAGGGCGACCTGTATTCCGTGGGCATCATGGCCTGGGAGATGCTTGCCGGGCAGGTTCCTTTCACTTCGGACAACCCAGTGACCATGGTCTTCAAGCACGTCCACGAAGACGTGCCGGCGCTTGAGACCGTCTGCCTTGGCATAGACCCTTCAATTTCGGCCTTTGTGAGCCATCTGACGGCCCGAGCGGTGGAAGGCCGTCCCGTTGATGCGGCGGCGGCTTTGCAGGAGCTTAAGACCCTGAGTTCGCGTATCGGCGTCGATGGCTGGCAATACCGCTATATTCCCCAAAGCGGGGATAGCAGAGCGGCAGCGAAAGGAACCACGTCCCCGTTGGCCGGCACCGCTGCGGCACCTATGGCAGCCGGGGCTCAAAACACTGCACCTTCGCGCATCTCCCACGATGGTTCCTCGACCTCGTCCACTTCATCTACCAGTGACCCCACAAACGCTTGGAATCGCAACGATACCGATGCCGCAGCATCCACTCCGAACTACGCCGGCGAACCCGCAGCATACCAGGCGGAAGTGCCTGCGCCACCGGTTTCCGCTCCCGCCCCTGACACAAACGTCATACGTTCGACTGCCCGACAACCCATCCCTGCTTCGACGTCATCCCCGGCATATGAAACATCCGACACCTCCAAGCCTTCCAACGCTTTCGCAACCCCGGAATCTTCAACGGGCAGGGCGGCTTCGACCGGCCCTTCGACATTCGCCGCGACTCAGACGGTGCCTGCAGGCACCTACGAGCGCCAATCCTCACCCAATGCCGCCACGCAGAGCATTGACGGACGCACCTTGGCCAATGACGGAACGGCGGCCGCGAACAATCCGACCATAACCATCGGCTTGATGGATGCACCTCAAACCGAACAGGGCAAAGATATGGCCGGCAATAACCCAGCTGCCAAGACCAAGCCTCAAAAGCGTTCAAGACTGCGCAAGCCGGTGGTCATCACGACCATTATTCTGGCGCTTCTTGCCGTGCTCGCCGCCTGCGGAGTGGCATGGTGGTATTTCCTCGGGCCCGGCAGCTACTACAGCTTGCCCAAGCCCGAAGATCTGAGCTGCGCGAAAAACTCAGCTTGCCGCATCACCGACGTGAAATGGAAACCCTACGAGAGCACGCTCAAAGTGGCCGGAGTGCCTTATGATGTCTCCGAGCAATTCAGCGACAAGGTGAGCAAGGGCGAGGTCATCTCCACCGACCCGGGCAACGTGGGAGGCCACGTGAGCAAGCGCACCAACGCGAAACTCAAAGTGGTCGTCTCCAAGGGTGTCCGCCACATCACCATACCCAAGGATATCCTCGACCCGTCGAGCGCCGCCGGCAAGAAACCGATGGAAACGCTCTCCCAGGCCGGTTTCACCAATATCGTCCACGAGACAAGCAAGGACGAATACTCCGAAGACTTGCCCGAAGGCGCAGCGAAATCCGTGTCCCCCAAACCCGGAACGACCATTGCACACAACAGCAAGGTGACACTCGTGCTTTCCAAGGGGCCGATGCCGGTGAGCATGCCCGACGTGACGGGGCGCACGAAGGATGACGCGCAGGCGGCGTTCGATGACGCGAAACTCAAGCCGAACTACAGCGAGGCGTTCAGCGATTCGGTGCCGTCCGGCTCCATCGTCTCCACATCCGTCAAGGCCGGCACACAACTGCATTGGGGCGATAAGGTCGATGTCGTGGTCTCCAAGGGCCCCGAAACGGTGACCGTTCCCGACGTACGCGGGAAAAACGAGAATGATGCGCAGAAGACGTTGGAGGCTTTGGGGTTGAAGGTCAAAATTTCCGCACCGTTGGGCGACCTCACCCATCAGGTTCGTTTCCAGTCCCCGGACCCGGGCCAACAAGTCCGTGTGCGCGGCGATGACGGCAATCCCACCATTGTCACGCTTACCGTGGTTTAGGGATTATCGTCTGAACTTGATAATTTTCAATTACTGAACTATGCCATCACTGCAATTATTACAAGACTTAAGGACCCTCACTGACGAGACAACGTGATTGCTTTCATCATTACTGATTTGAGGCTCCTCAGGCTTTAAGCGACGCGCCCACCTCTCTCATTGCAGATTCGCACCGCTCAAGTCCTCAATGGCATAATCACTGACATCATTGCTTTTTGATCACTGCTTTTTTGATCACCGCTTTTTAGCGGTAACCTGTTTGGCCTGTTGCTTCTTTGCCATTCGAGCTTTGACCGTTTGGGCGTATTCATCGACGTATTCCTGCCCGCTGAGCTTGTCGATTTCGGCCATGACATGGTCGGTCAGCTCGCGGAGTTCCTCGTGGGTGATGGTGCCGGGATCGACTTTCTTGACTGTTATCGGCTTGCCATAAATCACCTTGGTATGCCCAGAACTCGGGATGACCTGGCCAGGCATCTGCACCTTCCTGCTGCCGACAACGGCGGTGGGAATAATGCAGCAACCGGTTTCCAAGGCAAGCTTAGCCACGCCGGTATGGCCACGATAAAGCCTGCCATCGGGGCTACGCGTGCCCTCCACATGAATGCCGAAAAGATGTCCGTCTTCGATGATCTCACGGGCGTGGGCCAGCGCTCCGAGCGATTTCGAGCCGCCGGAACGGTCCACCGGGAATACGCCGACGGAAGTGAACCACCATTTGATGAACTTGCCTTTGATGCCCTTGCCTTCGAAATATTCGGCCTTGCCCATGAAATGAATCATGCGCGGACTGGTCAACGGAATCAGCGCGTCGTCGATGACGGCCAGATGGTTCGACGCAATGATGCCACCACCGGTTTTCGGAATGTTCTCAACGCCGACGCCTTTCGGATGCATGCGCCAACGGGCAAGCGGGCCAAGTCCCTTCACAAAGAACCAATAGAGCACGAGCTCTTCCCTCCCTGATTCGTACACATCTCACGGCATGCACGAGTTCACACAATTGGCCGACCGCTGAGTTAGAGTGGTCGATATGACTAGCCTCAAGGATAGCAACAACAGTGACGACAAACGAGAAAACGCCGATTCCGACGCCGCTTCAGGTACGGCCGGAAGCAAACAAAACACCCGTTATGATGCTGCGGCACTTGAGGAAGACTGGAAGCAGTTCGAAGCTGAACACGCCAACGATCTTGGCGACATCAGCAGCTCCCGTAACGCCAAACGTTTCGAGAAACACGTAAAACGCGAGGAGAAGAAAGCCCTGCTTTCCATTGACGACATCACGCCGGATTCCTTTGCACGCGGGTCATCGTCAACGTCATCGAAACCACACGGGCCCCGCGATTTCGAAGGTTCCAGCTGGCTGGATACCGATGACGTCATGGACAGCTTCGACGATTTCACGCCGCCGAATCCCGACCTCGGACACCTCGACCCGGTAAAGGTCGTGTTCTGGGGATTGTTGATTATCGGCATCGCCGGGCTGATTGCCGCGGTCTTCTTCCCGAGATTCGCCGCCATCATGGGCCTTGTCTTCGGATTGTGCGCCTTGATCGGCGGGGCGGGGTTGCTCACCAAGCACAAGGGATTTCGACAGACACAGACCGATTATTTCGATGACGGTTCAAGGGTCTGACCGACTGGGAATCCATTAATCAGATTCTGCCAAAACCGGCACAAAGCACAATGCCAATTAATCCCAATTAGCCTGAGATCCTGTGTTATACCGGTATTTTCATTATTTTTCTGACGGATATAGGTGGATGCCGATTATCTTGAACATACAAATAAAATGACGGCTGACATATTGAACTGTCAACCGCCATTTTCTCCTATTCACTAACGGGGCGCTAACGAATAGTCATCGAGAACTTCACTTCTTTTCGTTCTGCCCATGGCACATCTTGTATTTGCGACCAGAACCGCAGGGGCACGGGGCGTTCTTCTTGGTGCCGGGGAATGTTCTGCCGTCAGCCCAAGGGCTCTTGAGCTCTTCGGCCTTTGGACGCTTGTTGGCGGGGACTTTGCCCTCGGCGTGGCTCAGCGGTTCCGGACCGACGATACCAGGCTCGACAATCGTGTTCGCCTCGGTTTCCTCGGCATCATCATCGGATTCCTTGATGGTGCCGGCCTCGGTCTCTTCGGCGATATCTGCCTCGTCGGCATCCTCATCGGCGGCATCCGGGTCGGCCGGAGCAGAGGCGACCGTGGTTTGGGATTCCGCAATTTCACCGTCATCGACAGACCCGACTCCGGCGGCCTGTGCCGCTGCGTCGACGGCCTCATCCTCGGCGGAGGACTCGGCTTCCGCGGTTTCGGCCTCTGCATCCTCGGTCTTGGCGACCTGCTCGATGTCAACATGGAAGAGCAGCTGAATGCTCTCCTCCTTGATGGCGTCGATCATCTTGTTGTACATCTGGAAGCCTTCGCGCTGGTACTCGACCAGCGGGTCACGCTGGCCCATGCCACGCAGACCTATGCCGTCCTTGAGATAATCCATCTCATAGAGGTGTTCACGCCACTTCTTATCGAGCACGGCGAGCACGACGCGACGTTCGAGCTGACGCAGTCCGTCGGCACCGATCTTGTCTTCGAAGCCTGCGTACTGCTCTTTGGCGTCATCGACAATGAATTCCTTGACCGCGTCGATGGCCTTTTCGCCCTTGAGGCCTTCCGCCTTCTTCTTGGCGTCGTCCTCTTCAACGTTAATCGGATAGACCGTCTTCAACGCGCTGAACAGACCGTCCCAATCCCACTCGTCGGGCTTGTCGCTGCTGTTGTTGGCACCTTTGATGTAGCTTTCGACGGTTTCGTCTATGAAGCGGAGGATATCCTCGTGGATGTCGACGCCGCGCAGCACGGCCTGACGCTCGGAATAGATGACCTTGCGCTGTTTGTTCATCACGTCGTCATACTTGAGGACGTTCTTACGCATTTCGTAGTTGCGGGATTCTACGGACTTCTGCGCGGTGCGCACGCCCTTGGAAACGCTCTTGGACTCGATGGGCTCGCCCTCCGGCAGACCCTTGGCCATGACTCGCGCCACAAGCTGGGTGTTGAACAGGCGCATCAGGTCGTCTTCGAGGCTCAGGTAGAAGCGGGACTCGCCCGGGTCGCCCTGACGGCCGGAACGGCCACGCAGCTGGTTGTCGATACGGCGGGATTCGTGGCGTTCGGTGCCAAGCACGTAAAGACCGCCAAGCTTGGTGACCTCTTCGTGCTCATCCTTGGCCTGTTCCTTCATCTCGGCCAAGGTGCCGGGCCAGCGCTTTTCGTATTCCTCCGGAGTATCGTCGGCGGAATAGCCTTCGCTTTTGAGCTTCTGGTCGGCGAGGAACTCGACGTTGCCGCCGAGCATGATGTCGGTACCACGGCCTGCCATGTTGGTGGCCACGGTGATGGCGCCCTTGCGACCTGCGATGGCGACGACCGCCGCTTCCTGCTCATGGTGCTTCGCGTTCAATACCTGGTGAGGAATGCCCGCCACGTCAAGCAGCGAGGAGACGACCTCGGAGGATTCGACGGAAGCGGTGCCCAGGAGGACCGGCTGGCCCTTCTTGTATCTCTTGGCCACATCCTTGATGATGGCGGTGAGCTTTTCCTTCTTGGTACGATAGATCAAATCGTCCTGATCGACGCGGATCATCGGCTTGTTGGTCGGAATCGGCAGCACGCCCAGCTTGTAGGTCTTATTGAACTCGGCGGCTTCGGTCTCTGCCGTACCGGTCATGCCCGCAAGTTTGTCGTACATACGGAAGTAGTTCTGCAAGGTGATCGTTGCGAACGTCTGGTTCTCAGCCTTGACCTCGACGCCTTCCTTGGCTTCGATGGCCTGATGGAGGCCTTCGTTGTAACGACGGCCGGGAAGCACACGGCCGGTGTGTTCGTCGACGATGAGCACTTCGCCGCCGGTGACGACGTAGTCCTTATCGCGCAGGAAGAGTTCCTTGGCCTTGATGGCGTTGTTGAGGTAACCGATCAGCGCGGTGTTGCTGGGCTCGTAAAGATTGTCGATGCCAAGGAAATCCTCGACCTTGGTGATGCCCGGGTCGAGAATGCCGACGACCTTCTTCTTCTCGTCGACCTCGTAATCCTCGTCGCGGGTGAGCTTGGTGACGAGCTTTGCGAACTGGCGGTACCAACGGGTCACACCGCCTTCGGCGGGACCGGAAATGATCAGAGGCGTACGTGCCTCATCAATCAAGATGGAGTCGACCTCATCGACGATGGCGTAATGATGGCCGCGCTGCACCAGCTCGTTCTTCTCCCATGCCATGTTGTCACGCAGGTAATCGAAACCGAACTCGTTGTTGGTGCCATAGGTGATATCCGCCTCATACTGCTTGCGACGTTCGGCCGGCTTCTGGTCGGTGATGATGCAGCCGACGTTCATTTTGAGGAAGCGGAAGATACGGCCCATCAGCTCGCTCTGGTAGCTGGCGAGGTAGTCGTTGACGGTGACAATGTGGACGCCTTTGCCCTCAAGCGCGTTCAGGTATGAAGGAAGGGTGGCGACCAGGGTCTTGCCTTCACCGGTTTTCATCTCGGCGATGTTGCCCCAGTGCAGGGCGGCGCCGCCCATCAGCTGCACGTCGAAGTGCCGCTGGCCAAGCGTACGCTTGGAGACTTCGCGAACCGTCGCGAAAGCCTCGGGCATGAGTTTGTCCAAATCCTCGCCATTGTCGAGACGCTGCTTGAACTTGGCGGTTTGCCCGGAAAGCTCTTCGTCGCTCAGCGCCGCGATCTCGTCCTCGTGTGCATTAGTCGCCTTGGCCACGTTCTCAAGCTTCTTGATTTGGTGGCCTTCACCCATACGCAGGGCCTTATCGACGATATCTACCAATTTCGCTCCCTAGTTCGTTTCCCATAAACGAGCAAGACCAAGCCAACCGAGGCTTGGCACAGACTATTGTTCATCTTACGCGACGGCGCAGATTTTTTGCGTTATCGACGATCGACACCTGTAAAATATAGTGATTTTCAACTATATATAAATCGGCCCACCGGTTGATTTTCCGGCGGGCCGACAAAGGCTGATCAATGGAGTCCAGTCCTGTGTGTCTTATTGGCTAAGCCAGACAGTCTGGAATCCGACCGTCCCTACTTCTTGTTTTTGGCGGCCTTGTGCGCCTTCTTGACGTTTTCGGCGGTGTCGATTTCGAAGACGCCATAGCTCCAGCCGTGACGGCGATAGACGACGGAAGGACGGTTCGTCTCGCTGTTGACGAACAGGAAGAAGTCGTGACCGATGAGCTCCATCTCATAGAGCGCCTCGTCGATGGTCATCGGCTCGGCGATATGCAGCTTGCGGCGGATGACGATCGGGGTGTCCCCGACCTGCACCTCGACGCTCTCGCCGGGACCAAGGTCGGTGGAAAGCGGATGCTCCACTTCTTCGGGTTCCTGCAATGCGGTGGGCTCGGGGTTGATCGGCTCGTCGATGGGAACGACACCCATATCGACGGTCTTCTGTTCCTTGCGGGTCGGACGATGGCTCTTGCGACGGTCACGTACGCGACGCAGACGCAGCGTCAGCTTATCCAAGGCGATATCGAGGGCGCTGTATTCGTCGGAACTTGAAGCTTCGGCGCGTACCACAGTGGTACCGGCCTCGATGGTGATCTCGACGCGCTTGGCGGTGTCGGCCTGGCGTGGGTTGCCTTCGCGCGACACGACGATCTGGGCGCGGGCGGCGTCCGGGGCAATCGACGTGACACGCTTCATCTTCGTGTCCACTACATCACGGAACTTTTGATTGACTTGCATGTGACGTCCGGTGACGACAATATCCATGGTCGACCTCCTGTTAGGTTCGGCGGGTCTGCCCCGCCTGATGTGCCAGCAGCCACGTTACTGCTATGCTGCTAGTTCCAGTCTAGCGTCTTACCTTGAGGCAAGCTGGGTGTTGCCCGAAAAATACGCCGTTCGCTTTTCCGCAACGCCGAGCGTTCTCATTTGCTATAATCGAGTATTTGTGAGACCTCATGATGGTCGCGGCCGCGTTCGGTTTTCCGAGCCGGCTGAGGAACTTCCGGGCTCCATAGAGCACGATGGCGGATAACGTCCGCCCGGGGTGACCTGAGAGCAAGCGCAACAGAAAGCAGACCGCCCGACTTCGGTCGGGTAAGGGTGAAACGGCGGTGTAAGAGACCACCGGGCCACTGGCAACAGATGGCCGCTGGCAAGCCTCATCGGGAGCAAGGCCAAGCAGAAGGCACGTCGGAGCCATAGGCTTCGGCACGGGCTGCTCGCCCGGCCTTCGGGTAGGCTGCTGGAGCCTGGCGGCGACGTCAGGTCGAGATGGATGATCATCCGTGTGGCAACACATGACAGAACCCGGGGTATACGAGGTCTCACTTCACTTTTCAGTTTTGGATACAAAGCAGTATTCCACAATGACATTCCCTACACCAATTCAATGCAAGCGAAACATCATCTTGCTTAAAATCTTACCCACGTATGACGCATCGGATAAATTGCAGACTCACGAACTACATGGAAACCGATGCCCGTTGCCCAACATCAAACAACGCCCGTCGGAAGACTTATACCGAATTGTGCATACGCCGGAAAAGAATCAGGCGATTCCCTGATTATCGAACAACTCGTGGGCCACACGGCGCAAGGTTTCCGGATCGTGGCCTTTTCGCCCTCCGGCACTCCAGAAACGACGGCGACGGACCTCACGTTCCAAGCCTTCCGTCTTCGCCGCCACTTTGCGTCCCAACTGCCAGGCGGCATCCTCGAATACGCCCTGCTCGCGAGCTTCGGCCGCCACGTTCTGCGCCAATTTATCGTCAACGCCTTTGCGCTTGAGTTCCATGGTGGTGCCCCGAAAACCAAGCATCCGCCCGGCACAGCTGCGTACCACACTACGGGCGTATTCCTCATCATCGATGAGATGGACATCGACCAGGCGCATCACCACATCCTCAGCAACCACCGGGTCATAGCCCTTGTCGACCAACCGTTTGATAAGCGCACTGGAAGAACGCGCAGCGGCATCAAGCAGAGTCAGCGCCGCCTCTCGGCAGGCATCAACGTCAGCCGGATCGTCCGGCACACGTTTCATGGGCGCTCCGCTGCGGTATTTGCGGTAACGAGTATTTCGGCGTCCGCGCCCGCGACCGTATTTGCCGTATTTTTTGCGTCCATGTGACCCATTGAACGTGTCTTCGGCATCGAGGCTGCCACCAAAACCGCTGGTGTAATTGCTGGTCACCGCAACCGCATGGGTATGGGCCCGATTGGGGCGCTTGAATCGTGCAGGCTTGGAGGCGTCGGCGGACTTACCGGCACTGCTGGCCAAGAAAACACCGGCACCATGACAATCAGCAGAAGGGGCATCCTCACCCTTGTCAAAACCGTCTCGACTTTCCCGGACAGCCGCCGACTGGCGGGCACCCGACGTCAAAGAAGCTCCGCCCATTGTCCCGATACCTGATGAATCGGATGCGGCAGCGTATTGGGCATCCTGCAAACGGACGGAATCATCCGCATCAGTTCGAGCGTGATCGCCATCGCCGGATGAAGCATCCGGCAAATGACGACCTTGCAAAAATTCCTCGACGCTGATCATGGAACCGACTCCGGCTAATCAGACTTTCGAGCCCGAATCTGATGACGAGGCGTTGCCTTCGCCATCAGAAGCACCGGCCCCGCCCTTGGCATCGGCCGGAGCCGGGTCGGCAGCTTCGCCATCGCCACCGTCAGCCGGCTTGGAATCATCAGGAATAAGGCCGTACTTGATCTTGACCTTGCGTTCGATCTCGTCGGTCAGCGCCGGATTGTCTTTGAGGAACTGGCGGACGTTCTCACGCCCCTGCCCCAGCTGGTCGCCCTCGTAGGTGAACCAAGAACCGGACTTCTTGACGACATCGCACTGCAAGGCCATATCGAGCACGGAACCCTCTTTGGAGATGCCCTCCCCGTAAAGAATGTCGAACTCGGCGAACTTGAAGGGCGGAGCCATCTTGTTCTTGACGACCTTGACCTTGGTGCGGTTGCCGATGGCCTCGTCACCGTTCTTCAAGGTCTGGATACGACGGATGTCAAGACGCACGGAGGCATAGAACTTCAACGCCTTGCCGCCGGTGGTGGTCTCCGGGCTGCCGAAGAAGACACCGATCTTCTCACGCAGCTGGTTGATGAAGATGGCGGTAGTGTTGGACTGGGCCAGCGCACCGGTCATCTTGCGCAGCGCCTGGCTCATGAGCCTGGCCTGCAGGCCGACGTGGCTGTCGCCCATCTCGCCTTCGATTTCGGCCTTCGGGACCAAAGCCGCCACCGAATCGATGACCACGACATCCAGAGCGCCGCTGCGCACCAGCATGTCCGCGATCTCAAGCGCCTGCTCGCCGTTGTCCGGCTGGGAGATGATCAACTGATCCGTATCGACGCCAAGCTTCTTGGCATAGACCGGGTCGAGCGCGTGTTCCGCATCGATGTAGGCGGCCACTCCCCCGGCCTTCTGAGCGTTGGCCACCGCATGCAGCGCCAACGTGGTCTTGCCGGAAGACTCGGGGCCGTAGATCTCAACGATCCTGCCACGCGGCAGCCCCCCGATTCCCAGCGCCATATCAAGTGCCAGCGAACCCGTGGGAATGACTTCGACGTTCTGTACGGGCTTGTCGCCAAGCCGCATCGCGGAACCTTTGCCGAAGTCCTTTTCAACCTGCTTCAACGCGGTATCAAGCGCGGCTTGCTTGCGCGGATCGATGCCGTGCTCACCGTTGGCCTTGGGCTCGGCGTTCTTGGCTTTGCCGCCTTTCGCGGTCTTTGATTGCTGTGCCATCGTTCTCCTTTACGTCCGCTCCTGCACTACCAGAATACGGAGCCAACCGTCACTTATGCAAGCTCAACGGGGTTATGTGGTCGAATGCTTGCCTTTTCGACACGCCGTGGTTTTCCGGGCTTTTGAGCCTCTAACCCCGTTTATTCGTTCCTGCTGTCAAAAATAATCATAGAACAACATGCGAACATTTGTTCGAATGGACGCGCCGGAAGGGACATGTGATGATAAAAATTTATTTCGCCGGAAGCGGCGGCGCGTTGTGGTCCTTGCCCCAACGCTTCGAATCCGGAACCTGCAACTGGTCACACAAGACGTTCCACACCACGCGCGGCTCGACACCAGCGGCGAGCGCTTCGACCACCGTCATGTCGTCAAGCGCCGTCAGCACCTGATCGCGTGCCAGCGAACGCCCGTATGAGCGCCCCAGCACTTCCTCCAGCAACTGCCAAAATTCACGTTCTTTCACGACGCTTAGTCTATCAGCGCAGATGAATACGAATCTGTCCGCGAAATTCTGGAGGCCACCGCCGACAATGCCGGAATCGCAAGCAACAACCTATGCGCAATATCCGATATCACAAATTCAAATCTCGTGAAACATGAAATCGAATCCGACAAAAGCAAAGGGCCCACCGGCTCAATGCCGATGGACCCTTCAACTATTCAAATGGTTATGAAACCGCAGGTCACGACTCGTTGTAATCGAGGTAATCCGCCACCATACGCAGCATCTGCGCGGTGCTCAGCCCAAGCGATTCGGCGATGGACGCAAGCAGTTCGGAGCTGGCCTCCTTCTGCCCGCGTTCGACTTCGGAAAGATATCCGAGCGAGACACCGGCCTTCTCACTGACCTCACGCAAGGTCTTGTGGTCGCGGGTACGCAGGTCGCGCAGCACATGGCCGATGGCCTCACGCAACGAGATGTCGCGGCTTTCGCCGTCGCTCTCGTGCTTGCGCGCGGCAGCCCTGGGCTTGGACTGCTCGGCATCCTCTTCCTGCCACATCCTGTTGAGTACCGCCTGGCGTTCATCCTTCGCCTTCTTGGCCGCACGTGCCTTCAAAACCTGTTGTTGTGCGAAAGCCACCGCGCGTCGCTGAGCAGGGGTCAAATCCCTGTTGCGCGCATTGCTTGGGCGCGTCGCCCCTGATGCAAGCGTGTTCATTCCCATCTGCTCCTGTGGTCGAGTCATCGTTTCCATTACGCCACCCCTCTTATCCGTTGTACTGTTCATGTTGTCACTTTCATCAACAGCTGAGGGGAGCATTTATTCCTCTGTGAGCGTTGTGAGCTGCGTCACAAGCTGCAATACATTAAATACCGTAAGTCTCCGAACCTCTTCTCTCGAGCCGGAAAGCCGCAATTTGGCCGCGACGATCCGACGGGCATCGGCACCGGTGTTAGCGGGAACACTGATACCGATATAGACAAGACCCGCTGGTTTGTCGCCATCGGGGCCCGGACCGGCCACACCTGTGGTCGATAGTCCTAGAACTCTATCACCATATTGTCTCTGACGGTAAAGCCGGGAGGTGCGAAAAGCCATTTGTCGGGCCACCTCAGGGTGCACGGCACCTTCTTTATCCAACAAATCGCCGTCCACGCCCAGCACACTCGCCTTGGCCTTGATGTCGTAGGTTACCGCGGAACCGAGAAAGACGTCGGAGGCCCCGGGGATGCGTACGAAAGCATCCGCCAACAACCCTCCGGTCAAGGATTCGGCCGCTGCGATCTTCCAATTGCGAGACTTGGCCCCGTCGAGAATCCGAGACGCCAGTTCGTCGCAACGTGGTTGGATTTCGGAAACCGCGCCGCTTGAGACCATGCCTTCAAAATCCTGTATGGCTTGCGAGTCGCCATCGGGCGTTTGCACATATTCCCGCATATTTCCTCCTGAACAAGCGTTTTATAGGTCTTAAGGATATCCGATATCCAAACCTATAAAAACGCCCCAAACCCGCTTGCCGTTCGGTCGGCGGTCGGTTTGGGGCAGATTCTACAAGCTCTTACTTGGTTTTTCGCGCCCTCACCACATTGCGGACATAAACATAACCGGAATAAAGACACAGTATCAGCGCAACGAAAATAAGCAGACCGGTGACGGTGTAATAGCACGACCACCAAACGGGAATGCCCGCGCCGACATGCGAAAACGTTGGAATTCCGCCTGCGAAAGCGACCAATCCAGGATTGGTGATCTTCGAGGACAACGCCCAGACTGGCATCAGCAACATGCCCAAGCCGATGCACTGGGTCAGCGTCTTGTATTTGCCGGCCTTTTGCGCCGCGATGACCTTACCACCGGTATCGATGACGAAGAAACGCATTACAGTGATGCCGATCTCACGGATAAGGAAGAGGACCGTCACCCACCACGGCACCTCGCCGAAAACCGAGGCGACGACCAGCGCCGAGCAAATCAGGAGCTTGTCGGCGATGGGATCCATCAGCTTGCCGAGTTCGGTGACCTGGTTGTACGTTCGGGCCATCCAGCCGTCGAGCTTGTCGGTCGAAGCAGCCACAATGAACAGCATTGCAGCGGCGAAACGCATCCACGGATTGCGTTGCCCCCATGAACCTGCGGCGATATCGGCCCACAGAAATATAAGGACCAGCACGATGCGCGTGTAGGTCACCAGATTCGGGGGGCTGTTCCACCCGTCCAGAAGCGATTGTTTCCCATCTCGTTGTTGCATACCCAATACCATAGCGCGGCTACGATACCGTGGCGTGGCGAGTGACGGAGCAGCGAAGGCAATGGCCACCGACGGAAATGCCTAACCAGCTATTGCTCAGCGGGGCCGGCGGAAGCGGAAGGCGCGACAGCACCGCTCTTGCCTTGGATGAAGTCGAGGACCTGGGTCAGGTCTTGCGGCTGAACCAGAACCTCACGGGCCTTCGAGCCCTCGGACGGACCTACGACACCACGCGATTCGAGCAGATCCATCATGCGACCGGCCTTGGCGAAACCGATGCGCAGCTTGCGCTGGAGCATCGAGGTGGAACCGAACTGAGTGGTGACCACAAGCTTCGCCGCTTCCAAGAGCGTGTCCATATCGTCGCCGATTTCCTCGTCGGGATGCGTCTCGTTTTCTTCGGCCTTCTTGGCCATCTCCTCAATATCCTCGCGATAGTGCGGCTTGCGTTGGGTTCGAGCGAATTCGACGGCCTTACGAATCTCGGACTCCCCGACCCACGAGCCTTGCACGCGGATCGGCTTGGCCGAACCCATCGGCAGAAAGAGGGCGTCACCCTGACCGATCAGCGATTCGGCACCGGTGGTGTCGAGGATGACTCGGGAATCGGTGGCCGACGAGGTGGCGAAAGCCAGACGTGAGGGAATGTTGGCCTTGATCAGGCCGGTGATGACATCGACGGACGGGCGCTGCGTGGCGAGCACAAGGTGGACGCCGGCAGCACGCGCCAACTGCGTAATACGTTGGATCGAGCTTTCGACGTCGTTCTTGGCCAGCATCATCAGATCGGCCATCTCGTCGACGACCACGACGATATACGGATACGGGGCAACCTTGCGTTTGGAGCCGAGCGGGGCATGGACCTTGCCGGCGAGCACGGCCTTGTTGAAGTCCTTGATGTGACGGAAGCCGAAATACTGGAGGTCGTCGTAGCGGGCGTCCATCTCCTTGACGACCCATTCCAACGCCTGCGCAGCCTTCTTCGGGTCAGTGATGATCGGGGTCAAGAGGTGCGGTATGCCGGCGTAGGCGGAAAGCTCGACGCGCTTGGGGTCGACCATGATCAGGCGCACCTGCTCAGGGGTGGCACGCATGATCAACGAGGTGAGCATGGAGTTGATGAAGCTGGACTTGCCGGATCCGGTGGCACCCGCGACCAGAAGATGCGGCATCTTGGTGAGGTCGGCGGTGACGAAATGGCCTTCGACGTCCTTGCCGACGCCGGCAAGCATCGGGTTCGGGTCGTTCATGGCCTTGTCGCTGCGCAGCACGTCTCCCAAGTGGACGATTTCACGGTCGATATTGGGAATCTCGATGCCGATGGCGGATTTGCCGGGAATCGGCGAGAGGATGCGCACATCGGTGGAGGCCACGGCGTAGGCGATGTTGCGCTGCAGGTTGGTGACCTTTTCGACCTTCACGCCCGGGCCCAGCTCGACCTCATACTGCGTGACCGACGGGCCGCGCAGGAAGCCGACGACCTTGGCGTCGACGTGGAACTGGTGGAAGGTGGCGGTCAGCGCCTTGATGACGTTGTCGTTGGCCTGGGTGCGAGCCAGATGCGGCTTGCCTTTCACCAGGATATCGAGGCTGGGAAGATGGTAGGGCCGGTTGTCTTCCTCGTCCGCGGCGTTTTCGGCTTCGTGCCTGGCCACCGAGTCATCTCCGTCGTGATTGGCGACGGAAGCGGGCAGATTTGCGGCTCCCCCGCCAATGCCTTTGACTTGCGGCAACACCGCTCCGGCGACACTGCCATCCTTGCCCACCACAGCCCAAGGATCGCTGGTATGGTCAGCGGCAGGAGCCTCGGAATCCATGGCGGTTCCGTAGGGGCCGGAAAGACCGGTTGCAGTTGGGGCTCCGGAAATCCCAGACCGGACATTCGCCGCAGCACCCGAATTTGCCATGTTGCCGGCTGTGAGGCTGCCTGATCCGCCTGTGCTCGCCGGAATGGCAGAAGACGGTGCTACCCCATCGGCGACACTCTGGAGTTCGCCGGTGACCGGGTCGACCAGCGGCTGCCGGTGCTCTTCGATAATCTGCGTTTCATCGGTCTGCCCATTGAGGTCGGCGGCCCTGTCGAAGGCCTCGTCGCCAGCATAACGTTCCAGTTTCCCGTCGTCGTCGCCGTCGGAATCCCCATGGCCGAAAATACGGGAGAAGAATGCGCCGATACCGCGCTTGCGTGGCTGTGCCGTCGCGTCGGTTACGTTTTCTTCGTCATTGCCATCGTGGGTCGGCACGCCTTCAGCGAGTTGCAGCGTTTCGTCGCCTACACGCACTTCGTTCGGGAACTGCTCGCTTTGCGTGTTCACGACTGCATTTTCAGATGTGTCACCTTCATTGCCGTCCCCACTTTTGCGGCGCTGCGACCACTCCTGCAGCTGCTCGGGAATCTTGGTGATGTCGAGCTTGATGATGAGCAGCAGCGAGAATATCACCACCACCACGAAAATAATGACGGCGAAAATGCTGGAAAGGCCCCATGCCAACGGAGAGCCCAACGCGAAACCAAGCAGGCCGCCGGCCCCACGCAGCACGTCCATATTGAAATCGCGTGACGGGGAGGCGACGATGGCATCGATAATCGAGCAGATCGACCAGAACAGCAGCGCACAGCCGACAATCAGCCGCCAGTTGCGCTTGTGTTTGGTGGGGTCAAGCAAAACCTGATAGGCCAGAACGAGCAAAAAGAGCGGCAGCACCACGCTCATCATGCCGAACAGGCCTGCGGCGAGCATGTGCAGCCAATGGCCGAGGAACCCGTCGACATGGAACCATTCCGAGGCGCAGAACATGATGGCGATAATCACCAACGCGAAGAAACCGGCTATGCGGCACAACGTGGAGTGACGCTCGAAGAACGAGGCATCGGCGGGTGGCATGACCTTCGTCGCCTCGATATTCTTATCAGAAGAAGACCCGTTCGCCTTACTGCGACGGGTCTTGGTGCTCTTGCCATTCGTCTGTGTCTTACGTGCCATAACAACAGTGATTCTACTTCAAGCCCGCCCCGTTGGACGCGTTGGACGGCCAACCTGCCCAACCCTTTCAAATGCAGAGGAAATTTCACGCCTTTCGCAAAGAAAGTCGTAATAGTTAAAAGAACAGTTTCCAAATGGCTTCATGGCCCTCGCTTTTTCTGCAAACCTCTTAACAGCACAAAAGCCAAGGCACCCCGCGCATAAAAGTGTCATTGATATCACCGTCCCGCAACGGTGCCGAACGAAGACAATTTCGCCCATGGCCTTACGATGGAGGCATGGTCATGACCCCTGCCGAACGTGCGAGCGCCGTCGCGTTCTCATATAAGAACTGCGAGCTTTCCTCAATCGTGCCGAGCGACGCGATGGTTGCGGCCGCAAACAGCTACCAGCGCGGCACGATTGATCTTTCGGATTTCGTCGGCACACCCGAGAAGCAGGCACAACGTTTACGCCAAGAAAAGTCGAAATCCCGGAACTCCGAAATCTTCGACGCCGATGAAAACGAGGCCAGCGAAAAAACGTCGATCAAATTTGCAGGGACCGATAACGACAATCAAGACGACCAACAAAATGGAACTAAAAAATCTAATCAAACACAGCTGGGTAATAAGAAGCAGGATCAAGTCCGAAAGCCCGACGAGACACAGCTTCGTGACGACCGGATTTTCGCACGTTGTGTACGGATCATCGATTGCGGATGGCCGGCTTATGGCGGGCTTGACGAGCTCAAAATCATTCATCGTGGGCTTTTCGTCGGGGCGATGAACAGGGCAGGAACGTTGCGCAGCGAAGGCGGTACCGCTACAAATCACGACATGAAGAATAAAGCGAATCAACCGAACAGAACCGACCGTTCGGATTCTCCTCAAAATCATCAACCCCCAAGCCCGTATTTCCCCGCCTCGCTTATCGAAACCGGAGCGGCCAACATATTCTCACAACTTAATGAAAAGGATCATCTTTCCAGACTCGACCGAGCAGGATTCATCCACGCTCTGGCGGGCATCTACGACGAATTGAACGCACTGCACCCCTTCAATTACGGCAACGGCATGGTGCTGCGCATCTTCATTTCCGAACTCACGCATGCCCTAGGTTGGGATTTGAACTGGGGCACGGTCACATTTGAAGGCTATCGGGACGCGACTGATCTTGCGCTTTTCGAACATGACATCTCCGGTCTTGAGCGTATGTTCGCCTCGATCATCCGGCTTGCCAACCCGACCAGAATCTTCCTCATCTCCGGTTGGGAGCAAGGCCCCGCGCACTGAACGCGCGCAACCAGTGAAAAAAGCACCTTTTAAGGCCTATTTTGGTGCTTTTCTCACTGATTCGCGCATTACTGCGGGGAAAAGCACCATTTAAGCTCGTTTTTGGTGCTTTTGTCACTGACGGCGTGCAAAAAGCACCATGTGCAAGCAGTTTTGGCGCTTTTCTCACTGGTCGGCGATGTCACCCAAATGGTGGGTGACGTGACGCTCGTCGGCATGGGCGTCGGCCTCGTCGTATTCGCCGGCATTGGCCCTCGCCACAATATCCAGCGTTTTATCGGTCAACTCATCGTCAAGCGCGTCAAGCCAATGAATCCGCGGATCGCGGCCGAACCATCCCATCTGTTTGCGGGCCAAGCGCTTCGTTTTCTGTGCGATGTCGGCGAACGCCTCGTCCTCGCTCATTTTCCCGTCAAGATACGCTTCGATTTGGGCGTAGCCCAAGGCGCGCGAGGCGGTGATGCCAAGAAGCGGGCGAATGCGACGCACCTCGTCGACGAACCCCTGCTCACGCATTTGCTCGGTGCGGATGTCGATGCGCCGGTCAAGTTCCTCACGTGGCAGGTCAAGGCCGATCTGCACCGACGGAATGACGTAACGGTAACGCGGAAGACTTGCGGAATAAGGCCTGCCAGTGATTTCGATGACCTCAAGCGCGCGGATGGTGCGACGGGCGTTGTGCGGATCCATACGCTCGGCGGCCTCAGGATCCTTGCGCTGCAGTTCGTCATACAACGCCCCGGCTCCCTCGGTCTGCTCACGTTGCTCAAGCCGCGAACGTACCTTCGGATCGGTGCCGGGAAACGAAATGTCATCGATGGCCGCACGCGCATAGAGACCTGAACCGCCGACCAGAATCGGGCGGACTCCCCTGCCCTGCAACTCCGCAATTTTCCGACGCGCCAGTTTCTGGAACCTCGCGACGGTCATGGTTTCGCCGGGATCGATGATGTCGAGCAGATGATGCGGCACCGCCGCCTGTTCCTGTGCACTCGCCTTGGCGGTGCCGATATCCATGGAACGGTACATCTGGTAGGCGTCGGCGTTGACAATCTCCGCTTTCCGGCCACGCTCACCAAGCCGTCGCGCCAACGCGATACCCAGACCGGTTTTGCCCGAAGCGGTGGGCCCGATAATGGAAACGACACGGGCGTTGCTGCCATTGGCGGCCATGTGCCCACCTCCCGAAATCGCCGTTTGCTGTATCATTCGTGATTCTAACGGCGGGCATAACCTACGCTTTTTCGTTGGTTTTTAAGGAAACGTCCAGTTTAGATAGACGGGACTCGTTATGATGGTAAGACGTGATACTTGATCGACACGAACGCATTAACACCGCAGAAATCCAGGCAAGGCTCGAAAAAGTGGCCGAAACCGGCAGCGTAGAGCCGGAAAAGTCTGTTTTCCCTTCCGGCGAAATCACCGAATTCATCGACATGATGCAGGTCTACGAAGGCGCGATGTACGAAATCAGCACCAAGCTTGAAGTGCTCGACAGCGAGTTCCATGTCCATTTCGCGCACGACCCCATCCACCATATGGAACGCAGGCTCAAATCCGTCAACTCGATTCTCGGCAAACTGCAACGCCGCAACCTGCCGATGTGCACGAAATCCATCCGCGACAACCTTTTCGACGTGGCCGGGATCCGCGTGATCTGCAACTACCGCGATGACGTCTATTCCGTGGCCAACTACCTTTCCAGCCAATCCGACATCCAGGTGCTGCGCGTCAAGGACTACATCAAAAGCCCGAAACAGAACGGCTACCGCAGCCTTCACGTCATCTATGCCGTGCCGGTTTTCCTTTCCAATGGCGAGCACTACACACCCGTCGAGGTGCAGTTCCGCACCATCGCCATGGATTACTGGGCCAGCCTCGAGCACGCCCTGCGTTACAAGTCCAACCTGCCTGACGCCAAGTTGACCGAACATTCGCAGACGTTGCTCGATTGCGCGCGCAGCCTGCAGAACATCGAAACGCAGATGCAGAACATCCACCGCGACATCAACGGCGCTCCCCAGCAGGAGGAAGCGCCGACCTCGCAGACCTTCGACCCGAAGAAGTAAAAGCCGCCAAGATTTCGTTTTCCCATATCGTTTTGCCGGTTTCTGGTGTACCCAGGAACCGGCAAATTTTATTCCCGTATTTTTTGTTGTTCACACTCAGCCAATTGCCAGACTGTGCCGGTAGTATTTAGTCATAAAGAAAATTTCAATCGAAAATCGATAAAAGGAGCAGGCATGGCTTTCGGGAACAAGCCTGAAAACAACAACGCGCAGCAGCCTTACGGGCAGCCGGCACCGTATGAGCAGAACTACGGACAGCCGCAATACAACCAGTACGGACAGCCGCAGGGACAGCCCTACGGCCAACCGTCGTACGGCCAAGGTCAGAACATGCAATATGGCCAGCCCTATGCCCAGCCTCAGTATGGGCAGCCGGCATACGCAGGCGCGGGCGTCGGAACAGCCGCGCCGACGATGACGATGAACGGGCAGACCGCCTATTCCTTCGAGCACGCACGCCACGTCTCCACCACCAAGGCATACGGCGAGATGACGCTTGGCCTGCTGCTCACGGCCGTGGTCGCCGTTCTCACACAGATGACCGGCGCTCTTGATGGTTTCCTGATGGCGACGGGCATGGTCGGCTGGATCGGCCTGGCCGTGGTGCAGGTGGCCATCGCCATCGTTTTGGGCTGGCGCATCGACAAGATGAGCGTCGGCACCGCACACGTGCTGTTCTACCTTTACGCGGCGCTGACCGGCTTTACGCTCGCGACGATTTTCGCGACCTACAGCCTGCCGTCCATCGGCATCGCGCTGGGCATGTGCGTCGCGTTCTTCTTCGTGCTCACCATGCTTTCCCTGACCACCAAGAAGGACATGCTCAAGGCCGGCCCGATTCTCTTCGTGGCGCTTTTGGTTCTGCTGGTCGGCGAAGTCATCATGATGTTCCTCGCGCCCTCGCACACCACGCTGATGATCACCGGCGCCATCGGCCTCGTCATCTTCGCAGGATTGACGATGTACGATGCCCAGCAGACGCGCGCCATGTTCGACGTGGCCGAGCGTTCCGGCGACACCGTGATGTTCAACCGCATCTCCATCATCTGCGCCCTGAACCTTTACCTCGACTTCATCAACATGTTCCTCTACCTGCTGCAGATCTTCGGCAACAGCGACAACTGACATTCAAATAAAAAGGTCGGCCGACAGCAATATCAAAATGGCGTAATGAAGCCATTTCTGATTTGCTGTCGACCGACTTTTTTATTTCTCCGGAACCAATCACTCGGCATGATCACTACGTCGAATTGCGATTCCTCGCATAGAGACACTCATCAAGTCGGGCTCAGTGATGGCGAAACTAATCGTTAAGATGCTGGATTGCATAGTCAGCTTCCTGAGGAGTGAATTTATCACCGGCAGACGCAGTAAGCTGCTCTCGTATGGCTTCTGGGCTCATATGCATGTTTTTCTCATACGATTTGGCCGCTGCGAGGGCATTCGCATTGTAATCCGCTTTGAGATTGTCGACAGCATATTGTGCCGCTTGTGCACTGAACTTGTCACCCGCTTCGCTGGTTAGTTGATCGTAAATACCCTGTTTGCTCATATGCATGGTGTCGCTATATGTCTTGGCCGAAGCCAGCGCATTAGTATATTCCATAGGCACATTTGCTTTCTTTTGCTGGGGCGACTGCTGTTGCGAGGTGGATGAAGGCACGCTTTTGGAGGCCGAATCGAACGCCTTGCTTGCAGACGATTGCATACCCAGCGTGATGACGATGGCGACAATACTCAGCACGACACCGGCGATGGTGAGCGCTTTGCCGCGCTTCTTGCCTCTGAATACCCCGAACAAGCCGATGACACCGAACACCACGCCGATGACGCCCAGGACGGCTGCGACATTGTTGACGATGGGAATGAAACTCAGCACCGTGCCCACAATGCCCAGAACCAGTGCGGTGACGCCACCGGCCGACAGATGCTCCGGCTTGTTGCGGCCCGGACGCCCGTTATATTGGGCATTCGGCGAGTGCACACCCCCGTTGACCACAGGAAACGGATTCCGCGCCATTGACATATTTGCATTGTCTGCGGGCGAATCTGGCGTGCCGCCCGTTGCACCTTCGGCCTGCGCAAAACCGTTGCCCCGCGAAGCATTGATCGGATTGTTCGACGGCGAACCTTGTATATTGTCTTCGATTTTCTTTTGTCCGTTGCTGGATTGAGGTGAATCTGGCATGTTGTTCCCTTGTCTTTGAGACCGATAATGAAAGACGTCAGGAAAACCTCAACGATTCTCGGCAACGTCCTTAAGCACATTATTTCTTCATATGAAACGGTTTTCCATTGGACCAAAGGACCAAACTGACCGCCCGAAAGGGCAAACTTCCGTAATCGTTTTAGCCCAAACGCCCAATGGCCTTCCCGTATATCCATCCCATAGAATAGTTTCATGACCTCTTTAACGCCCGGTTCGCAGCATCTGCTATCACATTTGGGCATACTTTCGGATGATTCGCAGTTCGTGGAGGTGGACACCAAATGGTGGTGCACCGTCGCCATGATTGTTTTCGCCGATCTGATGTGCTTTGTGGAGACGGTATTTCTCATGTCCGATGCCGTCAAGCAAGGCGGGCTGGGCGCAATCTGGAGCATCTTGTCGCTGTTGCTCTCGCTGGCCGTGGGATTCATCTTCCTGAAAAGATCTACATATCCGGAATACGTTTTTCTTTTCGCTTGCCTGCTGGTATTGGTATTCCCGTTTGATTCCATCCTCTCCACCATGGCCCTGAGCGCGCTGTTGGCACGTCGTTCAGGGCAGCGACGCTCGATTGTGGCGATTGTCATAGCCACCGCCATCGCGGTATTCGCCCAGGTACGCGACACGTTGCAACCATTGAAGCGCTCGGTATGGGCGGTTTTCTTCGCCAAACCACGGGCAGACACCGCGCACGACCCCATTGTTCTGGCATCCAGCATCACCACCATGCGTGTCACGGCCATCATCGCGGCGCTCGTCAGCGTGCTCATTGCCACGCTGATCGGCCTGCACATCCGTTCACGCGCCAATCTCAAAGCCGAAACACTCAAGGCAAATGCGGCGCAGACCCAAGCCAATAATCTGCAAACAAGCTTGAGCAACCAACAGCTTTCCGATGCCATCGCCGCCGAAGCGCATGATACCCTGGCTCATACTTTGTCACTGGTCGCGCTCAACGCGAATGCACTGACCATACAAACCGGAAAACTGGCAAAACTAGTGCGCTCGAATCATCAAACTGGCAGCGACGACACGCTGACGGCATTGGTAGACCAAACGAAACGGGAATCCGAGCAGATACGCAGCCAGGCGGCACAGGCAGTCAACGAGGCACACACCGTCATCGACATGCTACGCGACCCGCAGGCGGCGGTGAATGCACTTGCCGCAAGCGACGAGACCTCATTGAGCCGGGCCACCTTACAGGAGCTTCTGGCTTCTTCCACCGATAACGGGACAAGACTTTCGACGTGGATCGACATCAACCAGCTCAGTGAGCTGAACGAAAACATCGGCAAAGTGGCCTATCGTGCCATTCAGGAGGGGCTGACCAACGCACGCAAACACGCGCCGGGAGCACCGGTCTCCTTGGAGGTCACTGCCCGGCCGGAAGCGGGAATCCACGTGCATCTGATCAACCCCGTTGTGCATAACGTTCCAAACGGCCCTGCACAAGGCAATGGCGGCGCAGGACTTCCCGGTCTCACCGAGCGTGTGCATACGGCCGGAGGCAACTGTTCCTACGGACTTGATCAACGCGGGCAATTCAATCTCGAAGTCTCGCTGCCATGGATCGCGAAGTGATGCTTGATCGGTAAACCGTTATTTCGTGGGCGATCTTTATCTTAGGATATTCGGATACGGAATTGTAAATTATCGGTCAAAAATACTTACGCTGCATAGCATATTCATTCCGCGGTTTACCACAGACCGGAAATTCAATGACCGAAGGCTTTTGTAGCCCGTGATTCGCTAGAATTGCAAGCATGAGCGAGCAAACCGTCACCGAGCAAGGCACCAGCAAACCAATCACCGTCAGCGTCATCGATGACGACCCGCTGATTTGCCAGACCCTGGCCATGATCCTCACCGAATCTTCGGACGGTGCTATCGAGGTGCTGTCCACGGCGACCGACGGGGCTCAGGCTCTGGAGCACGCCAAAAGCGAACATCCCGACGTGGTGCTGATGGACATCGATATGCCTGGCATGGACGGCATCGAAGCGACTCGTCGGATGCTTCAACTCGCACCGCGGCCACATGTACTGATTCTGACGGCGCTCAGCCCTTCAAGCACAGTGGAACGCGCCATCGAGGCCGGAGCCGAAGGATTCGTCTCCAAAACCGATCCCGCCGAAAACATCGTCAAGCACATCTTGGCGGTATGCCTGGGAAGCCCGCAATTCAACACCGACAGCCAACGCCAGCTCATGAATGATTTGGAGAAGGATCGTTTCCGTTCACGACGCGACGAGGCGAGAAGGCTGCTTTCCGGACTCGGCGAACGCGAGCGCAAAGCCGCGATGCTGGCGGCAGAGGGACTTTCCAATGCCGAAATCGCCAAGGAAATGTTTATCTCCGAGCGCACGGTGAAGGCAGAGCTCTCGGCCGCATGCGCCAAACTCGATGTCAATCGCGTTTTGCTGAGCAGGATTGTGGAGCGGGCGGATCTTTAGCAAAGCACAAGTCGGTAGATAGGTTTTTGAGATTGGCTCTATTCCGCCATTTCTTAAAACCTATCTGCCGACTTGTGTTGGAGCCTATTTCATCAACCGGCGCAGGACGTACTGGAGAATGCCGCCGTTGCGATAGTATTCGGCCTCGCCTGGAGTATCGATGCGGACGGTGGCGTCGAATTCGATCGGCTTGGTCGCGGACTTGCCGCCGGTTGAGGTTCCGGTAGCGGTCGCGGACTTGCCCTCGGTCGCAGGCTTGGTGGCGATGGTCGCACCATCATCAGTCGCAGGCTTGGTGGCGACGACGTGGACGGTCTCGGGAATCTTGCCGTTGTTGAGTGCCTCGATGCCTTGGAAATCGTAGGTTTCGGTACCGTCGAGACCCAACGACTCTGCCGACTGGCCTTCGGGGAACTGCAGGGGCAGCACGCCCATGCCGATGAGGTTGGAGCGGTGGATGCGCTCGAAACTGCGGGCGATGACGACCTTGACGCCGAGCATCAGCGTGCCTTTGGCCGCCCAGTCGCGCGACGAACCGGTGCCGTATTCCGAACCTGCGAGCACGACCAACGGGGTGCCGGCCTTGTGGTAATCGAGCGAGGCGTCGAAAATCGTGGAGGGCTTGCCAGTGACAAAATCGTAGGTGAACCCGCCGGGACGTACCTCTTCACCCACAGAGGCGAGCAGTTGGTTGCGCAGACGGATGTTGCCGAAGGTGCCACGAACCATCACTTCGTGATTGCCGCGACGCGAACCATAGGAATTGAAGTCCTTGGGCTGAATGCCGTGTTCCAAGAGGTATTTGCCCGCAGGACTCGAGGCGGGGAATGCGCCGGCCGGCGAGATGTGGTCGGTGGTCACCGAGTCACCCAGCAACGCCAGCACGCGAGCACCGCGGACATCGCTCACCGACTGCGGATTGGCACTCATGCCGTCGAAGAAGATCTGCTTGCGCACGTAGGTCGAATCCGGATCCCATGCGAAACGCTCGCCCTTCGGCACGTCGAGGGACTTCCAGCGTTCGTCGCCTTCGAAGACGTCGGCGTAGTCACGCACGAACATCTCACGGTTGACGGAGGCCGAGACGACTTTGGCGACTTCCTCGTTGGAAGGCCAGATATCGCGCAGGAAAATCTTGCGACCGGTTTTAGCGTCCGTGCCAAGCGGCTGGGTTTCGAAGTCGAAATCGAGCGTGCCTGCGATGGCGTAGGCGATCACGAGCGGCGGCGAGGCCAGATAGTTCATCTTGACATCGGGGCTGATGCGCCCTTCGAAGTTGCGGTTGCCGGAGAGCACCGAGACCACCGTCAGATCGTTGTCGTTGACCGCTTTCGAAATCTCAGGCAACAGCGGGCCGGAATTGCCGATGCAGGTGGTGCAGCCGAAACCGACCAGTTCGTAGCCCAATGAGTCCAAGTCCTCCTGCAGGCCGGCCTTCTTCAAATAGTCGGCCACGACCTGCGAGCCTGGGGCCAGCGAGGTCTTCACCCACGGCTTGGGCTTCAGACCGTGCTTGCGGGCGGCGCGGGCAAGCAGTCCGGCGGCGATCATCACCGAGGGGTTGGAGGTGTTGGTGCAGCTGGTGATGGAGGCGATGGCGACGTCGCCGTTCGTGATCTCGAAATCACCGCGGAAATCAGTATGTACCGGCACCGGATTCCGGTTGGTTTTCGGCGTTTCGTAGTCTGACAGAGTTCTTTCGAACATTTCTTTGGCCTGATCGAGACGGATGCGATCCTGCGGACGCTTCGGGCCAGCGATGGACGGGACGACGGTGCCCAAATCCAGTTCCATGTATTCGGAATATTCAGGCTCGACGTAATCGGGGTCACTGGTGTCACCCCAGAGACGATTGGCCTTGGCATAGGCTTCGACCAGCGCAATCTGCTCGTCGCTGCGACCAGTCAAGCGCAGATAATCCAACGTTACCTGATCGATTGGGAAGATGCCGCAGGTCGAGCCGAACTCGGGGCTCATATTGCCGATGGTGGCACGGTTGGCCAGCGGCACGGAGGCGACACCGTCGCCGTAGAACTCGACGAACTTGCCGACTACGCCGTGTTCGCGCAGCATCTGGGTGATGGTGAGCACCACGTCGGTGGCGGTGACGCCTTCGGGGATGGAACCAGTCAGTTTAAAACCGACCACACGCGGGACGAGCATGGAGATGGGCTGGCCCAACATGGCCGCCTCGGCTTCGATACCGCCGACACCCCAACCGAGCACGCCCAAACCGCCGACCATGGTGGTGTGCGAATCGGTGCCGACGCAGGAATCGAGATAGGCGAGGTCACGCCCGCGCTCCCCCGGCTTGCTCATGACGACTTTGGCAAGATATTCAATGTTGACCTGATGGATGATGCCGGTTCCCGGCGGCACCACGCGGAAGTTCTTGAACGCCTGCTGGCCCCAACGCAGGAAACGATACCGTTCGCCGTTGCGCTGGTATTCGCGGTCCATGTTGCGCGCGACCGCGTCGGCCACACCGTAGTTGTCGATCTGCACGGAGTGGTCGATGACCATGTCGGCCTCGACCTGTGGGTTGATGACCTCGGGGTCGCCACCCAACTCCGCCACCGCGTCACGCATGGTGGCCAGGTCAACGATGCACGGAACACCGGTGAAGTCCTGCATCAGGACGCGCGAAGGGCCAAATTCAATCTCGTGGCTGGGTTCGGCATTCGGGTCCCACTTGAGCAGCTCGTTGACCTGGTCTTCGGTGACGTTGACGCCGTCAATGCGGCGCAGCAGGTTTTCGACCAAGACCTTCAGCGAATACGGCAGGTGCTCGATGCCCGGCAAGTCAGCGATCCGGTAATAATCGACAACCTTGTCCCCGACCTGCAATGTACCCAGCTGCTTGTCCCGCAATGACATTGAAACCCTCCGAACGTTGTAATAACATTTCGTTTTCATTATCGGTCAAACGAAAGTCGGAAACGTTAATAACATCGTTTCTTCGTTGATTCCGTGATAATTACAAGATAAAACCGTTGGGAAATCAACGAAAGCAACCGATTCACTATGTGAGACCCAGAGGCCGGCCAACGCGGAACTGTATGAACGTTATCAAAATCGGTTGATTATCAACACAAAAATAAAGTTTGCCAATTCGATATTCCTTGGTTCTTGACGAAATCGAACCGGCGCACCGGCACAAAGCAACCACAAAAACGCAAGTCTGGCTTCCTTTGGATTGCAAAGACGCCAGACCAGCATGATTGATGAAAATGCCGGCGACAGACGCGAATCTACTTGTTCTTGTTCTTCTTGCGATTGACGATGTTCGAGTAAACCCGACCGAAGAGGTCGGCGATGGTCTGGATACCGGCGAAGATGACGATGGAAAGCACGAGCACGATGATGGTGGCCACCAACGTCCAGCCGGTCGGGAACTCAAGCTCGAAGAAGTTCGAGACGATCGGAATGAACATGCCGATCAGGCCCGCCGCCGCAAACGCTGCGACGAGAACGCCACGCCACGACTTCAAAGGCTGGGCCACGCGAGCCATCACCAAAATGCCCAATACGAAGACGACGATGGCGCAGATATCGCGCAACTTCAACAGATCGCCCGGTTTGGAGACATTCCAGTTCATGAAGCCCGGCAGCGTCCAAGCTGTCAGCAACACGGAAAGCGCCACGGCTATGCCGCCAGGCAAGGCGAAGCGCACCACACGCCCCAGGAAGCCCGGAATATAGCGGCGGTTGTTCGGTGCGAGCGCAAGGATAAACGCCGGAATACCGATGGTCAGCGCACCGATGTAGGTGATGTGGCGCGGCAGGTACGGGAAGGGGATGAACGTGCAGACCACACCGAGCGAAATCAGCGCGGAGTAGACGGTTTTGACCAGGAAGAGCGACGAGACACGTTCCATATTGGCCATGACCTGACGGCCTCGGGCCACGACGCTGGGCAGATGGGAGAACTTGGAATCGACCAGCACGACCTGCGCCACGGCCTTGGTGGCAGGCGCAGCATTGCCCATCGCGATGCCCAAATCGGCCTCTTTCAAGGCCAACGCATCGTTGACACCATCACCGGTCATCGCCACGACATGCTTGCTTTCATGCAACGCGTCGACGATCGCCTTCTTCTGCTCGGGCAAAACGCGGCCGAGCACATCGACGTTCTCCATAACGGTGGAAAGTTTCTTGACATCGCTGGGCAGCTCGCGGGCGTCCATCGCCACCGGTTCGCGGTCGCCAGTCAAGCGAACCGTCCTCGCGATGGCGCCGACGGTGGCCGGGCTGTCGCCGGAGATGATGCGGCAACGCACCCCCTGCTCGCGGAACCAGACCAGCGTCTCCTCGGCGTCGTCGCGGATGTGCTCCTGGCACAGCACCAAAGCAACCGGAACGGAGGAGGAAATCAAACGCGGGTCGTTCTCAAAATTGGTCGCCGCTTCGGGGCCGGCACAGGCACCGGCCGCCCGGGCAATCAGTAATACGCGCATACCTTGGTCGGCGTACTTGGCCACCATGTTCTTGGCCGCTGTGCTGTCCCCTTCGAAGCCACTGAAGAGCATTTCCGGGGCACCCATGTACCAGACGTCGCCGCCGCGCACAATGGCGCTCCACTTGCGGGCCGACGAGAAGGGCACACGCGCGTCGATGGCCTGAGCGCGCACACCCTTGGCGTTCAATGCCTTGAGCACTGCCTGACCGGTACCGTTGGGGTTCTCCTCGTTGGAAAGATCGTAAAGCGCCTGCACCGCAGCGGATTTTTCGTCGTCGGTGGTGCCGACGGTCACACTGGCGTGCTCGGCGTTTTTGCCGGACGGCGCGTCGACCACGATATCGGCATCGGCCGCCGGACTTGCGCTATCGGCCTCGCCGAGCATCACGACCTGGTTGAAGACGATGCCGCCGTCGGTGATCGTGCCGGTCTTGTCGAGGTTCAGCGCGTCGACGCGGGCCAGCGTCTCGACGCTTTCCAGCTCCTGAACCAGCGTATGCTGACGTGCCAGACGCATCGCGGCGATGGCGAAGTTGAGCGAGGTCAGCAACACCAGGCCTTCAGGAATCATGCCGACCACGCCAGCCACGGCCGAGACGATGGCCGAACGCCAAGCTCCCGTGGTGAAGGCGACCTGCCAGCCGCCGACGGTACGAATCTGGGAGGCGACCAGAAGAATGCAAAGCGGAATGACGATGACGGTCATCACCTTGAGAATGGTGTTGATGCCCTTGCTCAAATCGGAAACGGTCTTCTTGTAGACTTTGGCCTTGGCCGTCAATTTTGCGGCGTAGCCCTGCTCGCCCACCGCGTCGACGCGGACCAGCGCCATGCCGGAAGTCGCGTTGGAACCGGAATAGACCTCGGCCCCCTCGCCTTTTTTCACTGTGCGGGATTCGCCGGTAAGCATCGATTCGTCAAGTTCCAAGCCCCACGTATGCACGATGGTGGCGTCGGCGGGCACCTGTTCGCCGCTTCGGAGCCAAAGCAAATCACCAAGCACGATGTCCTCGTGCTCGATTTCGACGTCCTGACCGTCCCGGCGTACCAACGATTTCGAGGCGACCAGAATGGAAAGCTTGTCGAGCGTGTGCTTCGCGCGCATTTCAGTGAAGACGCCAATGCCGGAATTGATGATGATGACCAGCCCGAAAACGGCGTCCTTCCACTGTCCGGTCAGAAGCACCAGAACCATGGCCACGAAAATGATGGCGTTGAAGAGCGTAAAGACGTTCTCGCGGATAATCTGCCCTAGCGAGCGCGAGCTTTCGGTGTCGATTTTGTTGACGTTGCCCTGCGCGACCTGTTCCGCGACCTCTGCGGAAGTCAGACCCACTTCGGAAATCTGGGGAAGCCGAACTGTGGACGTGCTTTGCTGCCCGCCGTTGCCTTTGCCGTTATTCGCGGTATTGCCGTTTGCGGGTACCTCGGCTGCGGCCTTGCCGTCATCGTGCCCGAACATTCCGGTTGCGCTCATTGATTGCCCCTCACCCGTGCCCTGTTCATCTCAAACATGGGTTCCACGGTTACTGATGCGATTCCTGTACTCACCCGCCGCCATCTAAAAGCCTTAGGCGGCCTATTCCTTGTTAAAGTATATGCTGTGCCACTCTATCGTGTCGTATGCGTTCGCGTTCGGCTCTTGCCGCATATTTACGGTAATGTCACGCTGATTGTTTTGCCATGCGGATTGTCATTGATCGCGGATTGGACGGCCTGGTCGAACGCAACCGTGCCCTTGCCCTGTGCCGTTGGCACTATCCGCAACGATTCGGCATAGAGATTCGTATCGTTCGGGACTTTACCGGCATTGACCAATATCACCGGAATACCGGCGTCCCGCGCGCAGCGTAAGGCCTCAATCCAACCGTCCGCCTGCCTGCCTTGCATATTGAGACTGTCGACCACGAAAGCGGTGACAGGCCTACTGGCCATATCCTTGAACGATTGGAGAGGATTGAGCGTCGTACTGCCGTCGGGCATGGGAGCATAAACAGCCTTGATTTCGGCTTTTTTAAAGGCGTCCAGCACCGTCCGGTCGAGTTCTTCGTCCCCGGTGGTAACAACGCCGATCAAGATGTCGGATTTGTCGACGCTGTCGTGATTGATGTGCCGGGCCTCGGAAGTGGTATCCCCCACCGCCGCGTTCTTCGGGGCGCAGGAAACCAGTGCCGGCAAAGTGGACAACATCAGGCAAGCGCTCAGAACGATTCCCAATCCGCGACGCATCGAAGTGCCTACTTCACTCGCCGTTGCACACGAACAGCGCGACGGTCTCGACGTGGTGGGTCATCGGGTAGATATCGAACGCCTGAATCGATTTCAAACCATAGCCAAGCTTGGTGAGCGTGGCGGTGTCGCGGGCGAGGCTGGTCGGGTCGCAGGCGATGTAGATGATGGAATGCGTTCCGGCTTCGGCGAGCTGACGACAGACCTGCGCCTTCGCGCCGGCACGTGGCGGGTCGAGCACGACGACGTTGGGATTGGCCAATTCTTCGGGAACCCTGCGTAGGCAGTGCGAGACGTCGCCCTGCATCAGGGTGACGTTGGCATCCTTGGCGATATGCAGGTTGCGTTCGGCGTTGCGCACGGCCATACGACCGCCTTCCACCGACAGCATCTGCGTATGGGCAAAAGTCTTGGCAAGCGGCACCGTAAAGAGGCCGGAGCCGGAGAAGAGATCCCAGAGCGTGGCGGACTGCACGCCGGAAAGCTCCTGGCTGACCAGACGCATCACATATTTGACGAGCGTGGGCGGGGCCATGCGATGCACCTGCCAGAACCCGTCGGCCTCAACACCGTACTTGTAGCGTTTGCCGTCCACGTCCACGACTTCCTTCAAGCGCTTCGAACCGCCACGCAGATGGCCGTCAACCGTGATGGCAAAGTTGTCTCCTACTGCTTCAAGCAACGCCTTGTTCGACGCGCGGGCGGTATGGATATCACGGGGTTCAGGCACGGCGACACGGATTTTGGCACCGGGCTCGAACCGCTCGTCCCACAGTTTCTGGTCGCGGGCGACGGCCAGCAGCGCGCGGGTGGCCAACGGCATCGTGTCGATACGCACGCGGGTGTGCGAGGCGCGGCGACGCATCGAGGCACGGCCTTCCTCGTCAGCGATCAGCTCGATGCGGGTGCGCCAATGCAGGCCTTTTTCATCCACATCGCCGTCCATACGTGCCACCGGCACGTCGTCGATATCGAGATGACCCATGCGCCGCATCTGGTCGGTGATGACGGCGGACTTCCATTTCAATTGTCCCGGCAGCGAGACGTGGATGAGATCGGCACCGCCGACTCCCCCGCCTTGGGCCAACGGTCCGGCCAGCGGCCAAAGCGGTTCGACGCGGTCATCCGAAGCCTCCACCACGTCGACGACTTCGCCGGTCCAGAAGCGGTCGTCACGATTGTGCGGCTCGTCCAGTTCGATGGTGTCCAGTTCGCCGGGCAGCGCGAAACGCACGAACACCACCCGTCCGTCGATATGGGCGACGCAGCGCCCCTGATCGGCGTAACGTTCGATACGTACTGTGGCTTGCATACTTGACCTCGGCTTCTAAGAATCAATAGGAGCGCGGCCGTCTATCCATTCGCCACGCCGGAAGTTGTTTTTCATTTGACGGACTGCCGACGATATTCATACGTATCAGATACAACCGGCATGTCCCCATGACTGGAATATCAGTCTATCGTTGACCCTCGTCCGTGTTTTCGCGTCGTCGTGATTTTGGCGATATCCGTGGCCGCCCCGACACCCGCGAATGTTGCGCCAGCCTTGGCGCCATCACCATATCGTCGGCAAGGTCAGCGTTTCCGGCCTATGCCTCTGCTCCGCTATCCATATTGGCATTGGTTGCGGCAACAGCGTCCGGTTCCGTCTTGTCCTCGACGCCATTGCCTGCATCCCTATCGCCGTCCTCGTCATCTTGCGGTTTGAACTTTGGGTGATGCCTCATCGGGTCGGCAATGAGAAGATAGGAAATCCAAATCGCCAGCGCCCAGAACGGCAGGCCCATCAAAAGCCGCGTCGTGCCGAGCCAAGTGACGTGATTGGTCAGATACAGCGGCACCTGCACCACCAGCCGGAGCGCGAAGACGCCGATCCACATCACCGTGACGATGTCGTAGGCGCGCATAAGCTTTCTATCACCTCGCCAATCGGCAAGCCACGCGCGGAAATGCTCGGTGGGCAGGGAACGGATGAACTCGACCAGAAAGCCGACGCCAGGCACGCGGATGGCCATGGTGATGGCCAACACAACGATATAGATGCTGTTGGTAAGGAACCCGTACATGTAATAGTTGCGAGCCTCGTGCGTGTTCCATGCCCAGATCAGGCAGATCGCCACGGAAATGAGCCCGGCCAACGCGCCGAGTATGGTCTGACGTTGCAACAGACGCACCAACACCAACAGCACGGCCAAAACCGCGGAGACGATGATGGTCATCTTCAGGTCGGAGGTGACCACGAACATGACCACGAAAACGAAGCCCGGCAGCATCGATTCGACGACGCCACGAATCCCGCCGATGGCGTCGATGACGGAGAAGTCCTCGCCGTTGCCGGCCGCGGCCAGTGCGGCGAATCCCTGACGTTTCTTGGTGTCGGCCATGTTTTCCTGTTCCGTTTCGCAAGTTTAGAGCGTTTGTTGTAAATATTGTTGTAATTATTTTCCGATAAGCCTTATTGTTCCAAACAATCCAGGCTGTTACATAATTCGCCGGTCCGCCCGAGAAGGCAAACCGGCGAAATAAAAGACAAACGAATCAGCGCAGTTCCGAGAACATCGGGCCACGCGAAATCGTGGTCTGGACCTCGGTCTGCTGGTCGGCGACGAACGGGCCCTTGATGCGCTTGGGAATCTTGTGGTCCTTGCCATCCTTGTCGGCTGCGGCCGCGGCCTCATCGGCCTTACGACGTTCCTCAGGAGAAACCGGGGCATGCATCGGAATCAGATCACGCGGTGCCAACGGCTCCTCTCCACGGTCGACCACGATATCGGAGAAGAACTGATTCAATGCCTTGGTCTCGGGGCTTTCCGGATGGGTGGCGGCGCGACCGGAGAAGATGCCGCGGAGCATCCAACGAGGGCCATCGACGCCGACGATGCGGGTAATCAGCTTTTTGCCGCCTTTGACAACGACCGGCAGCTTGATCTCGGTGCCGAAAATGCCGGGCTCCTGGCTGGCCTTGGGATTGGCGGCCAGCAGGTCCTCGCTCACCCCGTCCCAGAGGCCCAAGGTCTTGGGGGCGGCGAGCGCTTCGATTTCGAGGCTGGAGGTCTTGTAGGAAATGGTGCAGCCGAGCACCTGGCCACTGGCACGGTTGGCCTTCACACGAAGTTCGATGCCCGGCATGAACGGCAGATAGTAGGCGCCCATGTCAAGGTATTCATCGTAATCCGGCGCTTCCTCCTCGTCGATGTCCCACGGCCCGTAAAGCTCGCCACGCTCGGGATAGGCTTCGCTGGGCTCATCGGGAACCTTGTGGTCCTTGATGGTCTCCGCCTCTTCCTCGTCGGAATCCGCCTGTCCATCCTCGCTTGTGGCGCCTTCACTATCCTCGGCTACAGCCTCATCGTTATCGACGCTGTTGTCTTGGGCGCCAGAATCGGCAGCCTCGTCTTTCGCCTCGGCATCTTTCGCCTTGGCTTCGGCCTCGTCATCGTCGTCGTTATGCTTCTTTTTGCCGAATCCGAACAATCCCATAGTTCTCCATTCAAAAACGTCATTAACCTTGGTCAAGCCTATCACCCGGCAAAGTCTGAAAGACCGGGAACTTTTAATACCGGATGAAATTACCGGTCAGACCTCGTATACCACGCTCAACGGCGCATGGTCCGACCAGCGGGTGTCATAGGAAGGTGCACGGTCGATATCGAAGGACTTGGCTTTCTGGGCCAGTCCCGGGGTGGCCAGCTGGTAGTCGATTCTCCAGCCGACGTTGTTGTCGAAGGCACGACCACGCTGGCTCCACCAGGTATACGGGCCCTGCACGTCGCCGGCCAAGTTTCGCATTACATCAACGAAACCGCATTGCGCGGGGTCGAGCCACTTGTCGACGTAGGCGCGTTCTTCGGGAAGGAAGCCGGAGTGCTTCTCGTTGGCCTTAGCGTTCTTGATGTCCAGCGGGGTGTGGGCGATGTTCATATCGCCGCACAGCAGCGCCTGCCGCCCGCCTTTCTCGGCCTCGTCGCGAAGCTCACCCATGCGCTCGAGCATACGGTCGAGGAAGCGGAATTTCTGGGTCATCTTGTTGGGGTCATCGGTGTTGCCCGCGTGTACGTAGACGCTGGCCACGGTCAGTTTCATGCCGCTCGGCGTGGTGACGTCGGCTTCGATCCACCGGCCGGAATCGACGTCGTCGCTCAAATCCATCAGCCCGTAGCGCTGTTCTTCGATCTTGAGGTCGCTTAACAGGCCGACGCCCGCACGTCCTTTGATGCGGCAGACCTCGTCCATACGACCCAGTTCGTCGGCTTCCGGCACTTTGCCGGCCTTTTCATACCCGTCGGCCATGGCGGAGAAAATCGGGTCGATCTCCTCCTGCGGGGCACGCACCTCCTGCATGCACCAGATGTCGGGGGTATTGGCCTCGGCCCAGTCAAGCACACCCTTGCGTTTGGCCGCGCGGATACCGTTCAGATTCGAAGTAGTCACAGTTATGCTCATGATTCCCGACGATACACGCTTGCGTGGTCGCGGCAGAGTACAACATGCGTTCGTTGCGGAATATGAAAATCCCGTCACGTTTGGTGACGGGATTGACTGAACCCTCAAGCGGGTTTTTATCGGTAGTTGCTAAGGCTCAGTCCAAACCGAGCTGCAAATGGCCGCCGGGAATCGCGTCAAGCAGATCCTTGGTGTACTGCTGCTGAGGATGGTCGAAAACCTCGTCGGTGGTGGCATGCTCGACGAGTCTGCCCTTCTGCATCACCACGACCTCGTCGGCGATCTGACGGACCACAGCCAGATCATGGGTGATGAAAAGATAGCTCAGTCCGCGCTCGGCCTGCAAATCGTTGAGCAGCCTCAACACCTGATCCTGCACCAGAACGTCGAGGGCGGAAACGGCCTCATCGCAGACGATGACGTCGGGGTTCAGCGCCATGGCGCGGGCGACGGCGATACGCTGGCGCTGGCCGCCGGAAAGCTCGTTTGGGTAGCGCTGCATCACCGATTGCGGCATCTCAACCAAGTCGAGCAGCTCGCGCACGCGTTTCTCGCGGCTCTTCTTGTCGCCGATCTTGTGGATGCGCAGCGGCTCCTCGATGGAGCGGTAGATCGAATACATCGGGTCGAGCGAACCGTACGGGTTCTGGAAGACGGGCTGGACGTGCCTGCGGAAGTCCAGAAGCGACTTGCCCTCGAACTCGCTGATGTCCTTGCCTTCATAGGTCACGGTGCCGCTCGTGGGTTTCAGAAGCTTCAGAACCATATTGGCCACGGTGGATTTGCCGGAACCGGACTCGCCCACGATGGCAAGCGTGGTGCCACGCTTGACCGAGAACGACACGTCGTCGACGGCCTTGAACATTTCCTTCTTGCGAGGGAGTTTGAACTCCTTGGTCAGGTGGCTCACCGTGATGATGTGTTCGCTTTTCTCGAGCGTTTCCTCGCCCTTGACATGATGCTCCATCAGGGCCTCGGCGTTTTCGCCGTGCTCCTTGGCGGAGATGATGCGCTGCGAGGCCAGTGACGGGGCCGCGGCCACCAGGCGCTTCGTGTAGGGATGCTGCGGATGCTGCAGCACTTCAAGTGACGGGCCGGATTCGACGACCTGCCCCTTGTACATCACGACGATCTGCTGGGCGCGCTCGGCGGCCAGACCCAGATCATGGGTGATAAAGAGCACTGCGGTGCCGAGCTCATCGGTCAGGGTGTGCAGGTGGTCGAGGATCCTCTTCTGCACGGTGACGTCGAGGGCGCTGGTGGGCTCGTCGGCGATCAGCAGGTCGGGACGGCAGGCCAGACCGATGGCAATGAGCGCACGCTGCAGCATACCGCCGGAGAACTCATGCGGGTACTGACGGGCACGGGTCGCCGCATCGGGCAGGCCGGCCTCCTCCAAAAGCCCCGCGATACGGTCGGTCATGGTGCTGCCGATGACATACTGCTTGGCGATCTCCCACGCCTTGCCGTCGGAGACACCGGCCTTGATCAGGTCATCGGCCACGCGCCAACGGGTTTCCGAACCCGGAACCCATTCGGCGGTGAAATGCCCCATTTTCTTCTTGGCTTTGTCACCGGTGACGCCGGCCTCGCTCAGTGCGGTTTGAGCTGCCTTGAGCAGGTCGGGAAGCTCCTTGGAACCGATGAAGGTCTCATCGTCCTCGCTTTTCACATCCACTTCGCCGCCGGCCAACGCCTTGGCCAGCTTGGAGCGTTTCTCGTGAGAGATATCCATGTGATTGGCTTTCAAAGCCTCTTCCACCTGGGTGCCGATGCGCCAGACCGGATTCAGGTTGCTCATCGGGTCCTGCGGGACCAAGCCCATCTTGTCGCCGAGAATCTGCTCATACTGCTTGCGCGTATAACCGGAAATCTCCTCGCCTTCCAGCTTGATGGAGCCGCCCACAACGTGACCGGTGCCGGGAAGGAGGCCCAGAACGGCCATGGCCGAAGTGGATTTGCCGGAGCCGGATTCGCCCACGATAGCCACCCATTGACCTGGGTAGACGTTGAACGAGGCATCCCGCACGGCGTGTACCGCACGCTTGTCGCCGGTGGTGAAGTCGACCTTGAGGTCCTTGACCTCAAGAATCGGCCCCTGCTCCTTCTGCATTTCGAAGAGTTTTTCGTTCTTTTCGTTGTTGCTGTTCATTTCACTCATCGTGTTTTCCTCCGTACTCACGCCGTACGGCTCTTGGGGTCAAGCGCGTCCTTGACGGCGTCGCCCATCATGATGAAGGCGAGCACCGTAATGGCCAGCGCGGCCGACGGATAGAAGAGGACCGAGGGATCGGTGCGCAGGATGGTCTGCGCGTTGGAGATATCGCCGCCCCAGCTCACAGTGGTCGTCGGCAAACCGATACCAAGGAAGCTCAGGGTCGCCTCGGAGACGATGTAGGTCCCGAGCGAGGTAGTGGTCACCACGATGATCGAAGCCATGGAATTGGGCAAAATATGCCGCATCAGGTTGCGCCACGGCGTCGAACCGAGCGCGGTGGAAGCGGTGTTGAACTCAAGGTTCTTGGTCTCCATCACCGCGCCTCGCGATATACGCGCGGTCTGCGTCCAGCCGAACAACGTCAGCACCAGTACGATCTTCCAAACGGATCCGGAAGTACGGAACATCTGCAGCACGACGATGGCGCCAAGCAGCAGCGGGATGGCCATGAAGATATCGGTGAAACGGCTCAAGACCGCGTCGATCCAGCCGCCGAAGAAGCCGGCAAGGGCACCGATCAAGGAGCCCACGACCATGACCAGCAGCGTGGTCAGGATGCCGACGCTCAGCGAGGTGCGGGTGCCGTAGACGGTACGGGTGAAGACGTCGCACCCCTGGGTGTCGTAGCCGAAGGGATGGCCCGGGCTGCTTTTGTCGAGCGAATGCTCCAGCTGGCAGAAGTTGGGGTCCTGACGGGTGAAGACACCCGGGAACAGCGCCACGAAGATGACGCAAAGAATCAGCATCGCCGAAACAATGAAGAGCGGGTTCTTGCGCAGGGTCCTCCACGCGTCGGCCCACATGCTGGTGGCCGGTGCCGATTCGTCGACCGAATCGACTTTCTGCAGCTTTACCGCATCCGGGGGTGCCACATAACGTTCCTGCCCTGGAAGTACACGGGATTCGGCCATGGTTGTATTTGTCATTTTGTCGCTCATTTGGTCTCCTCCCTACTCACGCGTACCTGATGCGCGGATCAAGAGCCGCGTAAAGCATATCGACGGCCAGATTGCATACCACAAAGATCAGGGTCAGAAGCGTGACGATGGAGACGACCATATTGCTTTCGCCTTTGAGAATGCTCTGATAAGTCAGGAACCCGATGCCGTGCACGTTGAAGATGGTCTCGGAGATCATCGCGCCGCCCATGAGCGCTCCCAGATCCTGCCCGAGGTAGGTGACCACTGGGATCAAGGAGTTACGCAGCACATGACGAACGATGACTGAGCGATTGCTCATGCCCTTGGCGCGTGCGGTGCGCACATAGTCCTCGGCGATGTTCGAGGAGACCTCGGAACGTGTAAGCCTGATGATGTAGGCCATCGAAACGGAACCAAGCACCATGGCCGGCATCAGCAAATCGAGGAAACCGGGGTCGCTGCCCGCGGTGACCGGTAGCAGACGCCATTTGACGCCGAGGAAGTACTGGGCCAGGAAGCCGGTGACGAAGGTCGGCACGGAGATAAGCAGAAGGGAGACGATAAGAATGACGGAATCGTACCACTTGCCCTTCTTGAGGCCCGAGATGATGCCGAAGATGACACCGAAGACGGCTTCGAAGACGAACGCCATCAACGCCAGCTTGATGGTCACCGGGAAGGCGCGCCCTATCTCGTCGATGACGGGCTGACCGGCGAACGTGTTGCCGAAATTGAGTGTCAGCGCGTTCTTCAGAAACAGCAGATACTGGATGATGAATGGCTTGTCAAGGTTATATTCCGCGCGAATCTGGGCCGCAACCGCAGCATTGACTGGCTTGTCCCCGAACATCGCCTTCACCGGATCACCGGGAAGTGCGAAAACAAGGGCGTAGACCAACAACGTTGTGCCGAGAACCACGGGGATCATCTGCAGAATACGGCGCAGAAGATACTTGCCCATCGGTTAACTCCTTATTTTCCTAAGCCCAGGATCTGCCAAATAACTTGAAAGCACTGATAATCCCCTTGGCTTTTAGACATATGCCTGTAAGTGTAGCGCAAACACAAGTCAAGGATGTTTAAAAAATGTGAAGGTGATGTCATCAAGACCGTCACCTTCACATGGATTTCCGCTTTATTTCAAGGCGAAACGAAGCGATGATTATTTATGCAATTGACTGTATACCGGCATATTTTCCCAATCCGCCACCAGGCCTTTCAGACCCTTGGAAGCCACGCCATGCGCATTGTCGTAATACATAGGAATCGCCGGCATGTCGTTCAGCAGGATTTCCTGCGACTGGCTGTAGATGGCGTTGGCAGCGTCGGTGGAGGGCGCCGCATATGCCTGGTCCATCAAGGCGTCGAATTTCTGGTTGCTGTAATCGCCGTCGTTGGAACCGTTGCCGTGGGCGGCGGCGGAATCATATTCCTGGAACAGGTAGTTCTCGGCGGACGGATAGTCGGGCTGCCAGCCGGAACGGAAGCCGCCCTTGATGCTGCGTTTGTCGACGGCGTTGCGGAACTCCTGGAAGGTCGGCATCGGGTCGGCGGCGGCGTCGATGCCCAGCGTGTTCTTGATCGAATTGATCATGGCGTCGTAAATGGCCTTGTAACCGCCGTCGGTGTTGTAGGAGATGGTGAATTTGTCGTTGTCCTTGGAGATGGCATCGGCTTTTGCCCACAGTTCCTTGGCCTGGGCGGCGTTGTAGACCAGATTGTCCTTGCCTTTGAGATCCTTGGAGAATCCCGGGGTCTTGGGCGAGGTGAAATCGACTGGCTGGGTGCCCGTGCCATTGAGCACCTTCTTGATGATCCCCTGCCTGTCGATGGCCTTGGAGATGGCCTGACGGCGCAAGGTGCCTTCCTGCGTGCCAGAGACGAAATGCGGCAGGTTCGAAGGGATGGTGAACATCTGGATCACCGAACCGGGCTGGTTGTAGGCCTGCACGTTCGTATCGGTCTGGAAGTTCTTGGCATCGGCAGTCGGCACGGTGTCGAGCACGTCGAGGTTGCCTGCCTGCACGTCGGCGTAGGCCGAGTCCACCTTGGTGTAGATCTTGAAGGTGACGCCGTCGTTCTTGGGCTTGACATTGCCCTTGTACAGCTTGTTGCGCACCAAAGTGATATCGGTGTTATGGTTCCAGCTTTCCAGCTTGTACGGGCCGTTGCCCACAGGGGCGTTGCCGAAGGCCTTGGGGTTCTTGTAGAAGCTCTCCGGCAGCGGCGCGAAGGCGAGATAGCCGACCTTGATGGGGAACGTCGCGTCCGGCTTGGACATCGTGACGGTGAAGGTCGTATCGTCGACGTCCTTCAGGCCGGAAAGCTGTTCGTCGCCCTTGAGGCCGCCGGCCTTCTGCAGGTCGTCATAGCCCTGGATGGTGGAGAAGAAGGACGAGCACTTCTGCGCGTTCTTGACGTTGGCCACATAACTCCACGCCTTCGTGAAGGACTTCGAGGTCACCGGCGTGCCGTCGCTGAATTTCCAGCCCGGCTTGAGCTTGACGGTATATTGCGTCGAATTCGCGTTGCCATCAATCGATTGGGCCACCTCGTTGGACGCCTTGCCTTTGGCATCAAACGAGACCAGCCCCGCGAAAATCAGGGAATCCGGGCGGTTGCCGCCGGATTCGTTGGTGTTGCCCGGAATCAGCGGATTCTGCGGCTCGGTGTCAAATGCCGTGATGACGGTTTTCGAGCCCTTCTGCCCGGAATCGCTGCCACCGTTGGAGCCGCAACCGGCAAGTAGCATGGCCATGGAACATAGCGCGGCAGAAACCGCCAATAGTCTTTTCTTCATCCCTCTATCCTTCTGCAATCTGTTGTCGTTAGGCCCGGATATCAACCACAATCCGGACATAGATTGTTACAGCCGCGATAAATTCGGCCGTAAATCGTCATTGAAGCGCATTCATGTTACGAAAATGCAAAAACGAACACTATGCGGACAATAAAAGCCGACAACGGGAAGCGCAACAACCAATAAGTCGCCCTTCAGACCGCATCGAATGCAGCAAAACTCAAAAAGAAAACGATACAGAACAAAAGCGAATAGAACGATATGGAAAAACATAAAGGGAACGCATGCAAAAACATACGTTCCCTTTATGATCAGCCGATTTTCCGTCCGGCATTCAACAACCTAAGCCGGACGGATGTTCGGCGATGCATCACTTGTGCATCTGGATGAAGGTCGGGTAGGACTGCCAATCAATGGCGAAGCCCTTGACGCCCTTGGCTGCCACGCCGTCATTCGCCATGTAATACAGCGGGATGGCCGGCAGGTCGTTCAGCAGGACTTCCTGAGCCTGCTGATAGTACTGGTTCGCCTCATCGACGGACTTGGCCGCATAGGCCTTGTTGAGCAGATCATCGAACTTCGGGTTACTGTAATCGCCGTCGTTGGAGCCATTGCCGTGGCCTGCGGAGGTCGCGAAGTTCTGGACCAGATAGTTCTCGGCGGACGGATAATCAGGCATCCAGCCGGAACGGAAGCCGCCCTTGACCTTGCGGTTGGAGATGGCGTCACGGAATTCCTGGAAGGTGGGCAGAGGATCCGTGGCGGCCACACTTGAACCAAGGGTGTTGTTGATGGAGTTGACCATCGCGTCGAAAACCGGCTTGGAGGTGCCGTCGGAGTTGTAGGCGAGCTTCAGCGTATCGGTGTCCTTCGAGATTGCATTGGCCTTGGCCCAGAGTTCCTTGGCCTTGTTGGGGTTGTATTTGAGGTTCTCGTTGCCCTTGAGCGTTGCGGAATAGCCCGGGATCACCGGAGCGGTGAACTCGTGTGCGGGCTCGCCGGTGCCGTTGAGCACCTTCTTGACGATGGTGTTGCGGTCGATGGACATGGAGATGGCCTGACGACGCAGCGTGCCTTCCTCGGTGCCGGTCTGGAAATGAGGGAGGTCGGAAGGAATGGTGAACTGCTGGATCGAGGAACCAGGCTTGTTGTAGGCCTGAAGGTTCGAATCCGTCTGGAAGCTCTTGGTGTCCTCCGGCGGGATGGCGTTCATGCCGTCAAGGTGCCCGGCCTGAATATCGGCATAGGCAGCGCTCGACTTGGTGTAGATCCTGAAGTCAACGCCGTCGTTCTGCGGCTTGTCGTCACCCTTGTAATAAGGGTTCTTCAAAATCTTGATGTCGGTGTTGTGGTTCCAGGAATCGAACTTGTACGGACCGTTGCCGACGGGCTTGTTGCCGAAGGCCTTCGGATCCTTGAAGAAGGAATCGGGAAGCGGCGCGAAACCGGAATAGCCGACCTTGATCGGGAAGGTGGCGTCCGGGGACTCCAGATCGACGGTGAAGGTGGTGTCGTTGACGACTTTCAGACCGGAAAGCTGCTCGTCGCCCTTGAGCGAATCAGCCTTCTGCAGGTCCTTGTAGCCCTTGATCGTGGAGAAGAAGGACGAGCACTTCTGCGCGTTCTTCGCGTTGGCCACGTAGCTCCATGCCTTGGTGAAGTTCTCGGCCTTGAGCGGGGTGCCGTCGCTGAACTTGTGGCCGCTCTTGATCGTGATGGTATATTGCGTGCCATCGGCGTTCGGCTTGATGGACTGCGCTTCGTCGTTGACGGGGTTGCCCTTGGCATCGAAGCGGACCAGCTGCGAGAAGAGGCCTCTTAAGACCATGCCGCCGCCGGTTTCGTTGGTGTTGCCCGGGATCAGGGTGTTTTGGGGTTCTGTATTGAAAATCGAAATGACGTCTTTGCCACCATTGGACGATGAACTCGACGAAGAGCCGGAGCCGGAGCCACCACAGGCGCTAAGGAGCATGGCCGCTGAGCAGACAACAGCTGCGAGGGCCAGACCTTTCTTCTTCATAAGATTTCTCCTATCTTTGTGTTTTGTGCAGAAATCTGCGCATCAAACAAAAAAGGCCGGCACAAATGCCAACCTCATTGCTTTACTCTTTAATTTATACGCTAGCTTATGGATTATGCAAGTCAACATTCATAAAATAAACGGCCAAAAATCAGGATTACAGGGAGAAACACGACATAAAACGCATTTTTTATTTATGCTCGCGGAAAAGCCTGTTTATACCGTGATTTCAATTGTTCGATGGAAACATGCGTATAGCGTTGCGTGGTTTTCAGGGAGGAATGGCCCAGCATCTCCTGCACTTCGCGCAGGTCGGCGCCACCGTCGAGCAGATGGGTCGCCGCGCTGTGTCGCAAGGCATGCGGGCCGATGTCGGGCACGCCGGCCTCCTCCGCTTTTTCATGGACCACCTCACGCACCACACGCTGGTCGATGCGTCCGCCGCGGGCGCCAAGGAACAGTGCGTGCGCACCATCATCGGATTTGGCGGATTGTTTTTGCCTTTCACCGGTTCCCGCAGGTTCAACGGATTCCCTGTTCTCGCGAACGATTCCCGCAGGTTTAACGGACTTGCTTTCCTGCTGTGTCATTCTTGCCAATTGTGTAACCGGCTTCCGCGCCCTGGCAAGTATCGGCCGTCCCGAGCCAGACAGCCAGGCTTCAAGCGCTCGGGAGGCGGGAGCGCCGAACGGCACGACGCGTTGTTTGTCGCCCTTGCCGGTCACCCGGATGGTTCTGGTATCAAAGGAGACATCATTGATATCGAGCCCCGTCAGCTCAGCCACGCGGATGCCGGTGGCGTAGAGCAGCTCGACCATCGCGGCGTCGCGCAGGGCAAGCGCTTCCTCCTTTACGCTGGTTTTCGAGAAATCGTCCTTTATATCATCGTTTTGACCAGTGCCGTCACCACCAGGCTCCTCATCTTTTTGCGACAGGCTTTGCCTGCCGGCTTTATTCTCAGACTCCTTGGCCTCTATGCAATCGGCATCGACGGTCTCCATCAGACGTTCGGCCTGGGTTTCGTTCAGGACGGTGGGCAATGTCTGCGGGATTTTCGGCGTCATCAGGGTGGCGGCGGGATTGGTGGCGATGACATCGTGCTCGTCGGCCCATGCGAAAAAGTTGCGGACGGCCACGGTCTTACGTGCCATGGAGCTGCGGGCGTGGTCACCCGATTCATGCGCCATCCAGCCTCGCAGATCCTCGAGCTTGACCTTACCCAGACTGGTGACGCCACTATCGGCAAGAAAACCCATGCATTCCAGCAAATCGGTGCGGTAAGCCTTCACCGTGTTGTCGGAAAGCCCGCGGTTGGCCTTGAGAAAGTCGAGAAACTGGTTTACCTGTGGTTCATATTCCACGTCTCCCGCCTCCCCTGTGGCCTATATGCCGACATTGCCGAAATCAGGAACTTCACTTCATGATTTCCATATTTCAATAAAGAATTCTTTATTTCTTTATTATATTTCACCTTCAACCGCTGCCTCGCTTTAAAGAACGTATCAGCGCACAGAATTCTTTATTCCACGGAGACGACTTATGATAACAACAGCATTCAACACTCTCGCGGGCACAGAACAAACAAAGGAAAGAAATGCCGTTACCGAAATCTATTCCTACCGGGGCACGGCTTATGGTCCGCACGCTTGACGGACGCGACGCACAAACCGACCGCCAGCAATACCGGGATTTCATCGGACACGTCCGCTCATGGGACGGCAGAACGCTTTCCATCACCCGCGACCCTGCCGCCAACGGCTCGCGCCCGGCGCAGGACGTCGATATTGCGCGTGAGCGAATCGTGGCGTTGAAGCCGATCCCCGAACGCAAACAGCCTCATCGCAGGAACCCTGAATCAACTGGCAGATGAGGTAATCGGGGCTTTGCCGAAAGAATCGGGTTCAGAACCCGCTATACATCACGGTTTACCCATCAGATTACCTATCAGAACAAAGCCAAAACGGTAATACACATCGATCAGATGGCGGAACGCGTCTCAACCTCGACCTTCCAAGGCTGGATGAAGCGGATGATGTGTTCGCCGCGACGGGCGGAATCGAGGAATGTGCGTTGCCAGGCGAACTTCGGAATATCAATGACGATGCGCTTCCCCCTACCGACTTCGGACTCACGGTTGAAAACAACGGATTCCATATTTCTGGATTCGGTGTCGGCGGCATCCGTTGTACGAGGTCGGATGGCCCCACCGAACGCACCGGATTCACCGGACTTACTGGGTCCGCCGGGATTACTGGATTTGACGGGATTACTGGACTCGCCAGATTTGCTAGATTTACTGAATTCGCCGGAATTACTGGATTTGACGGACTCGCGTTCGCGCAGCTTGTAGTCGCGGAACGGCTGACCTGCCTCGAAGAAACGGGTCAACGCCTCATCGTCATGAGCATGCAGATCGTCGGCGAATGAAATGAGTCTGCCTGCCAAGTCCCGCAGCAGTACTTCGACGTTGTCGGCATCCTCCTCAATCATCGCGCGGGTTCGGTCCGGGTCGGTCAGCGCCACGCGGGTCATGTCGCGCCAGGAACCGGCGGCGAGAGCGGCGGCGATATTGCGGTCGGGACTGGCGCTCAATTCGTTGATGAAGGCGGTCGAAACGACGTGCGGGGTGTGGGAGATCATCGCTGCGGCGCGGTCGTGCGTCTGGTCGTCGAGAACGATGACGCGGTTACCGACCGGTCCGGTAATCAATGTCGCCACTTTGAGGAAACGCTCGTAATCCGTGGTTTCGTCTACGGTAATCGCCCACAACGCATCGTCATAGATGGCGGGATCACTGGCCGCGAACCCGGAAAACTCGGTGCCTGCCATCGGATGTGCTCCGACGAAACAATCGGCGAGACCGGCCTCTTCCACCTGCTGCCTCACCAATCCCTTGACGCTGCCGACATCGCTTAACGTGATTGCATTACGGTCAAGTACCGGGGCAAGCCTACGCAACATCTCAGGCATTGCTTTAAGCGGATTGCACAGGAAAAGCACCTCGGGCTTGGCCTCGGCAAGTTCCTCCAACGAATCCACGCAGGTAATCCCGTCTTCGCGCGCGGCGGCATACGGTTTTTCGTTGTGGTTCCAAGCAACGACCTCAACGTCGCGCTGGGCCAAACGCCTCGCCAGCGAACCGCCGATAAGTCCGAGACCGACAATCCCGACCGATTTCACCACAGCAGTTCCCTTTCCTCAGCCTCAACCCTGTCATTGGCATCATCAACCACACCAAGCGGCGTGGATTTTATCGCGTCCGGTATTTCATCATCTTGTGTCAGTGCGGATTCGCTGCCATCCTGAGCGGTCCCGTTTTCCGCAGTATTGCCCGGAACGCTTCTTTGTTCGTTCCCGTCGGACTGCGCCCGTTTGCGGCATATCCCGCCCTGCGGCAGCATCCACGTGTCGACCGGCGGGTTCGGGTGTTCGCCTCGCGGGTAAACGGCCAATGTTTTGGCCCAATCCCCCTCGGCGACGATCTGGTGGAGCAAATGGCTGAAATTGGCTTGCCAAGGCGCGGCGTCGAGCGTGATGATGAAGCTGTAGGTACCAGCGTGGCCTTTGATGGGCCGGGACATGAGACTGGTCATGTTGAGGCCCTCGTCACGCACCGAGTCGAGCAGCTTGGCGATGACACCGGGGCCTGTGCTCAACGGAATCACCGCGATAATCGTCTCGAAATCGACGACTTTATTCTGTCGATATTCCTGCAAAACAGCACGCACGTCGTCCCTGGGCGCGACCACAAGAAAATCGGTATTGGCGCCGCCGAAATCCTGAACGTTGTGTTCGAGGGTTTTGAGACCATACAATTTGCCGCATAAGGAGGGGCCCAAAGCCACCTGTCCCGGTTTGATATCGCGGCAGGCCGCGGCATTGGAGGACGCAGGCACCGGCGTCAGGTCGTGCGCTCTGGCAAATTTTGTGCATTGCGCCAGACCGTGGGGATGCGCCGTGATCTCGCGCAACGAAGAGATATATGACGTTCGTTTGATTGATTCGCTGCTTTGCCCGTCGCGTTCGCCGACTGAGGCCCGGGCACTATTGCCGGAATCCCCGTTTCGAACGGAACCGGCATTTGTACCATTTGCCTCGCCATCCCTTGCGACCGCAATGTTTTCCGTGCAAGCCCCTGGCGTCGCAACACTTTCGTCGGCAACGGCCGTCGCAATCTCGACATTTTCATCCGCCCGCACGAAAGCATCGAACGCGATGTCCATGCTCAAACGGCTCAGGCCGGCCAGGTCCTTCGCGTCGATCACCGCGTCAAGATTCGGGACGACATAGCCCTCAACGCTGTTTTCCCAAGCGATGACGCCCCAGCCCTCTCCAGCCTCGACGTCGCAGATGATGGCCGGAACGTTTTCACGCGCCTCAAGCGCAACATCGCCCCGCGACCCGGCCAGCGCTTCCGCTGCACTTGCCGCCGCTTGATGGGTGAACGAACCCCGCGGGCCCAAGAAAAAAAGTTTGTGCGGGACGGGCGGGTTGGGTTGCCCCGTTTTATCAACGTTTGTGATTCGGCTGACGCTGCTCATGGTTGCGTCACCTCTTGGGGAGTGCTGTCGGCAGGCACGGCATTGCGACGGCTGGCGGGAACCTTCTTAGGCGCGGGAATGACAAACCAGCTTCGCGGAAGAAACACCATCGCCAACTGGATGACGATCATGCCGATGAAGAAGAACCAGAACGCATTTTGGCTCAAAAAAGGAATACTCGAACTGTAGAAGCCCATCGGCAGCAGGATATCGCCTGACGTGGCAGTGACTGACGCAACAGCAATGACACCTGAAGAGGCGATCAGATGCAGCCCCACCCCTACGACTCCGCTGCGCGCCCGGGCACTCCAGGTGGAAACGCCGATGATCAACAGGGCCAGAACCAGACCGATCGGCAGGTTGTATTGCGCTCCGAGCCGATGGACGAGCGTACCACATACCCCGGCCGCAATGCCCGCAACCACGCATATCAGCGCACGGATCCACGCGTTATATTGATACGAGAACGGCAGGTCCGCCTTCTGTGCGGCGGTTTTAGCGGATTGAGCAGGAGAAGTCATAATGCCAGTATGCCCCATCGGGCGGTCAAGCCTGTCAATCCGTTGCATATGCGACGCTACCAAAATCATTTGCGTCGCAAACGCAACAAACCATTGCACTTACGACGCGGAACATCCCATCTACGTCGCAAACGCAACTACTGATTGCATACACGACGCGGAATATCCCGATTACGTCACAAACGCAACAGGCCATTACAAATACGACGAGGATAGTACCAAAACTGTCGCAAACGCAACGAGCGAATACGCAAACACTTCCTGAACCCGAAGATTCAGGAGGTGAAAGAAGATAAACGGCAGCGACTATTACTTGTTCTTGCTGGCGTTCTGGCGACGCTGACGGGCGTGCCACTTGTACCATTCGTCGCGGTCGAGAATGACCTTGCGCACGCGGATGGCCTCGGGGGTGACCTCGACGCACTCGTCCTCGTTGGCGAAATCAAGCGATTCTTCGAGGCTCATCTTGATCGGCGGGGTGAGCGTCTCAAGCACGTCGGCGGTGGAGGAACGCATGTTGGTCATGTGCTTGGCCAGCGTGACGTTGACGTCAAGCTCGTCGGGCTTGTTGTTGATGCCGACGACCTGGCCCTCATAGACATTGCTCTGCGGCTCGATGAAGAAGTTGCCACGGGCCTGCAGACGCTGCATGGCGTAAGGAGTGGCGGTGCCTGCACGGTCGGAGATCATGGAGCCGTTCTGGCGGGTTACAATCTCACCGGCCCACGGGGCGTATCCGGCCGAAATCGAGCTGGAAATGCCGGTGCCGCGGGTGGCGGTCAGCAACGCGGTGCGGAAACCGATCAGACCACGGGAAGGAACCGTGAACTGCAGGCGGACCCAGCCGGAACCGTGGTTGGACATGGAATCCATGCGGCCCTTGCGGTCGGCCATGAGCTGCGTGACGGCACCCATGTATTCCTCGGGAACGTCGATGGTGTCGTTTTCCATAGGCTCGTTGAGCTTGCCGTCGATGGTCTTGGTGACCACCTGCGGACGACCGACCGTGAGCTCGTAGCCTTCGCGGCGCATCTGCTCGGCGAGAATCGCGAGCGCAAGTTCGCCACGGCCCTGCACCTCCCAAGCGTCAGGACGGTCGGTGGGCAGCACCTTGATGGAGACGTTGCCGATGAGTTCCTTGTCGAGCCTGTCCTTGATCATGCGGGCAGTGAGCTTGTGGTCCTTGCCTTCGCGGCCGGCCAACGGGGAATCGTTGACGCCGAAGGTCATGGAGATCGCGGGATCATCGACGTGGATCAACGGCAGCGGCTTGGGGTCGTTGGGGTCGACGATGGTCTCGCCGATCATGATGTCGTTGACACCTGCAACGGCGACGATATCGCCGGGGCCGGCTTCTTCGACCGGCGTGCGGTCGAGCCCCTGCGTGCGTAGGATCTCGGTGAGCTTGAAGTTTTCGAGCGAGCCGTCAACACGGGAAAGACCGTACTGCTTGCCCTTCTGCAGGGTGCCGTTGTAAATGCGGACCAGGCCCAAACGTCCGAGATAGTCGGAGGCGTCGATGTTGGTGACGTGGGCCTGAAGCGGCGCGCCTTCCGTATATTCAGGAGCGGGAATGTTGGAAATGATGGTGTCGAAGAGCGGTTCAAGGTCCTTGTTGTCCGGCAGGCCTCCGTCTTTGGGCTGGTTGCGCGAGGCGTAGCCGGCCTTCGCGGCGCAATAGATGACCGGCAGGTCGAGCAGGGAGTCGAGGTCGAGGTCGACGCCTTCCTCGGTGACGTCCTGAGCCAGGCCGAGCAGCAGATCGGTGGTCTCGCTGACCACTTCGCTGATTCGCGCGTCGGGACGATCGACCTTGTTGATGCACAGAATCACCGGCAGCTTGGCCTCAAGTGCCTTGCGCAGCACGAAACGGGTCTGCGGCAGCGGGCCTTCGGAGGCGTCGACCAGCAGCACGACGCCGTCGACCATGGAGATGCCGCGCTCGACCTCGCCGCCGAAATCGGCGTGGCCGGGGGTGTCGATGACGTTGATGGTGATGCCTTGAGGCTCACCGTATTTGGCGGCCAACGGACCGGTGTATTGCACTGCGGTGTTCTTGGCGAGGATGGTGATGCCCTTCTCACGCTCGAGATCGTTGGAATCCATCACACGGTCCGGCACTTCCTCGCGTTCGCTGAACACATGCGACTGCTGAAGCATCGCATTGACCAGCGTGGTCTTGCCGTGATCGACGTGAGCCACGATCGCCACATTTCGAATATCACCACGTACCGCCATAAAAGCCTCTCCTAATTACCTTTTCTTGGGTGTCTATCAGATAGAACTACTCTAACCTTCTACTTACACACAAACCTTCACAATAGTATCCACGTATCCCGACACGGATACGCTATTTGCAAAGCCCTGAAATCCGGGCTTCCAGCGGCCTTGCCGTATGTTTGCAAAACGTTGGACCCGTTTGCCGCTAAAAGCGTTCAATCCGTGGTCAAAGGTGAAAGCACGTCGTCGCCGGCCCCGAAACCACTGAATTTTTTACCGGAACGATTGGGTTTGGCGTTGATGTGCTTGTCCCAAGACTTCCATACCTCATTGTCTTTCGAGACGACCCCGGGCTTGTAACGATAGACGGCTGCAGGCCTGTGCCGACCTTCCGCAAGCTTTTCCCCCGTCTCTTCAAGCTGGCCGGAAGCGAGCATCTTACGGCGGAAATTACCCAGATCGAAGCTACGTCCGGCAATGGCCTCATAGACGTCGTGAAGACGACGCAAGGTAAAGCGCGGGCCGACAAGCCTCGAAGCCACGTCTGGGTACGACATTCTCGAACGCAGACGATCCAAGGCGTATTTGATGATGTCGGTATGGTCGAAGGCCAGCGGCGGCAAAGCGGATTCGGCGAACCATTGCACGTTGTCGCCGTCACGCAGCTCGTCGACCTGGGCGCTGCCGATCAACGCCCAGTAGACGATGGAAACCATCGGAAGGGCGGAACCCGAGCGATGGGGATCGCCGAACGTATAGAGCTGTTCGAGATAGCGGGGGCGCAGGTTCGTGGTCGATTCCAATGCGACGAACGCCGACCATTCCAACGATCTGCCGGCGAGCAGATCCCCGCCGGGAAGTGCCCACATCCCTTTGAACGGCTCGCGCACACGGCGTACCAGCGGTATCCACAGCTCGTCACGCTTCTTTTTTCCGGCGTTTTCGGCGTGAGTATGGGCAAGTGCGAAAATGATGACGGAGACCCCGACCTCGGGCGGCCCTGCCTTGCGTTCCGTCACATTGCCCTGCCACATTTCCACGCACCTCCGTCATCAAAGACGATCGCCAAAAAAGACGATCGCCAAACAAAACTTCTGCCTTGAGACTACCAAGACGGCGATAAATACACACAAGTCGGCATATAGGTTTTTGACATCCCCGGAATTTCAGGGTTTCACAAAACCTATATGCCGACTTGTGCGGCGAGAAATCAGTCTTCAAGCTCCTTGCCGGTCAGTTCCGGCAGCGCGAGGGCCGAGACGCAGGCCAGGATGAATGCGACGGCGAAGACCACGAAGGCGACGGCCTTGTTGCCGCCGGACATGGTGAGGAACCACGGCATCAAAAGCGGCGCTACGATGGCGGCAATACGACCGACCGCGGCGGAGGCACCGGCGGCGGCACCACGCAGGCGGGTCGGATAGATCTCCGGGGTGACGGCGTAGAGCACGCCCCAAGCGCCGAGGTTCGCGGCGGAAAGCAGCATGCCGAAGATTAGCACCATGGCCACGCTGGAGGCTTGCGAGAAGAGGAAGGCGGCAACGGCGGAGACGGCGAGGAAGATGCTCAGCGTCTTGCGGCGGCCCCAGATCTCGACCAACCATGCGGCGAGGAAGTAGCCGGGCAGCTGGGCGATGGTGATGGCGAGCATATAGCCCAGCGATTTGGTGAGCGAGCCGAACTGGTCGGCCAGGAGCGACGGCATCCAAGTGAACGCACCGTAATACGAGAAGTTGACGAAGAACCAGGTCAGCCAGATGGCGATGGTGCGTCCGAGATACTTGTGGCCGAACAGGGCGCTGGTGGGGACCTTGGGCAACGGTTCGCCGTTCGGGGACGGCACAGGCGCGACACCGCTGGCCTTTTCGAAGTAACGGACGGCCTGCTCGGCCTCGTCCTCACGCCCCTTGGACTCGAGGAACCGCACGGATTCGGGGATCTGCGTGCGGGTGACGATGGCATAGAAGAGCGGAATTGCCCCAATCAGGAGCGCCCAGCGCCAGCCCCAGTCGCCGGTGTTCGGGATGACGAAGAAGCCGATGAGTGCGGCGACGATCCAGCCGACGGCCCAGAAGGATTCGAGCAGGACGGTCATACGCCCACGCTGCTTGACCGGCGAGAACTCGCTGACGAGCGTGGAGGCGACGGGCAGCTCGGCGCCAAGACCGAGGCCGATGATCAGGCGGGCTATCAGCAACACCGGCAGCGACCAGGACACGGCCATCAGCGCATCGGCCAGGCCGTAAATAATAAGGGTGTAGGTGAAGACCTTCTTGCGTCCGATACGGTCGGCGAGATAGCCGCCGAGCGCCGCACCGATGGCCATACCGACGAAGCCGATGGAAAGCACCCACGATTTCTGCGAGGGATTGAGCGCGAAATGCGGGTCCTTGGCAATGGCGGTGACCACGAACGAGACGAGGCCGACGTCCATCGAATCGAACGCCCAGCCGATGCCGGAGGCGATCAACAGTTTGCGGTGCGCCTTGTTGAACGGCAATCTGTCAAGCCGCTCGTTGCGGGTCAGGGTCTTAGACTTCCCAGCCTGTGCCTTCCCCTGTGTGGATTGTTGAGCTGTCATTATGTCCTTCTTCTTTTCCTGAGCCCTTGTTACAAGAAACGCAACGACTCATCGAGACAACAACGATGCCGGTGTCGACATCGACAACCTCAACATATCACTTATAGTCAATTTGACTATAATTAAAATACTATGACTTCCCTCACACTTTGATCTTTGCTTATTCAGCTACTGGTACAGAACCCTTTTCGGCCTGATTGACCACATCGCTGGCAGCCGGCATGAACGGAGCCAGTTCCGGAAGCTGATCCAAGGATTCAAGGCCCATTTTCTCAAGGAACAGCCCGGTGGTGACCAAAAGCGCCGCACGGGAATCGGGATCGGCACCTTCCTCGCGAACGAGCCCACGCACACTCAACGCACGCACCACCCCGTCGGAATTGACACCGCGAATGGCCGCGATCTGGGCACGGGTGATCGGCTGCTTGTAGGCGACGATGGCGAGCGCCTCAAGCGCCGCCTGGGAAAGCCGGGCCATCTGGCCGTCGGTGACGAAAGCGGAGACGACCGGCTCAAAGATCGCCCGATTGCCGTATTGCCAGCCACGAGCGGTGTGACGCAGCTCGAAGCCACGAGGGGCAAGGTTACGCGATTCGTCGCCGTCGTATTCGCATTGCATCGATTTCAACGCCGAGGTGACCTCGTCTTCATCCACCGCCAACACACGCGCCAGATCGGAGGCCTGCTGCGGCTGGTCGGCGACCATCAGAATCGCCTCAAGGCAGGATTCCAAACCGCCGGGAAAATCCTCAACGGAAAAGTCCACATATTCCGGCCGCGTCGGGGCAGCATCAGGACCTTGAGCGGAAGCGGATTGCCTTTGTTGATCCGTATCATTGGTTTCGCTGGAGGCTTCATTCAATGAGGAGTTATCAGTATCGGAGATTTTTATTTCGTTCATATCAGTATCGGCACCGATGGCGTGGCGGACTTCCCCACTCGTCGATTCCACGCCGTTTTCAGCCATAACATTGGTCTCGCTCATGCGAAATCACCTTCGTTCACTTCCACGGCGTCGTCCCCACCATCGGCACCTGGTATCCATCGTAAATGCAAATCCTCAAACGGACCGGCCTGCTTATATTGTAATACTCCTTGCTTGAAAAAGAGCAGAATCGCCAAAAATCTCGCGACGACCACCAACGTGCTCTTGGCGTCTGCCGTCAGTTCGGCAAACGTCATCGAACCCCCATCGTCCAGCGCACGCAAGCGGTCGCGAACCACCTGCGATTGCTGTTTCAGATCGACCTGCGGGACGTGCAGCTGATCGAGCCGCACCTGATCGGCCGGAGCGTTCAGGAATACATTCACGGCGATCTTCGCCAGGTCGTCGGGGCCAAGCGTCCACGCCAGCTCCGGGAGCATCGCGGCGATGGCAGGGTCGGTGAAGGCAGGGTGCGGGAAACGGCCGGAATTGGCTGCGAACAGTTCACGGAAATCGTTGGCGGCGCTTTTGAACGCGCGGTATTGCACGAGCCTAGCGAAAAGCAAATCCCTTTCCCGCAGGGCCTCCATGCTCTGCTCGTCGCGCTCGCCGTTTTCGTCGCCGGGCAGAATCGCCGCGCTTTTGGCCTCCACCAGAACGGAGGCGACGTCGAGGAAGGCGCTGACCTGCTCCATGTCACGGGCCATGTTCAGGCCGCGTACGTATTCGATGAACTCCTCGGTGATGGCAGAAAGCGAGACTTCAGTAAGCTCGAGCTTGCGGTTGGCGATCATCGTCAGCAGGGCGTCGAACGGTCCGGAATAGACGGCAAGATTGACCGAAAAACCTGTAGTTTCAGGTCTTTGCGAAATTTCATCATCGGAATCCGTCTTGGCGAGCGCGCGCATACCGTCCGTATCGCGCACGGCACCGCTCGCATCGCCCTGAGCAGCCGAACCCATATCCGCTCTCAGCCCGACCGTGTTTTCAACACGCGGACCACCGGCCGTCTCCCGGTTTGCTTTCACGTCATCAACGGGAGCACTTGGCTCATCTGCGTTCATGACGCCTCACTTACGTAATACATATAATAATCTTGCTGGATCCGATATCTTCATATCAAAACGGGCCAAGAAATCCTACTCCACGATGCCACGGGCGATGAGCTCACGCGCGGTCTCGCGGTATTCCTTGGCCGTCTTGTGGTTCGGCGCGTAAATCGTGATCGGCGCGGCGGCGACGTTGGAATCAGGCAGTTTGATGGAACGGGAAATCACGGAATGGAAGACCTTGTCCTGGAAAGCCTCGTAGATGCGCTGCAGGACTTCCTCGCAGTGCAGGGTGGCGGTATACATCGTCACGAGCACGCCGTAGACCTCGAGTTGCGGGTTGATGCGCGAGCGCACCTTTTCGATGGATTGCATGAGCAGCGCCACGCCTCGCAACGCAAAGAACTCCGCGGCAACGGGGATGATCACGCCATCTGCTGCGGCAAGCGCGTTGACGGTCAACAAACCCAGCGAAGGCTGGCAGTCGATGATGATGACGTCGTATTCGTCGCGCACGCCTTCCAAAACACTGGAGAGAATGCGCTCACGGCCGACTTCGGTCACCAGCTGCACTTCGGCGGCGGAAAGGTCGATATTGGCGGGAATGATGTCAAGGTTTTCGAAATCGGTATGCTGCACCACGTCGTGAACGTCGAGTGACGGGTCGAACAACGCGTTGTAAATGGTGGCATCCACGGTGTTCGCGTTGATGCCGAGGCCGACGCTGGCGGCACCCTGCGGATCGAAGTCGACGATGAGCACGCGCCTGCCGTATTGGCTCAGTGCGCCGCCGATGTTGATGGAACTGGTGGTTTTGCCGACACCGCCCTTCTGGTTGCACATCGCGATGATGCGCGCCGGGCCATGGTGGTCAAGCGGTTTCGGCGCAGGAAAAGTCTCATATTTTCGTCCAAGAAGATCGGTAGGCATGTCTTTCATGCTATCAACAGGCCTGTTCACGCTTTGGACAACAGATTTTGAACCGTCTGGATGTCCGGCACCGTCATCGTTGACCGGCGGCACATGCACGGTACCCGGCAGTGGCAACTTTCCCTGCACCACACGTTTCGGCTGTTCCTCGCCGAGCCACCGCTCCTTGCTGAATCCGCCGTCGCGATACCGGTTTTTGGGCTTTTGACCAGTTTCGCTGCTTCCGTTTCTGGCCCGGTTTTCGTTTTTGACCCCGCGAGACTTCGTATTTTTCTTCGCCATCACACTCTCCCGCCTCTTCGCTACGCAATACCGATAATTATCCTAATCCATCCGCATACCAATACAACGGACTATTCCTACCAACACAACCGCGTCGGACACGCGAGGGAAATCAGGCTTTTGACGCTGAAATCCTGAGTTTCATCACATCGTCACAAGCCGCCGCACGCGGAGTCGGGGAGCGAACCGAGAGAGCAGGCTGCCTTCACGATCGCATCACCGCGCACGAGGATGGGCGGTCAGGTAGGTTTCGATAAGGGTTTCGGGGCTGACGTGGGTATAGATCTGCGTGGTGGTCACCGAGGCGTGGCCCAGAAGCTCCTGCACCGTGCGCACGTCGGCACCGCCCTGGATCAGATGGGTGGCGAAGGAATGGCGGAGCGTGTGCGGATGCAGAGGCTTGTCGATATGCGCACGTTCACCTGCCGCCTTGACGACTTCCCAGACCGATTGCCGTGAAATGCGCCTGCCGCGTTTGTTGAGGAAAATCGCGCGACGCTCCTTGCCGCCTTTCGCCTTGGCCTCAAGTTGCAGGCGTCCCAACGAAACGTAGCGTTGTAGGGCTTTGATGGCATACTCCCCCAACGGCACCAGCCGCTGCTTCGAGCCTTTGCCGGTCAAAACCACCACCCGCTCGTCGGTGTCGACATCGTTCAGATCGGCGCCGACGGCCTCGGAGACGCGGCAGCCGGTGGCATACATGAACTCCAGCAGCGCCTTGTCGCGCAACACCACCGGGTCGTCGGAGCCACCCATCGAAGCCGCGTCCAGCAACTGCGCGACCTCGTCGACGCTCAGCACGTCCGGCAAGTGCCCGCTCGCCTTCGGCGCCTTAACCCGAGCGGAAACGTCGTCGGCCACCGCGCCCTGCCGCAGCGCAAACTTGTGAAACTCGTGGACGCTGGCGAGCCGTCGGGCCTTGCTGCGCCCGCTCTCCCCCGCCTCGTCGAGCGCGGCGACATACGCCTCGACGTCGTGGCTGGTAACGTCAGCCAAATCCTTGATATTCCGCGCATCAAGCCACCCGAGGTACTTGCGAATATCGGCCGCATACGCCTTCACCGTGGATTTCGCCAGCCCACGCTCCACGTCGATATGCGCCAGAAACTGGCCAAGCAGCGCGTCCGAATCGCCAGCAGCGCCATCCGTAGCGGATTTCGTACCTGTTTCCGCCTGTGAGGAAATGTCGGATTGCATTTTCGATTTCGCGCCCGATCCGTTCATGGTTCCATTTTCGCTTCATTAGGCGACTTTGCGATTGGTTGCCAAAAGCATCATAACAAACACGACCTGAATATGCTGCTCATTTATTACATAATCTATGTATTACATAACGGTAAAAGGAAACCGCACTTCGGCCAAATTATGTCTCAAAAATTGGCTCTGCGCCTTTGACATGGCAACGGAATGAAAAATGGAATCTTACCGCATTGATTTTAAAACACTTTTATAGTGTGCGTCCAACCATTTTGGAACCCATCTCAGAGACGCAATTTGGATCCTAAAGCAAAACCTGTGCAGTTCACACGCCGTTTGTCACGACGCATGTGAGCTGCGCAGGTTTTCGTCAAATCAGAAAGCTAAGAAATCAGCTAATCTCAGACCTCCTGGCTCAGAGACTTCTCGCCGCGACGGGTGTAAATGTAGATCGCACCCGCAGTGCCGAGCAGAACGATGACGACGAGGCCGATCAGGATGGCCCCCGCGCCGCCGGTCATCGGCAGCTGGGTGAAGGAGGTGACTTCCCTGACGGTGATCACATGGCTCGTCGCGTCGGCGTGGCCCCAGGTTCCGGCGGTGACGAGCCCCCAAGTGGACCCGGTGTTGCTGTAGGTCTCGTCGGTCGGGGTCGTGGCATCGATCGTGACTTCAAATTCGGACTTGAAGAGGTCGGAGTAGCTGGGAGGCACGCCGACCTCATTGACCTGATAGGTGTCCGCCCCCAGACCGTCGATCTTCACCTGCCCCTTGGGGGCATTCAAGCCGCCGGCGGTACCGTCGGAGGAAAACAGGTCGGGGGTCGCTCCCGAATCGCTCGGGCTCATGGCCCGCTTGTAGTTGCCTTCGCCAAGCTTGAGGAACAGGATGGGGCTGCCGGTGTTCGGATCGATGACGTTGAACTTGGCGCCGGCCAGCTTGTCGTTCGGATTGTTCTTGGAGACGTCCTCAAGGGTGAAGCCGTAGAAGTAGACGTGCACCTGGGTGCCGGGGTCGTTGTCGTCGATCTCGTTCTCGGTGGCGGGATTGTTCGGGTCAAGATTGCCATTGCCATTGTCGTCGCCGGGTTGGGCGGACGGATCGTTGGAATAGTTGAGCTTGATGCCGTTGGACACGTTGCTGGTCGCGCCACTGGTCGCGTCGTTGTTGACCGTCATCGTGTAATGGATACGGATGACCTGCCCGTAATAATCGGGGCTCAACCCGCGGATGCCCGGGGAAAGGTTGAAGGTGATATGGCCGTCGGGAGCGGTGGGTCCGGCAACCGTGTAATCCACGCCGGAAGTCATGGTGTGGGTGACCGCCCCGTCATGGGTCAGGCCCAGATCGATGCTTACGGAAGCGGGGTTGAAGGTCAGACCCGCGCCGGGAAAATCGGTGACCACGTACTTGTAATGATCGAAACCGGTGGTCAACGGCACGCTGCCGACAATTCTGTAGGTAACAATGGAACCAATCGAAACCTCACCGGCCGCGGTAGGGCTCACCAGCTGCTTGGCGATGGTGGGCGTGTTGTTCTTGACATTGACCTCGCCCAGCTTGATGTCGGTGGCGTCCCCGGTAAATTCAGTATAGTGATTGGCGGAATTGTCAACCAGCTCGGTGCCTACAATCATGGGGATGGAGGCCGGCGTATCGAGGCTCGACACCGTGCCGCCGTTGCTCGCGGTCGTATCGACGATCAGATACATGCCGGTGCCCACTGCGGTGAACTTGGCAGTGGTGGCAGTCGTCGAGGTGACAGTGACCATACGTTCGGAATGGTTGGTCGGGATGTCCGCCAGCGCATCCTTGATACCTTGCTGGGCGACAAGCTTGGTGGCAAAGTCGCGCAACTTGCCGGCATAGGCATGATCGGGATCGTTTGAGGTCGGATCCGAATTCGGCGCGGTCGTTACCGGGAAGCCCAGCCATTGAGAAGCCACGGCACCCATCACATTGTTTGTGTATGCGACCGGAAGCGCCCCGCCGACTGCCGTATAAGCGGCGTTCAAAGCTGTTTTGACACCGGTAGGAGCGTTGTTGGAAGCCACGGAAACCGAGCCCAGCTTGGTTCCGTCGGCGGTGGCATTGGTATACGCGGCAAGACGAATGGCCTTGAAAGTATGGCCGTTTATCTGCGCGTTGCTGCTGGCCTTGATGGTCAGGTCGGCAGTCGCGCCGGTATTGACGGTGATTTGCGTGGGTGTCGCGTTCGCCGTACCCGGGATGGCCAGGGCCACCAGGGCGGCGACGCCGACGGCACCGCCGACGATTCGCTTGATTGTTTGAGGGACTCTCATGATTGTTCCTTACTGTTTTTACATCATTGTTATTATCGGTTTTGGTTATTGTATTACGTATTGCAAGATTAACGGACGCCGGGCCACCAGCCCGAAGGCCAACGGGCAGCAGGTCTTGAGAACCCGCCATCCCGTCGGTGACGTCCTCGCCATCGGTTTAGGGATCGTTGCCCGCCTTTCCTTGTTTCATTGCGTATCCGATATAGAGATAGATGCCGAATCCGATGGTGAGCAGCGCCGCCACGATTCCCGCAACGATCGGTACCGTCGAGCTGTGATCGCCGGTGAACGGAAGGGACTTCACCGGCGGCGAGACATCCAGATAACGGCTGACCCATCCGGCCTCGTTGGTCTGCGTGTCGTCGGCGGTGACATAGACCGTGCCGGAAGTCGTCATGCCCGAAGGCACGGCCACCGACCATGTTCCATCGCCGTCGACCGTTGTGGTGCTCTGCGAGTTGTCCGGCCACTTGACGGTGATGGTCGCGGCGGTATCACCGGCACTGCCTGTCGGCAGTCGATAACCCGTTCCCCGCAGGGTCTCAAAATCAGAAGTATCCAAGATGGCAAGTTGCGTGGAGGTCATATCGACCGTCACCACCGTGGTATCGGTGGAGAACCCGGATTCCACGCCGGCTGTGTTGACGAGTTTGGCGCGGAAGAGATAGGTCTCGCCGCTCGCGGCCTGGTCAAGGAAGTATGAGGGGCTCACATCGCAGGCCCAGTTCTGCGAACCGGCCGCGCTCAGCGTCTGCGTGCACTCGCCTATCAGATCGCTTTCGGACGGCGGCGTCGAGGCGATGGCGGCAACGTTGCCTGCAGTGGCGTGGCTGGCGTAGACCTTAAGCGTGTCACCGGCGACGTACGGCACCGCCGTGCCGGAGATATGCACCTTGGCACCCGCTTGAAGCTGGCCGTTCTCCGCGCGTTTCGTGTGCGGTACAGTTATCGCCGGGTTCACCACCGGAGCCGGGTCGACGCCGAACTTCACCGTCTGGATGATGGAGAAGATCGAGGCGATTTCGGAGCCGCTGTCCTGCTCGGTCTGCCAGGCGTGATACCTCACCTGCCCGTTGCTCACGGCGTTGTCGTTGTCGACGATGGACCAGTGCCCATTGCCGTCGACGGTGGCCTGCCCGACATAACGCCCGCGGGTATCGGGGTCGTCGGGGTTTCCGGAAACGATCGGCTTGCTCGGGTCCTCGGCGTAGAGATAGACGATGTGGCCGGGGATGCCGGTGCCCTCGATGGTCGGGTGCGTGGTCGGAGAATAGGCGTTATCTGCGGGCGTGGTGATCACAGGCGGGTCGACCACGGGCAGCGTGTACTTGTAGTAGGCGGTGTCGATGGTCCAGCCGGTGCTGATGATGGAATCGATCTCGCTGGAGGTCATGCCTTCGGTGACGCCGTTGGGGTAATCGGTCAGCGGGTTGTAGACGCTTTTGTTGGCGGGCGTGGCGCAACCGGTGGTGGAGCCGTCAGCGTTGGTAGTGACCGGCCAGGTGACCAGCTTGAAGTAGCCGTCGAGACCCTGGGTATCCTTGGCTTTCTTGAAGTTGATTGAACCATCGGCCAACTGCGCGGGACTTGGCGTACCAAGCGGACCCTGTAAAGAGATGATGTGCTGGTCAAGCAGTGCAGGGGAATTGAAGGCGCCGTTTACGTTGACCCCGTACAGGCCACTCGTCGGATCCCCGTTGCGGGAGACCTGCCACACCGGCTGCGCTTTGGGCGTCAGATCGCTGACAGGCACCCAATCCTTGCCGTTCTTGAGCGCAAGCCACTGGAAGTAGTAGTCGCTGACCCTCGAACAGGGGTAAGAGCCGGAGGGATTGTACCAATAGGTGAAGAAGGTTTTGGGCGGGGCCCAGCCGTCACCCAACGAGAAGCTGCCGATCGCCAGGCCGTTGTCGGTGACCATGCCCCAGTTCGGCTGGCCGCCGCCGGTCATGGCCGGAATGCCATCGTAGCCGACAAAGGCACGCGGGCCGTTGCATCCGCTGGAGTCGCAGGAACCGTTATAGAGTTTGGCGGGATAGTTGGCGGCGATGTTGGTGACGTAGGGTGAGTCGACGCGACTGCCGGTAAACGACGTGGCACCGGGAGCCTTGACCTCCGCGTAGATATACTGCTGTATGGTCACACCGCCGAGGACCGTCTTGTCGGGACCATTGTCGTAGACGGCATCGCCTTCGATGGAGATGCTCAGGTAGTCGTATGCACCGTTCTGAATCAGCGAATGGATGGTATAACTGTCGGCGACGTTCTTCGCCCATTTCGCGGCTCCGACGGCTGTGGCGAGGCCTCCGGCCATGGTGCTGATGTACTTCAGTTCGTCAAGACCGCCGGAAGAAGTGCCATGCTTGTCATACATAAGCTTCAGACCACAGCTGCGGCCGGTCGGCGAGACACCCGTCGCACAGCTGGCGATCTCGCCCTTGGTGTTGTCGGCGGCGTTGGTGTTGATCTGACCATGGGCCACACGCAGCACGAAGTCCATGCGTATTTCGTCTTCCGAGGTGTCGATCTGCTTGTTGTAGCCCAGCATCTTATAAAGCTTGGGCTTGTAATCGATGGGTTCCACGGCTTGGGTTCCGGGTTCGTCGGCTTGGGCCGTCACCGCGGCGAGCGGCGAGGTGAACACGGCGCCAAGCAGCGGGGCCAGCGTGATGGCTATCGCGCACAGCGCGCACCATACCGCCTTCCCCTGTCTGGTTTGCTTCGCCTTGGTGACCATAATGACCGCCCGTCTCAGTGTGATGTGTACCGGCTCTCCATTGCCACCGGCTTGCATTACCAAGCGTAAGGCATCCGGTAGTATTCCGGTGTATCAAAATGACCATATTGCACAATATGAATGATATTTTGCATAAACTAAAAGCGGGTATCGAACGATATATGCAATTCTGTTTTGCTGCCCCAAAAGGCCATATATAAGGTTTCGGGTTGTTGACGTTCGTCCCGGAACAGGGCGATAATCCATTGAAACAAAAATTATTCTCAAGGCAATAAGCGACTCGCTCCAACCGCCCATGGAAGTCATGAAAGGTCGAAACCTGACACCGAAAAACGCTTCCGGCTAGCGCCTGCCATGCCGGACCGGCCAATGACGGCGTTGCCGGATTGCCAGCAGGACGATGCCAAAGGCCGACAAGACAAGAATGACGACCCCTCCCGCAAGCAAAGCGTCGCCCTGGGCGTCATCGGGATATGGGATGGCTTTGGGAATCGGACGTCGCTCGGCGGTGAGAACGAGCCGCTGGGTGTTGACCCCGTAAGGCGTGCAGGTCATGAGCGTGAGCAGGTCTTTGCCCGGCACGACGGTATAAAGATGCGTGTCGTGCGGGTCGACGACATGAATCGACGTGATCTGATAACCGATGACATGGTTGAGCGTATTCAAGTAAACGACGTCGCCGGTGTGCAATTGATCGAGCCTGGTGAACAACAGCGTATTGGGCCTGCCGCGATGCCCAGTGAGCACCGCATTGGTGGAAGAGCCCCCCACTGGCAGACTGGTGCCGTAGAGATGACCGACGCCCTTGTCGAGCACCGCGTCGGAAGTACCGTGATAAATCGGCAGCTTCAGGGAAATCTTGGGAATCTGGATGACCCCCATCACGCCGCCGCCCTCATTGAGCAACGATTGATAGCTGCTATCACGCTCGGACTGGGTGACGTTCTTCTTCTCGTCGTTCTTCCCAGAACCGGTTATGAAAGGATCGGGAAACTCCCCCAAAGAGTTCTGGCCGCTTGCCGCGATTTTCGCATTGTACCGCCGGGCTTGTTCGAGCTCCCTGGCGATTTGCCCGCGGGGCCATTTCTGCACGCGGTTCAGGGCGGCGACGGCCTGCGCCTCCTGCCGGCGTGCGTTGACATACTGGTTGGCCGGCAGCCACAAGGCCAATCCGACCGCGGCGAGAACAAGCAGGACCACCAGGGCTTTCAGCGCGGAAATCATACGGCGTTTGCGGCGAATCACCATGGAACGACGTTTGCCGTCGGTCATCGCTTCGGCAAAGGAAGGCCCTTCCCATTGCCGGTTGACGGCATGGTCAATCAACGGATTGCGCAATTCGTCACGTTGAATCCCGCCTCCGTCGTTCGGCCAACCGTCGTATGTCATACCGCTAACATAGCATCATTCACCGCTGAATTGTGCAATTGCAGCATAAAATCGGCATTCAGCCATTGAATTCCATGGGCTGCGAAACGGCAATATGCCCAAAACGAAATACGATCATACAATACATCAAGAGCCGATCTCGACTTCACAGACCCCGACCCGGATAAGCAAAAAGCCCCGCAAAAGCGGGACTTTTGAAGACTGACGCCCATTCGCGCAAACCGGCGCGAACGGCGAAACACCAATGAAGCGAATGCTCAGGCGGCCACCGGGGCGTTGACGTCCTTGGGCAGCGCGGCCTTCGCCTTGTCGACGATGGTCTTGAAGGTGTCCGGATCGGAAACGGCGAGCTCGGCAAGCGCGCGGCGGTCGAGTTCGATGCCCGCGAGCTTCAGGCCCTGCATGAAGCGGTTGTAGGTGATGCCCTGAGCGCGGACGGCGGCGTTGATACGCTGGATCCACAGCTTGCGGAAGTCACCCTTACGCGCCTTGCGGTCGCGGAAGTTGTAGTTAAATGAATGGAGCAGCTGCTCTTTCGCACGACGATACGAACGGGAGCGCTGGCCACGGTAACCCGAAGCCCTCTTTAAAACGACGCGACGCTTCTTATGAGCGTTCACTGCGCGCTTGACACGTGCCATATTGTTTCCTCTAGCTTTCTATAAACCTATTAACCCTTGTATACCAAGCCGATTTCAGCGGCCGAGCAGCTTACGCATGTTCTTGCTCTGCGACGTGGCCAGCACCTGGTCGCGGGAGAGGTTGCGGCGCTTGCGCGCGGACTTGTGCTCAAGGTTGTGGCGCATGGCGCTGCCAGCCTGCATGAGCTTGCCCGTACCGGTGACGCGGACGCGCTTTTTCGCGGCGGAATTGGTTTTCATCTTCGGCATTGCTGCCCTCCTATTTATTTGCGGATATCGAATTCATACTCCGATGCCCTGTGCCTGCCGACGTTGCCATCGACCGGCACAAAAATTTTTGTTGTTACTTCTTTGCCTTTGGTGCCGGCTTGGCCGGTTTCGCGGGCTTTGCAGGTTTGGCCGAAGCCGCAGGTTTCGGCTTGGCGGCAGGCTTTGCGGCACTTGCAGCCGGTTTGGCAGATTTGGCGGCTTTTGCCGGCTTATCCGACTTGGCGGATGCCACAGACTTGGTGGCCTTCGGCGCTGCCTTGGCAGCGGGCTTTCCAGCAGCTTTCGCAGGCTTTGCAGGAGCGGAGGATTCAGCGGCTTTGATCTCATTGACCGCGGCCTTGGCCTGGCCGGCTTCCTGAGCCTTTTCCTTCTCCTTGGCCGCGAGCCTCGCCTTCTGGCGGGCCTGACGGTCGGCACGGGTGTCGGCACCGCGACGGCGCTGCTCGGACTTGGCATGAACCTTCTTGCCCTTGGGGGCCAAGGTCATGAAGATGTTGCGTCCTTCGTGCTTCGGGTAGAACTCGATGGTGCTGTATTCGGAGACCTCGTCAGCCAGACGCTGCAAGAGCTCCACGCCACCGATCGGGCGGGACTGCTCGCGGCCGCGCAGCATGATGGTGACCTTGACCTTGTCGCCGCCCTGGAGGAAGCGGATGACATGGCTCTTCTTGACCTCGAAGTCATGCTCGTCGATCTTCAAACGGAAACGGATTTCCTTGATCTCGGCCGCACTCTGGTTGCGACGCGCCTCACGCTGCTTGATCTTCTCGTTGTACTTGTACTTGCCATAGTCGATAAGCTTGGCCACCGGAGGATCCGCATTCGGCGCCACCTCAACCAAATCGAGATTCGCTTCCTTGGCCAGATTCAATGCGACAGAGGTCGCGATGACCCCGACCTGCTCGCTGTTCGGGCCGATCAGGCGTACCTTGGAAACGCGTATCTCGTCGTTAATGCGTGGTTCTGCGCTGATGATGAACTCCAATCCTTGCTGCTCTTTGGACGCACGCCAACGGAAATACAAATGCCAAATCGTTTCGGCAATAATCGCAACAAAGATTCAAAACACAGACGCCGAAAACAATCGACGCAGTAGAAAGCAACGGCAAATACCGAACTTTCGATTCCCCACTCAATGCAAGGAATGTTCTGAACCCGAAGCTACGAAAAGCTTCCAGGTGGGGCGCACCCACTTTCTTGATTTCTCAAGCCAACAAACAAGTATACCATCCGCCACGACAACGCGGCAAGTCCGGCTCAATGCAAACCCCATCATCCTATGGCTTCATTTTCGCGCACCCATCCATCTACAATTGCCGTATGTCTGAAATTTGTGTCGTATTTGCGGCCGGGGCTTACTATGGCAATGAGCCGTCCGCCAACAAACTGCCGGCAAACGCCTTTGTTATCGCAGCGGACGGCGGGCTGGATCATGTACGCGGGTTGGGAATTCGGCCGAATCTGGCTATCGGGGACTTCGATTCCACGAACGTTGACGTTCCACAGGGTGTGGAGACCATTGCGCTGCCGCCGGAACACGACGATCCGGACATGCTTTCGGCACTGAAAACCGGCTGGTCAAGGGGCTATCGAGACTTCCGCATTTACGGCGGACTGGGCGGTCGAATCGACCACACCATCGCCAATATCCAGATGCTCGCGCTGCTGGCTCACAACGGCGGCCATGGGCTGCTATACGGCGCACACAGCGTAGTCACCGCGATTTGCAACGGTTCGCTTCACTTTCCCGCCAGCACCATGCAAGCCGATGCGGACGAAGCAAAAACCAAAGTTATGAAAACGGATCTCAACAACCAAAGTACGAAAAATACGATAAGTCACGGCAGTCACGGTTCAGGCACAGTTGACGGCACGAGCGCCAACGCCGTAAACCGCATGGTCTCCGTCTTTTCGCACGCCGACGTCTCCCATGGAGTCAACGAAACAGGACTCAAATACGAACTGAAGAACGGCACGATGCACAGCGACACCGTGCTCGGGGTGAGCAACGAACTGCTCGACGGGCGCCCGGCTTCCATCAGCGTCGCCGACGGCACGCTCATCGTCAGCTTCCCCATCGAGGCGGCATTGCCGGCATTCAAGACGAATGTAAAAGCCTCACAAACGTTAGGCCCGTTGGCTTCGCACGTCTCGGCATTGCTCAACAAGTCGCGCTGAACCGCCTGCGACGTAGCAGCTAACGGCAGATGGACGGTCGCTACCACTCTATGGCCCGGGTCCAATCGTCGCAAAATGGTCGCCGGCACTCACAGCTTTGGCAAAATCAGGGAAATAATCTGCCTGAAATCCGAAACCGGCATTCGCAAATCTTTGGGCGACAACCATGCCTCACACGGTTGTGGGCTATCGAACACTATTTGGTCACGCGTCCCGCATTTCCCGCTTTTACGACACGGCTGAAAACCTTAGAATCGAATAAACAATGCAACGAGACTTACCGAAAGGACCCACGATGGCCAACACAAAAAGTATAACTTCGAAACCAGATCCAGCACAGCAGGACGGCAAGGTGCTCTTCGTCTGCTACAACCACTGCACCACCTGCGCCAAGGCCCGCAGATGGCTCAATGAAAACGGCGTCGACTTCACCGAACGCGACATCAAAGGCGACAATCCCACCGCCACGGAACTCAAGCGCTGGTGGAAGGCGAGCGGTCTGCCTCTCAAGCGCTTCTTCAACACCTCAGGCATGCCCTACCGCGAGATGAAACTTAAGACCAAACTGCCCGAAATGAGCGAGGACGAACAGCTGAAACTCCTTGCAACCAATGGGATGCTTGTCAAGCGTCCGATAGTTGTGAACGCTAACAAAATTTTAGTCGGTTTTACGCCAGAAACGTGGAAAAACGCCTTTTCTAGTACAGCAGACAAGTTAAAGTAAAAGCGTTGGTAAATATACAGCAAGGGACGCGAGCCCGCGTTCCCGAACTGTTTCCTTTAGGGAGAATTACATGACAGTAAAGATTGGTATTAACGGTTTTGGCCGCATCGGCCGCCTTGCGTTCCGTCGCATTTTCGAACTTCAGGCCCGCGGTGGCGAGGCCGGTGACATCGAAGTCGCAGCAATCAACGATCTGACGACGCCTTCCATGCTCGCCTACCTCTTGAAGTATGACAGCACCCACGGCACTTTCCGTCACGATGACGGCACCCCGGTCGACGTGAAGGCCACTGATGACGCGATCGTCGTCGACGGCAAGGAATACAAGGTCTATGCCGAGAAGGACGCCCGCAACATTCCGTGGGTGAAGAACGATGGCGTTGAGTTCGTGCTCGAGTGCACCGGCTTCTACACCTCCGCCGCCAAGAGCCAGGCTCACCTGGACGCCGGCGCCAAGAAGGTCCTCATCTCCGCTCCGGCGAAGGATGACACCACCCCGACCGTCGTCTACGGCGTCAACCAGGACATCCTCAAGGCCAGCGATAACATCGTCTCCGCCGGATCCTGCACCACGAACTCCTTCGCGGCGCTTGTCAAGCTGCTCGACGACAACTTCGGCATCAAGGTCGGCTTCATGACCACCATCCATGCCTACACCGGCACCCAGATGATCCTCGACGGCCCTCGTGGCTCCAAGCCGCGCAACAACCGCGCCGCTGCTGTGAACACCATCGAACACTCCACCGGTGCCGCCAAGGCCATCGGCAAGGTTGTTCCTTCCGTCAACGGCAAGCTGCAGGGCCATGCCCAGCGCGTACAGGTCCCGGACGGGTCCATCACCGAGCTCTTCACCGTGCTCGACAAGGACGTCACCGCCGACGACATCAACGCCGCCGCCAAGAAGGCTTTCGAGAACAACGAGACCTTCGGCTACAACGCCGACAGCATCGTGACCTCCGACATCATCGACGACACCCATGGCGGCGTCTTCGATCCGACGCAGACCGACGTCAACACGGTTGACGGCACCACACTGGCCCGCACCGTCGCCTTCTACGACAACGAGTACGGCTTCACCTGCAACATGATCCGCACCCTGCTCTACTTCGCCGAACTCAGCAAGTGAGCACGCGCGCTGCGGCGATAACGATGCAAGTCCGTTTCCGTTTCATTTAAAGAAACGTGATTCGTAACGAAAGAATCCCCTACCCCATGGGTCGGGGATTCTTTCGTATGTGTTTTGGCCATCCTCACCGTTCCCCGATTCCCGATTTTGGCTGGAACTCAACTGATCCAACGATTAGCAGCATCGAAGCTCATGGGTCGCCAGAACGAGAATCCAACATAAAGATAATCAAGGACGATTAGACTTGGGGCTATGAGCAAGAAACACAGGAAAGCGGCGGGGACAGCCTCTACCCCGGCCACGCGGGAACTGAGTGAAGCGGGAATCCCCTTTAAAATCTACGAGTACGAGCATTCCTCCGACCACATGGACGAAGGCTACGGGCTCGAGGGCGCGGAAAAGCTGGGCATCGACCCACATCGATCCTTCAAGACGCTTATGGCCGATACCGGCAAGGAACGGGTCATCGGAGTGGTGCCCGTCAGTGGACACATGGATATGAAATATCTTGCAGCTGCCGTCGGAGCCAAGAAGGCGGCCATGGCCGACCCCAAGGTGGCACAGCGCGAAAGCGGCTATGTGGTCGGCGGCATCTCCCCTCTCGGCCAGCGTACGAAGCACAAGACGGTGCTTGACGAAAGCGCGATGCAATTCGATGAGATCATCATTTCCGGGGGCAAACGCGGCTTCAGCGTCGGCGTGAACCCGAACGACCTGGTGAACGTGCTCGGCGCGACCGTCGCCGAAATCGGCACTTGCGAGTGATAGAAGCTTAAAAAATCGAGACCTGGGAATTATGTATCCTGATAAGTTTCGTAGTATAAAAGAAATGGTGTGATACGACATTACATCGCATCACACCTTGTGTTGGACACCGGGTCGGCTGATGAGGCAGCACCAGCCGACCCGGTGCACATTTTTATTTAAGGCTCTTTAGCCCTCCTTTGTTCGGAACCTGCGACGAAGCTCAAGACCAATCGCAGCCAGCAAAGTGGATACCGTGGCGATGATAGCGGGCAGGTCGATGGACGCACCGGTTTCGGCAATCGTCTCGTCCTTGGTGACGGTCTGCTTGGTCTTCTTGGAACCGCGGTCGCCGGAATTGAATCCGTTTCGGCCATTTTGGCCGTTCTGTCCGTTCTGGCCCTTCTGACCATTTTGGCCGCTTTGGCCGCTTTGGCCATTCTGACCGTTGCCATTGCCATTACCGCTAACGTTACTGGAGTTACCGTTACCATTGCCATTACCGCTACCGGAGCTACCGTTGCCGTTGCCATTACTGGAGTCTCCATTGTTGCCGGTGTTGCTGTCGCTCTGCTTATGCACCAGCTTGCCCTTGGCGTTGTTGAGATCGGCGATGGCCTTATCAACATCAGCCTTGGAGGCGTTCGGATCGTTGGCGACCTGCTGGGCGTGGTGCAACGCATCCTGGAACTGCTGCCACGATTCAGGCGTGTAGTCATCTCCATTCAGCTTGTTGCCCTCGTCGATGACGGTGTTGAGCTTGTCATTGTCGGACTTGCTCGGCATCTCATCGCTCCAGTGTGCGGTGAGCACAACCCCGTCGGCATTGATGGTGCCGTTGACGAAGTCGAACTGCGACTCGCCGTTGAACCAGCCGAGGAACCTGCGGTTGCCATTGGTCGGATCATTGGGCTTGGAGAGCTTGCCGTTGTTGCTGACCTGGGTGAACGTGGCCTGGCCGTTGGCCGGGTCGAAGATCACCGTGTGGTCGACGACCACTCCCGGACCAGCAACAACGTTCCAGCCGGCCTTCAACGTGGTGTCGTTGAAGAGCTTGTCGGCATTCGGATCGTCGAACTTCCAAGCGCGTGCACCGGACTTCGGCGAACCGTCGGAGTTCAGATCCTCAGGCTTGAACCAGCCGGCGAAGCTGTGACCAGCGAGCACCGGAGTGCCGGGGTTGGCGAGTTTGCTGCCCTTGTCTACGACCTGGACCAGCTTCGAGCTGTCCGCGATCGCGCCGCCGTTCAGATCGAATGTGGCCTTCGCAGTGTTCGCCTTCTGGTTCCAACCGGCCTGCAGGATCATAGGCCCGGAGACCGTGCCGGTAGCGAAGTCCCAAGCCGTCGGCAACGGGTTGCCATTGCCGTCGAGCGGGTACCAACCGGTGAAGTCGTAACCATCACGATGGACCGCACCAACACCGGGATCGGTAATCTTCGCGCCGTTTTCGACGTGCTGGACCTTGACCTTGGAGAGGTCATCGGCCGTGCCACCGTTGAGTGCGAAGCGAACTTCGTACTTCGCAGGCTCCGAGCCTGGGTTGCTCAGCGGGAACGTGATCTCGGACTCGTTGCCCTGGGCGTCGACAGCAGTGACCATTACCGTGCCACTGGCCGTCATGCCGGCGGGCCTGTCAAGGAGCCACTGGCCGGTGCCGTCGCTGGCGGCGGTGTTGCCGTAGCTCAGCGTCAGCGAATCGGAAACGGTGTCGTTCGGCTCAACACGATTGCTCGTGCTGTTGGAGTAGATCCAGCCGGAGATGCCGTTGTTCCAGTCGGCGCTGAGGCTGGCCATCGGGATGTACGGGGCGACCATATCGATCAGGACGTCGCTATCTGTGGAGACAGCCCTGACAAGATTGCCACGCACGACCTCGGCCGTGAACGTCCAATAGCTGCCGACACCAAGCTCGTTCGGGAACTGGTTGGTCGGGTCGTTGAAGTCAACACTCCAATTGCCGTCAGCCGAGACCGCAACCTCGGCGGTCTGGTCGGGCGAAACACCGTCTTCGCGATGCGCAATCACCCTGACCTTGTCGCCGGACTTCACACCGTTGGCCATACCGTTGACCGTGAGCTTGGAGTTGACGGCAAGTGCGCCCTGATGAGCGTGAGGCACCACGACGCCGTTGCCTGCGTCGATGGCCAATTGGATATTGGCTTCGGCGTCACGCCAGTGCGCGTAGACCGTGGAGTTGGCACTGAATTCGGTGTCCGTGGTGACATTGCTGCCACCATTCGCCGCCGTGAACCAGCCGTCGAACATCTTGCCGTTCGGAGCAGTCGGGCCGCCAGGCAGGGAGGCCAGCTTCTTGTTGACCGTAGTCTGCGGAGCAGGGGCATTCACACCGCCGTTCGCATCGAAGGTGACGGTGTATTCGCCGGACGGAACCGGGGCCACAGGGGCAGACTTGGTCTTCCACACCGCGTAGAGCGTGGTGTTGCCACTCAGCTCAGTGTTGAAGTCGAACTCACCACCGTTCTTCGACAGTGACCAATGAGCGAACTCCTTGCCATTGGGAGCAGTCAGTGCTTCGGAAGGCCTTGCGGCCTTCTTGCCCGAGGTCTGTTTGGTGAACGAACCTTGGTTGTCTGAGGTCTTGCCACCCTGCAGATCGAACGTCACTGTGTACTCGGTGGAGTCAACATGAGACTGGTTCTTCCACTGGGCGTAGACCGTCGTGTTCTTGGAGAACTCGGTGGCCGTGGTGACCTTGTCGCCACCATTCGCCGCGTCGTACCAATCCTCGAACGTCTTGCCATCGGGAGCACCGGTCGGAGCAGCAGGCATCGAAGCCAGCTTGTGACCAACCGTCGTCATGTCGGCAGGAGCACCCGTACCGCCGTTCGCGTTGAAATGAACCGTGTACTCGACCATCTTCCACACCGCATAGAGCGTCGTGTTGCCGCTCAGTTCGGTGTCGAAGTCGAAGGCGTCTCCACCCTTGCTCGCGGACCAGTGGCTGAACTCCATACCGGCGGGAACGGTGAGACCGTTCATTTCGGCATCGGTCGGCTGCTGAGCCTTCTTGTTCGAGGTGGTCTTGGCGAACGCCTGGGAAGCATGGCCGTTCTGCGGGTCATAGGTCACCGTGAACTCGGTGGGACCGGGAACCGGAGGCGTGGCAATCCAGACCGCATAGAGCGTCGTGTTGCCGATCAGCTCCGTGTTGAAGTCGAACGCGCTACCTTCCGGAGCGGAGGACCAGTGCAGGAACGTCTTGCCAGCCGGAGGCGTCAGGCTTGCCACCTGGGCTCCGGACGGCTGAGCGACCTTGTGGTTGGTCGTGCCCGCGGTGAAGGACGAGGCGTTGCCGGCGGTCTTGCCACCCTGCAGGTCGAACGTCACCGTGAACTCGCTCGAAGGTGCCGGAGCAGAGGACTTGGAATAATGGGCCGTCAACGTCGTGTTGGCGCTGAACTCATTATTGAAGTCGTAGGCCACAGTTGCACCGTCCTCGAACCAACCATCGAACCTGTCGTAACCCAGCGGAATCTGCGGATCATTAGGAGCAGTCAGCTTCTTGTTCGTCGTGGTGAGCGTCTGATCAGCGTCAAGTCCACCGTTGGCAGGCTTCAAAGTGATCAGGTACTCGTTGGAAGCCGGGTTCGCAGTCCAGTGAGCATAGAATGTCGCGTTGGCAGTCGGAGCGTACGGGAACGCTACCTCAGTACCGCCGTTCGCCTTCGTGTACCAGCCATCGAAGTGATAACCAGCGCGCACCGGGTTGGTGGGCTTGCTGACCGTGCCGGGATACGTCGCGTGCTCGGAAGCGGTGGTGGTATGACCATCCGGATCCTCGAACGTGACCGTATACTCGTCGGCCTTCCAGCCGGCCTGCAACGTCATGCTGTCGCTGACCGTGTCACCGAAGTTCCAGGCAGTGGACGACGGAGTGGAGCCATTGAGCTTGTACCAGCCGGTCAGCGTGTAATGCGCACGCGACACCGAACCGTCAGCAGGCTTGGTGGCCTTGCCGTTCCTGTCGAAGACCTGATCGGCGACCTGCGACGGGTTGGAGACCGCGCCGCCGTTGACGTCGAACTTGACCCTGACCTTGCCGGCAGGGGTCGGCGTGACGGGCTTGGCCTTCCAGCCGGCCTTGAGCGTGGTGTTCGCGGTGACCCTGTCACCGGTCGCGCCGAACTTCCATGCCGTCTTGCCGTCCTTCACCGTGCCGTCAGCGTTGAGATCGCCAGGCTTGAACCAGCCCTCGAAGTCATAGCCGGCCTTGGTCACAGCACCGGGATCGTCGAGCGTCGACTGGTCATCGACATTGCGGTCGGCGGTCTTCGACGGGTCGGAGGCCACGCCGCCGTTCACGTCGAACTTCACCGTGAACTGCTGCGCCCAGTGAGCGTAGACCGTGGTCGCGCCCAAAACCGGGGTGCCGCCGGCGCCGAACTTGAAGACGTTGGCGTTGTTGGCGTCCGAATCGTACCAGCCAAGGAACCTATAGCCGCTGCGTGTCGGGGTGCCCGGATCGTCCGCAGTCTTGCCGTAGGCGATCATCTGGTCGTCGATGGATGAACCACCGGTGCCGGTGTTGAACGTGACCTTGTACTGGGTCAGCTTCCACACCGCATAGAGCGTGGTGTCACCGGTCAAGGCAGGAGCCGTACCGAAGTCGTAGGCCTCGCCGCCCTTGGTCTTCGACCAGTGATCGAAGGTCTTGTGGGCGGGAGCGGTCAGGTGACTCATCTCGGCCGGTGTCGGCTCGACGGCCTTCTTGTCGGAGGTCGACTTGCCGAAGGCCTCAGACTCATGACTGTTCTGCGGGTCATAAGTGACCATGTACTCGCCGCTCGTCGGAGCGGCGGGCTTCGTCATCCACACCGCGTAGAGCGTCGTGTTGCCGCCCAACTCGGTGTTGAAGTCGAAGTCGTCACCGTCAGGCGAGGCGGACCAGTGCAGGAACGTCTTGCCCTCGGGGGCCGTGAGCCCTGCGACCTGAGCCGCAGTGGGCTTGACGGCCTTCTTGCCAATCGTCGAAGCAGTGAACGTGCTCTGGTTGCCAGAGGTCTTGCCGCCCTGCAGGTCGAACGTCACCGTGAACTCGGTCGGAGGCACCGGCGCAGACGACTTGGAATAATGAGCCGTCAACGTCGTGTCGTCGGTGAACGCAGTGGCGAAGTTGTACCTCGCGGATGCGCCGTCGGCGAACCAGCCATCGAAGGTGTCGTAACCAAGCGGGAGCGTCGGAGCCGAGGGCTCGGTGAGCTTCTGATCGGTCGTTGTCTCGGTGAAGTCGCTGTCGATGCCGTTCGCGGGCTTGAACTTCACGTTGTACTCATTGGCAGGCGGGTTAGCCGTCCAGTGAGCGAACAACGTGACGTCGCCAGTCACCGTGTACGGGAAGGCAACTTCAGTGCCGCCGTTCGCCTCGGTGTACCAGCCATCGAAGTGATAGTTGGCGCGCGTCGGATCATCCGGCTTGGTAACCGTCTTGTGGTACTTGGCGGACTTGCTACCAACCGTAGAACCACCCTTGCTGTCGAACGTGACCGTGTAGGTCTTGGCGGTCCAGCGGGCATATACCGTGGTTGCGGCCGTGATTGGCGTATTGGCGAAGTCGAATACCGAACCACCGTCAGCTGCGTCGTACCAGTTCAGGAACTCGTAGTGAGTACGTGTCGGATCATCAGGCTTGTCGGCCTTGCTACCGTCGACCACCGTCTGGTCAGGAACCGAGGCGGAAGTAATCGGCGAGTCGGCGGAGCCGTTCAGGTCGAACGTCACCTTGTGGTCGATGGTCTTCCACACCGCGTAGAGCGTCGTGTCGCCGGTGAGTCGAGGCTCGGTGGCGAAGTCGAACTTCGCGCCGCCCCTGCTCTTCGACCAGTGATCGAAGGTCTTGTGGGCGGGAGCGGTCAACCTGCTGACCTCAAGCTGTGAAGGCTCTTGCGCCTTCCAGCTCATGGTCGGCTTGCCGAAGGCTTCGGACTCGTGGCCGTTCTGTGGATCGTAGGTCACCATGTACTCGCCGGGGGCAGGGGCCGGAGGCGTGGCCATCCACACCGCGTGCAACGTCTTGTCGGACGTCAACGTGGTGTTGAAATCGAACGCATCGCCATCGGCGTTCTCGGACCAGTGCAGGAACGTCTTGCCGGCCGGAGCCGTCAATCCCGCGACCTGAGCCGCGGTAGGCTCGGCGATCTTCTGATCTTGCGTGAAGCCGATGAACGAAGTCTCGCCGCCGACGGTCTTGCCGCCTTCGAGATCGAAGGTCACCTTGTGCTCGCTGACAGGCGCGGACGTGGTGCTCTGCGAGTACTTCGCAGTCAGCGTCGTGTTGCCGGCAAACTCGTTGGCGAAGTTGAACGCCGCAGGCGCACCTTCCTTGAACCAGCCATCGAAGGTATCGTAACCCAGCGGAATCTGAGGATCTGCAGGAGCTGTCAACTTCTTGTGCGTCGTGGTGAGCGTCTTGTCGGCATCGAGTCCGCCGTTGGCGGGCTTGAACGTGACCAGGTACTCGTTCTCAGGAGCGTTCTGCGTCCAGTGGGCGTACAGCGTGACGTTGCCGGTCACCGTGTACGGGAAGGCAACAGCGGTGCCGCCGGTCAGCTCGGTGAACCAGCCATCGAAGTGATAGCCGGCGCGGGTCGTCGTGGGCTCGGTGTTGATCTTTTCGCCATAGTGAACGGTCTGAGGAGCTACAGCAGAACCGTCATGCGCATCGAATGTCACCGTGTACGGCTTGGCGTTCCAGTGGGCATAGACCGTCTTGGCGGAGGTGATCTCGGCATTGAAGTCGAACTCACTGCCACCGTCGGCGGCATCGAACCAACCAGCGAAGTCGTAGTGGGCACGAGTCGGATTTTCAGGCTTGCTGACCTTCTGACCATCGACCACCTGCTGGGCAGGAATGGCCGCCGAAGTCACCGGGTCGGACTCGGAATCGTTCAGATCGAACGTCACTTTGTGCGTGATGTTCTTCCACACTGCATAGAGCGTGGTATCGCCGTCAAGCTCGGGCTCGGTGGCGAAGTCGAACTTCGCACCGTTCCTCGTCCTGGACCAGTGATCGAACTGCTGATGGTCGGGCTTGGTCAGCTTATCCATCTCGGACTGCGTCGGGGCAACCGCCTTCTTACCAGAGGTCGCCTTGCCGAAGGCCTGGGACTCGTGGCCGTTCTGCGGGTCATACGTCACCATGTACTCGCCGCTCGTCGGAGCAGTAGGCTTCGCCATCCACACCGCATAGAGCGTCGTGTTGTCGCTCAGTGTGGTGTTGAAGTCGAAGTCATCGCCGTCAGGCGAGGCGGACCAGTGCAGGAACGTCTTGTCAGCCGGAGCCGTGAGCCCTGCGACCTGAGCCGCAGTAGGCTCGGCCACCTTCTGGCCGGACGTGCGTTCGGTGAACGTAGTATCACCGTCGCGCGTCTGTCCGCCCTGCAAGTCGAACGTCACCGTGTGCTCACCTGCGGCGGGCCGTCCGGCGGCCTTGGAGTAATGGGCCGTCAAGGTCGTGTCCGTTGTGAAGGCAGTGCCAAAGTCATAGGCACTCTGCGCACCGTCGGCGAACCAGCCGTCGAAGGTGTCGTAACCCAACGGAATCGTCGGAGTCGGAGGATCAGTGATCTTCTGATGACGCGTGGCCTTGGTGAAGTCGGACTGAATGCCGTTCGCGGGCTTGAACTTGACCACATATTCGCTGGCAGGCGGGTTGACCGTCCAGTGAGCGTGCAGCGTAATGCTCTTGCCGGGCTTGTACGGGAACGCGATTTCGTCGCCGCCATCGGCCTTGGTGTACCAGCCATCGAAGTGATGGTCGGCAAACGTCGGAGCCTCAGGCTCGGTAATCGTGTTCGGGTATGTGACTGTCTTATCGTCAGGGGCACTGGTGCCGCCGTTCGCATCGTAGTGGACCGTGTAGTTTTCACCGGTCCAGTGCGCGTAGACCGTAGTAGCCTGCGTGATTGGGTCGTTGAAGTCGAAGGTATCCGAACCATCCGCAGCCTTGAACCAGCCGGCGAACGTGTAATGCGTACGCGTCGGGTTGGTCGTCGGCTTGCTGGCCTTCTCGCCTTCCATCACCGTCTGATCGCCGATGGTTGCGGGATCGGTAGGCGCATCCTCGGAACCCTGGAGGTCGAAGGAAACCGTGTACTGGTCCTTGTTCTTCCAGATGGCGTAGACCGTGGAATCCTCACTGAACTCAGTGTCCGTCGTCACTTCAGTTCCGCCGGAACGCTGGGTAGCCCAGTGATCGAACTTCTGGCCGTACGGAGCAGTGGCCGGGGCGCCAGGAACCGACGTCAGCTTGTGATCGGTCGTCTGCTGGGCGGCAGGCGCATCAGCGCCGCCGTTGGCATCGAAGCTCACCGTGAACTCGCCGGAAGTCGGGGTCTGGTTTTCGGTCCAGTGCGCATGCACCGTTGTGTCGTCAGTGATGGCAGTGTCGAAGTCGAACTTGTCATTGCCGCCAGCGGCCTTGAACCAACCGGCGAACGAATAACCGGACTTCAACGGATCCGTTGCAGGACGCTTGGCCTTCTTGTTGTTCTCAACGAGCTCTGGTTCGATGGAGGAACCGCCGTGGGTATCGAAGGTCACGAGGTGCTTGCCCTCAGGAGCCGTGGTGGGCTTGGTGTCCCAGTGTGCGAACACCGTGGTCGCCGCAGTGAACACCGTGTCGGTGGTGATCTTCTCGCCAGCAGTGGCATCCGTGTACCAGCCATCGAATACCTTGCCGTCAGGAACGCCACTCGGGCCGTTCGGAACAGCGACAAGCTTCTTGCCGACAGTCGCCTGCGGCAACGGAGCGCCGGAACCGCCGTTCGCGTCGAACATGATCAGATACTCGCTGGTATCGGGAACCTCGTTCTTGATCCAGTGCGCATAGACCCTGGTCGCGGCCATGATCGGCTTGGTGAAGTCGAACGCGTCGGTACCGTCCGCTGCCTTGAACCAGCCAGCGAACGTATAACCCTCGCGAGTCGGGTCGGGGACAGGCTTGTCGACGGTCTTGCCGTAGTCGACATCCTTGCTGTCGATAGGAGTGCCGCCCTGCGTGTCGAACGTCACCGTGAACTGGATTGTCTTCCAAATGGCGTAGACCGTGGAATCCTCACTGAACTCGGTGCTGGTAGTCACCTTGGTGCCACCGGAACGCTGGGTAGCCCAGTAATCGAATTCCTTACCGGTCGGAGCAGTCGCCGGAGCACCAGGCACCGACGCGAGCTTATGGCCGCTGGTCTGCTGCGCAGCAGGCGCATCAGCACCGCCGTTCGCATCGAACGACACCGTGAACTCATCGGCAGACGGGACCTCGTTCTTCGTCCAGTGTGCATGCACCGTCACATTGCCGGTGATGGTCTCGCTATCGAAGTCGAACTTCTCGGCGCCGGTAGCACTCTTGAACCAGCCGGCGAACGTATAGCCGGGCTTGGTCGGGTCGGCGGCAGGACGCTTGGCTTTGCCGTTCTCGTCAACGAGCTGAGACTCGACCAAAGAACCGCCGTGAGTATCGAAGCTCACCGTGAACTTACCAGACGGAGCAGGCTCCGTAGTCTTCCAGTGCGCGTACACCGTGGTCGCCTTGGAGAACTCGGTGGCCGTGGTCACCTTGTCGCCAGCGGTCTTGGTGGTGTACCAGCCCTCGAACACCTTGCCTTCAGGTGCAACGCGCGGACCGTTCGGAACGGTGGCAAGCTTCTTGCCGACCGTAGCCTGCGGCTCAGGAGCGCCGGAACCACCGTTCGCATCGAACGTGACCAGGTATTCGCTCGGGGCAGGAGCCTCGGCAGCTGTCCAGTGCGCGTAGACCGTCGAAGCCTGCGTGAACACCGTGGACGTCGTGACCTCGTCGCCGCCTTCGGAGGCAGTGAACCAGCCGACGAACGTCTTACCAGCCGGAGCCGTCGGACCAGCCGGAATGCTTTCCAGCTTGTGATCAGTGGTCTGCTGCGAATTAGGAGCATAGCTGCCACCGTTCGCGTCGAAGGTGATTGTGTATTCGTCACTCGTCAGCTTCCAGATGGCATAGACCGTGGAGTCCTGAGTGAACTCGGTGGCCGTAGTCACCTGAGCGCCACCCTTGCGCTGGGTAGCCCAGTGATCGAACTCCATACCAGCAGGAGCCGTGAGCGGAGCACCAGGAACCGTTACGAGCTTGTGGCCGTTGGTCTGCTGGGCGGCAGGCGCATCAGCACCGCCGTTGGCATCGAAGGTCACCATGAACTCATTGGCAGCAGGCGTCTCGTTCTTCGTCCAGTGGGCGTAGACCGTGGTCGCCGCAGTGATGGCGGTATCGAAGTCGAAGGCATCCGAGACACCGGCGGCCTTGAACCAGCCGGCGAACGTGTAACCGGACTTCGTCGGGTCGGTGACAGGACGCGTGGCCTTCTGGCCGCTTGCAACGTTCTGAGGCTCGACCGAAGAACCACCCTGCGTGTCGAAGCTCACCGTGAACTGACCAGCCGGAGCAGGCGCAACAGACTTCCAATGAGCGAACACCGTGGCGTTGTCGGAGAACTCGGTGGCCGTGGTCACCTTGTCGCCGCCCTTGGCAGCCGTGTACCAGCCGTCGAACACTCTGCCGTCAGGCACACCGCTCGGGCCGTTCGGCACCATCGGCAACTTCTTGCCGACCGTAGCCATCGCAGCCGGAGCACCGGAACCGCCATTGGCATCAAAGGTGATGAGGTACTCGCTCGAAGCGGGTGTCTCGTTCTTCGTCCAGTGGGCGTAAACGGTGGTGGCAGCGGTGAACAGCGTCGAAGTCGTGACGGCGTCGCCGCCTTCCGACGCTGTGAACCAACCGACGAAAGTCTTGCCTTCAGGGGGCGTCGGAGCACCCGGAACGCTTGCCAGCTTGTGGCCAACCGTCGTCTGCGCGGCAGGCGCATCAGAGCCGCCGTTCGCGTCGAAGGTGATGGAGTACTCGCTAGTCGTGAGCTTCCAGATGGCGTAGACCGTCGTGTTCTCGCTGAACTCGGTGTTGAGGTCGACCCTCTGGCCACCCTTGCGCTGGGTAGCCCAGTGATCGAACTCCATGCCGGCAGGAGCAACCGCAGGAGCGCCAGGAACCGTTACGAGCTTATGGTCGGTGGTCTGCTGAGCGACAGGCGCATCAGCACCGCCGTTCGCATCGAACGTGATCGTGAACTCGTCGGCAGACGGGGTCGCGTTCTTCGTCCAGTGCGCATGGATCGTCGTGTCTTGGGTGATGGCCTCAGCGCCGAAGTCGAACGCATCGTTGCCTTCAGCAGCCTTGAACCAGCCGGCGAACGTGTAACCGGTCTTGACCGGATCGGTGGCAGGACGCTTCGCCTTGCCGCCGCTTGCAACGTTCTGGGACTCGACCGAAGAACCGCCGTGCGTGTCGAAGCTCACCGTGAACTGGCCAGCCGGAGCAGGCGCAGCAGTCTTCCAGTGCGCATACACAGTGGTGTTGGCGGAGAACGCCGTCTCGGTGGTGATCTTTTCACCATCGGTCTTACCGGTGTGCCAGCCGTCGAACACTTTGTTGGCGGGCACGCCGCTCGGGCCGTTCGGAACGACCGGCAGCTTGCCGTCGATAGTCGCCATCGCAGCCGGAGCACCGGAACCACCGTTGGCATCGAACGTCACCTGGAACTCGCTCGGAGCAGGCGTCTCGTTCTTCAGCCAGTGCGCATAGACCGTGGTCGCACCAGTAATCTTCGTACCGCCCTCGCCGAACTTGAAGACATCGGCATCGTCGGCAGCGGAATCATACCAATCAACGAACGTGTAACCGTTACGCGTCGGAGTGCCGGGATCGGAAGCGGTCTTGTTGTACTCGATCTGCTGCGGTTTGACCGTAGAACCACCGGTGCCGGTATCGAAGGAAACCGTGTACTGCGCGGTCTTCCAGACTGCGTAGAGCGTGGTGTCGCTGGTGAGCGCCGAAGCGGTGTCGAAGTCGTAGGCTTCGCCATTCTTGCTCGCGGACCAATAATCGAACTGCTTGTGATCGGGAGCCGTGAGCGCGGCAACCTCGTCGTCGGAAGGCTTCTGAGCCTTCTTATCGACTGTGGACTTGCCGAACGCCTCAGACTCATGGCCGTTCTGCGGGTCATAAGTCACCGTGAACTCGCCAGAAACAGGTGCCGGAGGCGTGGCCATCCACACCGCGTAGAGCGTCTTGTTGGCGCTCAGCTCGGTGCTGAAGTCGAACGCATCGCCGTCGGCCTTATCGGACCAGTGATAGAACGTCTTGCCCTCGGGGGCAGTCAGTCCGGCGATCTGGGCCTTGCTCGGCTCAACCGCCTTCTGGCTCGACGTCGGCGCGGTGAATGTGGTGCCACCGTCGTGCGTCTGGCCGCCCTGCAGGTCGAACGTCACCGTATGCTCGCCCTCGGAAGGCGTGGTCACCTTGGAGTAGTGAGCCGTCAGCGTCGTGTTGTCAGCGAACTCGTTGGCGAAGTTGAACTTCGTGCCGCTGTTGAACCAGCCATCGAACTTGTTGTAACCCAACGGAATCGTCGGATCAGTTGGCGCCGTCAGCTTCTTGTTCTCCGTGGTCTCGGTGAAGTCGGGCTCGATGCCGTTGGCGGGCTGGAACTTCACGACATATTCATTGTCGGGCTGAACCGTCCAGTGAGCGTGCAGCGTGACGTTGTCGGTCACTGTGTACGGGAAGGTGATCTGCGTGCCACCGTCGGCAGCCGTGTACCAGCCATCGAAGTGATGACCGCTGAACACAGGCTTGGTGGGGGCATCAATTGTCTTGTTATAGTCGACAGTCTTCGGGCCGACAGCGGAACCGCCCTCGGAATCGAACGTCACCGTGTACGGCTTGGCGGTCCAGTGCGCGTGCACCGTGGCACCGGCCATAATCGGGTCGTTGAAGTCGAAGACATCCGAACCACCCGCGGCCTTGAACCAGCCGGCGAACGTGTAATGCGTACGAGTCGGGTCTTCAGGCTTGTTGGCCTTCTCCCCCTTGACAACCTTCTGGTCGTCAATCGAAGAAGGCGTGACCGGCGAATCGGGCGAACCGTGGAGGTTGAACGACACCGTGTACTGAGGCTTGGCCTTCCAGATCGCGTAAACCGTGGAATCCTCGGTGAACTCAGTGCTGGTGGTCACTTCGCTGCCACCGGAACGCTGCGTGGCCCAGTGATCGAACTCCATGCGCGTAGGCGCAACCGCCGGCCCGTCAGGAATCGAGGTCAGCTTGTGGCTGGTCGTGGTCTTCGCGGCAGGCGCATCAGCACCGCCGTTCGCATCGAACGAAACAGTGAACTCGTTGGCGGACGGAATCTGGTTCTTCGTCCAGTGGGCGAACACCGTGGTATCCGTGGTGATCGTCTCGGTGTCGAAGTCGAACTTGTCGTTGCCACCCTCGGCCTTGAACCAGCCGACGAACGAATAACCAGGCTTGCTCGGATCCGTGGCAGGACGCGTGGCCTTGCCATTTTCAGCAACGAGCTCTGGCTCAACAGACGAGCCACCCTGCGTATCGAAGTTCACCGTGAACTGGCCAGCAGGAGCAGGCTCCGTAGCTTTCCAATGAGCGTAGACCGTAGCGGCAGCGCTGAACTTGGTGGCCGTGGTCACCTTGTAGCCGGTGTCCTTCTCGGAGTACCAGCCGTCGAACACCTTGTTGGCGGGCACGCCGCTCGGGCCATTCGGAACGACCGGCAACTTCTTGCCGACCGTAGCCATCGCGGCAGGAGCACCAGTACCGCCATTGGCATCGAACGTAATCAGGTACTCGCTCGGGGCAGGCGTCTCGTTCTTGATCCAGTGGGCATAGACCGTGGTCGCACCAGTAATCTTCGTGCCACCCTCGCCAAACTTGAAGACATCGGCATCGTCGGCAGCGGAATCATACCAATCAACGAATGTATAACCGTCGCGCGTCGGAGTGCCAGGATCGCTAGCGGTCTTGTTGTACTCGACCCGCTGCGGTTCGACCGCAGAACCACCGGTACCGGTGTTGAAGGAAACCGTGTACTTGATCAGCTTCCAGATGGCATAGACCGTGGAATCCTCGGTGAACACCGTGTTCTCGTCGACCGTCTGACCGCCGGAACGCTGGGTAGCCCAGTGGTCGAACTCCATATGGGCAGGAGCAGTCGCCGGGCCGTTCGGCACCGTAGTCAGCTTGCCATTGGTCGTCGTCATCGCGGCAGGCGCGTCAGCACCGCCGTTCGCGTCGAACGACACCGTAAACTCGTTGGCGGACGGGGTCCCGTTCTTCGTCCAGTGCGCATGCACCGTGGTAGCCGCGGTAATCGTCTCAGCGTCGAAATCGAACTTGGTGGAACCGTCAGCGGCCTTGAACCAGCCAGCGAACGAATAACCCGTCTTGGTCGGATCGGCGGCAGGACGCTTGGCCTTCTGGCCGGACGTAATTTCCTGCGGCGCGATCGAGGAACCGCCATGGGTATTGAAGCTCACACGGAACTTGCCCTCGGGAACCGAGCTCGAAGCATCCTTCCAGTGCGCGTAGACCGTAGTGGCAGCCGTGAATGCAGTATCCGTGGTGACCTTGTTACCATTCTCGGCATCCGTGTACCAGCCGTCGAACACCTTGCCGTCAGGCACGCCGCTCGGGCCGTTCGGGACGACCGGCAGCTTGCCGTTGACAGTCGCCATCGCAGCCGGAGCGCCGGAGCCACCGTTGGCATCGAAGGTAATCGAGTACTCGCCAGGGGCGGGCGTCTCGTTCTTGATCCAGTGCGCGTAGACCGTGGTCGGCGCGGTGATGGTCGTGGTGCCGAAGCCGAACCGGGAGCCGCCGGACTTGGCATCATACCAGCCAGCGAACGTGTAGCCTTCACGGGTCGGATCGTTGGCGGGCTTGTCAACCGTCTTGCCGGTATCAACTGTTGTCGGGTCGACAGACGAACCGCCCTGCGTATCGAACGTCACCTTGTACTGCTGGACCCAATGGGCGAAGACATCCGTGTCACCGGTGATCGGGGTGTTGGCGAAGTCGAACTTCGTGCTGCCCTCGGCCGTGGTGTACCAATCGTCGAAGCGGTATCCGTCCTTGGTCGGCTTGTCCGTCGGCCTGGAAGCGTGCTCCTTATAGTTGACATGCTGCTGCTTGACAGTGGAGCCGCCGTCCGTCTTGAAGTTGACATCGTACTTCTTGGCCGTCCACTTGGCCTTCACCGTGATGTTGTGGGACACCGTTTCGGTGAAGTCGTAGTCGGAGCCGTCAACCTGCCAGCCGGCGAAGTCGTAGTGGGTACGCGTCGGATCCTTCGTGGGCTTGGTGGCCTTCGCGCCGTCCAAGACGGTCTGCGAAGCCTCACTATTGGAACCGTCGCCTGCGAGCGCCGGATCCTCACTGTCGCCGTTCAGGTCGAAGGAGACCGTGAATTCCTGCGTCCAGTGGGCGAAGAACTCGACGTCGTCGGTGACCGTGTACGGGAACGTGACCTTGGTGCCGCCGGTTTCGGAGGTGTGCCAGCCATCGAAGTGGTAGCCGGCCGCACTTGGAGGCGTGGGCTCGTCGACGGTCTTGTTGTACTTGACCGTCTTCGAGTCGGTGCTGGTGTGCTGCGCGTTGTCGGTGAACTTCACCGTATAGGACTTGGCGTTCCAGTGCGCGTAGACCGTGGTGGGCTTCGTGATCGCGGTGGTGGCGAAGTTGAACTTCGCGGCACCCTGATCGGCGGAGACATACCAGTCGTCGAAGTCGTAGTGGTCGCGGGTCGGGTCGGCGGTCGGACGCTTGGCGAACTTGCCGGTCACTACCGACTGCGGTTCGACGTGCGAACCACCCTCACCGGTTTCGAAGGTGACCTGATAAGTCACGGCGGCCTTCCAGCCGGCCTTCAGGGTCATGCCGGCGCTGACGGTGTCGTCGTTGAAGTTCCAGGCAGTCGTGCTGGGCTTCGGCGCGCCGTTGTCATCAAGATCGCTCGGTTTGTACCAACCCTGGAAGTCGAAGTTCTCCTTCGACGGATTGCCGGGATCATCAAGCTTCGCGCCCTTGTCGACGGTGCGGTCCGTGACCTTGCTCGGGTCGGCAGCCGTGCCGCCGTTCACGTCGAACTTCACCGTAAACTGCTGCACCCAGTGGCCATAAGCCGTGGTTTCGCCGGTAATGGACGTACCGCCCTCGCCAAACTTGAACTTGTTGGCATCAGTGTTTTCAGTCTGGTCGTCGGTCTTGAACCAACCGAGGAAGCGGTAGCCGGTACGGGTCGGTGCCTCGGGCTCGGTGGGAACCGTGCCCTTGTACTTGATGCTCTGGTCGGTCGGGTTGTCCGAAGCATTGCCGGTGGCCGCGTTGAAGTGCACCGTGTAGGACCTGGCGTCCCAGCCGGCGTAGAGCGTGGTGTCCTTGTTGATATCGGAGTTGAAGTCGAACGGGGTCTGGCCTTCCTTGACCGTGCCGTCGGCGTTCAGCGCGCTCTGGTTTGCATACCAGTTGTTGAACGTGTAATGGGTACGAGTCGGGGCTTCGGGCTTGGATGCGATCTTGCCGCCGGCCAACACCGTCTCGTCATCGATGGAGGCAGGCGTGACAGGCGAATCGCTGGAGCCGTTCAAAACGTATTTCACCGTGAACTTCTGACTCCACTGTGCGTAGAGCGTCTTGTCGCCGTTCACCGTGTATGGCCATGTAACCGCGTTGCCGCCGCTCTGGGACTCGGACCAGCCAGTGAACTTGTAGCCCTCGCGCGTCGGGTCTTGAGGCTTGTCAATCGTCTTGCCGGTGTCAACGGTCTTGGCCTGGGTCGTGGGATCGAGGGTGCCGCCGTTGCCGTCGAAGGAGACGGTGTACTGCTGCACCCAGTGGCCATAAATCGTGGTCTCGCCGGTGATGGGCGTGCCATTCTCGCCGAACTTGAACTTGTTGTCCTCACTGTTGTCGTTCTGGTTGTTTGTCTTGAACCAGCCGAGGAACCTGTGGCTTGCATACGTCGGAGCGTCAGGAGCGGAAGGAACCGTGCCCTTGTACTTGATGCTCTTGCTGGCCGGGTTGTCGGTGGGGTCGCCGGTGCCGGCGTCGTACTGCACCGTGAAGGACTTGGCGTTCCAGCCGGCCGTCAGGGTGATGGCATCGGTGACCTGGGTCGGCGAAGAAACACCGTTGAACTTCCAGGCCCTCTTGTCGGGCTTCGGCGAACCGTCGGCGTTGAGGTCGGCGGGATTGAACCAGCCGGCGAACGTATAGTGCGGGTCACGGGTCGGGTCGCCGGGGTCGTCGAGCGTCGAGCCGGTGTCGACCGTGCGGTCTTCCACCTTGCTCGTGTCGGCTGCCGTGGCGGGATCCTCACTGGAGCCGTTGAGATCGAACTTCACCTTGTACTGCTTTACCCAGTGCGCCTTCAACGTGATGTTGGAACCGATCTGGGTGTTGAAGTCGAAGGCCGTCTTGCCGGGAAGCACAGCGCCGGATTCATCGAGATCGCCGGCCATGTACCAAGCGTCGAAGCGGTAGCCGCTCTTGGAGGGATCGGCGGGCTTCTGGCTTTCCTGGATGGCGGTGTCGTCATCGACGGTGGCCGTCGTGGACTCGTCACCATTGGCCGGATCGAAGGTCACGGTGTGCGTGGCGTCGTTGTAGCGGGCCACCAGATCGGTGTCCTCGGTGATCGGCGTGTTGAAGTCGAAGGCCGTCTTGCCGGGCTTCGGCACTCCGTTGCCGTCGAGGTCATTCTTCAGGTACCAGCCCTTGAAGACCTTGTTGGCAGGAGCCGTCGGATTGCCGGGATCATTGGCCTTCTCGCCGTTGAACACGGTTTGGTCTTTAATCGGGTCAGCCGCGGAGCTCTTCGGATCGAAGGTCACCTTGAAGGTGTCATCGACCCAGTGCGCCCACAGATCCACGTTGCTGCTGACAGCAGTGTTGAAGTTGAACTTCGTGCTGCCTTCGGCGGTCGTGTACCAGCCGGCGAACTTCTTGTGATGCGGAACCGTGGTCGGAGCGGGAGGCTCGGAGACCCTGCCGTCGGAACCGATGGGCAGCTCGTAGTCGGGGTCATCGTTGTTCGGATGGACCGTGGCCGTGTAGACCTGAACGGTCCAATGGGCGTAGGCGGTGGTGCTGGAGTTGACGGAATCGTCGAAGTCGAACTTCGCCGCATTATCGTCAGCCGAGACATACCAACCCTCGAAGTGGTAACCGACGCGGCTCGGCGTGGCAGTCGGCTTGCTGGCCTTGTCGCCCTTGTCGAACGTCTGGCCCTTGAAGGCATCTGGGTTGCCGCCGTCGTTGCCGCCGTTCAAGTTGAAGTCCACGGTGACCTGCTCCACCCAGCCGGCGGTGAGCGTCATGGTGCCCGTCACCTTGTCGGAGTCGGAATCAGTGCCGAACTTCCAGGCGGTGGCGTTCGGCTTCGGAGAACCGTCAGAGTTGAGGTCGCTCAGCTTGTACCAGCCCGCGAAGCGGTAACCGGACCTGCTCGGCTCATCGGGTGCAGTAGGAATCGTCTTCTGGTACGCGATGTCCTCGCTGTCCGGATTGTCGGCCGGGTTGCCGGTGGCGGCATTGAAGGAGACCGTGTACTTATGGCGGGTCCATACGGCCTTGAGCGTGACGTCAGTGATCACCTGGTCGGGATCGGCCTGGCCGCTGAACTTCCAAGGGTTGCTGTTCGCGACAGGCGCATCGTCGTTGTCGAGGTCGGTGGTGCGATACCATCCGCCGAAGTCGTAGCCGTTGCGCACCGGGTCGCCCGGGTTGTCCAGCGTCGAGTTGACGTCGGCGAAGGCGTCCTTGACCTTGTTGCTATCGGCAGCGGCGCCGCCGTTCAGGTCGTACTTGACTGAGTAGTGGCGCACCCAGTGGGCGAAGAACTCGACGTTCTCGGTGGGCGCATACGGGAAGCTGACCTTGGCGCCGCCGCTGGCCGCGGTGTACCAGCCATCGAAGCGATAGCCGTCGCGTACCGGCGTATCAGGCTCGGTGGCGCTGCCCGGATAGGTCACATCCTTGGTCGGGGTGGTGGTGCCGCCTTCGGTGTCGGTGAAGTTGACGCGGTAGACATCGGCCTTCCAGCCTGCATAGAACGTGGTGTTGGCATTGACCGGGGTGTCGAAGTCGAACGGATCCTTGCCGTTCTTCGGCACGCCGTCGTCGCCGAGGTCGTCCTTGGCGAACCAGCCTGCAAAGGTGTAGTTATCGCGCTTGACCGAGTCGTCGGCAGGCTTGCTGGCCTTGCTGCCCTTGTCGATCGTCTGGGAGGCGAGCTGAGGTTCCTTGCCTATCACCACGCTGCCCTTGCCTGCGTCGAAGCCGACGGTGACGATGGACTTCCAGTGGGCGTAAACCGTCTTGTTTTCCTTCACGGGAGCGGTGAAGTCATACTTGTTGGCTTCGCTGTTGTTGTTCTGGTCGTCGTTCTTGAACCAGCCGAGGAAGTGGCTGTTGGGCTTGGTCGGGTCGTCAACGTTCGGCGTGGGCTGGCCGTAGTCGACGCTCTTGTCTTCGATTTGCGTGGCACCGCCTTCACCGGTGACGTACTTGATCTTGAAGCTCTTGATCTTCCAGTGCGCGAACACATTGGTGTTGTTGTCGATCGTGGTGTGCTCGAAGTCGAACGGATCGGAGCCATCGGCGGACGAGACGAACCAGCCAAGGAACTCATAACCTTCCTTCTCGGGATTGTTCTGAGGCTTGGTGGCATGGCCGCCGGCGGGAACCTTCTGCACAGGAATCTCGCTGCCGCCGTCGGTCTTGAATGTCACGTCGCGCAGCACGGTCCACCTGGCCGTCAACGTCAGGTCGGCGCCGATCTTCGTGCTGAAGTCGAACGAGGTCAAGGCGTCGGGAGCGAACCAGCCGTCGAAGTGATAGTTGTCCCTCGTGGCGGCAGGTATCTGCGAATTCTTGATGGCCTTGTTGTCGTCGACATCGACCGTCGTCGGATCGTGGGTGCCGTCGTTGAAGTCGAACGTCACATGGTGTTGGGCGTCGTTCCAGCGAGCCTTCAGGACCGTGTCCTGCATGATGTGCGTGTTGAAGTCGAAGGCCGTCTTGCCAGGCTTCGGCTGACCGTTTTCATCCAGGTCGTCCTTGAGGTACCAACCTCTGAACACCTTGCCTTCGGGCACGGTGGACGGAGTGCCGGGATTATCCATGGCGGTGTCGTCAAGCACGTCATGGTCACTCGGGTCCTCGCCGTTGTTGGGGTCGAGCGTCACCTTGTGGTTGTTGTCGGTCCAGTGGGCCCAGACTTCGGTGTTGGCGAAGACGGTGGTGGACTCGTCGAAGGTGACTTGTGTGCCGCCATCGGCTGCAGTGAACCAGCCCACGAACTTCTTGTGCGCAGGCGTGGTGGCCGGAGCTGTAGGCAAAGAAGCCAGCTTGCCGTCGGAACCGGCGGAGATGGTCGTATCGGGATCACCGTTCTGGTTGTGCAGGGTCAGCGTGTACTTCTGCTCGTTCCAATGCGCCCAGACGTGTGTTTCGGCGGTGACGGGCTGGCCGAACGGGAAGGCGTCGGAATTGGTATCGGCGGTGAGGAACCAGCCGGCGAACGTATAACCGTCTCTGACCGGTTCGACCAAAGGCCTGGAAAGTGGCGCATTGTCATCGAGCACCTGGTCATCGAAGAGGTGCGGCTGGTCTGCAGGCGCACTCCCCCCTTGCAGCTCGAAGATGACCTTGTGGGTCTTGGCCCACTTGGCGTAATACGTGGTGTCCTTGAGAATCGGTCCGGTCTGGGTGGCGGAATCCGGGAAGACCTCGTTGCCCTTGCCGTTGCCGTCTTCGTTCTTGTCGGTGAACCAGCCGACGAACCTGAAGCCCTCGCGGGTGGGATCGCTCGGCTTAGTGGCCTTGTCGGCGTCATAGACATGCTCGGTGTGCACCGAAGGCGAACCGTCCTCGGCGAACTTGCCGGCACCGGCGTCGAACTTGACGTTCCAAAGCTCGCCGGTGAACGGCTGGGGCTCGGTGTAATTGGACTGGTTGCTGTCGGCATCGGCGGCGAAGGCGCGAACCCTGCCGTTGTGTGCGTCCTCCGGCAGCTCGACCGACCACTTGCCGTTCTCGTCGGCGGTCACCGGCGTGGATTCGTTGGAGGAGTCGATGTTGTCGAAGCTGGTGCCGGAAACGCCATCGGTCCAGTCGAACTGGACGGTAACCTTGGCGCCGGGATCGGCCGTGCCCTTGACTTCACGGTTGCCCAGCTTGTCGGGGGTTGACGTGATGGCAACGGCAGGCGGGACCATATCGACATGGACCTTCTGCCAGTTGGACGAAGTGGCCGGGGAAACCCTGCCTCCGCCGTTGGTGAGACGACCCATGAAGTAGTAGTCGCCGGGAACGGTGAACTTGCTGGCGGGGATATCGCAGGTCCAGGTCTGCGTGCCGGCGGCACCCAACGTCTGGGTGCATTCGCTGACCTCGCTGCCCTCGCTGGGCACACCGGGGGCACCGAATGTGGTGAAACCTCTGGTGAGGCCACGAACCGGCGAAGAAGCCAACGGGATGTCGGGGCCGGAGGCACGAGTGAGACCTTGAGGCGCGCTTGCCTTCGGCTCTTGAAGGCTCAACGCCTGGCCTTGGCTCTGCGTATCCGCAGCCATGTAGACCTTGAGTGTCGCGCCGTCGATGTTCGTCGTCGCGACACCGTGGACGGTGACCTTGGCGTTTTCGGCAAGTGCACCATGGTTGGCGATGGTGGTGTGCGGCACTCCGTTGTTGGAGGCCGTGATATCCATGTTCGGAGCCTTGTTGACGATATCGACATACACGCCGACGGAATCGATGAGGGCGGAGCCCATATGCTGGCGGGCATAGTAGATACGTCTGCCGAGGCCGTCGATGGTGTCGGTACGGGTGTGGCCCGTGCCCTCAGGGGCGCTCTCGAGCTTGGCGGACCCGTCGTCGGTGACCGTCCAGGTGCCGGCCTTGTCGCCGGAAGTGGCGACGGTGTCGGAACCGATCTTGACGAGCTTGACGCTCGGGCTGGCCGCGGTTGCGGTCGGGTCGAAGGTGCCGGAGGTCGGGTCGGCCGCATAGAGGTCGACGGCCTTGCCAGGCATGCCGGTGCCGGAAACGTCGAACTTCCACTTGTCGATCTGGTGGGCCGTCAGTTCGGTGGCGGAGGCGGAGACAGGGGTCGTGATGACCGGCTTGCTGCTCTGCGTGGTGACCATGACGCCGCCGGAATACTTGGAATCACGCGTATCGGGCAGCTTCTGGCGCACATAGTAGACGCCTTGGCCCTGCCCGTTGACATGGGCACCGAAGTCGTTGTCGGTGAAGCTCCAGGTGTGGGCGACGGCATTGGTCGTCACCGGGTTGGTCTCGGAGCTTGCCTGCACCAGGTTGATGCTTTCGCCGGGCACACTGGCCCCAATGGTCTGGTTCGCGGGGTCGGCGGCATAGACCGTGACCGTGGAACCGGGCAGGTAGGTACCCTCGAGATCGAGGCTGCCGCCCGAAACCTGAGCGTTCTGCAACGGCTTGGTGATGGACGGGGTTACGCCCTTGATCGTGACGTTCGTGGCAGCGGAGAACTGATAGTCGTTGCCCGAAGCCCGCTTCTGCTGCGCATAGTAGATACGTTGGCCGTCGGCAAGACGGGTGGTGGGTTTGTTGCCCTGATCGGTGACCCTCCAGTTGCCGTCGGCGTCGACAGTGGCGCTGCCGACCTTGATGAGGCTGCCGTCGCCGAGTTTGTCGGCGCCGGAAACAGTGCCGTCGAAGCCGGCCTTGGCCGGGTCGGCCGCGTAGAGGTTGAGTTCGAGGTGGGGCACGCCGCGACCGGTGACGTCGAACTTCCAGTCATCGCTTTGTGTACCGGAGGTAGGCGAAGTGATGGTAGGAATGGCGCCCTCGAAGCGGGTAGAGATGGCGGAGGAATACTTCTTCGCCTCATTGCCCTGCTGAGTCTGCTGGACGAAGTACCAACGAGTGCCGTCTGCACGGGTGCCGGAGTCAAGGGTGGATATCTCATCGGTGAACGTCCACTTGCCATTGCCATCGACGATGATCGGGTCCTTGCCTGCGCTCACCTCGTGAGCGGTCTTGGTGACGCCGTTGTCGGCGTTGTTGACGCTGCTGGCAGGATTGGTGTCGGCATCGAATTTCTTGTCGGGATCGGCCGTCTCGAAGACCTTGATGGTGGAGTTGGTATAGCCGGTGCCGCTCAGCGTGATGTTGCCGAACGCCACGGTGGAGCCGGAGACCGGGGCGGTGATGACCGGGGTGGTATTGCCTACCGAGTAGGTCTTGCCCTTAGACCAGGTATGGTCGATTTCAGGACCGGTGTGGTCGCCTGCGGTGAGGCTCTGACGCACATAGTAGATACGCAGGTTGTCGGAGCTGGTGGCGACGCCCGAAGCATCGGAATCGGAAGCGGTCCAGGTGCCGTCATTGCCTACGACGATATTGGCACCGACCTTAATCTTGTCGACGCCTTCGGTCTCTGCCGGCTTGTTCGGGTCGAAAATGCCGGATGGCTTGGCGGCCCAGAGTTCCAGATGCATGCCAGGCACGCCGTGTCCGGAAAGACGGGCGGTGCCGTCACTTTCGCCCTTGTCGGCTCTGTCGATGGTCGGAGTGACGTAATACACGCCGAGCTGCTTGCCGACCGAGAACGGCGACTGCACATAGTTGTCTGCAGTATACGGAGGAGTGGTAGGTGCGTCAGCCTTGAGCTTCGGGCTGGTCTGCTGCGCATAGTAGATACGTGCGCCACTGCCGAGTTCGGTGTCTTTCTTGGAGCCGTCGTCGGTGACCTGCCAACGGCCGTCGTCGCCGACAAGACCGGTGCCGATCTTCTTCTTCGTGGCCTGCGAGCCGGGGGTGACCCAGCTGAATTGAGGAGCCGTCGGATCGGCCGCATAAAGCGTGACGGTGGATGACGGAACGCCGGTGCCACCGATAACCTGCTGCCAATCGGAGCCCATGGCCGTCGGGGTATCGATGACCGGGGTGATGCCGTTGATGGTGGTTCCCACGCCCTTGGTGAAGATCGAGAGCCCCTGGTTCTCCCCTATGCCCTTGGCCGGGGTGCTCTGCTGGGCAAAGTAGACGCGCTTACCGTCGGTGAGCCTGGTGTCGCCGGTGTGGCCGTCATCGGAGATGCGCCAGGAGTGAGTCTGGTCGGGGGCACCCGGATCGGTGTTCTCGCCGACCTTGGCGGTGCCCACTTTGATGAGCTTGTTGGCCATCGGGGTCGGGTCGGCTCCGGCTTCGATCCAGTTGTCGGGATCGGCAGCATAGAGCGTCAGTGTCTGTCCGACCAAGCCAGTACCGGAAATATAGACGGACCAGCCGTTCTTCTTGGTGCCGGGAGCCGGGACTGCGGGCGTCACGGAATCGATGGTCGGGGTCGACCATTTGAAGTGGACCTGCAATGCAGACGAATACCGTGACTTGTTCTTATCAGTTGTGCTCTGGCTCACCCAATACCAACGGGTGCCGTCGGAACGGGTGCCATTGTCGTGGGCGTCATCGCTGAAGGTCCAGATGCCGTCATCGCCGACGACGACATTGCCCTTGGAGATGTCGTTGCAGGTGACGCTCGGACGATTGTTCGGGTCGGTGTTGCCATCAAGGATATGGTTGATGTCCGCCATCTCGCAGATTTGAACCTTTGCGCCGGGCACACCCGTACCGTTGAGCTGCACCTTCCATTCATCGAGGCCGGTGTTTTCGGCACCGGGGCTGGTAATCGCCGGGGTCGAGCCGGGCAACGTGTACCACGCAGCATCGGAATAGCGCGACTGCGAGGGATTGGTGATCGTGGAGCCGGGCATCTTCTGGGTGGCATAGTAGATGCGCATGCCGTCCTTGAGCCTGGTGTCGCGATGGGTGAGTGTGGTGTCGCCGTTATCCTCATCGACATAGCTCCAGGAGCCGGTGCTGTCGGCGACGACATCGCCAAGGGTGATGAGATCGTAGTTGTGGTCTCCGTTGGGGCTTACAGTCGGGTCGAACGTGGTGGAGTCAGGGTCAACCGCATAGATGGTGACTGTTTGGTTGGCGATCGCCTTGCCGGTGAGCGGCACCTTCCAGCCGCCCTTGTTTTCGGGGCCGTTGTAGAAGTGGTTGGGGCCATCCGAGCCGGGGCCGGTGATGGTGGGGATGACGTTGTTGACGTTCATCTTCACACCTGCGGAGTACCTGGAGTTCTTGCCGGCCTCCGTCACCCTCGGCAGGGTCTGCTGGGCATAGTAAATACGATGGCCGGTGCCATTGGCATCGCCGGAATCGGTGTCGGGCGAGGTGCCCGGATCCATCACGCTCCACGTGCCATCGGACGAGACGTCGACGGCCACGGAGTTGAGCTTGTGCTTGACGATGCCGCTGGCCGCATCATTGGCGTCAACGGTCTCGTTGAACGTGCCGTTCTTCGGATCGGCGTACCAAAGCGTCACCTGCTGGCCGGGCACACCCGTACCGGTGATGGTTTGGGCCCATTCGCCTGCGCCGCCGCCGGGAGTCGGGTTGATGGTCGGGGTGATGTTGCTGAACGTCGAGGAAACAGCATGGGTGAAGCTGGAAACCTTGCCGCCGGGCAACGTCTGGCGCACATAGTACCAACGTACGCCGTCGTCACGGGTGGAGCCGTCGCCAACGGAGTCGTCCGCGGGGTCGGTCCAGCTCCAGGAGCCGGTGTTGTCAACCGTCACGCCGGACTTGACCTTCACAGCCGGCGGAACGGTGTCGGGCTGGGAGTTCGGATCGGTGTTGCGGTCGAAGGCCTTGTTTTTGTCAGGGGTCTCGAAAATGTCGATCGTGGCGTTGGCCACGCCCTTGCCGGAAACCTTCACGCCCCATTCCTTTTGGCTGGAATTGTTGGGGGTGGTGATGATCGGCACGACGGTGTTGACCGTGCCCCATGCGGAAGCCGAGAAGTCGGCCTTGGTGTAATCCGGGTTCTCCGCGGTGCCGCCGGGCACGCCGGCCCCGTTGGGTAGGGTCTGCTGGGCATAGTAGATACGACGTCCGTCGGAACTGGTGTCGGCGACGTCATCGCCATTGTCGGTGATTGCCCAGACGCCGGAAGCAGACACGGTCATCGTGTAATCGGAGTTGCCGCCGTCTTCGGGGGTCGGGTTGATCGGGAGCAGCTTGACCTTGGAGTTGAAGGCGTCCGCCGTCGGATCGAAGGTATCGCCCTTCGGGTCGGCCGCGTAGAGCCGAATCTTGGAGCCGGGCACGCCGTGGCCGCTGACGATGTTCTTCCAGTCGATGGCACTGCCACCGGTCGGGGTGTCGATCTGCGGGCGGGTATAGCTGAGCCGTGCGCCCTTAGCGTCCGAGTACGGCAGATCGGTGCCGTTCGGGTCGCCCGGATTATTGGTCTGGTCGTTCGGATCACCAGGATCTGGGGCCGTCTGGCGCACATAGTAGATACGAGCACCATCGGAAAGACGGGTATAGTTGGTCGGCTTGTCGGCAGGCGGGTTATAAAGGCCGCCGTCATCGGAGATGACCCATGTGCCGTCTTCGCCCACAGTGACCGGGTTGCCGATCTTGATGAGCTTCACGGTGGTCTGGGTCAGCGGGTCATACTGCACGCCGTATGTACCGGTGGGATCGGCGACGTAGAGCTGCACCTTCATTCCAGGTACACCACGTCCGTTGAGCGTCGTATCCCACTTGTTGATCTGGCCGGTCCACCACTTGCCGTTGTCCTTGGGGTCGCTGGTGGGCGCCCAATGGTTGAAGTCGTTGGGTGTATATGCGGTAGGCCTGTCGATGACGGGAGCGGAGAGACGGAACTTCGTGCGGATGGCCTTGGAGAAGGTCGACTTGTCACCGTTGGGCAGCAACTGCCGCACGAAATACCAGCGAGCGCCGTCGGAACGGGTGTGGCCCTTCTGATCAGCATCGTCGGATGCACTCCAAGTGCCTGCGCCGCCGGTCACCTTATTGCCGGAGCTGACAAGCGTCGCCTTGAGCTTCTTGAAGTCGTTTTCGCTCAGCTGGCTCGGCTCGTTGTTCTGATCGAGGATGTGTTCGGGGTCGGCGGTCTCATAGACGTCGACCGTTGCATCCGCGATGCCGGTGCCGGTCAGGTTGATATGCATCCCATCGAGCAGGCCGCTGCCCGCATCGACCGCGTTGTTGGTCGGTGAGGTGATCGCAGGAACCATGCTGGAGATGTTGAGGCTCAGGCCGTTCGATATCTTTGAAATCTGCTGGTCCTCTTCAGCCACATCTTCCTTGTTGGGCAGGGTCTGCTGGACATAGTAGACACGACGACCACCCGTAGAGTATTCCTTGGTGAGCCCAGGAATGGTGCCGGGGTCGACCGCAGCCCAATTGCCGTTGGCATCGATTGGGATGCCAGAACGAATCAAGCTCAGATGCACGCCGTTGGACGCCACGTTGGCGTCGATGTCGGAACCGAAGTTGTCGGAATCCTTCTGCGCTCCATAGAGGGAGATGGTCTGGCCGGGAACGCCACGCCCTGCAACGGACTTGGTCCATGAAACGTCGGAAGTGCCATCGGCCGGTGATGTGAAGGAAGGCACAGCATCGTTGATCAGGAGGTACGAGCTCTTGGAATACTGGGATTTCACGCCGTCCTTGAAGGTCTGCTGGACGTAGTAGATACGCTTGCCCTGGGTGTAGAGCTTGCCGGCGGCGGTCTTGCCTGTGGAGAGCAGGGTGTCCTTCTCCTTGCCGGAGTCGGAAACCGTCCAACGGCCGCCGTCGTCTACGGCAGCGGAGCCGAGATCGATCAGATCGTTGGTCGTTGCATAGGAATCGCCGCTCATCGTCTCGCTGAAGTTGGCGGCCTTCGGATCCACGGCGTAAAGGTGCACCGTGGCTCCGGGCACGCCGGAACCGGAGATGTTCTGGGCCCAGCCGTTAACGGCCGAACTGCTGGCCGGGGTGTCGATAGCTGGAACCATGGAATCCATGAACACGGGGACACCGGGAGAGTAATTGTCTGCCGGAGGATTGGGCACTTCAGACGGGTCGCTGGGCAGGGTCTGGTGGGCATAGTAGATGCGCTTACCGTCTGCCAGACGCGTGATGTCGCTGATTGAGCCGTCGTCGGTGGCGTTCCAGTTGCCACCAGCGTCCACACGGGCGGTGGCGATGGTCTTCAGCACTACGCCTGAACCGGTGCCAGCGGCGATGGACTCGTCGAATTTGTGCGTGGTATCGGTGTTGCTGGTAGGGATATGGGCCGCATAAACCGTAACCAGCTGACCTGGTACGCCCTTGCCGGCCAGGTCCAAGCTCCACTTGGAGCTGTGGAAGCCAGCAGTCGGCTTGGTGATGGTCGGGTTCGTGTCCGCGAAGCGGATGGAGGCGGGCTTGGAGAAGCGCGAGGTGTTGACGCTGCTGCTGGAGCCCTGGATCTCCTGACGCACGAAGTAGCGACGGGTGCCGTCCATACGGGTGCGCTGGTCGAGCGCGGGATCGCGCCAAGACCACTGACCCGTGACGGAATCGACGTCGACCGTGTGCATCAGCTTGCTCTTGGTATGGTCGTTCGCCTCGACCTCGTCCCACTCGCCGTTGGGGTCGGTCTTGTTGGGGTTGAAATTGCCATCGGCATTCTCGAAAAGCTTGTCTTTATCGGCAGTCTCATAGATATACATCTTCGCGCCGGGCACGCCGACGCCGGAGAGATTCACACCCCAGTGGGCGACGTTGTCGACGGAAGCGTTGACGGTCGGCACGGCGGAATTGACACCGAGCTTGATGCCCTTGGAATAGCCAGAGTTGCCTCCGATGGGCAGGGTCTGACGCACGAAGTAGACACGGGTGCCGTCGAGCATCTTGGTGTCGTTCTTGTCACCTTGGTCGAGCAAGGTCCAGTTGCCGCCAGCATCATGGGAATCGATGGTGGCGCTTGCAACCTCGATCAGATCGAGTTTGGTCGGATCGACAGTGGTGTCGAACGGATTGTTGTTCGGCTGGACTGCGTACAACGTCACCGTTTGACCGGGGAGACCAGTACCGGTGAGTTGCTGCTTCCAGGCGTCCTGGAAGGTGCCGTCGACAGGGGTGAGGATCGTCGGGGTGATCTGGGTGAAGTGAGTGGAACGAATCTGCGAATACCACGATGTGTTGTCGTTGGCTGGCAGCGTCTGCTCCACCCAGTAGGTACGGTTGCCGTCCTTGATACGTGTGGAACCGGCAACCGAGCCGGTGACGCTATTGGTGACAGCCGGATCGACGAACGACCAGCGGCCGGCCGCATTCACGAGGATGTTTTCGGCAAGCTTGGTGCCTTCGATCTTTACACCGCCTGTGCCGCCGTCCTTGGTGGGATCCCAAGGATTCCTATCGGCCGCGCTGGTGGCGTTGGTGAACTTGCCGTCGTCGTCGCCGGACTCCCAGACGGTGACCTTCTGACCGGGCATGCCGGTGCCGCCGAGCTGGATGCTCCAGGCGGCGGAGCCGAGATGCGCGTCGTCAGGCGTGTCGATGGTCGGCATCACGTTGTTGACGATGAAGTTCTGGCTATCGGAATACTGCGAGAACTTGTTTTCGTTCGGCAGGGTCTGGCGGGCGTAATAGACGCGCGTGCCGTCGGCCTTGAAGGTGTCCTTCAAGGTGCCGGTGTCGTCAAGGGTCCACTTGCCTTCGGCAGGCGTGCCCTTGGCGCCAATGGTCGCCGAGCCCACCGTGATAAGACTCTTGTCTTTGCCGTAGTTGGCGGTGTCGGAGGCAGGGTACGGGTCGGGGGCGCAATTGGCCTTGTCGCCGTTCTCCACCTTGGCGGGGTTACAGGCATAGACGGTCACCGTCTCGCCGGGGACGCCGGTACCGGTGATGGTCTGGGCCCAACCGCTGCGCTGGTCGTTGGTTTGTGGGTTGATCGTCGGCTTGATGTTGCTGTAGCGAACCGCACGAGCCGCAGAATACTGCGCAATCTGACCGTCAGGCAGCTTCGCGCCGACATAGTACCAGCGGGTGCCATCAGGACGTGTGCGCTTATCAGAAGAATTGTCGGTGAAGGTCCAGTGGCCGTAAGTGGCCGGTTTGCTCGGGTCGTCGCCGACCTTGACTTCCACTTCCCTCAGTTCATCCTTATTAGTTACCGGGTTGTGAACCTTTTCGCGGTTGACAGGAACGCCCTTCGCTTCATCGGGGAGGTTGAACATATTCGGGTTCGGGTTCGTGTCGTACGTGCCCTTATGGGTATTGGTGTCCTCTTCATCGGCGGTCTCGTAGATGGTGATCTTAGAACCGGGGATGCCGTCGCCCTTAAGCTGCGAGCCCCACGGCACGCTGGTCGCGTTGGGATCGGGAGAGGTGATGGTAGGTATCGCACGATCGATAGTCGTTTCAGAAGGACCGGAGAAGCCGGACGTGGTGCCGTCGGGCCAGGTCTCCTGAACGTAATACATACGCTTGCCATTGGTAGCCGTGTCATAGTAGGAATCACCGGCCTGGTGGCTATAGGTCACCCTGTCAACGGTGTTCTTGCTACCGTCGGCATTCGGGTCGCCAGCGGCTATGGTTGTGCCACTGCCCGAGGCGTCGCCCTTGGTGGTGTCGACGTCGCCATTGGCCTTGTACTTGCCATCGTCGTCAATCTTCCAAGAGCCGAACCAGTTGGAATCGTAAGGCCACCCGGTTTTCGGGGTTTCGCTACGGGTCACATCGGACTCGCCCACTTTGATGAGGCGGATGCCATTGGCTTCGGCCTCGGCAGCGTTGTGGAACGTGGCTTTAGGATTCGTAGCTGAGAATCCAGGATCCGTGGCGGAGTCGACCTTAAAGGCGGGGCTCTTCGGGTCGGCGGCATACAGCGTTACCTTCTGCCCCCAGGTGCCTTCGCCCTGAATCGTCTGCTTGTAATTATTGGCCCACGCATTGGTTCCAAGGGAAGTAATGGTCGGAATCGACTTGTTGAAACGGCCATCGCTCTGTACATCCGAGAATTCAGAGTACCGCGGTTGTGGATCGTCATGGCTGTCCTTGACCTTGGGCAGCACTTCACGCACGAAGTAGTATCGCGCACCGTCGGACTGGCGCGTGCGCCCGTCCTTGGCCTTGTCCCAGAACTGCTTGCCCGCATAAGCTCCACCAGCAGCGTAATCAACGACCTTGATGTCATCATCGTCGGTGGTGCCCACCGTCATCTTCTGGGCACCTAGCTTCTCCTTGCAGCCACCTTCAGAAGTGTCAGCCATACAGGTTCTGATATTGAAGTTCGGGGTATCGATAACATGGTTATTATCCGGGGTCTCGTAAAGCTCAATGCCAATCTTGGTGTTCGCAGTGTCCATCGACGAACGGAAGCCGATGACGTTGCCCCATGGGCCTTGCACACGACTATCCCAAGTAGTGTCTGGAACAGGACGGACGTAGGCGAAGTCGACATGATTTTCCGTAATCGTGGACTGGTCATTGTTCGGGTACTGCTGACGCACGAAGTACATACGTCGACCGTTCAGATCACTGATCTTGTAGGTGCCGTCGTGGTCGCCTGGATCAACCATGCTCCATGTGCCGGTGTCGGAAACGGCGACGGTACCGATCTTATGAGCATGATTGATGCTATCGGTGATCTTCGCCTCACTGCTGGCGTCAAAGACGCGGCCGCTGCCGTCAGTCTTGTCCGTCGGCAACTCTACATAAAGCGTAAGTTGGGAACCAGGAACACCATTGCCACTCAGGGTACGTTCCCAAGGACGGTTGTAGGTTCCGTCATCAACCCAAGTGATACTCGGAGCCCAGTAATTGTAGTCGAACCATTGTCCTCCGGAGAAGTTGGAATGCACGCCATTGGGAAGCGTCTGACGGGCAAAGTACCAACGCGTACCCTCACTCATGCAGGTACGATGAGATCCCATTCCGGTATCATCGAATTCCCAGGTACCGTCGGTCTTGACGGTTACCGAGCCAATCATATTGGCGTCCAACTTGGCCTTCGCTTCGGCATCGATGGCGGCATCGTCAATATCTCCGGCTTCGTTTTTCTTCTGCGCATCGGCAAAGGAGTTCGGGTTGCTGGGATTGTTGTTCGCATCGTCAGGCGTCTCGTAAATGAACACCTTGGCTCCGGCCACACCTGTACCGGTCACCTTGTATGTCCAGGCTGTCGTCTTCATACCACCAGTAGGTGACGTGATGACAGGATCCATGCTGCTGACGCGGGTCATACGACCAGTGGAGTAGTCGGTGACACGGCCGTCGGGCAAGGTCTCCTTGACGTAGAGCACGCGCTTCATCGTCTTCTTGTCGACTTCGTGCTGAACGTCATCGGAAACAGCCGTCCACTTGCAGTATGTCGATGCGTCGGTGGGATCGCTGCCCACCGTTACCGGATTACCGATGGTAAGCAGGTGAACCGCGGGGTCCGCAGCCTGCAGGTCGGGACCACCCTGATTGCCTTGAAGGAACTTGTATTGAGGATTGGCTGCGTAGAGCTGAATCGTGGAGCCAGGAGCACCGGAACCGGTGATCGTCTGGGCCCATTGGTTAACGGCCTGATTTTCAGCAGGAGTGTCGATGGTAGGCTTAACGCCGTTGATTCGGATCCAATATGGATTCGAATATCCAGTAGTCTGAGCATCATGCGTCTCATTGGTGGCACCCGGCATGGTCTGCGTGATGTAGTAAATGCGCTTGCCGTCGTTCGTGGTGTTGTACTGCTTGCTGCTTCCATCCTGGTAGACTCCGGGGTCATCTATTGACCAACGGTGCGTGCCGGGATCCACCGTCGCAGTACCGACCGTGTGCAAGCAAACTCTGGGGTCGATGGCCGAAGTGTTGGTATCGGCCAGGCAATTGGAATCAGCACGCGCCGTGTAAAGCGTGATGGTGGCTCCGCCCATGCCGGTGCCGCCTATGGTCTGCTGCCAGCCCGTAAGCGCGGAACCTTGAGCAGGGGTATCGATGGTGGGAGTATACCCAGCCACCGTCACCATGATGTTTCTGGTGTAGTCCGAAACGCTGCCATCAGGACGGGTCTGCGTCACGTAGTAGAAACGACGGCCATTGCGCAACACCGTGTTGTTATGGGAACCATCATCCTTGAAGGTCCACGCTCCATTGGTACCCACAGTGGCCGTACCGATGTTATGCAGCGTCACACGATGTTCATTCCATGCCATGCCATCCTTGACCCTACCGGTGGGCTCCGCAGTGTACACATTAATGGTGGCCCCGTTGATGCCGGTGCCGCCGAAGGTGTAGTCCCAGGTCTGCGTGGTCTGGCCGCTGGGTGTGGTGATGGCAGGTTCCATGTTGTCTATGCTCTGCCACTCCACCTTGGAGAGGAAGGACGGCCTTCCATCCTGCAGCTTTTGCTGGGCATAGTAGTAGCGCTGGCCCTTGTATTGGCCACTGCTTGGGGTGTGGTTGCCCGCAGTAAGGCCGTCGTCGGTGACGGACCATTTGCCGTCTTGACCGACGGTAACTGTACCAATCAAGATGCCCCTCACGCCTTCATCGTTGGCATCCATGCTGATGGTGTGGTCGGGGTCTTCCTGATAGAGCTTCAGCTCCACGCCGGGAATGCCCGTGCCGGAAATCGTCTTGGTCCAGTTGATGTCGTGCGTGCCGTTGGCCGGTGCCGTAATCGCAGGAGTCAGGCCGCTGACAAAGAGCGCAAAGCCCTTGGTGTAATCGGTTATCGTACCGTCACTGATATTGGGCTTGTCAGGCAACGTCTCGCGAGCATAATACACACGCTTGCCGGATTTGGCCGTATTGTTATGCGTGCCTGGGTCGGTAACGGTCCAGTTGCCGTTTCCGTCCACGGTGGATCCGCCCACCAACTGAAGGTGTACTCCATCAGCAGTGGCATCAAGGGTCTCATCGGCCTTATGATCGCTGAGTACATCTGCAGTGTACAGGGCTACATAACCTCCAGGCACACCCTTACCGCCAATGACTTTGGACCAATCGAGGGTTGCTGTATTCGGGGCAGGAGAGGTGATGCTCGCATTCATATCGTTGATGGTGTAATAAGACGCTGCAGAGTAATGAGAGGTGGTTTCATCTGGCAATGTTTGCTGGACGAAATACACTCGCATGCCGTCAGAGATTCGCGTATCCGCATTCAAGCCCGTATCGACTATCGTCCAAGTGCTGTCCTGGCCTACCACACCTTTACCGATTTTAATCAGCTGCACGCCTGGATCACTCGGTGTCATAGCAGTATTGAACGCGTGAGCAGGATCAAGAGCCGAAAGCGTCACCGTCTGGCCCGGAATACCACGCCCCTTAATGGTATGCTGCCAACCATTGACTTTCATACCATTGGTCAAAGGAACGTAATTAGTCTGCCCTTCAGTGGCGAGCATATTCGTAATCGTAGGCACAAAATCATTGAACTTGGTATGCATCGCCTTGGAATACGGCGACTTGTCGTGGACGTTATCATGCTTGATGCTGGTGAATTCATGCCGAGCGAAATACCAACGCGTGCCATCGGACGCACGGGTGTTTCCGCCTTCGTTGCCATCATCCGTATAGGTAGGGTCCTGCGTCTCTTCGTCTAACTGCCATTTGCCGTCAGGGGCAACTTGCGCACTGCCAACCCAAGAGGCATAGTTATCGTCAAGATCGTCATCTTCATTGGTGAGTGTGTTCGGATCCGTATATTTGGTCGGGTCGGTTTCACCCTCTGGGGCAATCTTGTGGCTGGCATCCGAAGATTCATAGACGTTCACCGTCTGTCCGGGTACACCCTTGCCTTCCAAATGCACGGTATCGGACGGGCCCCAAGGATAATTCGTGCCATCAGCAGTGGTGATAGTGGGAATGTACGTGTCAGGAATAATGGAACTCATCAATGAGTAACCAGAACGGGAATTGGCGTGGCGCGCTTCGGTATCCACCCAGCCATTAGGATAAGTCTGGCGAACCCAGTACCAACGCTGACCATCCTGATAACGAAGCTTGCCGGTTTTGTCAGTAAAACTCCATGCGCCAGTGGTGCCGGCACTCGCCGGGTCACCTGTGACTTGCGCGGTACCGACGACTTCGGTATGGAAGGTGGGTCCGCCACGTGTCATAGCAGACTTTGCGCCGAACAGTGATTTGGCCTTCGTCTTTACACCGTCGAAGAAGCCAGCCTTCTGCTGCTTGGTCGCCTTTCGAGCAGCCTGTTTTTGGTTAGAGTTCCCCCAGGAAACGGCTGTATCGTCTGCGGCAAGTGGAGCAGACTTGCCTAGCGGAGCTGCAGAACGGCTCGCAAGCTTCTGGCTCTCTACAGACGGCTCAGAGCTTTCTTCCTCAGCTGGTCCCTTATTGCCTTCATCTTCGCCTTCGGGGTCTACACCTTCAACATTCCACATATTGTTGAGATCGCTCTTGTTGGGGTCACGTCCGGCATTATTGATGAGCTGATCGGTGTCATCGGTGCCGTCGCTATCGCTGTCACTCGACCGCTCATCAGTTGTACGCAAAATGGTGATTGTCGATCCCGGAACGCCTTTACCGGCTAACGGGGTATCATAAGTGTTGATTTTTGCACCGTTAACAGGGGTATCAATAGTAGGCACCGCATCAGTTACATGCACGGTAATCGGAGCGGAATAGACCCACTTCTTGCCGTTGTGTTCTACACGAACAATATAACGACGTGTGCCATCACGACGGGTGGTAAATTGCGAGTTCGCACCATTGTCATGGAAGGTATAGGTAGCGTCGGAACCTGTTGTCGTAGTCGTAGCTGAGCGATAGGCCTTACAACCTTCTTTACCCTTGATACCCGAGGTCTTCGGTGTACCATCGGCATTCACCGGCATCTCGCCATCAGATTGATTGTCATCATCGTCGTTGCAGGCCTCAATGATCTTTTCAGGGTCAGTTTCTGAACCTGCGGCTCCCCAAGGATGCTTCGGATCTTCGGCCCACAGCTCCCAATTGCCCGCTTGAGGGCTTGGCCCAGTAACCGTTGTGTTATACACAACATTCGATTTGGCAGAAGGCGTGCTATCAACAGGCGAGGTAATGGTCGGCTTGTCAAGCGTACGATCCTGATCATAAAACACGGAAGCGGCCAACCAACCTTTGCTGGGATCACCAGCCGTCGTCGACTCGGTGACAGGATCACTAGCACGGCCAGTGACCGGCCAAGTGACCAACTTGAAGTAGCCATCCAACCCCTGATCGGCCATAGCCTTGCCAAAGTCGATGGAGCCATCTGCGTTTTGTGCCGAGCCAGGCATTATTCCATCGTTGCTCCAAGAATACGAATTAAAATTCCCATGGAGCCACCACCTACCATTTTCGAAGTAATGGTTAGCGGTTTCCATCAATGGCAAAGTCGTATTGGACACCCAAATACCATTGACCCCATTGAATAACGGTAGCAATTGCGGCTTCGGAGATAATGATTTTACAGGAACCCATTGCCCGTTCTTTAAACCGAACCATTGCGAATAAGCCCCTTTGAGTGTACTCCCACTCGCAGCAGGTACCCAGCCATAGCTGAAGGAGGCTTGCGAAGCAATACCAGGCTTTCTTGCACCTGAAGACCACGTGTTATTAGTATAGAAATACCCATTTTGCGTACAGTCGCCTGAAGCTTGATAACATCCATCGAGCTGCCAAACATTCGCTCCACCGCTTCTAGGCGCTGTACCACCAGTTACCCCTAGGCCTAAGCCGAGACTTTCCTGATTCGGTGCAAGATTTAATTGGTATCCTAACACGGTTTTCATGCATTGCCCGCCATATCCATTTATGCAACCGTGATAGCCTATCTCTGTAAATGGCTTATTCAACATCTCCGTTTTTTTCTGATCAAGATATGGATTAATCTCACCAGACTGATGGGTCATAACAGGCCCATTCTGTGTGTTAAAGTACACATTGACTGGATTGCCTTCACCTATATCCCCAACTTGGTCGGGATGGCTGGACTTGATAGTGTCACCATTTAACGTTGCTGCAGGAACCGGCGCATCAGTAGGATCCGAGGGATCCCCATCTTGCGTACCAGCAAAAAGCCCATTGTCAGAAGGAGCGGTCAAATTGTCGCCCACACCTGTATATGCAAGCACTTCGTTGGAAATCCGCGTACCACCCTCATCGTTGTTCGCCGTGACATCGGTCAACGCAGCAGTGTTGGCGTCAGCAGCAGCAATCGTGTATTTCAAGCTGACATAGATATCGGAAAGCGAGGGATCATCCGGATCGTCGATAGTTTTCTGAATGGTCCAGCCGTTCTTGGCATTGGCATAGTTCATTGAGCCTGTCTGCTCGGAACCAGCTCCATTCGGAATCAAACTCACATACGGCAAAGACCACCAAGGGGTAGCCGTGACGTGGGTTTGCACCAGGAATCTCAGCTTAAGACCTACCGTCGGCTTTTGTGAAAGGTCCTGTGCAGTAACTCCGTCTTTTGGCATCGTCATAATGAAGTCATAGCTGAAGTACGCGGTCTGGCCTTTTCCGCCCTCAAGCCTGTTGGAATAGCCAAGCATCTGCTTCAACGCCGGAGCACTGCTGGATTGCGCCGAAGGCTTCTTCCCAGGCTTCACGGATTTAGTGGACTTAGCCGGCTTCTTCGCGGTTTTCACTGCCGCGGCCGCCTTATCGGTCTGAGGAGCCGTCTTGCCGTCCATCGGCAACTGCGTGACCTTGCCATCCTTGTCGACCATGATCTTCGACATCTGCGAGTTCTGGCCGTTGGCGTTCTTCTGCGCCTGCTCCTGCTGCTGCTTCATCTGTTTACGCGCGGCATCGGCCTGCGCCTGCACCTTGTCCGGCCCGCCGTTCTGCTCCACCTCGGTGGCCGAGGCCATGCCGGGCAACGCCATCGACGCGGCGGCCACAATGCACACCAGATTGCCGAAAAGACCCAATCTGCGGGCATACTTCGAGTGCGAATCGGACTTCGAGCCTCGGCCGAACCACCCCATCACCGTGGCGCCGACGCGCCCGAACCAGCCAGGTGCCGCCTTTCCCAGACGTGCCATACCCGACTGCGAACCCGACGCACCCGAGGCATGCGCGAAGCCCTTATCGATGTTGTTCATATCCGTGGCGTTCATGATCCTGTCACCTTCACTGCTGTTTAAATCCGAAACGACTTGGTACAAAGAATGATTCGTTCCGTTTTGCGATACTGGTTGTGGTTCCAGCTTTTGTTCCGATTCCGCTTTGGGGATCTTCGTTCTCTTTCGCTGCTTCGTTGCAGCTGCTTTCGTGAACGCGTTTTCGGCATCGTCGCCGATAAGGCCAGCATCGACATCTGGCGTGGTGATAGTTTCCTGGTTCGTTTTGGTAATCTCGGCTGCAATTGCCGGAGGGCCCAAAATCATGGCGTAAAGACGGTCTCCGAGACCCTTCTTCTGCACGTCACCGTCGGCGGCCTTTGCCCCGCGCACGCGGTTCCTCAACTTGATCGACTCCACGTCATCGCCGTCTTTGTCGGCGAGATTACACCAATATGCGAGCATGTGGCGCTTGGACTTGCGCACGCGCCTGGGTGAGCCGGGCTGAGCCGACTGCGCAGACTGCTCTGCAGAAGTCTTATGGAAGAAAGCCGCGAGCCTATATGCCAAGCTTGGTTTCGGCGCGGCCTCAGACTTATTTTCATAGGAGAAGTCATCAGTGGCAGATTGGTCACCGTTCAGGGACTTCATCGATTCAGGCATAGAGGCAGCGTTGCCTCGGTTCTGGTCAAGATTGCCTTCGCCACCCACTTCCTGTTTGTCGCGCGATACACCATCGACGCCAGACATGGGCTGCCTCCCAATAATCTTCTTCACCGCTAACCACAACTTCTTTACTGCAAACTGCAACTACAAACCGCCACGGAGCCAACTGCACGCTCCGCTTACTGCTCCACTGCTCAACTACTTGTACTGCTCAACTGCAAAACTGCTAACTGCTCAACTGCTACGACGCCGAAACTGCGCACTGCTCCACTGCTCTGCGGCTTCGGCACCGCTGGTCGGACCACCACTGCATCGGCTCGACGCAATTGCTTCGTGTCACATCACGCGAAAATGGATATGACACTACACTCGTAATATTCATTTAATCCATCACAAGGGACAATAAAATCTAGACATCAAACTATTTGACGTAATTTAACGCACTCAAATCCTTGATATTTCAGCATTTTCAGATTCGAATTTCAAAATGTCAAAGGTTTTAATAAAAGCGTTCTACCTATTGAGAATATTGAGATTAAAATGTTTGCCGTATATTTATGTAAATGTATCAAATTACATTATTGGCATTTACAACACCAAAAGTACGACACGCCTCAAATTAAGCGCTTATAGAACATCTCCACTGTTTTTACCTTATTTATTATATTTTACCGTTACATTTATCGAAAATAAACAAAAATTCAGACTGGATATATTCAAAAGTGTTCGTTTCGGTTGGTCTCCGACATTATGCGGCAAGAGGCTGACGGCAAGATTCCCGGTGACGGGATATCCGGCTGCCGCAACATTCATCGTAACCGAATCCATACCATATTATTGTCATGCCAAAAACCGAAAACATGAAGCATCGCATGTCTTTCAATACAATAATCCGTGTATTTCATACCAGACTTCCCCTCCCCTGACTTAGAATAATGAATGACAACAATTACGTTTCAAGCTTTTCAGGAGTTGACATGACTTCATCCAACCTGCCCCCACGCTCGGGCCAGCAATTCACCATTTCGCACGGCGATTACACGGCGGTAATCACCGAACTCGGCGCCACGCTGCGCAAACTCACCTACCGCGGCAAGGATATGATCGCCTCGTGGGACCCGGACAAGCCGGTACCCTGCACCAACGGCGAACTGCTCGTTCCATTCCCCAACCGCATCGCCGACGGCGTCTACACCTTCGAAGGCAAGACCTACGAACTGCCAATCGACGAGCATGAGAAACACAATGCCATTCACGGCTACGGCTACCGCGCTTTCTGGAACCTCGAAACCCTTGAGGAAGACCGCGTCGCGCTCACCTGGCGCACCGGCAACATGAAAGGCTATCCCTTCGATCTTCTGGTTCGCGCCACGTATAGCGTCAACGACGACGGGTTGCAGCTCACCCTGTCCGCAACCAACAACGACAGCGTTGACGCACCGTGGGCCCTCGCTATTCATCCGTGGATCGCCAACGGGTTCGAAGGCTACGGCGACGAGATCGACGGGCAGAACGCGCAATGCTCGGTCACCATTCCCGCACGCACCCACGTCATCGCCAACGAGCGTACGCTGCCCTGCGGCACCGAACCGGTCAGTGGCAAATACGACCTGCGCCAGCCGACGGCACTGACGGAGCAGCCGTATGACGACGCGTGGACCAACGTCGAGCGCGATGCCGAGGGCAACACCTTCGCCACGCTGACACGTCCGGACGGCCTCAAGGTGAGCGTCGGAGGAGACAAGACCATCACCTCGTTCCAGATGTGCACCGGCACCGGTTTCGCACCCGAATCGCATCCGGCCGGCGTCGCCATCGAGCCGCAGACCGCATATGCCAACGCGTTCAACACCGGCCGCGACCTCATCGTCATCAAGCCCGGCGAAACCAGCTCCACCAACCTCTATTTCAAGGCCGAGCAGCGCTGAATCGCAATACGACGAATAGGCTGCGGGACAACTGATACGTCCCGCAGCCTTTCTGTATGCGTCAACCGTCAGCAGCCCCGCCAATCTCTGTTAGTAACACCGCCAATTCCGCGAGTAACCGGTCAATCCCGCTAGTAACCGGTCAATTCCGCTAGTTTTCGTATACTTTGGATGCCTAAAACATACGAAAACTAGCAGAATTGACCTGAATCTAGCGCTAAACCCTACGCGAAGTCGCAACAACGTGCGATAATACCTAAGGCTTATTCATTGAAAGTAAAGGAGTCCATCATGGGAATGCGCGGACGCAAACGTAAGGCACGCCGCAAAAAGGCGGCCAACCACGGCAAAAGGCCAAATGCCTGAGTTCCGTTAGGTACGCAGTAAACGAAAGAATGTCTCGCAATCAGCGGGACATTTTTCGTATACAGGACTGCGGTGTGCTATTGGCGACAACGGCAACTCTGCCGGCAACAATCAGCAAGTTCCAGCACTAATCACCAATGCCGATATAACGGCCAACGCCCTAACCGACGAAAACGAACCATGTCAATCACCAGATATCAAAAAGCCACGCACCAAGGCGTGGCTAGAAACGAATTCCGATAAACCGAACAGACTATGCGGACGCGACTTCGCCGCCGCAGGACTCTTCAAGGCAGCAACGATCGAGCGTCGCCTCAAGTTTGGTAATCAGGCATTGCGGAGCGGAGGCCGGACGCAGCAAATCACGCAACTCGGCAATCAACGCTTTTTCACGCGCGTCACAGCAGGATTCAGGGTTGAAACACTCATCATCGGAGACGCGGCTGCTGGAATCGTAACGGGAGATTTCGATGTCGGTACGCGTGAGGCCGTCGGAATGTTGGCTTCTCACCACTACACGGCTGGTGCGTTCGATTCGTCCGTCCATCGTCATTCTCCTTTCGTGACTTCTAATTGACTATTATTGCTCATTTTGGCTGTTTTGGGGTTCGCGGATAGTGAAGACGCGGGCTTCCTGCTATTTTCAGGCTTTCCCGCCGGTCCCGGCTTTTGCGTGACAGGCTGCTTTTCGCCCGGTTCCGGCTTTTCAGCCTTTTCAGACGGCTTCGCAGACTCCCCGCTTTTTGCCGTTTCCATCACCGTTTCCTTGCCATATCCGCGCTGGTGGGCATATTCGGTCAGCTCATCCTTCAACTGCGAGCGCGCGCGGTTGAGCCGGCTCATCACGGTGCCGATCTTGATGCCCTGCTCCTTGGCGACCTGCTTGTAGGATTTGCCGTCGATGGCGGTGTCGATGAATACCTGCCGACGTTCCGGCGAAAGCGAATCCAGCGCCTGCATGATCTCGGCCGGCGCGAAACCGTCCAAGTACTCCTGTTCGGCGGATTTGAGCCCTTCCGAGGAATGGTCGGAAGCGGAATAAATATCCCAGTCGTCGTACTCCCCCGTCGAATCGTTGGCACGCTGGGGGCGGCGTTTGGCCTTGGCGTACTGGTTGAAGTAGGCGTTGCGCTCGATGGTGGTCATCCAAGCCTCGAAATTGCTGCCGGGGCGGAAACTGTCGAACGCCTTGAACGCACGCTCGTAGGCGTCCTGTACCAGATCCTGCGCGTCCTCGGGATTGTTCGTCAGCTTCATCGCCTGACGGTAGAGCGCGTCGACGGCAGGCATCGCGAGAGCCTCGAAACGCGCGCGCTTCTGAGCGGTCGTCTCGTGCTCTAACTGCTTGGGCTGTGCCTGGTCGGTTTCTGTCACGCTACCATTCTAAACGTTCGCTGCATACCGGCCGACACGCGCTTTTGCTCCGATTTATTACGACATTTCCGATATATACATATGATTTTGCCAGCGCTTTCCAGCCCGAAAACCCGATTGCGTTCGTCTCGATATGCTTACAGCTTCTTCCAGGCAAGGAAACCGACCTGAATTCATACGGACACCTCATACATAAGTAATACAATGTCGGAATCGGAACGCACAATACTGTTATGACAACAATGGAAAATAATCCCGACACGGATACTGCGGCACTCATGCTCGACGCGATAGCGCAAGCCCCGCAGCAAGACGACGACACAACGCTCGGCGAGGCTTGGCTGCTCGGTTTCGACACCGAAACCACCGGCACCAGCTCAAGCGACGCCATCGTTTCCGCTTCGCTGGTTTTGCGCGACCCGAGCAAAGATTACCGAGGTGACGTGGTGGCGGAATGGGTCGTCAACCCGCACCGGCATATCTGCGAGGGCGCGAGCCGCGTCAACGGGTTCACCGACGAATTCCTCGAAGCCAACGGAGCGGAACCCACAGACGCCGTCGCCGCCATCGGCGGTATCGTCACCGCCGCCCAAGCCAAGCACATCCCGCTGCTGGCCTACAACGCGCCTTTCGACGTGCGCATGTTGGCGGGTGATCTCAAACGTTGGAATCTCAACGCGCTGCCGGACGAGCTTCTGGTGGTCGACCCGCTGGTCATCGACCGCGAAATCTCGCACCGCCATGGCAAGCGCACGCTGACCTACACCACCGAATACTACGGCATCGAGCCGCACGGCGATTTTCACGACGCCACCGCCGACACCACCGCGGCCGTCGATCTGATCAAGCCGATGTCGACGCTCTATCCGCAGGTCGGCAACCTGAAGCTCGACGAGCTCATGGATTGGCAACGCAAGGCCCACAAGAAGTGGAAGGACTCGTTCAATCAGTGGATGGAATCGCGCGGACGCAGACCCATCACCGACAACTGGCTCTAAGGGCATGTAACAGTCGCGGTGTTTCAATAAAAAAGTCACGATAAAAAGCCTCTGCAACAGCTACCGGCAAATTTATCTTGATGACACAAATGCGGAATCACACATATCCGGTTTTGCACAAACGGGGCACACATTCACCGCGATGTGTAAGTTCCATTCGATTGTGGCAGATACCTCTTATTTTGGCCGGCACGATGCGTTAACCTTATGGACGGCAAGAAAGGTTCTGATATGGCTCTGACTCTGGCAACTGCGGTCGAATTGCTTGACAAGCATCATCTCCTGCGCGAGATTATCCAAGGCAAAACGTGGTCGCGCAATCCCGCTCGTTTCGCCGGATCCGGGGATGCCTTCACTTCAATTACGTATGATACGCGAGAGGTGCACGCCGGAACGCTGCTGTGCTGCAAAGGCCATTTCAAGGCCGACTATCTTTCCGGCTGCGACGAACGCGGGCTCAAGGCCTACGTCGCGGAAACGGATTTCAGCGCCGAATGCGGCGCCGTCGGCATTATCGTGGACGACATACGCAAGGCGATGAGCCTGCTTTCCGCCGAATTCTACGGGCGGCCGCAGGACGAGCTCACGGTGATCGGCATCACCGGAACCAAGGGAAAGACAACCACCGCCTATTTTGTTCAGGCGATCCTGAACGCCGCCAGCGACGGCAAGGCCGCGCTCTTCTCGTCGGTCGACAATTGCCTTGACGGGCACTCCTACAAGGCTTCCGCGCTGACCACGCCGGAATCGATGGACGCGTTCAGGATGATGCGCGAAGCTCTTGATAACGGGATGTGCTACCTGGTGATGGAAGTCTCCTCGCAGGCATACAAGGTCAACCGCGTCTACGGACTTACCTTCGACGTCGGTGCGTTTTTGAACATTTCCCCCGACCATATCAGCCCTATCGAGCACCCCACCTTCGAGGATTATCTGTATTGCAAACGCCAGATTACGGCCAACAGCAAGGCGTTGGTGCTCGGCGCCGACTGCGACCACGCCGACCTTATTGAAGAGGATGCCGCGGCCGCAAACGTCCCTGTGACGACTTTTGCGCTGCACACCGGCGACGCACGCAACAGCGGAACTGCGGCCGATACCATCGCATGGCCGGCCGATAAGGACCATACAGCCTTTCATATCGAGGTTGCAGGCGCTACCGATACCTACAAACTGCGCATGGACGGCGATTTCAACTATGCCAACGCGGCTGCGGCGCTGACCATCGCAAGTCTTGCCGGCATTGATTTGTCGGACACAAAGATTTCGCACGCGCCCGAGAATGTGCGAATCTCCGGGCGTATGGAGCAATTCAGGGACTCGCACGGGCCAAACGTCGCCATCGTTGATTTCGCGCATAATTTCGCCAGCGTCTCCGCGCTGATCGACTTCACGATGGAACGCTATGGCTCGAAGAAACCTCGTATTACACTGGTCAGTGGTTCTGCGGGCGGCAAGGCCGTGGATCGCAGGCAGGAGATCATCGACGCCGCGCAACACCGCGTCGACCGTATCATCATCACCACCGACGACCCTGACAGGGAGCGCGCGGAGGATATCTGCGAGACAATGCAGGCTGCCGTCAACGATCCCAATGTGAACTCCACCATCATCGTCGACCGGCAGAAAGCCGTCGAAACCGCCATCGGCGAGGCTAAGGCGCACGATGGCTTCGACGTCATCCTGATTGCCGGCAAAGGCGAGGAGCAATGGCTCAAGGTGGACGGCAAGCACGCACCCTACGAAGGCGACACGCATATCGTCACCAGATTGTTCTCATAGGTGGCGAAACAGAGAAAACTGCGTACGCCATATTCGATGACGTGCGCCGACGTACACTTGAACATTAGTATGGTGGAAGCGAAACGACAAAGGAAAGCATGATCAGCTTAGAAAAAACCGAATACCCACAGATGGAAGAGGCCGCAATCGCGGCCGGGGTCACGCTGCCCATCGAACAGACCGGTATCTGGGCCAAGTTCCAGGCGGACATTCCCGGACGCACGCCGTGGGGCTCGTACCGGATTCTGCAGGACGGCAAAACCATCGCGTTCATCGGGTTCATCGATATGGAAACGCACGGCTATCACTACCTGCGCGCCGTTCACGGGCCGGTCTGGATTGCCAAGCCGGACGAAGCGCTGGAACGAGAGACCATCGATGCCATCGTCGCCGAGGTGCAACGCGTCGATAAGAAGGTCGTTTTCCTGCGCATCGATACGTGGTTTACCGCCGGCACCACCCCGGTGCTTTCCACCATTCCATACAACCAGACCGTCATCATCGACGTCACCGGCGGCGACGATGCCATTATCACTCGCATGAAAAAGCGCGGCCGTCGCGACGTGCGCAAGGCGCTGCGCGAATGCCCGGCCGGAGTGGCCGACGAGACGAAAGAGGCCATCGCCGACTTCCGCGAATATTACGATGTGATGGTTGAAACCGCCAAACGCGACGGATTCGCCCCGGCCCCCATCACGGATTATTCGGATATGATAGAGGCGCTGGGAGCCGAGCATTGCCGTGTGTTCGCCGCGCGTATCGACGAGCGTGTGGTGGCTTGGTCGATTGTCACCGTCAACGGAACGCGCGCCGTGCGCTACTACGCCGCGATGCGCAATGATGTAATGCGTCTGCATGTCACCGACAAGCTGCTCTATCAGGAATGCTGCATCCTAGGTTCGCAAGGCATCACCGACTACGATCTGATGGGCATCGGCAGCGATTTTGCGCCGAGCCTCATGGGCTTGAACGAGTTCAAGTGCAAGTTCACCGAGGACATCACCCCGGTGGCTCCGGCGCGTGACGTGCCGATCAAGAAAAGCTTCTACAAGGCGCTTACGGTCGCCAAAAAGCTCAAAACCAAACTATAAAACTGAAGAGGAATGATGGTAGATAGCAGAAATACCAATAGCAATGACGCCACAAGCGATGCAAACCGGCCTATGTTCCTGCCGGTTTTGATTGGTACCGGAGCCAATGCCTACGGACTGGCCTGCGGGTTCCACAATGCCTACGGCGTCAAATCGCTGGCCGTCGGCCCTGCCGCACTGATCCAATGCCGCAACTCCTCCATCGTTGACATTCGCGTCATCGCCGATCTGACCGAAGACGATCGTTTCGTCCCCGAACTGCACAAACTGGCCACGGAACTCAAAGCCCAGAATCCTGCCCGTCAACTGCTCATCATCGCCTGCGGCGACACTTCCGCGGCGCTGCTGGCCGAGCATCACGACGAAATCCGCAAGGACTACCTCACCTCGACCATCGACGGGCCGACGCTGGAACGCGCCGTCGACAAGGTCTCGTTCTGGAAGCTTTGCGAGACCACAAACGTCAACACTCCCCTGACAGCGGTGTATTCGTTCGCCGATTTTCAGGCGGGTCAAAAAGTCCCACAGCCTGCCGCATTCCCGCTGGAGCTCAAGGCTGCGGACAGCGTCTCGTACCTGAGCATCGATTTTCCGGGACGCAAGAAGGCCTACACCATCGGCGATGCCGCCGAGCTCAACCAAGTGGCACACGACATCTATACCAACGGATACCGCGGCGACCTCATCATCCAGGAGTTCATTCCCGGCGATGACACCGGTATGCGTACGCTCAACGCGTACGTCAACAGCGATGGCAGCGTGGCCATGATGTGCATGGGGCGGCCGGTCATGGAGGAATATGCACCCAACCGCATCGGCAACTACGCCGCCATCATCTCCGAGGGCGACAAAACCGTGTACGAGCAATGCAAGCGCCTCATCGACGAACTCGGCTACACCGGCTACGTGAATTTCGACATCAAACGCGACCCGCGCGACGGCAGCTACCGCTTCTTCGAAATCAACCCGAGGCCGGGCGGCAGCAGCGACTACGTCACCCAAGCCGGCTTCAACCTGGCCAGCTGGATCGCCGAAGACCTCGTGATGAACCATCATGGCGAGCCGTCGCTGTGCTTCAGCGAACATCTCTGGATGGAAATTCCCAAGCGGGTGCTCAAGAAGTACGCGCCCGCCGGCCAGCTCAAGGACGACGCGCTGAGGCTCATCAGCGAAGGCAAGTGGAGCCGCTCCTGTTATAACCCAGCCGACCGCAACCTCAAGCGCACACTGGAACTGTGGCGCTGGCAGCTGCACGTTTCGCGTGATTTCAAGCAGTACGCGCCGAAACGAAATTAGGTTAGCAACGTCTGCTCAAACACGCAGACATATTCAAACACATAAGACACCTTACGCTGGTACTATAAGTCGGGAGCATCGTTACATTCAGTTTCGAGCGGATACCGTATCTGTTGTTTGGGAGAGTTATGAGACGACCGTTTTTCGCCGTTATCGGCGGCATGGGAACCTTGGCGACCGAATCGTATATCCGGCTCATTGACAAGATGAGCGACGCCACCACCGACCAGGACTTCCTCGACTACGTGGTCTTCAACGACGCCTCCGTGCCCGACCGCACCGATTTCATGCTGGGCGACAGCACCGACGACCCCTTCCCCGTCATCGCCGACGACATCGAAAAGGCCACGTCCATCGGCGCCAGCTTCATCACGATTCCCTGCAACACCGCGCATTTCATGCTGCCGCGCTTCCAGAAACTTACCGACGTGCCGATCCTCAACATGCTCACCGGTGCCGTGGAACGCATGAAAGCGACACTGCCGGTCTCCACGCATCCGCGCGTAGGCTTCATGGGCACCGAAGGCTCCCGCCATTCCGGTCTCTACCAGCGCGAGATTGAAGCCGCCGGCTACACATTCATCGAGCCCGACGACGACCTGCAAAAGCGCATCGATTCGCTCATCTACGACGACGTGAAAAGTGGTGGCCCACTGAGCCTCGACCGCTATCGTTTCGTCATCGATACGTTCCTCAACAAGTCCTCGTCTGCCCGCTATCGTTGCGATATCGTGGTTCTGGGCTGCACCGAACTCTCGGTCTTGAACGAGGCCTTCCCGCTCCCCGACTTGCCAATCATCGACGCCCAGACGATTCTTGCTGAGGATACTGTCGCCCGCGCAAAGGCACTGAGAAACTAATTTTTATAGCTATTCGTACTCATGCGGTCTGCAACGGGCCTTGAAGCAGATGGCGTAACCATTCAGAACGATTAGTACCGTGTTTCTTGGCCTGCTTGTCTGCATTTTTGCTCCACGACTCGGGCACCAACACCTGAAGCCTTACCGTGCGCTCCTTCTTCTGACCCGCGCGTGGACGGCCGAGCATGACAGCCTGCGCGTCGTCGACGTTGTCCGTCCCGGTCATTTCCATCAGCAAGGCCGCGGCTTCCCGGCTCGCCTGTTCTCCGGTCGATTCGACAGCCTTGGAATCGTCCCATTCCCAATGCTCAAGATCACTCATAATACGTTACCTTTCAATCTTTGTCCCAGAAGTTGTCTTGTTCGGCATTCACATGGAAAATCACCAGCCTGCTTCCGGACTGCTTCATCATCACCTCAATCGTCGGCACCAACGGGTCACCGTGATATTCACCGGTGAACTTGAAATACGTTTCACCGTGCGAGATGAAGGTTCGCCTATGTGTCTCATGGAGGAATGCATACAGCACATCCTCCACCGTGTAGCCGTGCCGCTCGGCCGACTCCGCGAAAATCACCCTATCTGAACTCATGATTTAATTATACTCTAAAAGTATACTATAAATAAAACAGTAAAGCTGTCGCCTACACAATAAAATTAGCAAAAAGACACAGCCGAGGAATCAAGCGATACTGTGCATCAAAACACAACCGAAGCAGAATCGGAATAATCGACTATAGCGCTGCAATCGCGGTTTGCGACAAGCTAATCAACATAGCAGGCGCATTACATTTTCCGACGTACGACTGATATTCCTTTTGGCGGTCTCCTCGCGAAGAGCCTCGGAAAGGGTGCAGACGCCGGGCAGCACACCGAAAATGGCATCAATCCCCAATCCATAGAGCACTTCCACCCTGTCTCCCACGTTACCGGCCAAAGCAATGACCTTGGAATTCGGCGCGACCTCTTTCACCGCCTGCGCAACGCCCATCGGCGTCTTGCCGTATTGCGTCTGGAAATCAATACCGCCTTCACCAGTAAAACAGTAGTCGACATCACACGCTTTGGCTTTAAGCCCCGAAGCCTCGACAACGGTCTCAACTCCGGAACGCATACGCGCATCGGTGAAGGCAAGAAACCCCGCGCCCAAACCGCCGGCAGCACCCGCTCCGGGAATATCGGCCACATCACGGCCCAGCTGACGGTCGATGAGCTCGGCATAATGCTTCAGACCGGCATCGAGCTGCCTGACCATTTCAGGCGTGGCCCCTTTCTGCGGGCCGAATACCGCCGAAGCGCCAGTGGCTCCCGTCAACGGATTGGTGACATCCGAAGCAAGGGTGATGGACACCCCGCCAAGTCTGGGGTCAAGGTCGGAAACATTGATTGCGGCCAGATCCTTAAGCGCAAAGCCTCCCTCCGGCAGAGGATCGCCCTGACCATCGAGGAAGCGAACGCCAAGGGCACGGGCCATGCCGGAGCCTCCGTCATTGGTGGCGCTGCCACCCAGACCGACAATGATGTCGCCGACCCCGTGATTGAGCGCGTCGACAATCAGCTCCCCCGTCCCGCGCGTGGTGGTGATATAAGGATTCCTGGTGTGTTCGTCGATGAATTGGATGCCGCTGGCTGCGGCCATTTCGATGACGGCGGTTTTCCCGTCACCGAGCAAACCATAAGCCGCGTCCACAGGCGTACCGAGCGGACCGGTGACCTCTACCTTGATAAATATGCCGTTTGTAGCATCGACCAACGATTGCACCGTGCCTTCGCCGCCGTCGGCCATGGGCACTTTCACACATCTGGCATCGGGAACGGCTTTCAACACACCTGCTTCGATGGCATCTGCGGCCTGCTTTGCGGTGAGACTGCCTTTGAACGAATCCGGCGCTATCAGCACCCTTGGCTTTTTGCCTGCACTATCTCCAGCTGTCATGTGGACAGTCTACCCCACTTCGGTGTGGGACAATAGCGACACAATCGATAATCCAATCGTTTCAAGCTTTTGTGACGCCATAAAACGGGATGACCAAGATGGTCACTCGCGAAAGTAACGATTATCCAGATTTTATCTCGGAAAGTTCGGATAAACCCATTAGAATCCGGTGCTGCAGGCCGGCTAAGCGAGCATCACGGCAGATGCGTCGGTTTTACTCGTGCTGAAGTTTCTGACTTACCACTGCGGTGACACCGTCGGAGCGCATTGTCACGCCGTAGAGGGCGTCGGCGATGGCCATCGTGCGCTGCTGGTGGGTGATGATGATGAGCTGGGCGTGCTTGCGCAAATCGTTGAACGCGTTGATCAGACGTGTCAGGTTGATGTCGTCGAGCGCAGCCTCGACCTCGTCCATCACATAGAACGGGCTGGGACGGGCGGTGAAGATGGCGAAAAGCAATGCAAGAGCGGTGAGGCTGCGTTCACCGCCGGAAAGCAGACTCAGCTGCTTGACCCGCTTGCCTGCCGGGCTCGCCTCCACGATGACACCAGTAGTCAGCAAATCGTCAGGATTTTCCAAACGCAGCCGGCCTTTACCACCTGGGAAGAGCGTGGCGAAGACCTTCTCGAACGCTGCAGCCGTATCATCGAAAGCGTTCTTGAACACCTCGATCATCGTGTGGTCAAGGTCCTTGATAAGCTTCAGCAGATCGTCACGGCTCTTGGCGACGTCGTTGCGCTGATCGTTCAGGTACTGGTTGCGGGTTTCGAGCGCGTCGAACTCCTCGGCCGCCAACGGGTTGACCTTGCCCAGCGCCTTCAAGTCACGCTCGGCCTTCTGCAAGCGCTTTTCCTGCTCGGCGCGGACGTAAGGCACCATCTGATAGTGGTTGGCATCAATCGGCGCGTCCTCATCAACATCTTGATGGCCGTCAACGTCAGATGATTTTTCACTCGAATCGCCTTGGTTGTCAACGTTGGATACATCTTCGTCTGAATTCTTGCCACCAACAGTTTGAGATGTATCCTCTCTTGAATTGAGCTGGCTATCAGACTCTGATGAATGCTGTGCATCGTTCAGAACGTCTCCGCTATCGACACCATCAGGTGCAGCCGTTGTGGTTTGGGCTTTCTGGACGACCGAATCCGCAGACACAGAGACGGAAGCGAGATGATTGCCAAACGTATTACTTTTATCGTTATTGGAAACAGAGTTATCTTCGTCGTCGCCGTTTTCGAGCGGAATCGGACGGCCTTCATCGTCCAGCACCGGAACCAGCTTGTCGGGGCCGTATTCGCTGACCAGTGCTTCGAGACCCATGCCCAGCGTGTCCGAAACCTTCTGTTCGATCTGGCCATATTGCGCGGCCAGGCGCTCACGATTCACATCCAGCTCGTGCTCGTGCTGCTGCAACGCCGCGACCTTGGGCTCGGCTTCGTCGCGCTGCGCACGCAACTGCTTCAATTCGGCATCTTGGCTGGAAGCGGCCTTGGAGAGCTCATCGCGTTTGGCGACCACAGTCTTCAATTCAGCGGCAACCAACGTGGCCATGCCTCGGGCATCGGCGGCGATCTGCTGGTCATGAGCCTGCTGGCGTTCGCGCTTTTCATTGAGCGCCTTCATCTTTGCTCGCCTTGCCACGGCCTCGTTCGCCTGATCATGAAGCAGACCCGCCTGCCGAACCAGCGAATCGGCCTTGCGATTGGCGTCGTTCCAGACGATCTTGGCCGAGACTTCCTGCTCACGCGCCTTATCGAGCGTGGTTTCGAGCTCGTGGACGCGCTTGTCCAGATCGTCGAAGTCTTCGTTGTCGGTGTCTGAATGTTCGGCGGTTTCCAGCGCCTGGCTCAAGTCTTCGAGCTTGAGCTGATGGGTCTGCCGGTCATCGTCGGTCTGCTTGATTTTCTCGTCAAGTCCGTTCAACTGCCGTGTCAGTTGCTTGACACGTTCCTCGACGTTTTTGAGGTTCTTGCGAGCCTGATCAGCCTTGACTTTGGCTTGGATACGCTGCTGTGATTGCTTATCGACGTCAAGACGAGCCTCGTCACGAGCTTCTTGTGCGGCTTTAATCTTCGGCTGTATAGCGTCTGCCTCGCCTTGAAGCTTTTTGGCCTCTGCCGCGGCTTTGTCACGGCGCGCAGCCAATGACAAATCACTCTGCGAGCGCGAGGAACCGCCGATGGCACCCACAGCGTTGACCACTTCGCCGGACTTGGTGACAGCCTGGCTGAACCGCTCCCCCTCCACGGCTTCCAGCGCAGTATCCATATCAGGCACGGCGGCAACATCATCCAGCAAAAGCCACACGGCACGAACAACACTGGCCGCGAAATCGGCGTCTTTGGCGGAATTATTGACACTTACCAAAGACGAGGCGCAACGAACCGGATATTGACCGTCTTTTCTATCGGCCTTTTCGATTTCAGAGTCGTTATTTCCAGCTCCACCTTCAAGCGGATGCAATACAACAGCCTGCCCGAGCTTGCCTTCGCTGGCCCTGCGCAAAGCCTCAACCATGTTGGACTTGCCCGGCACCACGATGGCACTGGCAAACTGGTCGAGCGCATGGGCAATGGCCTCTTCCCAGCCCTCTTCGACGTGAATGAAGTCGGCAAGCCTGCCCAGCGCGGCGACCGCATCGTCCTGCTCCAGCTCGCCGGAAGCGTTGCGGCTTTCCAACGTCTCGTTCAACGCATCTGCCTTGGCCTTGAGCGCCGTCACCTTGGCGGTCGCGGCCCGCAGCTGCTCCTGCAAAGCGTCAAGTTCCTCCCGACGCTGCTGCATCGCGGTTTTCGCCGCTTCGAGCTCGGCGGCACTGTCTTCCTCGCCGGCATTTTGTGTTTCGGCTTCAAGAGCATCGCGCTGAGTAGCGGCATCGTCACGCTGCTTGGCGATGGACTCGCGTTGTCCGTTGAAGTCCTTGGCACGGCTTTGCGCCAGTTCGATGGCCGATTCCTCGCGGGTCTTGAGCTCCCGCAGATTGGCAACCTTCGAGGTGTGTTCCTGCGCGGCCTTGCGTAGTTCCGTCAAGGTCTGACGGGCCGCGGCAAGCTGCTTTTCGTTGCCTGCACGAGATTCCGTCGCCTTGTCATACGCGATGCGCATATCGGAAACAGCCTTTTTCTGCGCTTCGGCCTGCCCGTCCAGTTCCTTGGCACGGGATTCGAGGATGTCGGGATCCTCACCGAAATTCGTAATCATCTGACCGGCAAGCGAATGCGCACGTTCATCGGCCAACGAAGCCAACGAGCGGAACCGTTCCTCGATGTTGGAAAGCTCATGCCAAGTCTCGTTGATTTTCTCCATGGCCGGACTGGACTCGGAACTCAGCGCCTCGACCTGCTCGATATGCACTTTGACTTTCGCCAGTTCGCGCTGCGCACCTTCCAGCTCCCGTCGCACGTCGCCAAGCTCATTGCGCAGCTTGGCGCGGCTTTCCATGGACTTCTGGGCGTCCTCGGCGAAAATCCTCGACTGCGCGTCACGCAAGGAAATCTGGATGCTCGCCGCACGCCTCGAAATCTTGGCCTGACGGCCGAGCGGCCCCAGCTGCCGACGAATCTCATGAAGCAAATCATCGGTGCGGGCAAGGTTCGCCTCAGTGTTCTTGAGCTTGCGTATCGCGCGTTCCTTGCGTTTGCGGTGCTTCAAGATGCCCGCGGCCTCTTCGATGAAGGCGCGGTGGCCGGCGGGGTCTGCTTTCAAAATCTCGTCAAGCCTGCCCTGACCGACGATGACGTGCATCTGCTGGCCCAGGCCGGTGTCGCTTAAAAGCTCCTGAATGTCGAGCAGACGGCAGGGCGAGCCGTTGATGGCGTATTCGGAGCCACCGTTGCGGTAGATGGTACGGCTGATGGTGACTTCCGTATAATCGATGTCAAGCGTGCCGTCGGTGTTGTCGATCGTCAGGCTCACCTGCGCGCGTCCCAGCGGCGGGCGCGAGGAGGTGCCGGCGAAAATCACGTCTTCCATGGAAGTGCCGCGCAGGTTCTTAGCGCCCTGCTCGCCCATCACCCATGTCAGCGCGTCGACGATATTGGATTTGCCGGAACCGTTCGGACCTACCACGGCCGTGATACCCGGCTCAAAGCGCAAAGTGGTCGCGGAGGCGAAGGACTTGAATCCCCTGAGCGTCAGTTCCTTCAGATACATGGATTGTTGACTTCCTCTGCTTTTCCCGCTTACCGCCCTGCACGATTGGGCACGTCCTGTTATCACTTGCTATCATACCGGCCAGCACGCCTAACGGTTTTGTACAACACCGTCAATCTGCGGTATGTGCCAAAGTATGACGTCTCAGCGCAGCCAACACAAAACCAGTGCGAAAAGCACCAAAATGAGCTCGGAATAGTGCTTTTGCCACTGATTTACAACCCCACTGAGGAGAAAAGCACCAAATCAGGCCCGAAATAGTGCTTTTCACCTTAGCTAGGTCATGAATCCGTGGGAAAAGCACCTTTTCAGCCCCATTTTGGCGCTTTTCGCACTGGTTCAGGATTCCACTGAGGAGAAAAGCACCATTGGGGGCTTAAAAAGGTGCTTTTCTCACTGGTTGGGATTACTTGCCGCCATTGCTGGTGCCTTTGTTACTACCGTTGGCATTGCCGTTGCTGGTGCGGTTGGCATGATGGCGAAGCTGCTCGGCGGTGTTGCCGGGCTCGGGCTCGCCTTCGAACGGGACCTGCTTGACCCCGAAATCACCGAACGCATCGCCGAAGACCTCGGAGACGATGTCCTCGTCTTCGTTCTTGGCGCTCTCAGCTCCGGTTTCGACCTTATCCCCGGTGTCGTCGGTTCCGATATTGGCCTTGTTCTTGCCTTCCGAGGCATTACCAGACACACGCTGGGCCTTCGGCAGCGCCAGTTCCGGGTTCTTCTTTTCCGCGAGCAACGTACGGGCGTCACCGGCGGTGACGAAGCTGCCGCAGATGAGCACGCCGTGGCCGTAGCCGACACCCAGCTCGTCATCGGCGTCGACCATGTTGACAGCCTCCTGAATGGCGTCGGGGAGGTTGTCGATGCGGGTGACACGGTCCCGGCCGAAGACGCCGACGGCGATTTTCTCCAACTCCTCGGCGGGCATCACACGGTCGCGCCACGAGTTTTCGGTGACGATGATATGGCTCAGAATCGGCTCCAGCGTGCCGAGATATTCCTCGACCTGCTTGTCGGCCATCATGGCGACCACGCCGACCAGCTGTTCGAAGCTGTAGTTCTCCTCAAGGGCCGCACGCAAGGACTCGGCGGCGTTGACGTTGTGCCCGCCGTCGACGATGATGGTCGGCGAGGTGCGCACCTGCTCGATGCGGCCGGGAATCTTGACCCCGCCCAGCGCCTCGGCCACCACATCCTGCGTGAGCTGTCCGGCAACGGGGATCACCGTCTCTGCCGCCGCGAGCGCCGCCAACGCGTTGTGTGCCTGATGCTCGCCGAACTTGGCGACCGGAATGTCCTCGTACGTGCCGTTGGGTGTGCGCAAGGTGACCAGTTGACCGCCGACCGCGGGCTGACGTGAGACGACCTCCATCTCTTCGCCGTCGCGAATCAGCGTGGCATGTTCCTTGACAGCGGCTTGCTCCAAGATGGGCATGACTTCGGCCTCGTGCGGCTGCGCGCCGATGATGGCGGTGGCTTCGTGTTTGATGATGCCGGCCTTCTCGGTGGCGATTTTCTCGACCGTGTCCCCCAGCCATTGCATGTGGTCCATGTCGACCGGCCCGATGACCGCGGCGTCACCGTTGAGTGCATTGGTGGCATCCCACTTGCCGCCCATACCGACCTCAAAAATCGCCACGTCGACGGGCGCGTCGGCGAACTTCCAAACGGCCATAGCCGTCAAAATCTCGAAATAGCTCATTGGCGCCTTGCCGTCGACCTCCATCTTGTGGTCGACCAACGCGACGAAATCCTTGATCTGCATCCACGTGTCAATGAAATCGTCGTCGGAAAGCTGCTGGCCGTCCACGGCGATGCGCTCGTTAATCTTCTGAAGATGCGGCGAGGTGTAAAGGCCAGTACGCATGCCGTAGGCACGGCAGATGGCCTCGGCCATACGGGCGGTTGAGCCCTTGCCGTTGGTACCGGTGATGTGGATGATACGGAACGTGTCTTCCGGGTGCCCCAAAAGGTCAAGCATCAGGTTCATGACCTCAAGGTCGTGGCCCAGCTCTTCGTGCGTGGTGCGCCGGCTCATGATCTCGCGCTCGACCTCGCGAATGGTGACCCCGTTGGTTTTCGGATGCTCGAATGACATAAGACCTCGTTTTGGTGTAAAAACCCTTGAAAAATAGACATTACCATTCTATGAAACGGCCTCGAAAGCGCTAAGCCGAACGGCGAATGACCTACCGTTGAAATGCTGTAAAACGGCGAAACCGGAGAAAACGTAAAACCATGGACGGGAAGATGTCATATCGATACAAATTATGCAAAACTTTCTGCATTTCATATCGCGATAATTATTGACCAAGACAGTCAATGCGTTCCGTCTCCGACATTCTTCTTCATTCGGACCGCACGGTTTATTAGAATGGCAATCGAAACCCGCCAATGAGGAGAACACGCATGAGCGAAGTCATTACGGCAAACGACAAGGAATACGAGGCACAGGAAATGGCACAGGCACCGGGAGCAGACCAACCGATGGAAGACAGGACCAACAACCGCACACTGCGGCCGACCACGTCCAAGAAGTTCGCGGAATTCATGAAGACCGGCTGGGACAATCAGGAACCGGAAATCGAGCCGTTGGAATCCAGCAAGTTCATTCCCGCGCGTCTCGAAGCCCTCGGCAAGCGCTTCCCTGGCGAGCGCATCGTCATTCCCGCCGGCACCCCGAAAGTGCGCAACAACGACGACGACTACGCCTTCCGCCCCAATACCGAGTTCTCGTATTACACCGGACTTGGGCAGGATTACGAGGCCGGAGCGGTGCTTGTGCTGAACCCCGTCGACCCCGAAAGCCCTGAAGCGAAGGCCGGCAAGACACATACTCCGGAGCTTTTCGTGGCCCCTCGCGCCGACAACAGCACCGAAGCCTACTACGTCGACGCCCATTACGGCGAGTACTGGGTCGGCCCGCGCGCAGGCTTGAAGGAACTCAACGCGATGACCGGCATCGCCACCCACGATATCGCCCAACTGCCCGACGCTTTGGGCAAGGACGTCGGTGCCGAAGCCGGTGCTGTGCGTATGCGCGTGGTTCGCTTGGCCGACCCGGAGATGACCGCCGAAGTCGAGAATGTCCGCGAAGCCAATGGCTTCCCCGATCCCGCCACCAACGAAAAGGCCGACGACGAGCTGCAGGAATTCGCCTCGACCGCGCGTATGGTCAAGGATTCCTATGAGGTCGGCGAGATTCGCAAGGCCGTCGCCGCCACGAAGGACGGCTTCGACCGCATCCTGACCCGCCTGCCCGAAGCCGTCGGCAAGCCGCGCAGCGAGCGCATGCTCGAAGGCGAATTCAACGCCGTTTCCCGCGAAGAGGGCAATACCGTCGGCTACGACACCATCATCGCCTCCGGTGAGCATGCGCCGATCCTGCACTGGATGCGCAACACCGGCGTGGTCGGCCACGGCGAGATGCTGCTGATCGACGCTGGCATCGAGGTCGACAGTCTTTACACCGCCGACATCACCCGCACCTTCCCCGTGGACGGCAAGTTCACGCCGTTGCAGAAGAAGATCTATCAAGCGGTGCTCGATAGCCAGCAGGCCGGTTTCGAGGCCGCCAAGCCAGGTGCCACCTATTCCGACATCCACCACGCCTGCATGCGCGTCATCGCGCAGAAACTGCACGACTGGGGCATTTTGAAGGTCGACGTGGAGGAATCGCTCTCCCCGCAAGGCCAGCAGCATCGCCGTTGGCTCGCCTGCGGCGTGGCGCACCACCTTGGCCTCGATGTGCACGATTGCGCGCAGGCCCGCTACGAGTCCTATCAGGGCGCGAAGATCACGCCGGGCATGGTCTTCACCATCGAGCCGGGTCTCTACTTCGCCAAGAACGACCTGCTGATCCCGCCGGAGATGCGCGGCATCGGCGTACGTATCGAGGATGACGTACTGATGACCGAAAACGGCCCGGAATGGATCTCCAAGGACATCCCGAAGCAGATCGACGACGTAGAAAAGTGGATGGCGCAGCGCGCGGCGGCCAGGAAGTAACTCTTCCTCAGACTGGATGCTCATCATGCGGAAGGCTGGGATATATAATGCTCGACACGCTCTGGGCTGAGCCGTTAAGCGTGAAGCCCAGTGGGCTTCACGTAGGCGAAGTGAACGCGATGTACGAGCGCGAAGGCAAAATCTATTGATTTTGCAGGCCGATTCTTTACGCCTAAACATCGCATATCCCCAGCCCCCACACACTACATACTGATGTTTCAGGAGACTTACTCGAGCAGCGCGCTGCGAGGTTTGGGGAGTGAATAAAAGTTTTTTCAACACAAAGTGTTGGAGGCAGAGATATGCGTTGGCCGACCGTAAAGACTCGGCCTGAGTGTCCCGGAGCGTGTCGGACAATGTATATCTCCGCCTCCAACACATCAGTCGGAATCTAGTGAGTGAGGACCATTTATGACTACACCATCGTTCATCATCAAGCTGCGCAAGAAAATCGGGCACGAGCTACTGTGGCTCAACGGAGTCACCGGGCTCGTCGAAGACACTTCCGGCCGGATCCTGCTTGGCCAGCGGGCCGATACCGGCGAATGGGCTATGGTGTACGGCATCAACGAACCCGGCGAGCAACCTGCCGACACCGTCGTGCGCGAAATCAAGGAAGAGACCGGCATCGATGCCGAAGTCACCGATTTGGTTGCGGTAACTTCCTCTTCGGAAATCATCACCTACGCCAACGGCGACCGCACGCAGTATATGGACCATTCGTTCCTCTGCCGTCTCAAGCCGGGCGGGAACGCCGATCCGTTCGTCGGCGACGACGAAAGCCTCAAGGTCGGCTGGTTCTCGCGCGACTCACTCCCCCAACCGCTGGCCAAAAGCACCGTCGAACGCCTGAAAATCTTCGACGAATACCAACGCAACAAGGCCGCCGGCGACGCTCACGCCTTGTTCATGGTCGGCAAGGAAATTCATTAATCTGATTGGAAATAGTGGGCGAGAAAATTGACTTTCCTATGGGCTTTCAGATATACTTACTTGCGAGCGTTTTGATGCGCTCGAAAAACGGAAAAGGGAATTGACTGCCGCAGACATCTGATGGCGAAAGCCATGGACGTTACAGGATGCCTAGCCCAGATGGTCGGGCAAAACGGCAAAAGCCGAGACCACATAGCAAACTTCGAACATAGCCAGTAATGACGATGTTCAGGTTGTCAAGCAGGAGACAGAAACAACAGTTCCCTTCCGTTTTACCTTGATTTTCTTGATAGAGCTTCAGGATTTCACAGATTTCCGATAAACTGGACAAATGTCCACTTCACAGGCAATTACCAAGCGATACAGAGACAAACGGTCTCTGTTGAAACTTATCATGCCTGCTGCAAAATATTTTAATGAATATCTTATCGGCCGGAATACAAAGATAATCTGCGAAAACAACGAGACTTATCGCATAAATTGGGAAAAACAAAATTTCATGCATCTGTGCGGACTTCGATATCAAAAGCCCAGTGGGCACCATCACATTGTGCAAGCCGAAGTATTCTACGATGATCTGCTCTCCCACAAACTCTCAATTAAAAACATTGGCTTCACGCACACGAACACAGGAATACTCAAAAGCAAATGTCAAGTTATCTTGCCTGCGCTTCAACTTGACTCGCGAACCAATTTGCTCACAATCAAAGCCCCTGCAAACAAAGCAAACGTGACTTTATATATAGGCAATACAGGGTTCGCACTAGGACTGCTTGAAAAGTTGATAAATGATGGAGAATACATTCCCAGCAGTCTACGAAAACAGGATGTCAATTCCCCGAATCTACGACTTTCCGAAACATCACCAATCCGTGTACTAAAAACCATTATTGAATAGCACCTTCACAATCTGATTTGCAGTTTTACATTAACTCAGTTAATATATGAAGTCAGTTCATCAATGTGTGATCGTCATTGACGGCGGTTACGGATGCAGGATTGACCCGAGGAGGTGTCAGATGCACGAACCCAGTGAATCATCAACGCCTCTGCACGCAACCCAACCGTTGTCCATCGATCATCTCGCCCCCTCAATGCCGGACTTTCCCGACGATTCGACCCGTGTCCCCGCCCCGCAATCGGTGGTTTCGGAACGCAACCGTTCAAGAACCCTGTGGCACCTTTATCACTACGGCATCTCATCGCGAGCGCAAATCGCCAAAGCGCTCGGTCTGACTCCCGCCGCCATCACAAAAATCACCGCACGTCTGATCGACGCCGGAATCGTCACCGAAACCGGCGATATGAAAGGCAGCAAACGCCGTCGATCCATCGGGCTGAAAATCGACACCGAGCGTTTCCACTTCATCGGGGTCAAATTCGCACGCAGCCTCGTGCAAATCGGTGTCTTCGACCTGAAAGGCACACGCCTGAGCCTCGCCGACATGCCCCGCGTCAGCGATGATACGATTGACGCAGCCATTGCCGCCACACACAAAGCCATCGATTCCCTGCTCAAAACCGACCACGATATCGTCGCCATCGGCATGGCCGTGCCCGGCCCGTACCTGCACGGCACCGGTTACGCGGCACTTGTTTCCAGCATGCCGCACTGGCGCAACATCAACTTCCAGAAGGAATTCGGGCAAGACTGCCCTGTCCCCGTCTTCATCGAGCAGGACGCACGGGCCGGAGCTCTGGCACAACGGCTTTTCGGCGGATTCGACGACGCCGGCAGCCTCGCCTATTTCCTGCTCGGCGAAGGTGTCGGCCTCGGGGTCATCGAAAACGGCAGACTCGTCTACGGCAACCTCGGTGCCTCCACCGAACTCGGCCACGTTTCCATCGATGCGGTCAATGGCAAAAAGTGCGAATGCGGGAACGTCGGATGCCTTGAATGCTATTGCTCCGCCGGCGCGATCCACGAGCAAATCGACAAACTCGGCATCGTTGAAGGCTCCGAGGCGATGACACATATCGAAGCGTGCCAGGCATTGTTTGCCCAATCACAAGACAGCAACGGAGCTTCCGACGTATCGGCCAAGGCCAGTACCGGCAGCGATCACACGAATAAGGGCAGCAACAACACTACCTGCAACATTGACACCGAAAGCGATAATGCCGGAACAAACTCCGGCACGAGTGCAGCGGACGCTGAAAGAATCGCCAAAGCGCGTCAACTCGTCGCTGAAATCGGCCGTTACGTGGGCTACGGATGCGTCATCATCTGCAACGCCTTCAACCCGAAGCGCATCGTCTTGGGCGATATCGGCGCGCTCGGAGGTCAGCAGCTGATCGATGCCGCGCAGGCGGTGGTCGACCAACGCGTCATCCCCGAAATCGCTCAATCCACCGAAATCACCTTCTCCGGCCTGCCCACCGACGCGGCGGTCCTCGGCGCCGCAGCCACGGCCATCACCCAGTTTTTGGATCGTCCTTCCTATTTCCGTGCCGCCCATCCGCCTGGAAATGCAGAATGATCTGAAAGCAAGACCGACTCCGCATCGACTTCCTGGTCAAAACGGATAACACCGTCAACAAATCAACAGACTCATAACTTAAGACTTATATACAGATGTCAGAAAGGATCACATCATGACCAAGCCAATCGTCGTTTCCCTAGGAGAACTACTCTGGGACATGCTCCCGACCGGCAAGCGCGCTGGCGGCGCTCCCGTCAATTTCGCCTATCACGCCGCGATGAACGGTGCGGAAGGCCACGCCATCAGCGCCGTGGGCGAAGACCCGCTGGGCGATGAGCTCGTCGCAGCCATCGAAAAGTCCGGCGTCGAATCCATCATCCAACGCAACGCCTGGCCGACCTCCACCGTCGAGGTCGCGCTGAAAAACGGCATCCCGGAATACACCATCATCAAGGGTGTTGCCTGGGACCACATCCTCTACACCCGCGAGCTGATCAACATGGTGCAGAAGGCCGACGCAATCTGTTACGGCACGCTCGCCCTGCGCAGCCAGGAGTCCCACGACACCATCGTCGAGCTTTTGAAGCACGCCAAGCCCACCGCCATGAAGTTCTTCGACATCAACATCCGCGGCGACCACTATTCCAAGGATCTGATCAACGAACTACTCGGCTACGCGACCGTCTTCAAGATCAACGACGCCGAGCTACTGCTGCTGCGCGACATGTTCGACATCCGCGGCACCTCCGACGAGGAGGCATGCAACTGGTTCATGGAAAAGTACGACCTCAACTATGTCATCCTGACCGGCGGCTCGACCTTCAGCACGATCATCGCCAAGGACGGGGAATCCTCCACGCTTGACACCCCGCGCGTCGATGTCGTCGACACCGTCGGCGCCGGCGATTCCTTCTCCGGCACGTTCACCGCCAAGGTGCTAACGGGTGCCTCGTTGCAGGAAGCGCACCGTGCCGCCGTCAATACCGCCGCCTTCGTCTGCACGCAGAACGGCGCCTGGCCCAAGTATCCGGAGAACATTCCGAATTATCTGGGTGAGTCCGAGAAGTGAGCCATCATATCGAAATATAAATCGGCATATCGATAGATATATAAAAAGCCGGCACCGCGAGAAGCAATTCCTGCGGTGCCGGCTTTTCGTATCGTTACGACAATCAGATATTCAAAATGTCATACATTGCGTTTCGATATTTTCTTATGCTGCCGTCCAAATGCGCTGTTTGTGCCTGGAATTTGGTCGATGCCACGCACTTTCCCAATATCAGGACGCAATGATTTCAACGAACCTGACGGCCGCCGCACCAGACGTGTTCGACTTGCCAGGTCTCGGGGTCGCTGATCAGCACATCGGCGGCATACCCAGGCGAAAGCAGACCAAGCGGCGCACCGGTGACGGCGTTCACGCGGTCGAAACCGAATGCGCGGGCCGGTGTGAGCGTGGCCGCCTCGACGGCATCGCTCGGTGCCATGCCCAACACGTTGACCGCACGCTCGACGGAACGCTCAAGCAGCAACGTGGAACCGGCGATGGAACCGTTAGAGACCAGACGAGCGTGACCGTCTTTGACCGCAACATCCAACGCACCCAGCTTGTAGGCTCCGTCAGGGCAATCCGTGGCCGACATCGCGTCGGTGACGAAGGCAATGCGATGAGGCGCGAATTTCACCGCCATCTTCAATACCGGGTTCTGCACGTGGAAGCCGTCGTTGATGAGCTCGATGGTGACGCGAGGATCTTCCACCGCCGCCGGAATCGGGCCAGGTTCGCGGTGCTTCAAGCCGTTCATCGCGTTGAAGATATGGGTCATGATCCTGGAGCCGGCCTCGAAACCACGCTTGGCGGTCTCATAGTCGGCGTCGCAATGGCCCACAGCCGGCACGACACCTGCTGCCGCGAATCGCTTGATGGCGCTTATTCCGTGCGGCAGTTCGGGGGCGATGGTGATTTGCCGAATCGAACCGTCGGCGGCATCGAGAAGACGGTCGACCAAATCGTCGGTCGGGTCTTTCAGACATTTCGGGTCGTGTGCGCCCTTGCGGGAAAGCGCCAGGAACGGACCTTCCAGGTGAGCGCCAAGAACGTCCGTGCGCTTGCCCATGGCCGCTTTGACGTTTTTGAGATTCGCGCACATCACGTCCATCGGGTTGGTAATCAGCGAAAGCACCTGACGCGTGGTACCGTGCACCAGATGACCGGCACGCGCGATATCAATGCCTTCAAGGCCGTCGTCGAATGACCGATCCCACGAGCCGTGCGCGTGGATGTCGATATAGCCGGGCGTGAGGTTTTTGCCTTGGGCGTCGAAGACAACCACGCCGGATTTGAACGAGAGAGTCGAAACCGCATCTCGCCCGTTGCCGGCGGCATCATCGTAACCTTTGTCGCGAGCATCATTGCGAACTTCTTCCGCGGTGATGCCAAAACCTCGAGCCGCCGAAGCCAACGACATTTCTCCGCTCCCGGTGGCCGTAATCACACCATCGCGGGCAATCAGCCAAAAATCATCCTGCATGCCACGAGCGTCCACTTTGCGGGCACCGTGTACAACCAGCCAAGGAAGCGCCGTGCCTTCTACGGCCTTCGTGACGCGTTCAACCGTCTGCTGCCTATCTTGCGATATCATCGGCACCGTCTCTCAGATCTCCTGCCACGCCGGCTTGTGCTCGTAGGCATAACGGTAGTAATCCTTATGCGCGAGCTTGGAGGCGGCGGCCTCGTCGACGATGATGGTGGCGTGCGGGTGCAGCTGCAGCGCGGAAGCCGGGCAGAAGGCGCTGATGCCGCCCTCGCAGGTCTCCTTGATGGCCTCGGCCTTGCCCTCGCCGAACGCGAGCAGGACCAAGTGGCGGGCTTTCATAATCGTGCCGATGCCTTGCGTGATGCAGTGGGTGGGTACTTTGTTGACGTCGCCTTCGAAGAAGCGGGCGTTGTCGACGCGGGTCTGCTCCGCGAGCGTCTTGATGCGGGTGCCGCTGGCGAGCGAGGACCCAGGCTCGTTGAAGCCGATATGGCCGTCAGTGCCGATGCCGAGAATCTGCACGTCCACGCCGCCCGCGGTCTCGATCGCCGCATCATACTCGCGCCCGGCGTTCTGGATTGTCTCAAGGTTGCCGTTGGGCACGCGCACCTTGGCCGGATCGAGGCCCAAAGGCTCGACCACCGTGCGGGTGATCGTGCTGCGGTAGGACTGCGGGTGGGCCGGGTCGAGGCCGGCGTACTCGTCGAGCGCGAAACCGCGCACTTGGCTGACATCGAGCTTGCGCGCCTTCACTGCCGCAGCCAGATGCTTGTAGGCCGCCAGCGGGCTGGAACCCGTGGCCAGGCCGAGTACGGCGTTCGGCTTGCTTTCGATCAGATCGGCGACGCACTTGGCGTAAATCTCGCCGGCCTCATCTTCATCTTTGGTAATGATGATTTCTGCCATATTATTTCTCCTTTGTTTTTTCTGAACCTTTGCATGTTGCGTTGGGCAACATGTCCAAGTCTTCTTTTGTTTTATCTGTCGACGGCTTTATCCGTTGACGGTTCTGGCCATCGCATAACCCGCACCGATGCAGCCGATTGGCTTGTTTGAGTCCACCAAGGCAACCCGGCCGTCCAGATGCAACGAGGCGATGAACGGACTGTCTGAGGCGCGGGTGCGAAGCTCGGCGCGTATCGCGTCAAGCAGCGGAGCACCCGTTTTGGCCGTTCCCCCGCCGATCATGATGATTCTAGAGTCAACGGCGAGCGCGAGGACGTCGATGGCATCGGCGATGGCCCCGATAACGGTGCCTAAAACCTCGCAAGCTGCCTTATGCTGAGGATTTCCGGCATCATTTGCCTTGGCGATGATGTCGGGCATCGGCGGGTCGGCTTGCGGCCATTGGCGCTTGATGGCGTTGCCTCCGGCAGCGCTTTCAAGGCAACCTTTCTGACCGCATCCGCAGAGCCAACGGTGCCGTTCGACAGGGATATGGCCGATTTCGCCGACCACTCCGCTGAAACCGCTGTCGAGCACGCCGTCGCGCAGAACGCCTGCGGCGAGGCCGGTTCCGAGATTGAGGAACGCGAATACGTCACTTGCCGATTGGCTTTCCGATTGCGTTTCGTTGCGATCGCCAAGCGTGACGTAAGCCCCCAGCGTAGCGGCGTTGACATCGTTTTCGAGATGGGCCGGCAAACCGTTGGCTTCGCTGATTTCGTCGGCCAGCGCAAGACGCGGGATACCGAGGTTGGCCACATTTTCCACCACGCCGGTTTTCGGGTAGACCCGACCGGGGATGCACAGACCGATACCGATTAACGCCGAATCATCGATCCGTCCTGATTCATGCGACGAATCCAACTCCGTCTGATTGCGCGATTCATCGCTACACAGCAAACCGACGACTCGGTTCACATCCTCTACAACCTCTCGGCATCCCGGTCGCGCCGGAACGCGTGCCGTATCGAGCACACGGCACCCGCCCTGTTTGTCGAAATCCAGCAATGCACCTGCGATTTTCGTGCCGCCGATATCGACGCCGATATATCGTCCCGGGCAACGCAAAGCCTGGGTACTATGAGAACTGGCATCATTAAAAGACATATGCGCCGGCCTCATGGCACTGTCTTCAATAGCGTTCGTCATATCGTTTCGCCCCTTTTCTTCACTGGCTGAGCTCCATTGCTCTGAGCTATATTTTGCATTACGTCAGCTTTGTTTGTTTCGCGCACTGCTTTTTCGCCGGAACCTGCACCTTCAAGCCCGCTTTGAACGCTTTCGTGACGTGTATGGATACTGTCGACCAGACGGCGAATAACCGCTTCGGCCTGGCCGCGCAACACGAGGTCGTCGCCTTGCTGACAACGACGAACCGACGGCTGGCCATGATAGTCAACGAAGGTTTTGCCCTTCAGCTCCTCACGCATGGCCTCTAAAAACGCCGTTCCGACGATATCGGCCGGACCCGCCACCGAGACATCCGCCAAATCAAGAAGACTCACCGACATGGCCAGTGCGCCGCCCAGCATGGTTCCCGCATTGGCGAGAATTGTTTCCCGTGCTTGTGGTTCAGCCTCGATGCGTTCGCGGAGTTTCGGGACGCTCACCATCATTTCCAGGCATCCCCGCTTGCCACAGACGCACTGCGGACCATCGGGGGCAACCACGACGTGCCCGATCTCACCGGCCGAATATCCGCTGCCGTCGACGATCTTTCCGTCAACGCACACGGCCGCGCCCACGCCCTGTCCTATATGGACGAACAGCGAATCCGCAGAACCGTCGCCAAAAGCGCATTCCCCCAAAAGCCCCATATTGACGTCATTACAGACCAGAACCGGCAGATGAAGCTTCCCTTCAAGGCGGGCTTTCAAAGCGACACCGGCCCATCCAAGATTGACCGAACGAACCACTACGCCTTCGGCATTGACAACGCCGGGTACCGCAACCCCCAACCCCAACACCGGCCGATTGGTGAGACCAAGCACCTTGGCGCACACGGCATCCACATCTTCGATTCTGAGCCGTCCGGAGCTTTCATAGGAGATTTCCACACGTTCGAGGATGCGACCAAGCAAATCGGTCAACACCGCCCTCAGCACAAACCGCTGGGTCAGATCGACGGAAGCCACGCACCAGCCGTCGGCGTCAACGGCAAGCATCACCGAACGCTTGCCACGCCCGGAGCGATGGTCAAGTCCTACCTCACGCAGCAGACGGTTATCAATCATCTCACCGGTCAGATCGCTGATCGCCATTCTGGAAAGCCCCATGCGGCGCCCCAGCTCGGCACGGGATATCGTCTCGGCGTCGGTAACGAGCCTGAACGCCGTACGGATATTGACAGCACGGATATCCGAGGGATCCGATTTCAGAGACTTCCGACTCATACCGTGCCTTTCGTATGAAAACAAATTTTATGTAAACTATATTTACTTTTCATTGTATTGTATGGAGTACCCATATTGTTTGTATTTTTATATTATTTTATCGACAGTAAAATCTCATAAGATACTTTTTACTCCTTATGTCAACACTTATAACATATTACTTAATCACCGTATCAAAGGAGACAAAAACTGCCGTGACAACAACGATGCCACCCTCACTGCTGGTCTGCACCAGCACGAAGCAAATCGGCCAAACGCCAAACCACGCCGCCGATTCTCTTGACCTCGGATTCCTTGCTGGTTTCACGCCATAGTGACAGATAGGCTTCGAACCAACGTTCCAGGTCGGCGGCCAAGGCTTCAGGGCGCTCCATGCGCTTATCGTCGTCAAGCAACCCACAACCGACCGCAAGCCACCAGCCACAGGCATCAAAAAGATCCTGCCCCTGCGCCATGCGCAGCACAACTCGCGCAAGAGGATGATCCGCAACGTTGATACCACCCGCCGCAAGCGTCTTCTGCACGCGGTCGAGCGCACGCTGCTTTCCCGGCACCTGAAGCAGACGAGCCTCAAGAGTAATCAGGAAACATTTGCGGGCGGCAGCGAGATCACCCGCATCGGCCACAGCCTGACGCTTCGGGTCGGCAACGTCGTCGAATATGCGCTGCACGTCCTTGTTCAGCGTGCCGTCGCCATAGTCGAGCTCAAGGAAATCGACGGCGTCGGCCCAAGTGAAGTCGGCCGCAAGCCGGCTCTCATTCCACGCGCCCAACACCGCGAGCTGCGTATCGCCGAAAATCAGACGTTCAACCCGCCAATTGAGTTCATCAAAGCCGGCATCGCCTCCGTTCCATCCGGATTCTGCTCCGTAAAGCATGCCCGGCACGCTCAGCCGCGGGTCGTTGACATGCCCGTAATCGCCCCAATCAGTCACCAGATAGCCGTCTGCGCCGCATTGCAAGCCGTAGCGGCCCACTTTGCTGATATTCTCCCAGGCATCATGCAGAGAAGGCAGCATCTGATTCCACCCGTGCACCGCAGGGCAGACATACTGCCGCACGCCCGCATCGCCAAGCGTTCGCATGGTTTCATCGGTGACTTGTGGCGAATACTGCCAGTTGAGCAAAGTGGTCGTTTTATCAAGCCTAGAAAGCATGTCCGGGTGTTGCAAAGCGATATCCGCCCACATCATCGGCTCATGACCCTTGCCAGCAATATGCGCGCTGAGCCTATTGACATAATCCGAGTACATTTCACTTTCCGTAATATCGCCCATCAAAGCTCGCGAACGGCCTCGCCCGAGATCGAAGGTCTCGTCGGCACAGATATTGAATTTCTTCGAGGCAAACAACGGCATATACCGGTCGATCAGCGAGCAGGAAAGCTTGAACGCCTTGTCAAGTGCGACGTTCAGCGTATGGTGTTCCTGACGTTCGATGAAGCTGAAGGGCCGATCGGCATCTTCCGGGAACTCCCCCAAATCACGGAAACCTTGGGTGCGCAGCACAGCATAAAGGTGACCGAACGTCGAAATTGAAGGCACCAGCTCGATGCCACGGGAGAGGCAATACCGGTCGAATTCCATGATTTCCGAGGGAGTCAGCGGGTCCAGGCCGCGCCAAGCCTCACTCAAACCGAGAAAAGCAAAGGAATGTTCGATATAGAGTTGCAGCTGATTGTATTTGCCTTCTTCAAGCATGTCAGCCCAACGTTTAAGCCAAGCCAACCTGGGCACGCGCCCTCGGGTCACGTCGAGATAGTAGCCGCGAACCTTGAAACTGGGCGAATCCTCGATATGGATGACGGGCAGTACGGTGCCGCACTGGCGAACCAGCTGACGCACCGTCTGCACGGCGTAGCGCAGACCCGCAAAGTCACCGCCGGCAATCACGATCAAGCCGTCGCCGACATCGATAAGGGAAGCCTGCTCACCCAGCGACGGCCTGATATCAAGCCTTACCTCACCTTTCCAATCTCCGCGCGCTACCTGCCACGTGCCTCCGGTCGCCTTCCCCAATTCGTCGACCAGTTGCCGCGTAAGGAATCCGGACTGCCCGCCGAGCGCTTCGCTTTCGACAACCGTACCATCGAAAAACGAGACGGTCTCTCCCGGCACCACCGACACACCCTTGGGCCAGGGCACCAACGCCACCGGCCTGCCGAGCACCGACAGCTGAGACGATGAGACGGTTTGATATCGCATAGAGACACTCCCCCACTTTGCGGCTCATGGTGTACGGCTGCGTGATATATAAATTGTTTGGCTCTCTTACTTATTCATTTCTAAAATCACGTATTCTTCAGAGTATAGCGTAACCAATCCCCTTATATTTTACTATGATATCAACAAAACTATGAAGGAAAACGGCACAGCTTAACTATGATATTATTTGTATGTTTACCATACAATAAGCATACAAAATGCCGATTCCCCTTTCGGAACATGTCGGCACATCTAAGGATGATATGAACAACACGTCAAGCTCGGATTTGCCCGCAGCCTTGTCGTAAACCGCTTGCAAGAGGAAACAGGAAACGCCAATGACCGCCGCAGACAAATACACAGTTCCCGAATCCGTAAAAGATTTCATGCAGCATATCCGCTCGCTTTGCGGCGAGACACACGCCGATTGGGCGCAGACCTTCGACATGACCTTCACCGACACGCTGACCACCACCGTTCGGCGCGAAAACGACGGCAGCACCTTCCTGTTGACCGGCGACATTCCTGCCATGTGGCTACGGGACTCGACGGCCCAAATGCGGCCGTACCTGCCGATCGCCAAAAACGACCCGGAACTTGCCGAACTGATCGGAGGCCTGTCGAGACGCCAGTCCTTCTACATCACCATCGATCCTTACGCCAACGCCTTCAACGAAACACCGAGCGGCGCTTCTTGGGACAAAGGCGACAAAACCGACCGTACAAGCCCATGGCTTTGGGAGCGCAAATACGAACTGGATTCACTGTGCTACCCCGTGCAACTGGCGTGGTTGCTCTACCGCAACACCGGTTACACCGCGCATTTCAACGACGATTTCGTCAAGGCGGCCGGCCTGATTCTTGACGTTTTTTCGCTCGAACAGTATCACGAACAATCACCGTACTTCTTCATCCGCGACACGACGCTTCCCACCAATACCCTTTCGCACGATGGAAGGGGCACGCCTGTGGCCGCAACCGGAATGACATGGTCCGGCTTCCGACCCAGCGACGACAGCTGCACCTACCACTATCTGGTGCCGGCCAATATGTTCGTTTGCGTCATTCTGGGCTATATGGTGCGTCTTTTCGACGGCCGTGATCCGAAACTTCCCAAGGCACTGAACAGGCCCGACATCGTCAAACGCGCGAAGGCTCTGCAAGGAGCAATCAACGAAGGCATCCGCGCCCACGGCATCACCGAAAACCGTGACGGCGAAACCGTCTACGCCTACGAAACCGATGGCCTTGGGAACGCCACACTGATGGACGATGCCAACATCCCGAATTTGCTGGCGGCGCCATACCTCGGTTTCTGTGCTACAGACGACCCAACCTATCTGGCGACCAGACGGACACTGTTGAGTGACGAAAACCCCTATTACTATTCCGGCCGTTACGCCGCCGGCATCGGTTCCTCCCATACCGATCCGGGCCGCGTCTGGCCCATCGCCCTGTCGGTGCAAGGGCTCACCTGCGACGACAAAGCCGAAAAGGAGCATCTGCTCGACACGTTGGCCGCAACAACCGACGGCACACATCTGATGCACGAAGGCTTCGACGTCAATGACCCGAGCAAATACACCAGGCCTTGGTTCAGCTGGGCCAACATGATGTTCTGCGAACTGACCATGAATTACTTCGACATCAACGTGCTGCGATGAAAAACCATATCCTGTATACACACAATAAAAATTACCTGTCTGCTGACAGATCAGGAATTCGAATCTATACTGGTAACGATACAACTAAAACGGTTAAGTTCCTATCGGCAATTCGATGGCAATCTTTATCAGCTTCAGGCCGCTACGTCGCCGATCGGACGAAGCGCCTGAAACGCAAATGAAAGGAATACAATGACGAATCCGAAATACGAGCTGGGTACGCTCGCCAACCGCACGTTCATGGCAAACGAGACCTACGAACTGCTGAACTTCGGCAAGGGCTTCGCCGTGCCGCAGGGCGGTTCGGGATGGCTTGACGACGAAGGCCACATCGATCCCTCGCATGGCATCCAGACTTGGATTACGGGGCGGATGACGCATGTCTACTCGATCGGTGCGATGCTGGGCTATCCGGGCGCCGAAAAGCTCGTGGATGCGGGCCTGAAGGGACTCACCGGTATCCTGCACGACGACAGGAACGGCGGCTGGTATCCTTCGATCCAGGCCGACGGCACCCCCGAACCTGGCAAGACCTGCTATCCGCACGCTTTCGTGATGCTCTCCGCATCCTCGGCCCTGCTTATCGGACGTCCGGGCGCGAAGGAATTGCTGGACGAGATCCTCAAAACCTATGACGAGTATTTCTGGGACGATAAGGCGGGGCTGGCCGTCGACACCTGGGATTCCACATTCTCCACACTCGACGACTACCGCGGCATCAACGCCAACATGCACACCACCGAGGCGTTCCTCGCCGTCGCCGACGCCACCGGCGACAACAAGTACCGCGTGCGCGCCGGCCGCATCATCGATCATGTCGTCGGCTGGGCAAGGAACAATAACTGGCGCATCCCGGAGCATTTCGGGCCGGACTGGTCGATCGACCTCGAATACAACGCGGACAAGAAGGACGACCAGTTCAAGCCATACGGCGCCACCCCGGGCCACGGCATCGAGTGGGCCCGCCTCATCACGCAGTGGGCGTTGAGTTCCTTCGCCAACCGCGCGGGCGCACGGCCTTATATCGACGCCGCCGAACACTTGTTCCGCCAGGCGGTCGCCGACGGCTGGAACCGCAACGGCACGGTGGGCATGGCCTACACCGTCGACTGGAACGGCAACCCGGTGGTCACCGACCGCATGCACTGGACGTTGGCCGAGGCTCTCAACACGTCCTCGACGCTTTACAAGGTCTCCGACAAAGAAGAGTACCTCGACTGGTACGCAACCTTCGCCCAGTACGTCGACGAGCACTTGATCGACCACGAAAAGGGCAGCTGGTTCCATCAGCTCGACCAGGACAACCGCGTCATCGGCACGGTGTGGCCGGGCAAGTCGGACGTCTACCACGCCTTCCAGTCCACGCTGGTCCCGTTCCTCGACCCGGCGGTCTCCATTGCCACAGCGGTAAAAAACGCTGAATAATCAGGATTCGATTCAGAAATCACGATAATCACCAGAACATTGGAGCAGGGCGTTGCCGGATTTTTACATTCCGGCAACGCCCTGCTCCGATTTTGTTCAAGCCTCATTCAATACGCGGTATAAAAACACCGTTATCCTGCCACTCAACAGCGTCAGGATTTATCGGCCGCAACCTCGCCTTTCCCATTCGTCGTGCTCTCGCGCACGACGAGTTTCGGCTGAAGAATCCGGCGGTTGCCCGATACCGACTCCCCCGCCAGACGTTTCATCAACAACTTGGCGACGCGTTTGCCGTATTCGCCGGGATCGCGGTGTACGGCGGTGATCGAGGGATACGTGGCCGTGCAGATGAAGCTGTCTTCGAAACTCACGATGGCAGGCAGATTGTCGGGGAAAGTCCTGCCATCATCATTCTGCAGACCGGCAGGAACGTCATCACAAAGCGATAAGCGTTCCAAAGCCCGCAGGCTTGCCGCAGCCATCGTCTCGTTCTCGTAAATGAACGCATTGGGCGCGAACTTGCCGCTCATCATCGAACAGGTCTGGGCCGCGGCCGCCTCAGAATCAAAATTGGTGTAACTCACCGCAGAAAATTCCAAGGCGTATTTGGTGGAAAGCTCGTTGAACGCCGCCGCACGCATCTTGCTGTAATCGAGATCCCGGTCACCGGAAAAATAGGCGATTCGGGTCCGTCCGACGTCAACCAGATGACAAAGAATCTTGTCCATCGTCCCCGAATCGTCAATCGACAACGAAGGAACCAGATCGCCCGGATCAGGGCCGCCGGCAAGCACCGCCGGAATATCAAGCTCGTTAAGCAACTCCGGCCGGGGATCTTGCGAGCGCAGATCGACCAACACCACACCGTCCACGCGCTTGCGCTTGCTCCAATCACGATAGATGGAAAGCTCTTCCTGCAACGATTGCGCGGGCCTGTACAAGATGCCGTACCCCTTGCGGCTCAATGAATCATGAAGCCCGGCCATAAAATGCAGCATGAACGACTCGGTCTGCAGATTGCCGCCGGAACGCGATGGCACGAAGCCTACCGTCATCGTGCGTGACGAACTCAATGCCTGCGCGGCATAGACCGGACTCCAGCCCAAGCGTTCGGCTGCCGCCTTGACCTTGCGCTTGGTCTTCTCGGACACCCCGGGTTTGTCGTTCACGGCAAAAGAAACAGCCGTCTGAGAGATTCCCAGTTCGTCGGCCACGTCCTTGAGACTTACGCGTTTGGACGCATTTGCACCACTTTGATGCATCGACCCAAGTTTCTTCGAACTCACGTGTAATCTGCCTCTCGCCTTTGACGACAATTGTTCAGTGGCATTACCCAGCACGAAAACGCCATGCAATTGCAACCTGATTCTACAGGCTACTAGGCTCTCTCGGCAAAACCGATTTAGTTGCCTCTTGTTATCTCACTAATTGACCATTATTATTATAATTAATTAACATACAGTGCATTATTATTACAAAATTATAATTTATGGGCGATGCTGAATTCCTGCCACCGCCATAGGCAATAGCTTGCGGCTACCAACGCAACTTTTCTCAATGAACTCTTTATATGACTTCATCACTGCTCTTTTCTTGACAACAATCGACGCTCTTGTTTTCCAACACAAAGCGGTATCAACATGTGTCGTTTCAGCAACATCGAATGAAACATCATCAACCATGGAAACAACTACAAATTTGTCGGCGCTATGACACCGTAAGGAGCTTGCATATCGTCAAGCAGCTCCACCCTGCTCCCTTCTTTGACGTCGAATACCGCCTCATAGGGCAGAACACGAGATATAACTGAATCTTCTGAAGCCCTGCGCTGACGAGCGCTGAAAATGGCGACAAGCCGGCGTTGGCGGGGAATCAGACTTCCTCCGCTGGTACGGATAAACAGATTGACTGCCCTGCCCTTCCACTCACTTTGCGATTGTGACGGCGAGGGCGTTCCCAGTTGCATGGAGATCCTTATTTTGCCGACAAGGTCCTCATTGCGACGCACCTCTATCGCATTGTTTTCGCAGGAAACCACGCGCAGCACCTGAGCACTTTCAATCACTATTTTCTCGGCCCTAACGGGTGAAATATCCGAGAATCCGAATGGATAGAGCACAGGGGCCTTTGCATCCTTATAGACGTTGGATGCCGGCTGCCTGTCGTTGTAATGCACCGGTTCCACGCCATCTGTGGAAGGCAAAGTTACCGACAACATACCGGTGCATACGTTTCTGCCGAGGATAGCGGAAGCCACGGCTTCGGCACCGTAAGGTCCGGCGTACCCCGCCCAAATCACCTTGTCGGAATACGAGTTGAGCTGTGTCAGCACCTGCGGTCTGCCTGAAACGACTACCGAGACCACGGGTGACGAAGAGGTGCCATGCACATATTCCAGCCATTCATCCTGATGCCAAGGCAGGCGAATCGAAGCCAGATCCACGCCCTCCCCTCCGGTCGCTCGGCTCTCGCCCGCATCTCCCGCAGCACCGTTGTCGGCAAAATCCTCTTTGTAGAGCCGCTCGCTTGTGCCGCCGGCGACGTTGACGATCAATGCCGCTTCACGTAGCAAAGCGTCGTCTTTCTCGCCCATCGGCAATAGACGCACATCGCTGTCAGGTAAGAGCATATGCATCTGCCGATAGAGCGTGGTCCGCTTTTCCAGCGACAAAGGCGCGGTATAGTCGCCATAAAAACAAGCCGCATCGTCGGCCAGCGCACCCGTGATCACGATGGGTCCCGGTCCAAGGCCGCTCCAATCGGCGCGACCATCATTCTTCAGTTCGACCAGGCAAGCCTGCGCGCATGCGCGGGAACAGCGTTCACCTTGCGCGAGGGCCTGACGCAATTTCGTGTTGTCGGCGGTTTGACAAAGCGAAGGATGCTGCGACCCCTTTTCGGTTGAGGTCAGATTCAGGGATTCTGGCTTATCGATATTGGCAGGCTTCGATTGTTCAGCACTGTGTGGCAACAGCGAGAACCGCTGTTTCAAAAGCAGCACCCTACGCACCGATCGATCGATTGCCGCCTCAATCGCATCGATATCGTAATGCCGACCTAAAGGCTCAAGACCGGAAGTTTCGTCCACTGAACGAATTTCGGCCACACTGGTGTCAAGCGAGGCGAAACCCTCATCCCAAAGCGAGACGTCCACCCCACCGAGCAAGGCGGCCAACCCAGCTGCCTGATTTGATCCCGTCATGGCAGACAGCCGGTCGACGGCAAGGCCATCGGCCATCACAATGCCGTCGAAGCCCAGTTCGTCGCGAAGATATGTTTTCAGTAGTTTCGGGTTGGCACAGCATGGCACGCCGTCGATGTCGTTATACGCTGCCATGAATCCATAGGCTCCGGCCTTCACAGACGCGACCACGGGTGGCAGATGAATCTCACACAGGTCATTGGAACCGATGATTGCAGACTGGCCGTTGCGCCCGCCGATGGCCTCACCTTGGGCCGCGAGATGCTTCATGACCACTGCGACACCGCCATGGCCCACCAATGACCTGCCTTCCCCTTGCATCCCCTTGACGGTTGCTTCGCACATCCGCACGGCAAGACACGGATCCTCGCCGAAACATTCCTCGCACCTTCCCCACCGCGGGTCACGGGCGATATCAAGCCCCGAAACCAACGCAATATGTACACCGCTCTCATAAAGCTCACTGCCGACACTGCGCTGAGCCTGCTCAACCAGTTCGGGGTCGAACGTCGCTCCCAGAGCAAGATTGACTGGCAAGATGGTTCCGCCGAGGGCCTGATGCCCGTGAGGAGCCTCTTCGCTCAGCAATACTCCGATACCATGCGCCCCGCGCTCGACGACCGTCTGCTGAACGAGCGCGGATGCCTCCATGCGCTCTTCGGGACGAATGCCGTTGCCCCAATCCATCTGAGACCAAGGATCGGCACGGAACAGCCCATACAAAAGCCCAAGCCCTCCCCAGCGATCGATCTCTTCCTTGAGATAATCGGAGGCCGTAAGCTTTCCATTGACCCGTTTCAGGCATTTCCAGCCGAACAGCCTTTGGTTGAGCTGTCCGACCTTTTGTGTGAGAGTCATCGATGACATCAGGTCGTCGATATCGCACGAATCTTGTGCCGAATCCATTGTTCCCCACCTTGCGAATCAACCGAAAATAATATTATTAATCACTTTTTGATACATATAGCGATAAGAAAAGAGCTGACAGAAAACCAATAACCCCAGTCTCCCAATCAGCTCCTTCCATAATGGCTATTGAGCGGCAATGGCTATTGAGCAGCCACAGCATCTTCCAGCGATGGGTCCGAGACCGCGCTATAGGCGTCGCCTGCGGTCATCGGAACCTTCACACATTCGTTGATGCCAAGTTCCTCGAGCATGCCGGCATCGTTTGCCGTTTGCGACGTGACCAAAGCCGGACGCTTGCCTTGAGAACTCAGAGACATCCACTTCTCGAAGACGGAACCACCGGGAGCGCACGCGGCACGCAACGTCGGATTGCCGGCATCATTGCATTGCACCACGACTGCCGTCGAGCGTACCGGAGGTTCCCGACGTGAGTGATACTGCCGAGCCAGTCGGGCATATTCTTCCCCGATGGGCTTAAGTTTCCCGTTCTCATCGAACAGACCGAGATCATGCTCGAATGGAGGGAAATCCGACATGGCGCTCGTCACATCATGGGAGCACCACCAGGTCACCCCATACAGGTCCGTGCAATCCATCGCATGTTCGACGGTCTTCGCGCAGAATCGCGGTGTGTCTTGCACGTCGATGACATTCTGGGGTGCACCGATCTCCTGCAGCCAGACTGGATGGTGCGGATCATCGGCAAAGGCCTTGGAAAGTTCGGCCAGGTACTCGGCATGCCGGGTCCCCGTCTCGCTCATGGCACCGTACTTCTGCGCAGTGCCATTGAAAATCCAGGAATGGATGGCGGTGATGTCGCCGATGCCTGAAGCCTGCCGGGGCTCGAAGGGATGCCCATCCTCGTACCAGACAGCATCATTTTCACTGTGCAGCAGCACATGCCCGTTGGCGTGTGCCTTCTTTTCAATCGGGTCGAGCAGCGCATGCAGCCAAGCTTGCGCATCCTCGCTGGTGGCGTTCATCCGGCGGGGATGAATCCTGTCGGCGAATTGGTTGCATTCATTGCCTATATTGAGCCCCTTGAACCGCGGGACCGTCGACAACGCATCGTATAGCGCGGAAACAAGCTCGCTTTGCGCCTCAACAGCTTGCGGGTCGGAAAACATACTGTTTTCATGCCACGAGACCAGCCACGAGGGCACGAAATCGAAACTCGACAAATGCCCCTGAAGGACGTCCGAATAGACATCGAGCCCGCGTTCACTGGCCAAAGAGGCCATGTGCCGGACGTCTTCGATACCGTCCTGATTGATCCACGTACGGTTGGGTTGCAATACCGGCCAGAGCGGGAACAGACGCACGTGATCCATTCCCAACTCAGCTATGGCATCCAAATCCCGCTTAGTCGAATCCCAATCCGGGTGAAGCCAGGAATGGAACCAACCGTGTGAGGGCGTGTAATTGACACCGAATCTCATCGTCTTCACTCCTTGATGCCGCCCTGTTCCAAGCCTTGGAAGAAGTAGCGCTGGAAGCAGGCGAAGAATATCAGAATCGGGATCAACGACACCAGAGCACCCGCAGCGATCAGTCTCGGATCGGAGACGAACATGCCCTTAAGCCTGTTCATCCCCAGTGTCAGGGTGTAGTTCTTTTCATCGGAGATGACGATCAATGGCCAGAGGAAGTCGTTCCATGCGCCGACGAAGGCGAAGATGCCCACGACGGTCATGGTGCCCTTGACCTGCGGGACGCAGACGTGAATGAACTGCTGCCAAAGATTGGCACCGTCGACTTGTGCGGCCTCTTCCAATTCCTTGGGAATGGCCTGGAAGGCGTTGGTCATCAGGAGAATATTGATGGCTCCGCACATGCCCGGCAGCGCAACCGCCAGCAACGTGTTCTGCAGGTTGATGGCCCGCATGATAAGGAACTGAGAGATGATGACGCCTTCGACGGGGATGACCATGGTGCCCATGAAAATCAGGAACACCAGTTTGCGGCCATGCCACTTGAGCCTGCCCAGCGAATAGCCGGCCATGGTCGAGAAGATGACGTTGCCGGCAATCGAAAGGGCTGCGACGATGATGGTGTTCCACATGTAATGGAAAACCGGCACCTGCTGGAAGACGTGGACGTAGTTCTGCAGCGTCGGGGTCTTGGGAATGATATAAGGCGGAACGGCGTAGACGTTGTCTCCCGGGCCTTTGAGCGAAAGGGAAAGCTCCCAGATAAAGGGACCGACCAGAAGGATGAAAACCAGGATCAGGATCCCGTATTGGACGACTTTGCCGACCGTTACTTTCTTATGGTTGCTTTTCATCAGTCCTGACCCCTCTTCTGAATGATCTGCTGGATGACGAGCATGAAGCCTACGACAACCAGCACGATCAGCGACAACGCGCTGGCATAACCGGTATGCGCCTGTATGCCCGTGCCTTCCTGCTGAATGAGCATCGACATGGTGATGTCCTGCCCGCCCGGGCCTGCCGTACCGTTGGTCAACACGTAGATTTCGTTGAACACGCGGAACGCGGCGATGGTGGAAAGCATCATGATCAACACGATGGTGGAGCGCACTCCCGGCATCGTGATGGAAACGAACTGGCGTACCGGACCCGCCCCATCGAGCGAAGCCGCTTCGTACAGCGAATCATCGATATTGGCGAGCGCCGTCATGTAGATGACCATGTAGTAGCCGAGGCCCAGCCAGATCGTGACGAACATCGAGGAGAACAGGATCAGCCAACGGTCCGTCAGGAACGGGATCGGGGTCTTGATCAGATGGAAGGTCTCCAGCAACGAATTGACGAGGCCTTTGGAATCGAGAAGATTGGTCCAGATCATGCCGACGACCACCGCGCTCATGACTACAGGCATGTAGTAGGAGGTGCGGAAGAAGCCCATGATCTTGGAATTGCCGCGGACAAGGTTCGCCAGTATCAGCGGCAGAATAATCATGAACGGAACCACGCAGATAACGTAGAGCGTGGAATTGAGCAACGCGGTCCAGAAATATTCATCGTGGAAGATGTCGATGAAGTTCTGCCAGCCGATGAACTTGCCGGGAACCAGCAAGGTCGAATCAGTGAACGCCAGTCTGAATGTGTTGAGAGCCGCGACGATGACAAAAACGAAGACTATGAGAAAGGCCGGGAACACAAAAAGATATGGTGCCAAAGTCGTCAACACTGATTGCTGACGCTTTCTGGGAGCCGCTTTCTGAGCCCCAGCCGGGTCGGAGGACAAAGCCTTCGACCCGAATCTGGTGCTTTTGGACATGAGCTATACCGTCTCTTTACTACTTCTTGAGCTTGGAGTTGGCGAAGTCCACGGACTTGTCGAGCGCCTGCTTGGCGGTCTGCTTGCCTTGCAGAGCAAGGGCAGCCTGCTGCTGGAGATAGACCTTGCCGTTGGCATCGGTGAACTCGGCAGGACGGCAGGAATAGCCATCCTTGACTTCCTTCAACGTGATGGCCAGAGCCTTGCCCTGCAGCGTGCTGGTATCAAGCTTGGTGTAGTAAGGATCTTCAAGACCACCCTTGCTGGACGGGAACGTGCTGGACTTCTTCGCGAACTCAAGCTGGTTCTTCTTGTTGGTGACGTACTGGGCGAACTTCATGGCAGCTTCCTTGTGCTTGGTCTGGGAGCTGACGGCCAGCATCTCATAGGAGACCGTGGCGGAACGGCCTTCGTCGGTGATCTTGGGTCCGACGGCAAGATGCTTGACCAGATCCGGGGAGTTCTGCTGGAAGTCGGCCACCTGGTAGGCGCTGCCGCCCATGGCGATGATGGAGCCCTTCTGGAAGAACTCGCCCTGCTGCGACCACTGTGCGCTGAGCGCTTCGGACGGAATGCCCTTGTTCTTGTAAAGATCGACGAACTTCTGCAAATGTTCAACGGCCTTGTCGGTGTTGAAGGTGTACTTGGTGTGGTCCGCGTTCATGATCTTGACGCCGTGGGACGCATAATCGTCAACCGCACCGCCGAGCATGGTGGACATGTAGGCACCACAGCCGCTCTTGACCATGGTGTTGGCGTCGGTGAAGTAGTCGTCCCAGGTCACCGGCAGCTTGTTCGGATCGAGGCCACACTGCTGCATAAGCTGAGTATTGTAATACATAGGACCGTCATTGACATACCAAGGATAGCCGTAGGCACCTTCCTTGACACCATTGCCCTTGAAGGTGACGGCATCCCAAGCGCCGGGATAGAAGTTCTTCTGAGCGCCGGGGTCTTCCTTGCTGATATTGAGCAGGGCACCGGCCTTCGCCAGTCCGTACATCAGCGAAGGGCCTGCATCGATGATGTCCGGCAACGAATTTGCCGCGGCATCCGCGGAAAGCTTCTGCTCATAGTTGTCCGAGGGCTGGTCGATCCACTTGATCGTGACATCAGGATTGGCTTTTTCGTAAGCGGCAATCAACGACTTGAAATACGGGGTGTATTTGTCGTTTTTAAGGTTCCATGTCTGGAAAGAGACTTCGGTCTTTCCGTTCGCATCCTTGCTATTGGATTGTCCGCCACAGGCTGCAACGGAGAACAGCGTGGCTGCGGCAGCGGTGATGGCGATGGTCTTCTTCAGAGAAATCATCTGCTTTTCCTTTCTTTTCGCTCTCTCCAACTTTGGAAAGAACCAAGCGTTCAATCAATATAACTAAAACGCTTTAGTAACAATTATAATTATCAGTATCAGCATTTGTCAATTTCATCCCGGATTTGGCCGTGTCGCGTTGGAAAATCAATATTTTCACATCTAAAGCGCTTTTGTTTTCAGCGTAATCGGGACATCAATTCGGAATTTTGATGCCCCGATTTATGCCTTGACAGCCTCCGCTGATCCATCACCTGCTGATACGCAATGTAGCCTGCTCGAACGGGCGGAACGAAAGACGCGCACCTTGCGCAGGTTGGGAACCATCGATCACTTTCGGCAAATCCGCTGGCAAGGATTCGTCGTCTTCCAGTTCGCTGACTTCTCGAACATTGGACTTGGCAAGCTCATCACAGACACGCAGAGTACCTTGCGCCTGTCCCCCGGCCGGTTCGTAAAGCCTCAGGATGAGATCCTGCGAACCGTCGTCGGCCGTCTTCACCCAATCCAAAACGATATCGCCCTTGTCGGCCTTGACTGTCGCCAATGGATCGAAGGCGGGTATTGCGGCGAATGCCGGAGCATTGAGACGCGAGGCTTCGGCCAGAACACGATCGACAGAGGCATCCATCACCACCGACCACGCGAATTCGTGATGGCCCTGGTCGGTGTGGGGATCGGGATAAAGGGGCGCGGAAAGCAGGGAAAGGCGAATCATCGTGCCTGCCGACGGCGCTGTGACTCCCTCGACATCCTGTACGGTATTACAACCTATGACATTGCCGATGGGGCTTACATCCGAGCCGTAAGTCGTCGCATTGACCACAGCGGCGGCATAACCGGCCTCGGCAAGACGAACGAAACGATGGGTGCAGCTTTCGAATTTCGCCTCGTCACCACGCGAGTTTTTCTGAATCGGGCGTTCCACCATGCCGTATTGTGCCTCATACTGGGCGTTGCCCGCGTCCACAGCCAGCGGCAGATCGACCTTGAGGAAATGCTCCTGCGTATGCCAATCGACGCCGGATTCGAAATCGAGGGAACGGGAACCGGGGTGAAGAATGATTCTGGTTTCGATATCGACGCCAGCGGCGTGGGCTTTGACCGTTGCCACTGCAGCGCCGTCATTGCGCTTCTCTACATTGGCAAGCACAGAGGTATCCAAGCCGTTTGCCATGAGGAATGCGTCGCGATGAATGTCCCAGGCATCCCACTGATACGGCTCGTCGCGCAACAGTTCGTATCGCCCCAGACGGGTTCCGGTAGGCACCAACTCACGCTTTTCCTCCTCATCGAACAACGACGAAACGGTGCCGTCGGCCTCCACCTTGACCGTGAGCAAGCCGTTGGAAAGCGCTGCGGTTCCATCGTCGTTACGTTCTGCCTTCATCTCGCTGTGCAGTTGAACATCCGGCACGGTAAGCGGCGCATCCGAATCGAACCGCGAAACAGTAAGCCCTTTACGGTCAAGCCAGACATTTTCGGCAACCGCAGCAGGGCGAGCCGGCTGCACCTGCCAAGACGTATCAGAGGCATCATCCACTGTCTTATTGTCATTGCCGACAACAGAAGTCCTCATGGAATCATCAAAGCCATCGGAACTGGTAGCCACCGGCAACACCACCGCATCGCGTACTACCGGCGATTGCGGGCATGCCTTGTGAATGGCTACCGCGGCTTGGTCGGCGATGCTATAGAGCGCACGGATATCGCGTTGGTATTCCTCGCGGGCCTCACGTTCCGCCCAAGCAAGCGCAGAACCAGGCAGAATGTCGTGGAACTGGTTCAAGAGCAGCGTCTTCCAGATGGTCTCGAGCTGTTCACGCGGATAGACATAGCCTGGGTTCTTCAGGCTCGCCGCAGCGCACAGGTATTCGGCCACACGCAGCATCGATTCCTCCTGCCTGCAGCCGCGCTTCATATCCTGCTGGGCGGTCAGTGTGGCGCGGTGCAGCTCCAGATAAAGCTCACCGCGATAGATCGGTGTCTCACCCCGGGCGTTGTCGACGATATCGTGGCGCACCTTGCCGTACAAGTCATCCGGAGTGCCAAAATCGATCTGCGGCACGCCTTCGAGATCGCGCATACGCCGGATACGGCTGTTCATCTCGCGGGTGGGGCCACCGCCGCCGTCGCCGAAACCGTAGAGCATGATGGCGTGGTCGGAAAGGTCCTTGTCGAGATAGTTCTTCTGCGAATAGATGACATCCTTGACCTCGACCGGCGAATCGTAGGTGTCTGAGGGCGGGAAATGCGTAAGAATTCCCGTGCCGTCGATGCCCTGCCAGATGAAGGAATGATGGGGAAATTTCGTGGTGTCGTTCCACGAGATCTTCTGGGTCAGGAACCATTCAAAACCGGCTCGGCGCGCGATCTGCGGCCAGGAACCGGTGTAGCCGAAGCTGTCGGGCAGCCATACACCATCGGCCTTGGCCCCAAGATGGTCCTTGAAATAACGTTGGCCGAAGGTGATCTGGCGGATCAGTGATTCTCCGGCGGGCACCATGCCGTCGGATTCGACCCACATGCCGCCGACCGGAATGAACCGGCCTTCTGCAATGCGTGACTGCATGCGTTTGAAGAGGTCAGGATGCTCGTCCTCAAGCCACGCGTATTGCTGCGCCGAACTCATCGCATAGATGAAATCGGGATCCTCGTCCATCATCGCCAGCACGTTGGAGACCGTGCGGGCCACCTTGCGCTTGGTCTCACGCACCGGCCAGAGCCAGGCGGAATCGATGTGGGCATGGGCGACGGCGGTGTGCTTGACGCTGGAAGGCGTGGCGTGCTTGGAAAGAACTGTTCCCAATTCGGCACGTGCGGGGGCCACGGTGCCTTCTATGTCACGTTCGTCGTAGACATTGAGCGAGCGCTGAAGTGCCTTGGAAAGCTGCCAGTAGCGCGGGTCATCATCGCTCAGCTCACGAATCAGCGACGAGACGACTTCAAGATCCATATGGTAGGCATATAGGTCTGCGTTGAGCACACAGACATCCATACGACGTAGGGTATACGGTTCGTCAGGCTTGCCGGTCGGCCCCTCACCAAGCGACGTAGGCGAATAGGGCGTCGGTCCTTCCACAAACGGATTCGCCGCGGCCTCGATATAAACGACAAAATCACCATTCCCATCGATATCGACATGCCGCGTACCGTCGGCATCGACCAACGGAACCCAGCTGTTGCGCGGGTTGACGGCCTTGATGGCCCTGCCGTCGGCGGTATAGGCAAGACCTTCGGATTGGAAGCCTGGCCCGCGATTGCTGAGCCATCCCAAATCGGCGACCAACTCGACTTTCCGGCCTTGAACGGCGGCGAGATCGATATGCCCTTTCACCTCGAACCACGTCGTTCCCCACGTCGTCCCCCAAAGCCCCGGAACCGCAAAAGGCTCGAAATCAACTTCACCGTTGCGGGCACGGTCGAGAAATTGCCGGTACGGCTCGGGCTCGCCGGGATTGGCGGCACTTCGCAATGTGCAATGACAAAGAACGGAATGAATATGGGGGTCAAGACGCTGCTGGAGCACACGGTCGCAGCGAGAAAGCTCCTGGTCGGGAACAAGGAACATGGATGGTCCTTTCTTGGATTTGTATGGCATCAACTATGAAAAGGAGATGCCGGTTTGAAGAATGAGATGGAAAATTACGAATCTGTCAAGTTAATCTTGAGGAAATGATCGATTATCCTTGTCTACGGAAACGCAACGTCGCCATCTCGAAGGGGTTGAGACTGATCGCCGCACCCTGCGCAGGATGCTCGCCGGAAAGGCACACCGACAAATCGTCAGCAACGTCGTTGGTTTCAAGGACGTCGGTTTCACATACCGTCGCATCTGCCAAGGGTGCCGCGACATGAAGCGTTGCACTAGCGGACGCGCCGGAAGCCTCATAAAGCCTGACAATCAGGTCACCGGAACCGTCATCGGCCAGCTTGACCCAATCGATGACCGGGGTGCCTTTGACATTACCAAGACTGACCAGCGGATCAATGGCAGGCATATTCTGCAATTTCGGCGCATTGATTGAGGCCGCAACTTCCAGCGTCCGAGCCATAGTGGCGTCGGCAAGAACGGCCCAATCGAATTCGTGCTTCCCCATATCCTCATGAGGATCGGGGAATACCGGGGATTCCAAGAGTGAAAGCCTCAGCATGGTGCCACTTGCCGTGTTTTGCGCAGGGTTTCCGTGAATTGGTGAGGCATCGCACCCGTAAGTGGAAGCGTTGACAACGGCGACACCGTAATCACCTTCGTGCAGACGCACGTAACGGTGGGTGCAGCTTTCGTATTTGGCCTCGTCACTGGCATCGTTCTTGATCACCGGACGTTCGACCCAGCCATACTGGCATTCATACTGGGCGTTGGGCACGGCAAGAGCCACCGGCATATCGACTTTGAGGAATCGTTCACGCTCATGCCAATCGACGTTGGCGTGAAAGTCGAGTCGAGCGGCACGCGGCTTCAAGACGATATCTGTGTCAATGACACTATGTGAAAACTCAAGCCTTACCTGTACCTTGACTGCGCCGTGACCATCAACCATCACATTTGTAATACTTCCGCCTTCAATGCGATTGGCACAGAGCAGTGCGTCGCGCTCAATCTCCCAGGCGTCATAGACGGAAGGCTCGTCCTTCAACAGCTCATAGGCCCCCATGCTGGTACCACGAGGCACCAATTCACGTTTGGACTTTATATCAATCAGAGAAGACACCGATCCATCGGGTTCGACACGAACCTTCAACAGACCATTGTCCAAAACGACACTGCCATCTTCCTTTTGCTGCAACGTAACCGGCTGTATGCCCTCACGGCCGGCCTGCTCGTCGTCATCGATTGAAGGACGAACCTGCCATGAACTCCCGTCCGATTCGTATTGCGTTATAGTAGCTTCCTTGACTACCGGCAATTCCGGTCGAGCGGTCTTTAAAGCTTCTGCCGCCTTGGAAATCAAATCCTTCAATCGCAGCATATCACGCTTGTATTGTTCGCGTGCCTCGCGGTGCACCCAAGCGATGCCGGAACCGGGAAGAATGTCGTGGAACTGGTTCAGGAGCAGCGTCTTCCAGATCGAGTCCAGCTCCTTCTGCGGATAGACGTAACCGGTCGAGGCAGCCTCCAACGTCGCCGCAGCACAGAGATATTCCGTAACGCGCAGCAGGGATTCCTCCTGCCGGCAGTAACGCTTCATATCCTGCTGGCTGGTCAGCGTGGCGCGGTGCAACTCCAGATAAAGCTCCCCATGCCATACCGGCATCTCAGACCCGGCGTTCTCTTCCAGCTGGGTGTGCGCGGCCTCGAAGAAAGTGTCCGGCGCTTCGAGCGTGACACGCGAAACCCCTTCCAAATCCTCATAGCGGTGCAGGTGCCCGAGCATTTCGCGGGTCGGTCCGCCGCCGCCGTCGCCCCAGCCATAGAGCAGAATCGACTTGTCTGCAAAATCCTTGTCCTGGAAGTTCTTTTCGGCGTGGACAAGCTCTTCGACCGTGGTCCAGGCCGCATAGGTGTCGGAAGGCGGGAAATGCGTGAAGATGCGAGTACCATCGATGCCCTCCCACATGAAGCTGTGGTGCGGGAACTTGGTGGTGTCGCTCCAGGAGATCTTCTGGGTCAGGAACCATTTGTAGCCCGCGCGTCGTGCGATCTGCGGCCAGGAGCCGTTGTAGCCGAAGCTGTCCGGCAGCCATACGCCGTCAGGATGGACACCGAAACGGGAGCCGAAATAGCGCTGGCCATAGGAAATCTGACGGATCAGCGATTCGCCGGTGGGCACCATGCCGTCGGCTTCCACCCACATGCCGCCGACCGGAACGAACCGGCCTTGTGCCACGCGCGCCTTGACCTGTTCGAACAGATCGGGATGGTCCTCTTCAAGCCAGGCGTATTGCTGTGCGGAACTCATCGCATAGATATAGTCGGGTTCCTCGTTCATCAAGGCCAACGTGTTGCTGACGGTGCGCGCCACCTTGCGTCTGGTCTCACGCGCCGGCCAGAGCCAGGCGGAATCGATATGGGCATGACCCACGGCGCTTACATCCATCGCCGAGGCATTGGCCCGTTTGCCCAGCACACCTTGAAGCGCCTGGCGTGCCGGAACCACGGACCCGGCCACCTGCTCGTCGTAGACGTTGAGCGAGCGCTGCAGTGCCTTGGCAAGCTGCCAGTAACGCGGTGAATCCTTGTCAGCCTGCCCCATCAACATGCTCACCACGTCGAGGTCGAGCCAGTAATCCTCCATCTGCCGGTCGAAGGTGCAGACATCGGCACTGCGGAACACATACTGTTCTTCGGGTTTGCCGGTGGCCTTCTCCCCCAGATTCGTCTCGACGAACGGCGGAACCCCGAGCAGAAGCGGATTGCAGGCCGCCTCCAGATACAGCGTGAACGAACCGTCGTCGGCCAAAGGAATATTCGCCGTACCATCAGCCTCGACAAGCCGCACCCAGAAGTTCTTGGGGTGCACAGCCTTGACCACGGTGCCGTCGGGGCCGTAAACCATGCCTTCGATATGGCCGCCGGGCGAATGATCGTACCAGCCCAAGTCAAGCATGAGCTCGACGGGGCGTCCGTCCAAACCATCAGCTCCTTCATCGACATGACCATCTCGCATCGGCACATGTCCGGTCAGCTCGAACCAGACCGTTCCCCACGTCGTGCCCCAAGGAGAACCCATCTTGAAAGGCTTGAAATCGATGGCGCCGGCTTCAACTTTTGCGAAGAACTCCCCTGAAGGCATCGGTTCGCCGGGGATATCGAAAGCGCGCACGCCGCAAGACTCAAGAACGGGATGAGTATGTGGCAGAACACGTTGACGCATAACCCGTGCGCATCGATCTAATTGCTGCTGTGGTTTCAGAAACATCTTCGTCCAATCCTCAACTCGTTCCAACGACTCGGCAGCATCTAGCATCGCTGCCTGTTTGTGCTTCCTTTTTACAAGAACGAGAGGACTAAAACGCTTTAGTTAATTTCGGCGTGTCATATTCATGCTGAAAAATATTCATCATCCCAGAGAGCCTAAGCTTTACAGGCAGCGACAGCAGCACGAACGATATCAGCATCGGTTCTTTCCACCAAGACGTCATCACCGCCGCCTCCGGGGCCACCAAGCGAATGAAGCCGCCTGCGAGCGGAAAGGTGCAGCGCATCGGCACCGGTTCCTGCAAGCTGTGCCATGAACTGCGGCTGCACTCCCCCGCCAGCCATAATCTGGATACGCCCGTTGGCCTGACGCACCAGCCGGGCGAGGGACGGCATCCCCTCCATGGCATTCCGGGCACCACCGGAAGTCAGCACACGCGTATAACCAAGCTCGATCAAGGTTTCCAAGGCATCTTCCTGATTTCTTGCCATATCAAAGGCTCGGTGGAACACCACATCGATCTTACGATCCAGCCTGCGGGCCTGCGCACGGGCTTCGTCGATCAGGTCACGCGCGAATTCAAGATCGATGTCACCTTGATTATCGAGACCGCCGACGACCACACCGTTGGCTCCCGCCTCGAGCGCCGGACCGATTTCGGCCAATTGCGTCGCCTTGTCGTCCCTGTTATAGACAAAATCACCGCCACGGGACCGGATGAGCACCTCGGCGCCCAAGGGCACACCAACCTCGGAGCAAAGGCGAATCACCCCGTAACTTGGCGTGATGCCACCGGTAGCGCCCAAGGCGGTACATAGCTCCATGCGGTCGGCTCCGGCCAGCGCGGCGATACGTGCCCCGGCGATGTCCTGCACCGCAATCTCCAGAACCGGACGCCGCTTGCCCTGCCCATCCTTAACCGCTATTTCATCCTTACTTTGCCCACTCATCATGACCCAATTCTTCTTAGTAAACAATGCTTATGAAGGCTACGAACATCTCCACGTTGAAATTCCAAGCTTTTGAAGACATTCTACAGTGCCGTGCTTACACTGCGAGAGCGATAGCCTATTGTTCTTCTGAAATAATTATGCCCTGAGGGGCGAAGAAGGAAAGCGTCGCAGCAACACGGTATGATTAGATGTTCCGGCGCAAACCGGGGCTTGATAATTCAAAAATGGGGATGATCGGTTTCGACGGTGACCTGTTCGTCGCAGGGAAGCGTGCCGAGAATGTGGAGTCCACTCGAGATGACCTCCACGAAACAACAAGTGCTAAATCTAATCGCACTGAGTTCGCTCTCGCTGCCTGAGCTTCGCGCCAGGATTAACCAGTGAGCAGCTGCTCCGTCCACTCCTTCTCGTCTTCGGGAGGATGTTGGGCGTCATTAGAGGACTTGCTTGAGCCATCGAACCACAGGGTGACTCAGGGACTTTAACTGTAGATATGCTCGCCATCCATTGTCCGCGACACGGATGGGGGCAGAAAAACTGCCAAAAGGCCAGCGGACTACGCACGTAGAAGACTGAGGGTTCGGCCATCGGACCGGGGTTCAATTCCCCGCATCTCCACTATCCAAACGCCGTCACGGTTATCTTTGGCGGCGTTTTTCGTTGCTATACCACCCTGGTCTGCTTATTTTGAGCTAAATCTAGGGGCCCTAATCCTCGTCAGAGCAAATCCTCCAGCGGGCTGGCGGAGGCCCGAGAACGCAGAAAATCGGCGAGCTGGGAATAACTTACTTCGCCAGTCACAAGCTTCTGTATCCACTGATAAAGCTCATTGTTTTGTGGATCCGGGGGATCTGGTATGTCAAGCTGGATCCCACACGCCCGTATACAAGCGATAAGCATTTTCACTGTTGTGCGTTTGTTGCCGTCACCAAAAGGATGGTCTTTCGACAGATGCTCGGCAAAGAATGACACCTGCTCGAAAACGTCACGAAATGCCGAGACACGAGCGCTGACAAACGCGGCATACACAGATGGTGATACTGATTGTTCAGCATCACCATCCTTTCCTGCACGGAATCCAGTGGCTGAAACGGTCATATCATGAACGTTCACCACAACTTCAATGAAAGTCTCTACCTCCGCTTCATTTTGAAAACGTATTGGCTGACATTGCACTAGTCCACCACGCACTTGTCAGGAATCCTCAAGCATGCGAAGTGCATTCGGGTATTCACGCTCCGCCGTAGCAATGCCCCAAGCCAAGGAACGCTCAATATTCGGGCGTTCCTTGCCATCAGTCGAGCTCAAAATCATGTCAGGGGTGATTTCATTATCAGCATCAGGAGAGAAAGCTTTCTCCCAAGCCGATCCTGGCCTATGCGAAAAACGCACCAAATCGAACGCCGACAGCGGCCCATAATATTTCGCAACTTCGTCTACAATCTTTGACACCATGCCATCCACGGCTTCCCCATTCACGGTTCCTGCCGGATTCGTGACACGTTGTTTTTTACCGTAACGGCGGAACACGTTGTACACACTACGTTCGACAGGGCCATATTCCCAAGCCTCTACCGGCTCATCGAATAGAACCTTCCCGGTGGATCTCAGCGACTCTACCTGCGCATAATAGACAAGCTTGTTGAGCTTGAGGTTGGTAAGATACTCGTCTTCACCGTGCCTGACAATAAACAGGTTCGCAATATCAATGGCTTTCATGGCAATCCACCTCTTTTCATACTGTGTATTTCAATCAATGGTTACTCGATTCTATTCCAACCCTTGCCCCGCCAGCTGACTTTTCTGATTTCACATTCTCCGAAGATTCCTTGGCGGATTCTTTCGCATACCCCGCTAGACTTGGCAACCATGAGAATCGTGTTGCAGAAAGTAAGTAAGGCCGATATCGACGTCGTTGACGAAATCAGCGGCGAGGTCGATGAAACGTTCGTACCACAGCATATCGGGATTGGTTATGTTTTGCTCGTCGGGGTCAGCGACGAGGACGGGCAGGAACAGATCGATTGGCTCGCGCAGAAAATCAGCAAGCTGCGGGTGTTCGAAGACGAAAACGGGAAGATGAACCTTTCGCTGGCACAAGTCGGCGGCGAAATCCTGTCGGTCTCGCAGTTCACGCTGTTCGGCGACGTGCGAAAAGGCAACCGGCCGAGCTTCATCAAAGCCGGCAAACCGGAGCATGCCAAGCAAATCTGGCTTGATTTCAACGACGCGCTGAAGGCGCAAGGCGTCAATGTGAAGGTCGGTCGCTTCGGCTCGCACATGCGCGTGAGCCTGACCAACGACGGGCCGGTGACCATCCTCTTCGACACCGATGAGCTCATGGCCAAACACTAATCACACCCGCGTTGCCCGTCGGTTCGATTCGTTGCTGTAATATTGACATTACTTTACTTTCAAATCACGGGATTGGCGCACTGTGAAGTGCTACACACACCCAAGCACCCGGAAATGCGGGCAAAGCCAGCACACCAAACGCAGCAACATGGCGATCTACTTGATGATCGGACGCAGCGGGGCCGAGACGTCGACCTGATGCTTGTCGCCGATCTTGGTCGGATCGTTGATGATCTTGTCGACCACGGCCTTTTTGAGCTTCATATCCGAGGCGTCGCCCCAAACGATGACACGCTGGCCGCCATTCAACTCGGTGGTGATGGAATCCTGCGTTTTGGCGGTTACCTTCGTGATGGCGCCGCGCATGTTGCCGTCAAGGAAACCCAGCACTTTCAATGCCTGTTGAACGGAACGGTCGCGAAGACTCGTCTTGACATCGTTCACCTCGATGACGGGAATGCCCTTGGTCGAAACGTTGCCGACCTTGTTGAGCACACGTCCGTAACCGTCGACGGCGGTCTCGCTGCCGTCCGGTGTCTTGAGCATCGCCGCAGGTTCCTGCGCCGTTATCGTGACTTTCATCGCCTGCGGATAGATCTTCTCGACCTTGGCCATGGAAACGCCGGGAATGCTTTTTAGCTCCTGCTCGACGTCCCCGCTTGAGACCAGAAGCAGCGATTTTCCGACCTGCTTGTCGGCGATGGAAACAATCCGGGCTTTGCCGACCCACTGGTTTTCCCCGGATACGGAAATCTGGTGCGAATCAAGCAAAAAGACCGGCGAGAAGAAGAGCACCCATCCAAGAGCCACCAAAAGCGCCAGAACAACAAGGGTTATCACGACTTTTTTGACGGTTTTGAACGCACTGATCCGCCGACGCTCTTTCAGCCGTGCGTTGAAATCGATGACCTTGGGACGCGCGGCAACACCCAGAGCGCCGGAGGTCTGATTCAAGGTTTCACCGACCAGATCCTCGTTTTTCAGTGCCCGGGCATCGACGAAGCTACCGGGTGCGCTTTTGGTGACGAGATTGGCGGACGAAGCCGAACGTGGTGAGCGGGCAGCCTTGGAAGCTTCATCGGCTGCGGTCAATGGCTCGTCGATTCCGTATTTCGGTTTGGCTGACTGGCGACGATGGAAAAAACCGACGGATTTTTTGTTGCGCGGTGTCCGTATATCCGCCGATTGGGTGGATCTGCTCGGGTCAGACACCGCTTTCGTGGCTGCGGCCCTACGCTTTCTGCGCCGCGCATCAACCGTCGAGTCATCGCCAACCGGCGTGCCGGATGCCACGGAACGTGCGCGGCGAGGCGAATCCCTTTTGCTGTCCTTGGGCGACGCGCCTGATTTGCCTTGCGAATCGGAGCCGATACGGAAATCCGAATGTTCGGTTTTCCTGCGCTTGCTGGTCCGTACACCGAAATCGTTGACCATCGGTTCATCGCCGGCAGTCGCTGAACCCCGAGACGAAGAGGCTGCGCTTCGCCTGCGACGGGATGAATCGCCTTTGTCTCCGCTTGCGCTGGTTACACGACGGCCGGCCATCAGCGGGACGCCCCCGCACGTGCTTTGAGCAAATCGAGCATGACATCATCCATCGTGGTGACGTCCCCCGCACCTACGGTGATCAGCACATCGCCGGGTTTTGAGTGCCGCACCAACGTTTCGGCACCGCTCTGAAGATTCTGCGAAGCGGCAATCCACCCTTCCGAGGGGGCATGCGGCAGGCTGGCCGCAGCGTCGACGACGACCTGCGAGGTAATATCCGGGAAATCCTCCTGACGCTCTCTGGCCGGGTAAATCGGCGCGATGACAACATCGTCGGCCTTGGCCAGAGCAGCGGCAAAACGCTTGATGAAGAACTTGGTGCGGCTGAACAAATGTGGCTGGAAAAGCACGCGGATGGTCGAATCCGGGTAGCGGCGGCGCGCAGCGTCAAGCAACGCAGCGATTTCCGTAGGATGGTGGGCATAGTCGTCGACCACCGTCACCCCGTCTTCGACGCCGTTGACCTCGAAACGACGCGAGGCTCCCCTGAACGTTGCTGCCGTGCGGGCCGCAAGCTCCGGATCCATACCCAGCAGAGTCGTGACGATAATCGCAGCGGTCGCGTTGCGCGCGTTGTGGATGCCGGGGATCCGCAAGGTGACAGGTATGCGGCGCGCTTCGCCGAATCCCGCGAAACCGGATGGAAGTTCGATGGTGAACCGCTCCGTACCGTCACCCACGCTTTCCTGTTCCGAAAGAATGCGGACGAGTTGGGGACGAGCCGTGCCTGCAGCGAGCGGAGCCGGATTTGCGGCTGAAGTTGCGCACGAAGCCGAAGACGAAGATGGGTTTGAAGCTACAGATGCGGTTGCACCCGAAATCGCAGATGCGGCGGCGCCTGCTGGTGACGTTACGGAATTTGCCGCAGGTACGGCGGCTGTGTTCTGGATACCTGTCGCTTCGGCGGTCCCATTATGCATTACATTGCTGCCATGCGTGCCATCCACGCTCACGATTTGCGAGATATCGCGAGACGGATCTGTGGTATAGCAGATGGTTTTGGCTGCCACTTCGGCCGGCAGCGCACGCACGATGGCCTGCGCGCCCTTGTCATCGATGGACATGACCACATAGCCCTTGGCGTGGCCGGCATACTCGACAAACGCCTGCTGGTAGTGCTCGGCATCGCCGTAATGGTCGAGATGATCGGCCTCGGCGTTGGTGATCAGCGCGAACTGCGGACGGTATTTTTCGAAGCTGCCGTCGGATTCGTCGGCCTCGGCCACCAAAACATCGCCGCTGCCGGCATGCCCGCCGTCGATGGCGACACCGTCGGGGCCTTGAATGGAACCGCCGATGGCATAGCTCGGGTCGGCAAGTCTGACAGCCGCATTCAATGACTCGTCTGCACCGATTGCGGCATGCACTTCGCCGCTGCTGCGGTGTTCGATGTTCCGCGCATCGCTTCGTGCATCGGCGCTCGCCTCGTTCTGCGCATCAGCTTCAACTCCGGCATTGACGAGGATATGGGAAATCAGCGAGCTGGTGGTGGTCTTGCCGTGTGCACCGGCGACGCTGACCGCACATTTGCTGGCCATCAGCAGGGCAAGAATATCGCTGCGGTGAACGATACGCGCCCCGGCCTGCGCGGCCGCGATAATTTCCGGGTTATCGGGTTTGATGGCGCTGGAATAGACAACGGTCTGCGCGCCGGCAACGTTCTCGGCACGTTGGCCGAAGGAAATCTTGATACCGAGTGCGGTCAGCCGGTCGGTTTTCGCATTCGCCTCACGGTCGGAGCCTGAGACCTCGACGCCCTCTTCGTGGATCATTTCGGCAAGCACGCTCATACCGGCTCCGCCGATGCCGATGAAATGGGTGTGTCCCAACGTCACCAAGGTATCTGACGGGCCGAACGCGGCCTTCGTCGGGTCGAGCACGATGGGTTCAGAGCCGTTATTTGACTGCACGATACGCTCCTTGGACGCTACATTTGACGATGGAAAACATCACTGATGCCGTTATACACGATTTTCCCGTCCAGCCGAACCCCGGGCCGCAAACCCACGCAGACTGCTTGCAATTGAAACCGCAAATCGGCAGGACCTTACGGCAAGAAGCCGCTCCCCGGCATCAAAACCATCAGTGCCGGTAAACCGCACCCAAACGTTTGCAAGATGCCGTTCCCGGCAGCGATATGTTCGTCCAGACGAATCTGGGAAAAAACCTGAATGAGAGTGCGTTGGAACACGCACGCGATTTAGCGCTGCCTCATTTCAGTTCAGCGACGAGAACCAGCATAGTCGAGTACGATGCCGGCCATGGTTTGTGCGGCATCGCGAATGCCGTAACCGTAGGCCTTGCGACCCATAGCCTGCAGACGATCGGTATCGGCAATCAGCGAAGGCATGTGCTCACGCACCCAAGATGACGAGAAATCATTGTCGGCGACCATCAGCCCGCCTCCGGCGTCGACCACCGGCTGTGCATTGAAACGCTGCTCACCGTTGCCGATGGGCAATGGGACGTAGACCGCAGGCATGCCGATGGCGGCCAGTTCGCTCACGGTACCGGCACCGGAGCGGCAAATCACCAAATCGGCTGCGGCGAATGCCAGGTCAATGCGTTCCAGATATTCAGCGAGATGATAGTCGCCGTGTCCGGCATGCGCCGGATCCAAATCGGTAAGTACCTGCTCCCCTGCGCTCTTGCGTACGCGCTGGCTCACTTCAGCGCCTTTTTTGCGCCCGGTCAGGTGAATGACCTGCGTGACTTTGAGCAGATCGGCGGCGGCACCGCTGACGGCCTCGTTGAGGCTCACCGCCCCCAGTGATCCGCCGGTAACGACCACCAGCGGACGTTCGGGATCAACGCCAAGCTGCGCGGCGGCAAGCTTGCGGGCGGCCCCTTTATCATCTTCCAGTTTTCGGCAGAGCTCGGCCATCACCGGCCGCAGCGGAAGCCCGACACGCCGGATTTGCGCGTCCCCGTGCGCCTTGAGACCAGTGTTTTCGTAAGCGGTACCGATGAAATCGGCCCACCGGGCGCCCAGCTTGTTGGCCATGCCTGCACGGGCGTTCTGCTCATGAATGACGATGGGAAGCCCCATGGAATGCGCGACCGTATAGACAGGAGCGGAAACGTAACCGCCGAAACCGACCACCACGTCGGCCTGGCGGCGTTCGAGAATGGCGCGAACCTTCTTTTGCTCCTGACGCCAGCGGCCGGGGAAACGCAGCACCTGCATATTTGGCCGCCGCGGGAACGGCACCTTGGCGATGGTGTCGAGCTCGAAACCGGCCTGCGGCACCAGATCCTTTTCAAGGCCGACGTCGGTGCCGATCACGCTGATGGCGGCCTGCGAGTCCTGATGCTTGATGGCGGCGGCGACGCTCAACAGCGGGTTGACGTGCCCTGCCGTACCGCCTCCGGCCAATACGATATGCTTCATATTCTCTTTCCCTTGGTTTGCCCTGACATCCATATCGTTGAAATCCTTCAAAATGTTCAGAACCCCTAGACACGCGATGCGGCGACGTTTGCCTGTATCTGGGGTTGCATTCTCATCATACTGGTGGCCACTCCTGCCGCGAAGAGACACATCACCAGGCTCGACCCGCCTGCCGAGACAAACGGCAACGGCACGCCCATCACCGGCAGCAGGCCGATGACGACCATGATATTGACCAGCGCCTGGCCCACAATCCAGATGGCGATGCAGATCAGCACGCGCGAGGCGTATTTGTCGGGGGTCTGCAACGCGATGACGAACATGCACCAGCCAAGAATGGCGAAAAGAATGACCACGGCGGCGGCGCCTACGAACCCCGTCTCCTCACCGATGATGGCGAAGATGAAGTCGTTGTGGGCTTCGGGCAGGTAATTCCATTTCTCACGAGAATTGCCGATGCCAACGCCGAAAAAGCCGCCGGAAGCCATGGCGTATTTGGCATGCATCGACTGGTAGCACTCTCCCTGCAACGAGGAGGCGGGGCACGGACGGTAGGCGGCTGTAATACGGAGCATACGGTTCGGGCTCGTCACCACAAACAGAACGACCAAGGCCACCAGAACGAGGCCTGAGGCGACCAACCATTTCGTCGGGAAACCGCCAACCAACATCGCGGTGACGCCAATCGCTACCAGAATCATCGCCGTGCCGAGATCTCCGCCAAGCATGACCGCTCCCAAACATGCCAGAAAGATGAACGCCATGGGCAGATAGGCTTTCAACCCTTCGGTTTTGTGGTGCTTAGCGGCCAAGGCCACCGCCCAAGGCATCCAGATGCACAACGCGAGTTTCATGACCTCAGCCGGCTGCATGGTGAACTTGTTGGGAATGCCGATCCAACCTTTGTTGCCGTTGACTTCGACACCGAGCGGCGTCATCGTCAAAAGCTGGAGAAAAATCGAGAAAATGACAAACGCCAACGAAAACTTCCGGTAGTTGTCAGCATGCGGGTGCATGGCCAAAAGGCAGAACAACAAGCCGAGCAGGCAGTAGATTCCCTGCATCATCGCCTGTTTCCAAGGCGAAAGACCCGCGGTGATCATGGTGACCGACGAAGCGGAAAAGACCATGACCACACCAAAGCAGGTCAAGGCGATCACCGCGATGCGGAAACCGTGATAGCACCACAAGGGGTTCAGCAACGCATGGATGCCGGTATAATCGTCGACTTTGAGCACATCCGTGGTATCGGTGTCTACAGGCTCGACGGAAGCACTCCTGTCTTTGGCTTGGCGATAGAGCAGAGTGAGACGCGAGCCCGATTTCTTTTTATCGTTATCGCTGTTTGCACCCTTCCCACTCCGTGACCCTTCGGCTTTGTTTCGTCCGGTTCCGGATACGACGTTGCCTCGGGTGCGAGCCTTTTGCGTGGCTTGCCTGCCCGGCTTTTTTTCGTCCCGATCATATACGCGCCTAGCCATGCTTACGCACCCAGTCATGGGCGGCATCGGCGAATTGCGAACCGCGGTCGGCGTAGGAGACAAACTGGTCCATCGAGGCACAGGCCGGCGCCATCAGCACCACGTCCCCGCTTTGCGCATAGTTGCCCGCGGCTTCCACGACGCGAGCCATCACGCTCGCCTTGTCTTTCGGATCGATAACCGTCAGCGGAATATCGGGGGCACTGGCCTTGAAGGCGTCAAGCATGGGCTTCTGGTCGACGCCGATGATGACGGCGGCCTTGATGGTTTTGGCCTGATTGGCCACGAGATCCTCGAAATGGCCGCCTTTCGCCAGCCCTCCGGCAATCCAGACCACAGACTTCGGCTTGTAGCTGGAAAGCGAGGCGTGGGCCGCGTGGGCGTTGGTGGCCTTGGAATCATCAACGAAACGAACGACACCGCCGTCCTTGAAATGCGCGGTGGCAACGGTCTGGATGCGATGGCCGCCGGGTGCGAAGGCACGCAGCGCATCGAGGCAGCGGCCAGGATCAGCGCCCAAGCCAATGGCAAGGGCAAGAGCGGTGATGGCGTCAGCAAGCAGGTGCGGGTATACGGTGCCGTCGGGCTCGCACAGATGCGAGAATTCGGTCACCTTGGCCAGGGTGTTCATGTCGCCTTCAGGAGCTCCTGCCAAGCCGCTGGCATCGACAATCCAGCCGCCGGCAACGCCGATCTGGCCAGGTTTCGGGGCATTGAGCGTGAAACCGATCTTGCGGCATTCCGGGCCGGTCTGTGCTTCATCGGCCAACGCAGAAACGCGTTTGTCATCGGCGTTGAACACCAGTACACGCTTGGCGTTGTGGAAGACCTTGGATTTGTCGGCCGCATAGTTGGCCATGCCGCCATGCCAGTCGAGATGGTCGGCGGCGATGTTGGTGATCGCGGCGCAATCAAGGGCCAGCGAGTCGGTGAAATGCATCTGGAAACTGCTCAGCTCCACGCACAGCGCGTCATGCTTCGGATCGACGGCGGCCAGGCTCACGGATTTGCCGATATTGCCGACGGCCGGGGCGTCCATACCGCAATGGGTGAGCATTGCCGAAACCATCTGCGTGGTGGAGGTCTTGCCGTTGGTGCCGGTGATGCCGATCCAAGGTGCAGGATCGTGCGAGGCCGAATGCTCGGCGGGAACCCGCAGAGCCCAGGCCAGTTCTACCTCGCTGATCACCGGAATGTTGCGGCGCTGGGCTTCGAGGATAAAAGGCGTGCGTGGGTTGAAAACCGGTGAGGCGACGACGATATCGACATTGTCCCAATCAATATCGTCGAAGGAATGCAGATCGGCTTCAGGCTTCTTCTCGTCGACGCTCACCACGCGACCGGCGCGCCCTTGCAAGGCTTCTACGGCACCGCGTCCGGAAACGCCGAGACCGGCCACCAACACGGTTTTGCCGTTTACATCCAAAGACGATGACCCGTTTGCCTCACCGCCACGATGCACCGATGAAAAACCCGAATCCCCTGCACTGCCCATCTAAAGTCTTCCTTTCCTTCAAGCCTTGCCGCTCACGCTGTATCCGATATCCCCGTCTAGACCAACAGGCCGGTACGGGATGCCCAATCCGTATAGAAAATCACCAGTCCGATCAGCACGAACATGAATTCGATCATCCAGAAACGTACGACGACCTTCTGCTCGCTCCAGCCCATCAGCTCGAAATGATGGTGGATCGGCGCCATTTTGAAGACACGCTTGTGGGTGAGTTTGAAGCAGCCGACCTGGATGACGTCGCTCATCGCTTCGATGACATAGAGACCACCGATGATCACGGCGAGGAATTCGGTGTGCGTGGCGATGGAAAGCGCTGCGAAAAGGCCACCCAAGGCCAGCGAGCCGGTGTCGCCCATGAAGATGGTGGCGGGGTTGGAGTTGTACCAGAGGAAGCCAAAGCAGGCCACGGCGGCGCAGGCCGCGATGATCGTCAGATCCAGCGGGTCCGAAACCGCATAGGAGTAGCCCACCTTCGGGCCGCCCTTGACGTGATAGCTCTCCCAGAAGGCGATGATGGTATAGCCGGCCAAGGAGATCATCGAGGAGCCGGTGGCAAGCCCGTCAAGCCCATCGGTGAGGTTCACGGCGTTGGTCCACGCGATCATCAGGAAATTGACCCAGATGACGAAAATGATGATGGCGACGGCCTTGCCTGCGAACTCGAAACTGAAGAACGGGTGTTCGATGAAACTCATGCCGGCCTGAGCGGAGGGGAAACCAGACTTGGTGGGAATCAGAAGCGCGAGAACGGCGTAAATGGTGGCGAAGACGAATTGACCGAAGAATTTGCCGCCGACGGAAAGGCCGGTGTTCTGCTTTTTGCGCACCTTGGCGAAATCATCGATGAATCCCAGGCTGCCCATCGAAACCATCGCGAAAAGGACCAGAACCGCCGACCACGAAACAGCCTGGCCGCCGGTGAGCCCACGGTACAGCGCTGAAGCACCCCAACCGAGCAGGACCGCGAGAATGATGACCACGCCGCCCATCGTCGCGGTTCCTCGCTTCAGAAGATGCGACTGCGGGCCGTCCTGACGGATGTACTGGCCATAGTGCAGCCGGTGCACCAGTTTGATCATGGCGGGCGTGCCGACCATCGTGACCACCAGGGAGACCACGATGCCGATGATGAGGGAAATCAATGTTTCGGCTCCACTTCTGTACGTTCCTGCTGTTGCGCGTGCGCCCAACGCTCGGCCAAGGTGGAAAGCCCTGAAATATGCGATCCCTTGAGCAGCACGACGGTATTGCCATGTCGGCGGGCAGCCTTGACGACCAACCGCTCGGCCTGAACTGAACTATGTACCCATTGCACCACGACGGGGGTACGCGTTTGGTTTTTCGCCGCGTCCGTGTCCTTTTCCTTCGCTTGGGCACCTTGTGCCAGGGCTTCGGCCAATTGATCGAAATGCTTGTCAGTCTCGTTGCCCACGGCAATGATTTCGTCGATACCAAGCCCGGCGGCATATTCGCCGACCTGCCGATGCAATTTGAGCTCGTCCTCGCCAAGTTCGAGCATGGCTCCCAACACGGCGATACGGTAGGGTTCCGCTTTCTGTTCTGCAACGGTTTGCGGCTCCTGCTCCGACGCTTTGCCCGCAGCCTCCCAACGGGCAAGCCCGTCAAGGCCCGCACGGGTGGAGTCGGGGTTCGCATTGAAGGAATCATCAATCAGCGTGAAATCGGCATCATCAAGCTTCACGCTCGACACAGCCATGCGATGTGGGCTGATATGGTTCACCTCGCCAAGACCCGAAGCGATATCGGCCAATGGCATACCGAAATAGTCGGCGACACTGGCCGCAGCAAGCGCGTTCATGACATTGTGAGCCCCGCCAATTCCAAGATGCACCGGTGTGCTGGAACCGTCGGGAGCCACCAGAGTGAAGCTCGGACGATCCAAGGCATCGACGGTGACGTCGATGGCGGTCATCCGCGCAACGTCAGGCTTTGCATTGCCGTCAAGCCCGAACCAAAGCACCTTGCCAGGCGCGAATTTCGTCATGGCCACCACATGCTTGTCATCAGCGTTGAGCACGGCGATGCCGTCGGGCACCAGCCCCTGCACGATCTCGCTTTTGGCCTGGGCGATACGCTCGACGGAGCCGAATTCTCCCAGATGGGCGACGCCGACTTTCAAGACCACAGCGAGGTCGGGAGGGACGATTTTCGTCAGATTGGCGATTTCGCCGACATGGTTGGCTCCCATTTCGGCAATGAAAAAGCGGGTGTGCTCCCCTACTTTCAAGGCCGTCAGCGGCAGGCCGATGTCGTTGTTGAACGAACCGACCGGTGCCACCGTCTCGTCAAGCCCGGCAAGCAACGAATGCAACAGGTCCTTGGTGGTGGTCTTGCCGACCGACCCGGTGATGCCGATGACGGAAAAAGCGGAATCAAGCTGCCGCCGACGCACAATATTATGGTGTGCCAAAAGCCCCAACGCCTTTACCGTGTCGGCAACCACAATCTGCGCGATGTCGCTGACACCGTCCACGGCATGGTCGACCAACGCCGCCACCGCGCCTTTCGCGCCGACGCCGGCGACGAAATCATGCCCGTCCACCCGCTCGCCGTCAATGGCCACGAAAACCGACCCGGCCTTGATTTGCCGGGAATCGCTGAATGTTGAAGTCGCCACGGGCCCATCGGGCATTTGAAAATCCTGACCAGTAACGATACGCCCATTAACCGCCTGCGCGATCTCTTCGATCGTCATCGGCATCATGCCGGGCTGACCATCCGAAATCCCCGTCATCTTAGCACTCAACGTATGCCACCTTTTGTTTCATATCTCTCAATATTGTTGCGATACAACTGCAATCAACTCATGCACGAAGCATCAAACGAACTGTCACAGGGTAGGGTTTTCATTGCATTTCCTTCGAAACGCGCAGGGCGTTGCGGATATTGCTGCGCCGCACCCCGGCATCCAACGCCATGGCGATGGCCAGCGAAAGTCTGCGTTGGCCTTGTATGCCACCCGCCGCCGCAGTCTGGCCGACCAGCCAACTGGATTCCTCGTCGCAGGTCACCAGACGCTTGCGCTCGTCGATCGTGAAACCGTAACGGCTCCGGGTCGATTCGAGCATGGCAGCGGATTGTGCCGTGTTCAGCGTTTCGATGGATCCGAGCACATCGACGCTCACGCCTTCCATGGCTCCGGAGCGCAAAGTCTCATTGTCAGCGGAAATCACCATCGCCGCCGCCCCGTCCTCCGAGCAGACGGCCAGTGTGTGCTGGACGTCGAGGATTCCCAACGGATAGGTCATTTCAAGCTCGCGTTCCAAAGAGCTGGAACCCGCGCAGCTAATAATGCCCACCGGATTGCCCAGCATATGGAGGAAATCGGCCAGACGCACCACGTCGGCCTGAACCTCTTCGTCATCGTCGCCGCACACCACGAATACCGCCATGGTATTGGCCGGCGTTCCGGCGATATCGGAAGCCAAGGCACCCATGGTTTCCGGGTCGGCAGTGGCGAGCAGAGCCGGAACCCCGGCCGATTGCGCCTCTGAGACAAGCGATGGCGGAACCAAGACCGCATAGGCGCCACGGGCTACGGCCACCGAAAGGGTTGAAGGGTCGGCACCGCTCCTGAGCACATAAAGGGCCCCGGGACGCACCGAATCCGTACTGTCGGCGATCGAGGTGACCGTGACCCCATCGGAGAAGCTGGGTTCAAGTTCAAAGCCATAGTGACTGGCGATATAGCCCAAAGTCACACGCCGCGAAATCGATTCGCTTACCACGCTCATGCTGTGACCCCTCCCGTCGGAAACGCTGGGTACTCGGCAGCCACCGCTGCCCTGTACGGTCTCATAGCCTTGTCACCGTCTGCCGACATTTTCACCACGACACAGGAATAGCATTATTGCGCGGAGTCGAGGCCGGGACCTCATACTTCTGCATAAGGAATTCACCGATTTGCTTGAACAGCGTGCCGCTGGTGAGGCCGCCGAACATGCCCTGCGGGTTCTTCATCGCCACCGTGACCACGAAACGCGGGTTGTCGGCGGGAAGAATGCCGGTGAAATCACCGACGATGCCATCGAGCGCACCGCTGGGACCCGCCACCTGCGCGGTGCCGGACTTGCCGGCGATGCGGTAGCCGTCGATGCCGGCGGTCCTGTGGTATTCCTCGGCGGCCGACTCCATGGCGTTCATCAGCTGGGAGTCGACGTTCGGGTCGAGGATGCGCATGCCTTCGTCCTGCGGCGTTGTGGTGACATGGCCGTCGGCGTCCTGCGTCGAGGCGACGATGGAAGGCTTGCGGTAGATGCCGCCGTCGGCTATCGAGGCGATGGCGTTGGTGATCTGCAGGATATTGGTGGCGTAGCCCTGGCCGAAGAGGATGGTGTCGCGGGTGCGCTTGTCCCAGGCGTTGGGGTTGTTGAGCGTTCCGCGCGATTCTCCGGGAAGGTTGAGACCGGTGGGCTGCCCGATACCGAATTTGGTGAGCATGTCGTAGCGGTCCTGATCCTTGTAGTTGTCGGAGGCCATCACCATGCCGACGTTGGAGGACTGCTGGAGAATGCCCGCCAGCGTCCAGTTGGAAAGCGCATGGGTCTCGGAATCGGTGAAGATCTGATTGTTTTTGTTGAGTCGGTCGGGAACCTGGAACTGATCGGTCATCTGATGGACGCCGTGCTGCATAAGGCCCGCCATCGAGAAGGTCTTGCCGATGGAGCCGGGTTCGAAGGTTTCGGAAACCGCGCGGGAGACGTTCAACTTGGCCTGATCGCTGCCGGCCTGAATCTCGTCGGAATCGTCAAGGGCAATGATCTGATGCGTGCGTATATCCTCGACGCAGGCCACCGCCCAATCCGCATGATACTGCGCCTTGCCTTCACTCAGCACTTTCTTGACGAACCAATCGACATCGGAGTCAATGGTCAGTTTGACATCGCTGCCGTTGCGGGCGGCCTTGGAATCGGTCAACGTGCCTGGAATCTCGACGCCGTTGTTGCCTTGCTGGTAGATCTTATAGCCGTCAGCGCCGGCGAGCGCCGTGTTCTGGACCTGCTCTATACCTGAGGCACCGTTGGCTTTGTCGTCAACACCGCCGAGGAACGCACCCATCAGTGTGCCGTCGGAATACACGCGGTTCTGCGAAAGTTCGCCGTAGACGATGCCGCCGAGACCGAGTTTGTCAAGCTTGCGTTTGGCCGCAGGTTCCACATCCTTTTTCAAGACCACGTAACGACCGGACCCGGCAAGTTTGCCGCCGAGTTCCATAGGGTCCATGCCCAGTATCGGCGCGGCCATCCTCGCCACGCGAGCGGCGCCGACCACACCTATGGTCTTGCCGCCCTCTTTCTTGGGCTGCGTGCAATTATTGGTGATCCGGGTGCTGCAGATCGGCTCATATTCCTGCGCAGCCTTCGGATCGCCGATGATGGTATAGCGCTCCACGCTCTGTGCCAGAACGGCCCCGTTGGTATCGAGTATTTTGCCGCGCATACCGTGCACGGGCACTTTCAGCGTGCGCCCTGCCGTGGCCGCTTCGGCCATCTCGCGGCCGTTGAGCAGCTGAAGATTGGCCAATTGGCCGAAGCAGACAATGAATACGAGCGCGATCACCGTGGCAATGACGGTGCAACGCGACACGAATTGTTTGCCTTTGGTTTTCTTGGCGGAGTAGCGCATATCACTGACCCTTATCCGTAGGCTGGTAACCCTGAAGATCTATCGACAAAGGACCGGACTGAGGCACCATGCCCATTTTCTGCGCACGGTCCGGAAGACTCGCCTGCAGGCTGTCAAGCTGCGCCTGATCGTCTTCGACATCCTGGTTGAGCTTGCTGATGTTGGACTGCACCTGGGCCTGTTCGAAGGAATTCTGCACCATCTGGGTACGCAGCGCCAGGGAACCGAGCAATGCCGCGAAAAGAAACACCACGGCGATGATGACATGGACCACCGAAACGGTTCTGATACGGCTGAAAAATCCGGAAGCCACGCTTTCGTTTTTCTTTTTATCCTTGCCGCCGGCGACGACCTGAAGGCGGGGACGGGACGATGCCGCGCGGGTATCGTCGTCACGCCCGGCAGGGGCGACTCGGGAACGTACCGATCTTGCTGTCGCTGAGCTCATCATCCCCTCCTTTTGCTTTGATTGTCTTGGCCATGTTTGTCTTGGTTACTTTTATCTTGTTTGCGTTTGCCCTGACCGCGTCGTTTGTCGCGCGAAAACTCGTCTGGTCCGCCCGAGCCATGTCCCGGGTTTTCCCTCGCATCTTGTGCGAACCTGTTGCGCCAACGCTCCGGGATTTCGCGGGTCAGCTCCACGCCACGCAAACGGACCGGAGCCGAACGCGGATTATGTTCGATTTCGGCTTCATCGGCCTTGATCGCGCCACGCGTGAGTTCCTTGAAGAACGGCTGTGCGTCGGCGGGGACGACCGGCAGATCGGCGGGCGCGTCGACGCTGAGCCCTTGGGCCATGAATGTCTTGACCGTGCGGTCTTCCAACGAATGATAGGATTCGACGACCAAGCGACCGCCGACGGCGAGCCGGTTGGCGATCTGCGGCAGCGTGCGCTTGAGCTTGTCGAGCTCGCCGTTGACTTCGATGCGCAGGGCCTGGAAAACGCGCTTGGCAGGATTGCCTTTGGCGCGATGAGCTTTGGGCACCACGCGGTCGACCAACTCGTCGAGCTGTCGCGAGGTCTTCAGTGGTTCTTTTTCGCGCTGACGCACGATGGCACGCGCAATGGGCTTGGAGAAGCGTTCCTGACCGTACTCGCGGAAAATATGTGTCAGCTCGTCTTCGCTGTATTCTGCGAGAATCTGCGCGGCATCAAGGCTTTGCGTGGTGTCCATACGCATGTCGAGCGGAGCATCGTGGGAATAGGAGAACCCACGGTCGGTCTCGTCGATCTGCAGGCTGGAAAGCCCCAAGTCCATAAAAGCGGCATCGACGCGCTTCAATCCAAGATTCTCAAGAACGTCGCCGAATTCGTCGAACGCCGCATGAACCGGAGTGAAGCGAGACTCGAGCCCTTCTTCCTCCATGCGCTGCGTGGCCATGGAAAGCGCTTCCTCGTCACGGTCGATGCCAATCAGCCGAGCCTGCGGGGCGGCCTTCAAAAATGCCGTCGCGTGACCAGCCAGGCCGAGCGTGCAATCGACCACCACGGCGTCTTGATGCTCAAGTGCGGGCGTGACCAGCCGGACGCACTCGTGAAGCAGGACCGGGGTATGGATGTTGTTGAAATCGCTCATCACCACTCCACCGCCGGCAACACGTCATCGGCTATGTCGGAATAGCCTTCCTCCTGGTCGGCAAGATAGGCATCCCAGGATTCCTTGTTCCAGATCTCAGCTCGGGTGCCGACGCCGATCACCACGATGTCGCTGCCCAAACCGGCGTAGGTACGCAAATTTTGCGGCACCAAAACGCGTCCCTGCTTGTCCGGTTCGCCCTCGACGGCGCCGGAAAGGAAGACACGCAGGTAGCTTCTGGTGGCCTTGTTGCCCATGGAGGCACGCTGGATACGCGCGGCTATACGCCGGAATTCGGTCTGCGGCAGAAGATACACGCATTTTTCCTGCCCGCGGGCCATCACCATGCCCTCACCGAGCTGAGCACGCATCTTGGCCGGGAGCGCCATACGTCCCTTCTGGTCGATTTTCGGGGTGTAGGTGCCGAGCAGAAGAGGCTCCGGCTGCGACGCGGCTGCCATCGGATCGTTGGCCATTGGGGGCGTTTGCATCGGCGAAATGGCGGAATTGGAAGGATTGGAAGGCGCGTTGGCGTTCATAGGAGAAAAGGCGGGTTCGGAGGAATCGGGGAACGGTTCGCCGTTGATGGGGTTTTTATTGCGTCCCGCCATTCCGCCTCCTTTTTTAATATTCGCCAACATTTTGCACAGTCTTACAACTAGTTCACCACTTTACCCCACTTATCACCATTCTTCCCCACAAAAACGCAAAAATCTCAATTTTTCTTCAAAATTTTTTGCATTGCGTCAATTTTTCCGTTTTTTGCGATCCGACAACCATCCGATTTCAGTATTTTGCAATACGAGAAACACCCTTCACTGATCGCTTTTCAGGAAATTGAAGAGTCATTGAACGATTGCTTGGCCGCATATTCAAAAATGTCCAAATACTTGAAGATTTCCGTTCCCCGAAACGGCATTTTCCAAGAGCACAATCACGCTCAAAAAAATAGGGAGCTCGGATTAGGATTATTAATCCGAGTTTTTCAAGCAACAAACGCAACTGGAACTGCCCAGATAAAGGGGAACCTATACATGTCGAGCTACTCCTCGCAAATCGACGAAGAACAGCACGCGGTGAATCGCGCCTACGACCGGCTGGACTCGTTGCGTTCCCAAACCCGCTCGCGTCTCAATACGGTTCGTGCTGCCGGAGCGCACGGCTCCCCCACCATGCGCACCGAACGCGATTCCTTCGCCACGATGTACGAGGACAGGTTGACGCAGCTTCGCGGCGTTGAAGACAGACTCGTCTTCGGACGCATCGACAGCGACAAGGGTGAAAAACGATACATCGGGCGCATGGGGCTTTCCAATGAGCACCACGAGCCGATCCTGACTGATTGGCGCGCCGAGGCGGCACGGCCGTTCTACGAGGCGACACCTTCCCATCATGGCGACATCGTGATGCGCCGGCATATCACTTTGAACTTCCGCAAGGTGGTCGGCATTGAGGACGAAGTGCTCGACGTCAACTCCGGGCAGGTGGGCGAGGCCCAACAGGCGGGAACGCTGACCGGGGAAGGCGCGCTGATCGCCTCGCTCAATTCCAAACGCACCGGCAAGATGACCGATATCGTCGCCACCATCCAAGGCGAGCAGGACCGCATCATCCGCGCGCCGATGGATCGTGCCATCGTGGTGCAAGGAGGGCCCGGAACCGGAAAAACGGCTGTGGCGCTACATCGCGCAGCATATCTCCTCTACACACATCGTCGCCGGCTCGAACGTTCCGGGGTACTGGTGGTAGGGCCGAGTTCCGCTTTTCTGCGTTATATCAATCAGGTGCTGCCTTCGTTGGGCGAGACCGGCGTGGTCTCGCGCACCATCGGCGACCTTGTGCCGGGCTTCGCCGCCCAAAAACTGGATTCTCCTCGCGCCGCACAGCTGAAAGGCGAGGCGCGTATGGCCAATGCCATTGCCAACGCCGTCGCCGCCCGTGAACGCGTTCCCAAGAACCTGCCGACGGTTCGCATCAATGGCATGGACGTGCCCATGCGCAAAAGCGACGTTATGCAAGCACTGGAAGACGCCAAGCGCACCCACTCCCCGCACAACAAGGCGCGGGAAACCTTTGTCCGCAGCGTTTTGAGCGCCATGCGCAACCGGTACGTCGAGAACCTTGATTACACGCCAGAGCAGTCGGAAATCTCCGATGCGGCGATGCAGCTGAAAATGCATGATGAGATTCGAAAGACCCTGAACCTGGCCTGGCTGCCTATGAACGCTCCGTGGCTGATCGACCAGCTCTTTGCCAAGCCGGCGCAGCTGCGTCGTTTCGCCCCATGGCTAACCGAGACCGACATCAAGGCACTGACTCGGCCGAAACACTCACCACTCACCGTCTCAGACATTCCGCTGCTTGACGAAGCCATGGAACTGCTCGGGCCCGACCCGAAGGTCTCCGCGCGTGAAGCCGCCGCCAAAGCCAAACGTGACGAAGAGGAACAGTTTGCGAAGGACACCTTGGCCCAGGCCGGAATCGGTTCAGGCATCGTCACCTCTTCGATGCTGGTCGACAACATCAACGGACTTGACGCCGAAGCCGTGGCGCAGAAGGCCGGTGCCGACCGTGAATGGACCTACGGGCATATCGTCATCGACGAAGCCCAGGAACTCACGGCGATGGACTGGCGGATGCTGATGCGCCGCTGCCCGTCACGCTCGTTCACCATCGTAGGCGACGTGGCACAGACCTCCGCTTTGGGCGGCACCCGCCGCTGGGAGAAGACGATGGATCGTCTCTTCGGGCAGAACGGCTGGGATCTGAAAGAGTTGACGATCAACTATCGCAATCCGCAGGAAGTCTCGCAGCTGGCCACCCGATTCGCGCAAGACGAGGGCCTCTATGTATCGACCACCAAAGGCGTGCGCACGATGGCCGATTCGGTCAAACGTGTGAGCGCTGGGAGCGAAAAGGGTTCCGAGAGCGACCTTTTGCAGACCATCGGCGATGAAGCACTGGACTTGGTGCGGCAGTTCATTTCCGATGACGGCACAGGACGAGTTGCGGTCATCGCACCGGATTGCCTGAACGTTCGAATCCGTAAAGATCTTTACCGACGTCTGACCGCTGTTAAAGGGGAAGCGATCGCCTCGAAACTGATGGGAATCGACAACCAGAACAATGAAACCGACGCGAATCCCGATTTCGAGGAATCATTGAGCGACGCCCCTTTGAGTGTCTGCGACACGCAGATGATCAAAGGTCTGGAATACGACGCGGTGATTCTCGTAGAACCCGGAGAAATCGCACAGGATGCGCCTTCACGCCTTTCCGGTGCCGCCGATCTCTATGTGGCGTTGACCCGTCCGACGCAACGTCTGGTGATCGTTGAAACCGAAAACGACAAGCGCTTGCTCAACATCTGAAAACGTCAAAGATGTGCTTGGCACATTCTCGGGCAGTTCATGCAAATCACCGGCTAAGAATCAGACAAACGCCGCGGGCCACATCCTAAAACATCGGCTTACGGCAATACATTTCTGCAGAAATGATAGAGCCGCTGAAATCACTGCATTTCAGCGGCTCTACCTAAAAAACCTTGTTGCTTCAAAACCTCGTTACCCGAACATGCCCTATTTGCCGGAAGCGGCCTTGTCCCGCTTGAGCTCGTCAATGGCTTTCTGGAAATCGGCCAATCCGTTGAAATTCTGATAGACACTGGCAAAACGCAGGTAGGCGACTTCATCGAGCTCGCGTAAAGGCTTCAGGATGGCTTTGCCGATATCCTCGGACTTCACCTGCGCCAAGCCTTGGCTGCGCAAATCCTCTTCGACCTGCTGCCCCAGCTGCTTCAATGCGTCCTCATCAATCGGTCTGCCCTGGCATGCCTTGCGTACCCCATCGATGACCTTCTGCCGATCGAACGGCTCCAAATTGCCGGAACGCTTGGTGACCAGAAGCATCGTCGTCTCCACCGTGGTGAACCTGCGACCGCACTCAGGGCACTCGCGTCTGCGACGGATGGAATGGCCATCTTCACTAATACGCGTATCGACTACTTTAGTGTCATTATTCTGGCAAAAAGGACAATGCATACTGTCACCATATCCAGAGGCAGGGAGAACCGGTGTGTCGAGATTTCAGCGCGTTTCAACTTCATTATGAGCCGATGAGCACGTCCAGTGCTTTATTCGAATCAGACACGCATAATTCCTCACTCAACCCTGCCCATCGACACCTGCCAAAAAGATAGGCCGATCTTCTGCAGGCTCATGGTTGATATTTTGAAAACGATAATTTTGCGTTGATCGACATCGGCCGCGCGTGTACTCACAACTCTTCCGGCACCACGATCCTCTGGCCCGGCTGCAACTGAGCCGAATCCAATTGGTTCAGGTCCATGATTTCGGCGACCGTGTCCCCCACATTCTTGTTTTCCGGTGTGATCTGCTGGGCATACGACCACAACGTGTCGCCCGGACGAACCGTATAGCTGACGACATTGGCCTCGCCGGTGGCCGAATTGGCGACATGCGGGGCAATCGCTTGCCAGCCGAAGAACACGACAGCGGCCAACGCAAACGCCGCAACAACCCTGTTGCGCGCGATACGACGACGATAGGCAGCGCTACTGCGAACTTTGGAACTACTTGTTTTTTCACTCATCTCTGCACTCCTTCGAACATCTGTACTAACGAACGTTTGTTCTATATTGGCACACATGTTCGAAAAAAGCAAGGCGAAATCGAACATCTGTTTGAAATCCTCAAGAAAATGGGTTATGCTGTAAGTCAAACGCCGAAAGGAACTATCGTGAGCAGCCTTCCACCTATCCACAATCCGCATGGCAACTTCAGCCAGGCCACGCCGAACCAGCAGTTGACGGACCGCCAGCGCAAGGTATTGGAAGCCGTGCGCAGCCACGTTTCACGTTACGGTTTCGCGCCTTCATTCCGCGAGATAGGCGAGGAAGCGGGGCTCAAAAGCCCGTCTTCGGTCAAGCATCAACTTGAGGTCCTTGAAGACAAAGGCTATATCAGAATGAACGCCAATAAAGGCCGGGCCATTGAGTTGGTGGAAACCGAGTCCAATATCGCCGAGAAAAATCGTACCTCCACCGTACTTCCGTTCAGCTCCGACGACGAAACAGACGAGGCCATCGCCCAGTCGCACGATATTCCCTTGGTCGGCCGTATCGCAGCCGGCACACCCATTACGGCAGAGCAGCATGTCGACGATGTGATGAGACTTCCCGAACGCTTGACCGGCAACGGCAACCTGTTCATGCTTGAGGTCCATGGCGATTCGATGATCGACGCGGCGATCTGCGACGGCGATTTCGTGGTGGTGCGCGAACAGGAGACGGCGGAAAACGGCGATATCGTCGCAGCTCTGCTCGACGGTGAGGCAACGGTCAAAACCTTCCAAAAAGACCACGGCCACGTCTGGCTGATGCCGCACAACCCGGCCTATTCCCCCATCGACGGCACTTATGCCAAGGTGATGGGCAAGGTGGTCACCGTCCTGCGCAAGATCTGAACCAATATTCTTCATAAAAATGCCGATATCGCAGTTGAGCTGCATACCGGCATTTTTATTCCAGCAATCCTGTTTCCAGAGACACGCGAACGTCAATGCAATAATCGACACAGATATAGGTTTTGCATTCACAAAACACAGAAAACCGCGGAGTGCCGTCACGAACAAACCGGTTTGCCAAGCACTGTGCCCAAACATCATCAACGCGATTTCAGCGATGAATCTTCTCGCTCTGGGACTGGCTGAAGCCCTGTGGCTCCAGCTGGAAAGTGGTGTGGGGAATCGAAACCGAGAAATGGTCGGTCAAACAGGTGTGCAGTTGGTGGAGAATATCGGCGCCCTGGGCCATTGTCAGCCCCGGTTCCACCACGACGTGAGCGGTGAGAATCGGCATGCCGGTGGCCACCGTGGAGGCATGCACATCGTGGACGTCGATGACGTGGTCGACGCTTTTCATATGCTTGCGCACTTCGTCCAAGTCCAGACCTTCCGGTGTTTCCTCAAGCAGCACCTTGACGGCGTTTTTCATCAATACGAAGGCACGGGGCACGATCAGCAACGCAATCACCGCACCGGCTACGGCATCGAAACCGTGCCAACCGGTGGTCATGATGACGATGGCGGAAACCACGACGGTAAACGAACCAAGCGCGTCGTTCATGGTCTCCAGGAAGGCCGCGCGCATATTCATGTTGTCCTTGTGCTGGCCGGAAAGCACGAAGACGGAAATGATGTTGAATACCAAGCCGAGAATACCAAAGCCCAGCAGCATGCCGACGCTTTGCACCTCGTCACCGGAAACGCCGGCCAGACGCAAAACCGCCTCAACCAACGCGTAGACGCCGACGGCCATCAGAATCAGCGCGCCAAGACCTGCGGTGATCGGCTCAAGTCTGGCCCAGCCCCAAGTCCGCTCTTTATCAGGCTTTCTGCGCATCAGCACAGCCGTAATGGTGGAGGCGGTCAAAACCGCGACATCCGTAAGCATGTGAGCACAATCGACCAGAAGCGCCAGAGAGCCTGTGATAATAGCGCCGACAACCTCGACCACGAAAATCGTCAGGGTGAGCGCCAGCGTCACCATCAGCCTGCTCTGATGTTCCTTCGCTTTGCCTTGCCCGTTTGCGGATCGCGTTTCCTTCGCCGTTTGCGTATCCTTCCGCGTTTCCGCGTCCTGCCCCAGCGATGCCATATTTTCTCCCTGTCCAAACCGTCGGTGTCAACGAAGCCGGAAACCTACATTCCCTTCGGTCCTCGCCGGTTTGGCGTAAATCTGCTTTTCGAATGCCAAATACATCTCGTTACTGGTGACACTATACGCGTCAAAATCTAAGCTTCAGTTGGGTTTTACGGCTCAGAGCCGAAGAACAAGCAGGTCGCACAATATTGTGCATTTCACTTTTCTTTGACACTAAAACCGACAATCTTTTTCATTGTCAGAAAGATAGTTGACATCCCGATAAATTGTCATACTAAAACGACGATGCCGCCACTGCTTCGAGGAAAGCAGCGACGGCATGCACGCACCATGCATCAGTCAATCATCATTCTTTGCCAACAGATAACCAAGGATTCAATCTCCAAAATCCGAAGGCATCAGACAGACCGAGTGAGCGGACGGACGATGACAAACAATGACCGATAAAACGCCAACCAATAATCAGAAACCGAACTTGGCGACGTTCTCCTTGAGCGTTTCGGCCGAGCGGCGCAGCTGGGCGAGCTCATGGTCGGAAAGCGGAGTGTTGATGTGGGAGTTGACGCCGGAACGGTTGACCAGGGTAGGCACGGACATGCAGATGTCGGAGATGCCATGGAAGTCCTGCAAAAGCGAGGAGACCGGCAGCACGCGGTTGGAATCGTTCAGGACGGCATCGATGATGTCGACGCCGGACATGGCGATGGCGAAGTTCGTGGCCCCTTTGCCGTTGATGATGCGGTAGGCGGCGTTCTTAACTTCCTGATGAATCTCCTCGCGCTTGGCGTCATCGAGCGGCTCGTGGCCGGGCAGTGCCTTCCAGTTGCACATGGTGACCCCGCCGATGGTGGCCGAAGCCCACAGCGGCACTTCGGAATCGCCGTGCTCGCCGGCGATGTAGGCGTGCACATTCTTGACGTTGACGCCGGTCTGCTGGCCGATGAGGAAACGCAGGCGGGCCGTGTCGAGGTTGGTGCCGGAACCGAAGATCTGATTGGCGGGCAGGCCGGAGAGCTTCAGCATCACGTAGGTGACGATGTCGACCGGGTTGGTGATGAGCATGTAGATGGCGTTCGGGGCGACCTTGATGACCCCGGGAACGATGGACTTCATCATGTTGACGGTCGCATTGGCGAGGTCAAGCCTCGACTGGCCCGGCTTCTGGCGCGCACCTGCGGTGATGACCACCATATCGGCGTCACGGCAGATCTCCACGTCATCGCTGCCGGCGATCGAAACGGAAGGATAGAAGCTGGAGCCGTGCTGCATATCGAGCACTTCGGCCTCGACACGCTCCTTGTTGATGTCTTCGAGCACGATGTCGCGGGCGACGCCGCGCTGGGCGGCGGCGAAGGCGAGTGTGGAGCCGACGGCCCCGGCTCCGATGATGGCAAGCTTAGTTGGTTTAATCGAATTGGACATATGATTGAACCCTTTCAAAATGAGTGCTTTCAAGAGGAGGGAAAATCGACTGGGTATTGGCGTCCATTCGTTCGAACCTCTTTCACACAACCATGCGAACATGCCGGAACGCAGCCATACAGCAGCGCCCTGCATCTCGTCATTGTAATTGCCGCAAACCTTGACCGGCACAGCTTGAGAACGAACCAATCGAACGCTCCCGGTACCGGAAGTCACCGCCCTGCCGAAGTTTGTTCGGCATCAAAACGGAATCTGTGGCTTGCTTTATTTTAACAGACGGCATACATAAAATTTGAAATGCGTCACACTACTTGATTTAACCAATTTGATGCATTAACGACGGGCTTCGTTCGCTTGCAAACCGGCCAAAGCGCTAGTCGATTGCCTGATCCATGACTTGTGCGGCCAAACGAGAATCGACATCGGCCTGCAACGCCACGCCGTCGGCCTGATATTCCTCCTTCTCCACCTTGCCATACTCGCGCACGCGGGAAAGCAGGGAGCCTGCCTCGTCGGTGTACGGCAGCAACGCCTCGACATGGACCTGCGGCACGGGCAAGGCCTTTTCAACAGTCTTGCGCAAGTCATCCAAACCGCTTTCGTCGGCGGCGGAGACGATCAGCGCGTCGGGACGGATGTTGTGCAGACGGTCGAGCGTGCCCTGATCGACCTGGTCGGCCTTGTTGAAGGCGAGGATATGCGGGATATCGGTTGCGCCGTCGATGCCGGCAAGCACATCGTTGACCGCCTCGATCTGCGCGAACGGGTCGGTGGTGGAAGCATCGACGACATGCAGGATGACGTCGGCCTCGCCGATTTCCTCAAGTGTGGACTTGAAGGCCTCGACCAGCTGTGTGGGCAAGCGGCGCACGAAACCGACCGTATCGACGTAAGCATAAAGACGTCCGTCGGAGGCTTTGGCGCGACGCACCGCAGTATCGAGAGTTGCGAAAAGCGCATTGCCGACCAACTCGCCGGAATTGGTCAGACGGTTGACCAGCGATGACTTGCCTGCGTTGGTATAGCCGACTACGGCAACGGTGGGCAGGCCATAGCGATGTCGCGAGCCGCGCTTGACCGCACGGGCCGGAGCCATGGCACGGATTTGCTTCTTGAGGCGGGCGATGCGGGTGCGGATGACTCGACGGTCCATTTCGATCTGTGTCTCGCCGGGACCACGGGAACCGATGCCGCCGTTGACGCCTGCCGCCTGGCCGCCAGCCTGACGGGAAAGCGAACCACCCCAACCACGTAGCCTCGGGAGCATGTATTCCAGCTGCGCGAGCTCCACCTGTGCCTTGCCTTCGCGGCTGGTGGCGTGCTGGGCGAAAATGTCAAGAATGACGGCGGTGCGGTCGACCACCTTGACCTTGGTGGCGTCCTCAAGCGCACGACGTTGGCTAGGAGCCAGGTCGCCGTCGACGATGATGGTGTCGGCCTCGCACTGCGCCACGATTCCGGCGATTTCCTTGGCCTTGCCCCGGCCGACGTAAGTGGCTGCGTCAGGCTTCAAACGATGCTGCAAGACGCCGTCGCAGACCACGGCACCAGCGGTGTGCGCGAGCGCCGCCAGTTCTCGCAGCGATTCCTCGGCCTGCTCGATGGTGGTGTCGACGTTCGACCACACCCCCACCAACACGACGCGCTCAAGCCGGACCTTGCGGTATTCGACGTCCGTCTCATCCTGCATCTCGCCCAAACCGGTGACATGCTTGAGCTCATTGCGCGACTCGCGCTCGCTCCATTCCTCGGCCCCCGGGACGCGCCCATCGCTGTTCTCCTGCAAGATGTCGGACTTGCGCCCCAGCACCTCGTTCTGCCGCTCCTGTTCGCCACGCTCTGCTTGAGCGCCCTTACGCCCGTCGTCAGTAACCAATAAGCCAACCTTTCAAGTTCGATTATTCATCTTTTCTCAAGCATATTCGGTGAGGTGAACTCGTTTCACTGTTCCGATATACAACTATTATTGAAAACCTGTTATCGGAACACGGCCAAAGCCGGAACACTCGGGGACATTGCGGGGCGAAATGAACGAAAAAACGGAACAAAATCAAAAAAAGACCGACACCAATCACGATAAGAACGAACAGTATTTTTCCGCTGAACCTACTTCCCGGGACGTACGGCGGAATCTGCACGTTTCACTGCGCGGGCACGATGTGGACGTCGAGGTTTCCAACGGGGTGTTTTCGGCGCATCGGCTGGATTTGGGGACCTCCGTTTTGCTGCGGCACGCGCCACAAGCGCCGGAAAGCGGGACGTTTCTCGACATCGGCTGCGGATGGGGTCCGATTGCGCTGGCACTTGGAATGGAGTCGCCCAAAGCTGATATCTGGGCGCTTGACGTCAATGAACGTGCACTGGAACTGACGAAAACCAACGCCGAAAAACTTGGGCTTGGCGAGCGGATACATGCAGTAAAGGCAACAGAGATACCAACAGATTTGACCTTTGACTTGATTTGGTCGAACCCGCCGATCCGCGTGGGCAAAGACGAGTTGCACGCGTTGCTTATGGCCTGGCTTCCCCGACTTAACACGAACGGATACGCCTATCTCGTCGTGCAGAAAAACCTCGGCAGCGACTCCCTGATCAAGTGGCTATCAGCCGAGCTCGGAAATGATTTTTCCGTGACCAAATACGCAAGTTCCAAAGGCTACCGCGTCATCGAGGTACACCGGTTAAGCGAAGAAAACGCAAGGTAAATCGCGCAATATAACAAAGAATCAAGAAGCCTCAACCAATAACTGCGATCGATAAAGCGTCGGGCGTAGGATCGGACGTAAAATCAACAAAAATATGTATGACGTTCGATAAAATTTACGTAATCAACACGTCTGATAATTTACCGCACAATTACCGAGATAGCCAAGATTTTCACGGTTTGCCGGGGTTGTGCGTACTATTAGAGAGCTTATGAAATACCATTATCCTTCTGACTTGCCTGTCAGTGCGGCGCACGACGAGATCCAGCGCGCTGTGCGGGATTCGCAGGTCGTCATCGTCTCCGGACAGACCGGTTCGGGCAAGACCACCCAGATTCCGAAAATGCTTCTGGAAATGGGACGCGGCACCCACGGCCATCAGATCGTGCACACCCAGCCACGCCGCTTGGCGGCACGCACCGTGGCCGAACGTATCTGCGACGAAATGGGCGTCAAACTTGGCGAGGAAATCGGCTATCAGGTGCGTTTCACCGACGAAAGCTCACCGAAAACCAGATTGCGTATTGTCACCGACGGTATTCTGCTTGCCCAGATCCAGCACGACCCGCGACTTTCGCGCTATGACACGATCATCATCGACGAGGCACACGAACGCAGCCTCAACATCGACTTTTTGCTCGGCTACCTGACCGCGCTGTTACCGAAACGCCGCGATCTGAAGCTCATCATCACCTCGGCCACCATCGACTCGGTGAAGTTCAAGGAGCATTTCGAGGACGCCCTGCATACCAAGGTGCCCGTCATCGAGGTTTCCGGACGCACGTATCCGGTGCAGATCGTCTACGAGCCACTGGGAGGAATGCCCGCGCTGATGCGGCATGTGCCGGGCTTTGCCGACGGGTCACTGCCCGACGAGAACGGCGAGATTCCGGGAGCTGGCGATAGCAACAGCAACGGGGGTAACAGTTATGGCAACACCGGCAGCGAGGATATGCCACGCGCGGTGGCGCGCGCCTGCGCCGAGCTGGTCATCCATTCATCGCACGACCGCGAGCCACGCGATATCCTCGTCTTCGCTTCCGGCGAGCGCGACATCCACGAATACGAAGATGCCATCCGCCATCACTTCGGCCCCCGTACCGCCGATATGCGCCGCCCGGACGCGCTGGAAATCGTGCCGCTCTACGCCCGTCTCTCCTCCAAAGAGCAGCACCGCGTCTTCGAACATCATTCCCGCCAGCGCATCGTCATCGCCACCAACGTGGCCGAAACCTCGCTGACCGTGCCAGGCATCCGCTACGTGGTCGACCCCGGTGAGGCCCGTATTTCGCGCTATTCCAAATCCGCCAAAGTTCAGCGCCTGCCCATTGAGGCCATCAGCCAGGCGAGCGCCGACCAGCGAAGCGGCCGTTGCGGGCGTATCGCCGACGGCATCGCTATCCGCCTTTATTCCAAGGACGACTACGAGTCCCGTCCGCGCTTCACTGAACCGGAAATCCTGCGCACCTCGCTGGGCGCTGTTGTATTACATATGCTTTCGGTTGGCGTGGCCCGCACAGCCGATGACGTCACCCATTTCGGCTTCATCGACCCGCCCGACACCCGTTCCGTTTCCGACGGCTTCAACGAACTGACCGAGCTCAAGGCCATCGCACGCAAACACGGCGAAGTACGCCTGACCCACACCGGCCGACAGCTTTCGCGCATTCCCATCGATATCAGGCTGGGCCGCATGATCCTCGAGGCCGCACAAAAAGCCACACCCAATACACTCGCCGCAGTGCTGGTAATCGTCGCCTTCCTCAGCCTGCAGGACCCGCGCGAACGGCCCGACGAAATCCGTGCCGAAGCCGACCGTGTCCACAACCGTTACGCCGATGAGACCAGCGATTTTCTGACCGCGCTCAATATGTGGGACCATATCTTCGGCCCAGAAGAAGGCAGCGACGGCAACCACACCGGCAACGCCAAGCTGCGCAAGATCTGCAAGTCCGAATATTTCAGTTTCATTCGCCTGCGACAATGGCGAGACTTGGTCTCCCAGCTGCGGCAGATGTGCCGGCAGATGCATTTCAAGGTGGGTAAGCCCGCCCCGATTTCGCGTCCGGCACCGGAAATCCTCATGCTGCCCATCAACCAGCAGGCGGCGCATTCCCTCTGCTGCTCGTGGGATGCGCAGGGCATCCACTCCTCCATGCTCGCCGGCCTGCTTTCGATGATGGGCATGCAGGTGGTGCGCGAACCCAAGGCCTCGGACTTCTCCGGCCTCAAGGGCGCCGCCAAGGCACGTGCCATGAAACGTGCGGCCAAGCAGTCCAAGAACGAGTATCAGGGGGCTCGCGGGACTCGTTTCGCCCTCTTCCCCGCTTCGTCGGTGGCCAAGTCGACCCCGCCGTGGGTGATGTCGACCGACCTGACTGAAACCTCGCGCCTCTGGGCACGCTATTCCGCCGCCATCGACCCGGCCTGGGCCGAACCGCTGGCCGGAAGCCTGACCCGCGTCACCTATGCCGAGCCGCATTGGTCGGGTTCGCGAGGCAGCGCCATCGCCAGCTCGAAGGTACTGCTCTATGGCCTACCAATCGTGCAAGACCGGCCGGTGCAATGGGGCCGTATCAACCCTCCCGAAGCCCGCGATTTTCTGATTCGTCAAGGATTGGTCGAAGGTGATATACAGCAGCGCTTCTCCTACGACGATTTCGTCGAGGCCAACCGCGACATCCTGCAGGACGCGGTAGATGACACCAACCGTACCCGCCAGATCTCCGATTCGGTCAGTGACGAAGACCTGTTCGACTTCTACAACGCCGTCATTCCCCAGGACGTCACCAGCGTCGCCGACCTTGGCAAGTGGGTCAAGTCCATCCACGATGCCCAGCCACATCTGCTCGATTTCGACCCGGACAAGGTCGAGCGTCTCCAGTCGCACGAATCCGTGGATTTGCGCGACTACCCCGACCAATGGCACACGCTCGGAACCGACGGCACCCCCATCGACCTGCGCCTGAGCTATATCTACAATCCCAGCGACCCGGCCGACGGCGTGACAGTACACATACCTATCAAAGCGTTGTCTCGCCTGACGCCCGAGCAGTTTACCTGGAACGTACCGGGGCTTCTGGACGAGCTCATTCTGGGCTATATCAAGTCGCTGCCGAAATCGCTGCGCGTCCAATTCGTGCCCGCACCCGACACGGCCCGCACCATCCGTGCCGCCATCGACGAGCGCTACCCCGATCTGCCCGGTTCGGGAACGGAGGACAAACCGAACCTGCCACCGGCCGACGAAGCAACCGGAACCTCCCATTGGCCCGACTTTGCGCACGCCTTCACCTACGCGGCCATCACCAGCGTCAACGCCACCATCCACCCTGAGGACTTCAACAGCAACCAGCTCGACAAGCTTTCGCCGTATCTGCGCGTCACATTCAGCGTCGAGGAACCATTACCGCCAGCACCTGGCAAGGGCCGGCATGGCGGCAAACGTAACGGCAAAGGCGGCCATAACCATATCAATGCTGCTAATATCAATGAGGCAACGACTTCCGAGAATAAGAATGTCGACAATTCAGGCAATACCGCCGGCACTCCGACGATTATCGACGACGCAACATTCCGCGCCCAACGGCATGGCAAAGCGCAACGGTACCGAGTAATCGGTACCGGCAAGTCGCTCGTGGAGTTGCAACGCAAGTTCGCCCGTCAGGCGCAGGCCAGTGCCCGCAAAACCGTCGAACGGCAGGCCAGCAAGGCCAAGTCGCGGGGCTTGGTGGTTGCGCAGGCGAACCTTCTGAACAAGGCTGGCGCCACTACGGCTTCCCGCGCCGAAATGCTCTGGCAAGCCGCCTACGAGAAGCTCAAACTTCCCGAAGACCGTATCTCGTCGCGGTGGCTGGGCAGTGAGGCGCTGATGCTGGCCAGCGCACCTTACAAGTCCACGAAACTGCTTGTCGATGACCTTGAGCTTGCGGCCGTCAAGCGCCTGCTCCCCCATATCGACAAGCTCACCGACGATACCGCGCTGGCGGAGGCCGTAAGTGGAGTGACCGAAACTTTCGAGGACACGGTCTATGCCGTGACCCACGACGTCATCGCCATGCTCAAACGCTACGCCGCCGTCGATTCCGCGGTAGGAGGCAAAGCTGACCTCACCATGCTGGCGGTGCTGCAATCGGTGCGCGAGCATATCGCGACCCTTGTCTACCCAGGCTTCATCGGCAAGACCCCGCCCAAAGCGTTGCCGAATATCGAACGCTACCTGCACGCCGATTTGATGCGCTTGGAAAAGGCCAAGGCCGACAAGAATCGCGACGTGCGCTGGGCCTGGGAAGCCGACGAGGCCAAGGACTTGGTAACGAGAGCCCAAGAAAAGCTCAAAGCCGAACCCGCCGGTCCCCGCCGCGAAGCATTCGGCAAGCAAGTGGAACAGGCCCGCTGGATGCTCGAAGAGTTCTACGTCTCGCTCTGGGCGCAGGAGCTGGGCACCAAATCCCCCGCCAGCCTCAAGCGCATTCGCAAACTGCTCTCATAATCGCCTCGACTCATCGTTGCCGAATTGTCCCAACGATGTTTCCGGTGGCTCGTGCTTCTTGGACACACAAGCCACCGGAAATTCAAGGTTTTTCTCGATTGTCTTAATTCACCTCTTCCCGTCCAATCACGACGATTTCGTAGATGGCAAATCACCATTGCATGATGCAACAATTTGCACAACTTGACTTTTCTGCCGGTAAACTTTCATGGGTGGACGATACCATGGCTTACGTGACGTTATCTTCCAAGTCCCGCAGTGGCTCCCACCCTGTCAGCAAATTCATCGCGACCAGCAAACGCAAATGGCACAAGGCCGGCGTGCCCGCAAAGGTGGGTGCGGTGCTCGGCGGTATCGTCGCGGTGATCTGCGTGATGGCGCTGGTGATGGGGCTCGTTCGCACGGTCCAGTGGCATATCGAGGTCACCAATGCGCAGAAACATCAGGAAGAACTCGTCCAGAAATACGATTTCGACCCTGGCAACATCATCTCCGACGCGCAGTTCTTCAACGCCGATGCCATGAGCCAGGCCGAAGTGCAGGCCTTCATCATCAAGCACGGACCGAACTGCACCTCCGCCAACTGCCTGCCCGTTAAGACTTTCGATACAACAGACATCGCCGCCAACAGCCTCTGCAAGGCTTACAAAGGCGCCAAGGGCGAGTCCGCGAGTGCCATCATCTATAAGTCCTCACAGGCCTGCGGCGTCAGCGAAAAAGTGCTCCTGACCGTAATGCAAAAAGAGCAGCATCTCATAGGCTCCGCCAACCCCACCGACTTCCAGTACAAGGCCGCCATGGGCCTGAGCTGTCCGGACGATGCCGACTGCGACCCGCAATATGCAGGCTTCTTCAATCAGGTCTATGGTTCGGCAAAACGGTTCAAGTACTATCAGGCCCACGAAGACAAGTACGGCTACCACGTCGGCACACTCAACTACGTGCAGTACCACCCGAACAAAAGCTGCGGCGGCACCCAAGTCTACATCCGCAACCAAGCCACGGCCTTACTCTACGTCTACACGCCCTACCAGCCCAACACGGCTGCGCTGGCCGCGGGCTTCAATGAGGGCGATTCCTGCTCGAGCTACGGCAACCGCAACTTTGCCCTGATCTACAACAACTGGTTCGGCGACCCGCGCAAGTAAGACAGTCTGCCGAAATCCGCTGCCGCCATTTCAAGCATCAATAAGCAGCTGAGCACTACTCAGCGGTTTCAAAATGTCATACTGGCACCCTACCGAACCAAACCGTCTATGAGTGCCTAAGTAGGCTATTTATGGAGGATTCTGTCATTCCGAACTTCTGCAGGAACCAGTCCACACGATGGAACTACTTGATATAGCGACGCAGCAGACTGGTGACGACCACTGCCAGGAGCGCGAAAACGGCACCGAACGGGCCGAGCCAGGTCAGGCCGAGCGCGCTGTTGGCCAAGCCGCCGACAGCTGACCCCAAGGCAATGCCGATGTTGAACGACATCGATTCCAGCGACGAAGCCAGATTGAGGCAGCCGGGGTGCGAGGATTCCGCCACGTCCATATAAAGCACCTGCGAGGATGCGTTTTGCAGGTACATCAGCATGCCGAGGGCGATGAGCAGCGGCACGCCAAGCCAGGGTAGGAAATGCACGAGCGGCAACGCGCAAAGGCAGACCAGCTGGGTAAGGTAAATGGGCCGGATACGCGCCAACGGTTCGACACCCCGGCCACGATCCGCCAACTTGCCGCCGTAAAGGTTGCTCCAGAGACTGGCCAAGCCGAAGACGACCAGGCCGGCGCTCAGATACTGTTGCGGCAGATGGATTTCGTCACGCATGATAGGCGTCAGATAGGTATAAAAAACATAACTGGCGGCGGCACCGCAAAGAACGGCAGCGATGCCCAGATCGATACGCGGGTCGAAGAAAAGCTTGAACTGGGCGAGGAAACCGATGCGGTGAACTTGGCCACCACTATGAGGCAGCACCGCAATCATCAAAATCATCAGCACCACGCTCAGGGTGACAATCAGCCAGAACGTCCAACGCCAGCCGCACACGCCAGCAAGCCACGTTCCCACCGGCACGCCTGCCACGGAAGCCAGCGAAAATCCGGAGAACACCCAAGCGATGAATTTCGTGCGATGCTGCGGGTCGGTGACTTCGCCGGAATAGGTCATCGACATCGCCACCAACGTGCCCGAAACCACTGCAATGACCATGCGGGCCACCACCAGAAACGCGAAATTCGGGGCGATTGCGCACAGGACGTTGCCAAGAATAAAGACGACCACAAGCGCCATATGAGTGGGAAAGCGCGGGAAACGGCCGCTTAGGGCCGAACCGATGGGAGTGGCCGGCGCGTAGACGAAGGCGAATATCGAAACCAGATTGCCGACGGCGACTTCCGAGACGGAAAGCCCTTTCGCGATATCAGGCAAAATGCCGACGACGATGAATTCGCTCATCCCGAGCATGAAACTCATGGCCACCAACGTGAAAACGGGCAGGTTCCAAAAGCAATGTTTCGCAGGTTGATCCGCCGCGAATTGAGCGCCCTTGGACTGGGAATCAACGGGTTGCGAGTCACCGGACTGAGCATTTCCGTTTATCGCTTTGCCATTGTGACGCTGCGCTGCCTGTCCCATCATTTTGCCTTTGCTGTTCTTCTGACCTTATTCGATCGTGCTTTTCGACTACCCCGTTTCAGCACGTTCATCATGAAATAATACGGACAGGAGGTGTCAAAAGCAGAGCCAACACGCCCGAATTGCACGGGCCAAGTCAACAAGTGCATCTGATGAAAAGCGCATCAATCCGATGGATCCCAGTCGAAGCCGGCAGTATGGAATTGCTGCCGCACATCAATCGAATCCGCACACCAAGCAAATGAAACCTCCATAAACAAGCCGTTGGACAACACCCAGCGGTCCAAAATGGAGAAAACCACCAATACCGCCATTTTCACGCCACTCAGCAGCACTCAGCGGCGTATTCATGACGAATTCATCATTTACCGCCACATCCATGCCATTCACCCACACCCAGTGGCCAGAAAATGCCGGAAACCCATGTCAGAGCTTCGGCAGGAACTTCTCCAGCTCGTAGCGGGTGACCTGGCGACGGTAATCGTCCCACTCCTGACGCTTGTTGCGCAGGAAGTATTCGAAGACATGCTCACCCAAAACGCCGGCGACGAAGTCGGATTTCTCCATCACCTTCAGCGCCTCGTCGAGGTTTTCCGGCAACGGTTCGATGCCCATGGCCTTGCGCTCCGCATCGGTCAGATCCCAGACCGCGTCGCTGGTCGGCTCGCACAACGTCATCTTCTGCTCGATGCCATCGAGGCCGCTGGCCAAAAGCACCGAAAACGCAAGATACGGGTTCGCGACCGGGTCGAGCGCACGGTATTCCATACGTGCCGAATTGCCCTTGCCCGGCTTGTACTGCGGGATGCGCAGCAGCGCGGAACGGTTGTTGTGGCCCCAGCAGACGTAGCTCGGGGCCTCGTTGCCGCCCCACAAGCGCTTGTAGGAGTTGACGTACTGGTTGGTGATCGCGCTGATTTCGCGGGCATGATAAAGAATACCGGCGGCGAACTGGCGGGCGATCAACGACATGTTGAATTCCTGCCCGGCCTCATAGAAGGCATTCGAATCCCCTTCGAAAAGGCTCAGGTGGGTGTGCATGCCGCTGCCGGGCTGGTCGGTCAGAGGCTTGGGCATGAAGCTGGCGTGGATGCCGCGTTCCAGCGAAATCTCCTTGACCACGGTACGGAAGGTCATGATGTTGTCGCTGGTCGCCATCGCGTCGGCGTAACGCAGATCGATCTCGTTCTGGCCTGGGCCGACCTCATGGTGCGAGTATTCGACGGAAATGCCCATCTGCTCAAGCATGTTGACGGCGGCGCGGCGGAAATCCATTCCCGGGCTGCGCGGCACGTGGTCGAAGTAGGTGCCGTAATCGACAGGCGTAGGCGGCTCGCCCCAATCGTCCTGCTGCTCGAAGAGATAGAACTCAATCTCGGGGTGGACGTAGAAGGTGAAACCCTTCTCCTTGGCCTTTTGAAGCTCCTGCTCCAAAACGTGGCGCGGGTCGCCGAGCGACGGTTCGCCGTCAGGGGTCAGGATGTTGCAAAACATGCGGGCGGTGCCTTGCGGGCCGTCACGCCAAGGCAACAGCTGGAAAGTGGAAGGATCCGGCCTGACGATCATGTCGTCTTCGGAGACGCGGGTCATGCCCTCGATCGCCGAACCATCGAAGCCGAGACCTTCCTCAAAGGCATCCTCAAGTTCTGCAGGCGCGATGGCTACGGACTTCAACGTTCCCAGCACGTCGGTGAACCACAAACGAATAAATCGCACATCGCGTTCCTCGACGGTACGCAAGGCGAATTCTTGCTGTTTATCCATAACCCTATGGTCTCACGGCATTATTACATTCCAGTTAAAAATTGGGATTGCGCCAAGCTGATGTAAATTACAAGTCGGCAAATAGGTTTTTCGAATTGGCGGAATTACGTCGTTCTCGATTTGCTATTTGCCGACTTGTGATTTCCCTGCGAACTCAGCGACGTTCCCAAGCCTGTTCAATCTCGTCGAAACGCAAGGCCGTGGTATTGGCTACCAGCAGCTTGGCATGGCCAAGCTCCTGCGGACTGCCGACGCCTACCGAAAACGCTCCGGCGGCGTTGATGGCGGTGATGCCCGCGACGGAATCCTCCAAGCCCACGCAATCGTTGGGATCGACGCCGATTTCAGCAGCCGCTTCCAGAAAAATATCGGGAGCTGGCTTGCCGGCGGCCACCTTGCTCGGATCGGCAATCGCGTCAAACGTATCAGAAAGTCCAAGCTTCTCAAGGATAAACGGGCCGTTCATGCTCGCCGAGGCCAGCGAAAGCTTCACGCCATGCCGTTTCATCTGCGCAATCAATTCAGGAATTCCCGGCAGGATATCGGCCGAAGTCAGCCCAGAAAGCAGCCCGCGATAAGCCTCGTTCTTTTCCGCGGCGAGCGCGTCGAACTCGCCCTGCGGAACGGTGACATCGAGATAGTTCAGGATCACCTTGAGAGAGTCGACGCGGCTGACGCCCTTGGTCTTTTCCTCCAGCTCGTCGGGAAGCTCGCGGTCGAAATGGTCCTTGACCAGCTTGTGCCAGGCCTGAAAATGGTAAACAGCGGTATCGGCGATCACGCCGTCCAAATCAAAAAGTGCACCTTTCATCGGCTTTCCTCATTTCTCTTCGCTCCTGCAATGCTTACGTTCATTAAAGCATCATATCCATCCCGAAAATATTTGCATTGCCTATTGCTATTGTATTGCGATAAGAGGATTTCCAAGTACAACTAACCCGTCTTGAAAATCTATATTACGTAATGGCTTGCCGACTGGATTAAACCCCTTACCTAGAAATCCACTTTGTAAATCGAATCTGCAAAGCTGCGCTGTCTGGCGAAGCCAAGACTACTCCCGTCCAACAACCGCGAGCGCTTCCTTAAGCGTGAAGGCATGGGCGTAAAGCGACTTGCCGAGAATCGCCGCATCGACGCCGACGCTTTCGAGCTTCGCAACGGCGCGGATATCATCGAGGCTGGAAATACCGCCGGAAGCGGTGACGTGGGCCGGGGTGCGTTCGGCGACCTCGCGCAGCAACGTAAGGTTCGGCCCGTCCATCATGCCGTCGTGGGCGACGTCGGTGACCACGTAACGCCGGCAGCCGGCCTTATCGAGCGCGGCCATGGTTTCGAAGAGGTCGCCGCCCTTGCTGGTCCAGCCACGGCCGGCCAAGGTGTGGCCTTTGACGTCCAGGCTGATGGCCACTTTGTCGCCGTACTTTTTGATGATTTTGGCGGTCCACTCCGGGTTTTCCAACGCTGCGGTGCCGATGTTGACACGCGCGGCACCGGCCTCGAACACCGCTTCGAGACTGGCATCGTCGCGAATGCCTCCGCTCATTTCGATTTGGACCTTGTCACCAAGTTTTTCGCCGATCTCGCGCAGCTTCGCGCGGTTGTCGCCGGTGCCGAACGCGGCGTCGAGATCCACCAAATGAATCCAAGTCGCACCCTCGTCGAACCATGTCTGCGCCGCCTCGTACGGACTGCCGTAATCGGTTTCGGACCCGGATTTGCCTTGACGCAAACGCACTGCCTTGCCGCCTCGGACGTCAACAGCCGGAAGCAATGTCAGCATGTCTTCTCCTTTGAATTGAAACGCTAATTTCTGAATCATCAATCAATACGTAATACATATTGTCAAAACTCTGTTAAAACCAACTGCCGCGCTTATCCGCAACGCTGCCATGTCGGAAAATCAGGATTCCGCAATGTCTTAAGCCTACAGCGTCGCCGCCCAGTTCTTGAGCAGCTGCGCGCCAGCCTCCCCGGATTTCTCGGGATGGAACTGGGTGGCCGAAAGCGGGCCGCGCTCGTAGGACGCCACGAAATGGCTGCGTCCGTAATCGCAGAATCCCACCTTTTGCGTTTTCACCTCATCGATGGAGGACTGCGCATGGCCCTGATACCCGCCTGTTCCGGGAGCTGCATTATTCGCCGTCATTACAGGGTTTTCGGGAATGGAAGCGGTCATTGCGGCATACGAATGCACGAAATAGAATCGTTGGTCTTCAAGCCCATGCAAAATCACGGAACCGTCGGGAGCGCTGATCGTGTCCCAGCCCATGTGCGGCACCACGTCGGCGTCAAGAAGATCCACGCTTCCGTCGATCACGCCGAGACCCTTTGCCGCCTCGCCGCCTTCCGTGCCCTGCGAAAACATGATCTGCAGGCCAACACACACGCCGAGCACCGGCCGTCCCGCCTTCAGACGTTCGAGAATGATCTGATCGCCGCCCACGGCCTTGAGGCCGTCCATACATGCCGCGAACGCTCCGACGCCGGGCACCACCAGCCCATCGGCTTCAAGTGCTTGACGGCGGTTACTGGTCAGCGTCGGCTCAAGCCCGATATGGGCGAGCGCACGCATCATCGAGCGCACGTTGCCGAAACCATAATCGAACACCACCACTGCGGTCATTGCCTGTTCCCCATTTCCCTCGATTTTGCCTCTTCGTTTGTTTCGTAGGTTTGTTGTGTGAACCTGTTCCCTACGTTTGTCTGGATAATCTAAGTATCGTCTGGATTCGCGCAACCTATCGAAATCATTCACCATACGATATGGAATCATCCAAAAAGTGCTTTACTGGCACAATTCCGCTCGCAAAATTTTCTTCAAGAAAATGCATACGATATCCCAAAGGAATAATTCAGGGGAATACGGCAAACACAAACTTGCGTTTCGTCTTGCCGCCTTCACGCCGAAATCACCAAACCGCTTTTGAACGAACCGCCGCTTACTGAATGCTGGGTTTGCCACGCCCGCGCGAGCGCGTATGGTCCGCAATCACGCCGAAGGCCTTCTTGCGGTCGAAATCAGCGGTTGCCACCACATGCATGCCTTGCTCCTTGAGCTCGGCGACATCGGTAATGCCAAGCATCAGGTCTTCAACGCAGCGAGGTGTGGTGGTGAAAAGCACGGGCGGAGCGAACTGCTGGCCCGGCTCACCGGCCATGTAGAGCGTGGAAACGAGCTTGTCGGCACGATTGACCGAAAGCACGGCCGGCATGCCATTGACCACGCTCGTGAGATCTTTTGCGGCACCTTCCGGAGCGTCGCCATCGAGATTGTGCAGAATCGCCACGGCCCCGTTTTCATCGGCCAAGCAATCGGCCGAAATATCCGCGATCTGGCAGAAAGCTGCAAGCAAATCCGCCGAAATCAGCCTGGTGATCAGCATAGCCACCTTGGCACGGTTGCCGATAAGCCCTTCGAGTTCCTCGTCGAAGTCCATCTGATCAAGTTCATCGGTAATTTTGCGATCGGAGAGTTCGGAGGCGTCGCCCGCGCCGTTTATACCGGAATTTGCGTTCGGCTGCTGGCTGACATCGCCGCCTGAGATATTGCCGGCTGTGCCCTCACCAAAAGCCTTGCCACCTACGCCGGAATCGTTGGAACCATCGGAGGCCTTATCGTCCGAATTCTTGCCGTCCGTATCGTCCGCGAATTCCTTTTCGAAATCTGCCAGCGCTTCCTCAAGCTCTTCGTCGCTGAACAGTCCGCCGTTCTCGCTACTTGAATCGTCGGAACCATTGGACCCACTCATATTACCTGAGCCGTTGCCTTTACCGAAACCATTGAGATTGTTGGCATTATTGGCATTATTGGCATTGTCGAACCCATTGGTGTTGTCACCACCACTAAAATTTTTGAAATCGTCGTTTTGTTCATCATCATCGCGACGTTCACTCATCACAGCGCTCCCTTCGTGCTGGGAATGATGCCGGCGATACGTGGGTCGGGTTCGACGGCGAAACGCAAGGCACGTGCCAATGCCTTGAACTCGGCTTCGGCGATATGATGCGGGTCGCGGCCGGCGAGCACCGTCATATGCAGGCAGAGGTCAGCGTGGAAGGCGATGGATTCCATGACGTGACGGACCAGCGAACCGGTGAAATGCCCGCCGATCATGGCGTATTCGAAGCCTGCCGGCTCGCCGGTGCATACGGCATACGGCCGGCCGGAAATGTCGACCACGGCACGGGCAAGCGCCTCGTCAAGCGGCACGGTGGCGTCGGCGAACCGGCGGATGCCGCGCTTGTCGCCCAGCGCCTGCTTCAGCGCCTCGCCGAAGACAATGGCGGTGTCTTCCACGGTGTGGTGCACGTCAATGTCGGTGTCACCGCTCGCGCGAATTTTGAGGTCGATCAGCGAATGCTTGCCGAGCGCGGTCATCATGTGGTTGTAGAAGGGCACCGTCGTCTCGATGTCGGTTTTGCCGGTGCCGTCGAGATTCAGGCTCAGCTCGACCTTGGACTCGCTGGTCTCGCGCACTATTGTCGCCGTTCTTGCCATACCCGCTCCTTTATCCCTGTTCATATACATTTCAAGACTTCTACCATCATAATTCATCGCGAAGTCAAGCGAAAATTTCCCATATGTATCACAGATTTCATATGGGAAATGAATTCTTTATGACATGAATCAGGGTTCGTGCGTATTGTCAGGAAACCTAATAACCACTATTCGTTTTCGAGCTGCGCCAAGACCTCCGTCAACGCTTCGCGGAAACGGGCCATCTCCTCGTCGGTGCCCATGCACACACGCAACCAGCCGTCTGGGCCGACCACGCGAATCAGCACGCCGCGTTTCAGAAGCTCGTCGAAAATGCGGTCGCGGTCTTCGAAGGAACCGCCGAAGAGCACGAAGTTGGACTGCGAATCGGCGACTTGTAGCGGCTTGCCGTGCCAGGCCTGCGTTTTGAGCCACGCAGCGGTGGCCTCACGGGTTTCGCGCAGATGTTTCACCTGACTCAGCTGCTCATCGGTGTGCTTGAACGCTGCGAGCGCCGTGGCCTGCGTGACGGCGGAAAGATGGTAAGGCATGCGCACGATACGCACGCAGTCGATGATGCCTTGGTCGGCGGCCAAATAGCCCACGCGCGCACCTGCGAAGGCGAACGCCTTGCTCATCGTGCGGCTTACGGCGAGGTTCGGGTAACCAGCCAACAGTTCCAGCGCTGTTGGCGTGCCGGGAGTACGGAATTCGATATAGGCCTCGTCCACCACGACCACGGGGTGTACGCCTTCTGCCGCCCCATCAACCTTGGCGTTTTGCGCGGCTTTCAGCACCGCTTCCAGCTGATCCATCGGCAAGATGGTGCCGGTCGGGTTGTTCGGACTGGTCAAGAGGATAATCGACGGCTGTTCGCGGTCGATGGCGTCCAGCAAAGCCTCAAGATTCAGCGAGAAATCAGCGTTACGCTTCACCGTGATCCACTTGGTAAACGTGTCACGTGCATATTCGGGATACATGGAATAGGTCGGATCGGCGCCCAACGCCTTGCGTCCCGGTCCACCAAACGCCTGGAACAGCTGAAGCATGATCTCGTTGCTGCCGTTGGCGCCCCACAACTGCTCGACGCCGAGTTTCACGCCGGATTCGCGTGCAAGATAGTCCGAAAACGCCTGACGCAGCTTGGTGTGCTCACGGTCAGGGTAACGGTTGAGCGTCGGGGCGATCTTACGCACATCTTCGGCGATCTGATCAACGACATCCGGCGCGGGCTGATACGGATTTTCGTTGACGTTCAGGCACACCGGCACGTCAAGCTGCGGCGCCCCATAAGGAACCTCCCCGATGAGGTCGTTGCGCAGCGGCAGATCCTGTGGAATCGAATTGGTCATCTTGCTCTTCCCTTCATTTCGACAATGTTCTGTTTCCAGCATCCGGTACCAGCCATGCAAGAAAACGGCACTGAACCACTCTAAATGACCATTTTCTAGCATCTTACCGACTTCATGGCAAAAAGTGCTCACTGAGCAGCTGAAATGAACACTTTTCTGCATCTCATCGCACTTCATGTTGGAAAAACGGCCACCAACCTCATTCCTAGAACGGCCGTCCGGCAATCATGAATGCGTTGTCGGCATGGCGGAAACCTATGCGGGGATAAACATTGCATTGCTTTTCTGCCGCCAGCAGCACCAACGACACATCCGGCCCAATCGTACTGCGAACGCCGTCAACCAGTTTTCGGCCGATACCCTGACGTTGGCAATCCCTGTCGACTGCCAAATCCGAAAGATAACAGGCATAGCTGAAATCGGTCAGGGCACGTGCCACGCCAACAAGACGTCCGCCATCCCACGCCGTCCATAAGACATCGACATTGTCGAGTATTTCCTGCAACCTGGCCAAATCCTTGGTCGGGCGATGGATTCCGGATCGATCGAACACAGAAGCAAGTTGCTCGGCAGTGATGCTCCGTTCATGTGCGTAGGCGATCATATCCGGTTTCCTCCCGATAATTTCAATAGCCTCGGGGTCAGCGGTTTCAGACCGCCGAGACCGAAGCCGAAACGAACCAGGCTACTTGCGCAGGCCGGCCTTGCGCTCCTGCTCCTTCAACGTGGCCTTGTCGTACGGGTCGTCGACGAAGCGGCTCAGCACGCACTCGCCGTGGGCCGGCAGATCCTCGGAGACGGCGAAGGCATTGATCAGCGATGCCAGAGGCTTCAAGCCCTGCTCGTCGTATTCGATGACCTCGACCGGCTTCATGAAGGTGTGCACGCCGAGACCGCAGGCGAAGCGGGCGGTGCCGCCGGTGGGCAGCACGTGGTTGGAACCGGACATGTAATCGCCCAGCGGAACCGGCGAATACGGACCGCGGAAGATGGCGCCGGCGTTCTTGATGCGCGGCACGACCTCGTCCGGGTTCTCGGTCTGAATCTCCAAGTGCTCGGCAGCATAGGCGTTGGCGGCATCGACCGACTGATCCAAGCCGTCGGTCAAAATGATGCCGGACTGGCGGCCGGTGAGCGACGTGGCGACGCGCGTATGGGACATCGTCTTCGGAACTCGGTAATCGAGGCTTTCCTGCACCTTCTTGGCCAGCTCCTCGCTGTCGGTGATCAGGACGGAACCGGCGAGCTCGTCGTGCTCGGCCTGGCCGATCAGATCGGCGGCCACCCAGCTCGGGTTGGCGGTCTTGTCAGCCAGAATCGCGATTTCGGTGGGCCCTGCGACCGCGTCGATGCCGACGATACCGGAGACCATGCTCTTGGCCGTGGCCACGAAGATGTTGCCAGGGCCGGTGATCTTATCGACCGGTTCGCACAGCACTTCGCCGTCCTGCGGCTCCGAACCGTTGGCGCCGTAAGCGAACATGGCGACGGCCTGTGCCCCGCCGACCGCATAGACCTCGTCGACGCCCAAAATGGCGCAGGTGGCGAGGATGGTCTTGTTAGGCAAGCCGTCGTTGTCGGCGCTCGGAGGCGTGGCGATGGCTAGAGACGAAACGCCGGCGACCTGCGCCGGTACGGCGTTCATAATCACGGAAGTCGGGTAGACGGCCTTGCCGCCGGGCACATACAGGCCGACGCGCTCAATCGGCACCCAGCGTTCGGCGACACGTGCGCCTTCTGCCAGGTCGGTATAGAAGTCCTTCGGCACCTGCGAGGCGCAGACCTTGCGGATACGACGCACCGATTCCTCGATGGCGGCGCGGACCTCAGGGTCAAGCTCTTCGAGCGCACTTTGCATGGCCTCAGCAGGCACACGCAGATGGTGCGGGCGAATATGATCGAATTTCTCCTCGAAATCACGCAAGGCCGCTGCTCCACGGGCCTTGACGTCATCGAGAATGGGGCGCACAGCGCTGCTGGCTTCGTTCGTGCCCATTTCGGCACGAGGCATGGCCTCAAGCATTTGCGCACGGGTGAGGCGCTTTCCGCGCAGATCGATAATTCGCATGGTGTTATTTTCCATGTTTTCTATCGTATTCGGCACGATGCATCGGTATGAGATACAACTCACATTCTGAGACCAATTGCCCATTTGCCATATTGCGTCTGCGACGCAATGGAATCCCCCACCGTCGCAAACACAACCAATCATTGCAAATACGACGGATCTAAACCAAAAACCGTCACAAACGCAACCACCGATTGCAAATGAGACGCAAACCAGGTCAAGAACATCGCATTTGCAATCATTCACTGCATCTGCGACGCAATTGCATTCCTCACCGTCGCATTTGCAACCAACCATTGCACCTGCGACGCAAACAAGCCCGGCCTACGACGCGGGCAGACACTTGGGACCAAAGAGAATCTTGATCTCCGCGAACAGCGACGTGTCGCGTTTCACGCGGAAACGGTCACCGAACGTCAGCACCTTGGCGTTGCCATTGGAATCAAGAATGGCCAGCTTCACCTCGCAGACTCCGGGATGCTTGGTAATTATCTGCCCCAACTGCATGACATGCGGCCGGTTCAGGGCGGTCTGCGGCAACGTGAGCACCAGCGGCCGTTCATCCTCGGCCACCAGATTCGGCACGTTCATCTCGTTGGCCCGCAAACTCACCGTCTCGTCACGCAGCTCGATCTGCCCGCGGATCTGCACCACCTCGTCGACGGCCATCGATTCGGCGGCGCCGGTGTAAGCACGCCCGAAGAACATGCACTGGATGGAGCTTTCCATGTCTTCGACGGTGACAATGGCCCAGGGGTTGCCCTTTTTGGAGACACGACGATCAACTGAAGTGATGAGCCCGGCGATAGTGACCTGCTGCCGGTCGTCCATATTCGCGGCGCCGTTAATCAGCTGGGCGATGGACATGTCGCGCAGGCTGTTCAAAACCGAAGCCATGCCGGAAAGCGGATGGTCGGAGACGTAGAGACCGAGCATTTCGCGCTCGAAGTTCAGTTTGGTCTTCTTGTCCCATTCCGGGATATCAGGAACACTGACCTGAGCGTCACCCATAGCGTCAGTGCCCGCGCCTGCCCCGTCGCCGTCGCCATCGGAGCCCAGGTCGCTGAACAGATCGAACTGTCCCTCGGCCTGCTTGCGCTTCAGGCTCACCACCGAGTCGATGGCGGGTTCGTGAATCTGGAAAAGCGCGCGACGGTTGGGATCGATCGAATCGAAGGCACCTGCCTTGATCAACGATTCTACCAAACGCTTGTTGAGGGCGCTCAACGGCACGCGACGAATGAAGTCCATGAAGTTGACGAACTTGCCGCGCTTGCTTTCGCGCTCAGCTATGATGTCCTGCACGGCCTTGTCGCCGACGTTGCGAATGGCCCCCAGACCAAAGCGGATGATGTCGCCGACAGGCGCGTATTCGAGCCGGGACTCGTTGACGTCCGGCGGCAGCACCTTGATGCCCATGCGCCGGGCCTCGCCCAGGTAGAGCGCGGTCTTGTCCTTGTTGCTGCGTTCGTTCTGCAGCAGCGCAGCCATGAATTCCACCGGATAATGGGTTTTGAGGTAAGCAGTCCAGTAGGAAATCAGCCCATAGGCCGCTGAATGCGCCTTGTTGAACGCATAGCCGGCGAACGGCACGAAGATGTCCCAGACGTCCTGCGCGGCCTTCCGCGAGTATCCATGCTCCTTCATACCTTCGAAGAACGGGCCCTGTTCCTTGGCCAGCACCTCGGGCTTCTTCTTGCCCATCGCGCGCCGCAGCACATCTGCGCGCCCCAGCGAGTAGCCGGCCAGGATTCGTGCAGCGGACTGCACCTGTTCCTGATAGACGATGAGACCGTAGGTTTCGTCAAGCACCGGTGCGAGCGCCTCGGCCACCTCGTCGTTGATCGGGGTGATGGGCTGCAAGCCGTTCTTGCGCTTGGCATAGTTGTTATGCGAGTCCACATCCATGGGGCCCGGGCGATAGAGGGCGATCAACGCGGAAATATCGTTGAAGTTATCGGGCTTAAGGCTTTTGAGCAGCGCCCGCATCCCGTCGCCATCGAGCTGGAAGACGCCGAGGGTGTCGCCCCGGGTCAAAAGCGCGTAGGTTTCCTTGTCATCCAGCGGAATCTTCGTGTAATCAATCGGCTTTTTGCCGTTGAGTTCGATGTTTTTCAGGGTGTCACGGATGACCGTCAGGTTGGAGAGGCCAAGGAAGTCGTTCTTGACCAGCCCCAGCGTTTCGCAGGTGTGATATTCGAAGGTCGTGGTCACCGTGCCGTCGGTACGTTCCAAAAGCGGCGAGGTGTCGGTGATCGGCGTGGCCGACATGATGGTGGCGCAGGCATGCACACCGGTCTGGCGGATCAGCCCCTCGATGCCCTTGGCCTCGTCGGTGATGCGACGCGCGTCGGGGTCGGATTCGTAGAGCTCGCGGAACTCGCGCGCCTCGGCGTATTTCTTGGAGGTCGGATCGAACATCTCCTTCAAGCTCGCGTCCTTGCCGTTCTTGCTCGGCGGCAAGGCCTTGACGATGCGGTCGCCCACGGAGAACTCGTAGCCCATGATGCGGGCGGAATCCTTCAGGGCCTGCTTGGTTTTGATGGTGCCGTAGATGACGCACTGCGCCACCTTGTCGTGCCCGTATTTGTCGGCCACGTAGTCGAGCACCTTCTGGCGGCCTTCGGGGTCGAAATCGATATCGATATCAGGCAGGGAGACGCGTTCCGGGTTGAGGAATCGTTCGAAGATCAGACCGTGTTCCAGCGGATCGAGTTCGGTGATGCCCATGGCGTAGGCCACCATGGAGCCTGCCGCGGAACCACGGCCGGGGCCGACCATCACACCGTGGGTCTTGGCCCAATTGATGTAGTCGGCGACCACGAGGAAGTAGCCGCAGAACTGCATCTGGCAGATCACGCCGCATTCGTAGTCGGCCTGTTTGCGCACTTTGTCCGGCACATTGCCGTCATAACGTTTCTCAAGGCCCTTCTGCACATCGTGCAGGAACAACGAGGTCTCGTCCCAGCCCTCCGGGCAGTCGAAGAGCGGCATGAAGGCGCCGTCCTCGTGGTCGTCGAACATCACGTTGCAGCGTTCGGCCACTTCCAGTGTGTTGTCGCAGGCCTCGGGCAGGTCTTTGAAGAGTTCGCGCATCTCTTCGGCCGACTTGATGTAGTAGCCGGAACCGTCGAATTTGAAACGGTTCGGGTCGTCCAGATGCGAACCGGAATTGATGCAGAGCATGGCGTCCTGCGAGCCACGGTCAGCTTCATGGACGTAATGGGAATCGTTGGTGGCGATGATGGGGGCACCGAGGTCTTTGGCGATCTTGAGCAGGTCTTTGGAGACGCGCTTTTCGATCTCGAGATTGTGGTCCATCAGTTCGATATAGAAATTATCCTTACCGAAGATATCCTGCAGCTGGTGCGCCGCGCGCAAAGCCTCTTTGTACTGTCCCAAACGCAGGCGGGTCTGGATGATGCCGGACGGGCAGCCGGAGGTTCCGATGACACCTTTATGGTATTTTTCGAGGACTTCGTAATCCATACGCGGCCATTTGCCCACGCGGCCTTCCAGATTGGCCACGGACGAAGCCTTCATCAGATTGACCAGGCCTTCGTCGTTTTCGGCCCAAAGGGTCATGTGAGTGATGAAGCCGCCGCCGGAAACATCGTCGCTGCGTTGGGCTTCAGTGCCCCAGTGCACGCGGGTTTTGTCGGTTCGCGACGTTTCGGGGGTAACGTAAGCTTCGATGCCGATAATCGGCTTGATACCGGCACTTACGGCGTTGCTCCACATCTCGTAGGCACCGTGCATATTGCCGTGGTCGGTAATACCGACAGCCGGCATTTCGAGCTCTTTGGCGCGATTGATCAGATCGGGAATCTTGGACGCGCCGTCAAGCAACGAATAATGCGTATGGTTGTGCAACTGAACAAAATTTCCCGAATAAGCCATGCTCTCCACGATACCGAGCCGGTCAGACCCAAGTACTTTTCTGCACGCTGAAATTTCCGAAATCTTTGGTACCGCTGTCGGGGGAGATATACATTGTTCGGGACACTCAAGGCCGTTCGGCCAAGCCTACGCCCGAACAACGCATATCTCCCCCGACAGCTACGTTACGTTTAAAAATCACTTTTCAACAGTTTAATAAGATTAATTTGGTTGAGGCTGGCGGGTCGGACATGCCTTGTTCGGGCGTAAGACACGGCCGAGCGGCCAAGGAGCGTCCCAAATAAGGTATGTCCGACCCACCGGCCGCCATCTGGTTATCAAGGCTATTTACTCGCTGTGAGATGCCCTTACCGTGTCGAGCGCATGCTGCAAATCGGCGGGATAGCGGGACTCTACTACAGTGTGGACGTGGGTGCGGGGATGCTTGAATTCCAAGCGCATCGCGTGCAACCATTGGCGGGTCAGCCCCAGGTGTTGCGCAAACACCGGGTTAGCACCATACATGGGATCGCCTACCAACGGGTGGCCGATGGACGAAAAATGAACACGGATCTGGTGGGTACGGCCGGTTTCAAGATTGACACTGACGAGCGTCGCCTCGCTGAAACGTTCCAGCACATCCCAGTGAGTGATCGCCTTTTTGCCAAGAGGGGTGACGGTGAAACGGAAATCGGAGACTTTTGCTCGTCCGATCGGCGCCTCGATGGTCGCTTTGTCGTGTGTCAGATTGCCTTGCACCAAAGCGTGATAAATCTTGGTCACTTCGTGATTTGCGAATTGGCGGCGCATTTCGCGGTAGGCCAGGTCGGATTTGCATACCAGCATAAGCCCGCTGGTGCCGACGTCAAGTCTGCTGACGATGCCCTGCCTGCCGGGGGCGCCCATGGACGTGATATGGACTCCCCGAGCCAAAAGGCTGCCCAAAACCGTCGGACCCGTCCACCCGGCTGAGGCGTGCGCGGCGACACCGACCGGCTTGTCGACCACGACGATATCGTCATCCTCGTAGACAACGGCCATGTCTTCCGCCAACGGTTCCGGTTCGGGGTCAGGTTCGACGATATCGAATTGAACGGTATCGCCGCTGGCGAGTGTCCCGGATTTCGAAATATGGTGCTGTAATACAGATACTTCTCCGGCTTCGATAAGTTCAACGGCCTTGGAACGCGAGACACCGAGCATCTTCGCTACGGCGACGTCGAATCGCTTGCCGATCAAGGCATCGGGGGCAGGTACCAGTCGACTCATCGGCCGTCTGCTCCCCTATTCTCGACACTGCCTACAGGTTCTTTAGTATCTTGAATGTCTTTGCTGTCTTTGGCATCTTTTGCGCTGAACGGCACACTGGCCAACAGCAGAATGATAACAAGTACCGCGGCTATCCCCAGTTCGATATCGGCCACGTTGCCGACGGACCAGCCATAGTTCAGAAAATCCACCACAGAGCCATTGAGGAACCCGTGGGCGAAAATGACACGGTCGATAAGGTTGCCGAAAGCTCCAGCGAACGCCAACGTCAGCGCCCCCGTCCACCAAAGCGAAGCCGTGGTAAAGGCCAGATAAATCAACGCCACGCAGGCCACGAATGCCAGGCAGGAAATCAGCCAGGTGACGGATGAACCCATCCCCAGCGACGCTCCGGGATTGTGCACCAACGTCAAACCAAGCAGCTTCGGGATGACGATGACGGTCTTGCCGTCGCCCAGCGCGGCCTGCGCCCACACCTTGGTAAGCCGGTCGAGCAGCAGCGCCACCAGCGCCACGATAACGAAAACGGCCACACGATGGCGCGGCCGTTTAGGTGATACATTCTTCATATCGATGACCGAATCAGTTCTTGGATTCTTCCATCTTGTTGTACGTGTTCGTATCGCTGACCTGGGAGACAAGCTGACCCAGGAACTCGGTCAGGCGGGTACGGTATTCGGTCTCGAACTGCTTGAGGCTCTGGATATTGGCCTCGATGACCTTGGACTGCGATGCAAGGTTGTCGCGCACCTGCTGGGCATAGGTCTCGGCCGCGGAACGGGTCTTCTGATCGTACTCGGCGGCGCGACGCTGAACCTCGGATTCGTAGGTATCGGCCGAAGTGTGCTTCTGCGAGGAGTAGTTATCGGCATCGGTACGGGTCTTCTGCGCGTACGCATCGGCTTCCGAGCGTGTCTGCTTCGAATAATCCTCCGCCTTGCTACGAGTCTGCTTGGCATACTCGTCGGATTCGCTGCGGGTGCGGGTGGAATAGTCGTTGGCCTTGTTGACCAGTTCCTGATACTTGGTCTGGCTGGCGTCGGTAATTTCCTTCGCCTTCGCCTTGCCCTTGTCCACGTACTGATCGTGCAACTGCATGGCGAGCGTCAACATGGCGGTCGCGCGCTCGGGCTCGCTGTTGGCTTCAGCAGCGGCTCCCGCGATCTTCTGCAGGCTGCCGGTCTCGGTGTTCGGCTCGATCTTCGAGACCTGAGCACGCAACTGGTTCTCACGCTGCTTGGATTCCTCAAGCTGGCGTGAAAGATCCTGCAGCTGCTTGGCTTGCTGGCTGGCACCGGAAAGCTGCTTCTTGGCCTGCTCAAGCTCACGGGAAAGCTTCTCGTTGCCGCTGCGGAATTCGTCACGCTCGTGCTGGACGGCGACAAGCTGGTTGTCGATGTCTTTCTTGCCTGCGGCCTGAGCGGCCTGGGCGGTGAGCTGATCAATCTGGGCATTCAGACGGTCGACCTGATCTTTGAGCTGCTTGTTCTGCTCGGCCAGTGCCCTGTTGCTTTCCTCGGCCTCGGCGAGCTTGGAGGCATCCACGCTTGCGGACTGATCGGTGGTGCTCTGCTGCTGGCTTGCCGCCGTCTTCAGTGTCTGGTTTTCGCGGCTCAGCGTCTGAACCTGGCTGGTCAGGTCGGAAATCTTCGAATTGAGCTTGCTGACATCCGGACCCAGCGACTGCGTCGACTGGCCGTTGCCGTTTGCCATAGCCTGCTTGCCGAGAGCTTCAACGGTCTCGGTGACCTGATCGAGGAAGTCATCGACCTCTTCGACATCGTACCCTTCTTTAAAACGTACGGTTTGGAAGGCATGTTCCCTGATATCTTTCGGCGTTAACAGTGCCATAAACTTTTACACCTCACTTTGGGCATAATGCCTCTGAATTTTTTGACTCTTAAACAAACCTTACACCAAGCAGTGTACCCGAAGTTCTCGGGAATCCTGTACAGGATGCTTACTATACGTTTATTGTTCCCACGAAACCTGTTGCGAAGACGAGAACCGGTCATCGCCCGCTGCGTCCCCCATATCCTCCGACGAAGAATAAGATGATGACGATGAACTATCCGGCACGAAGCCCTGATTGCCGGCTGGCATGCCTGGGTTCGCGACACCGAAAGAGGAACCTGCACCAAGCTGGCCCTCAAGATACGCAATCCGCTGTTGCTGCGCGGTCAGGGTCTGGGCAACCTGATCGAGGAAATCATCAACCTCTTCGACGTCATAACCTTCTTTGAAGCGTACGGTTTGGAACGCCTTATCGCTTACTTGTTGTGCAGTCAGTAACGCCATGATACGGCCTTTCTTCATACGAGAGCAGGAACTCTGAAAAATCCAAAACCTAAATGATGAAATCCACGACTGCCAGAATGAACCACAGCACCATCGGCGTGACGTCCAATCCCCCATTGCCCATTCGGATAACCGGAATGAACCGGCGCAACCAACGCAGCGGAGGATCGGTGAGCACATAGAAGACATTGATGATCGAGCCAATCACACGGCCTGGGCGCCAACGAGGGATCAACACGAAGGCCCAGTCGATCAGCACCCTGATAAAGAGCACCGTGGAATAAATGCCGATAAGCCATTTGATCAGGTAAAGGATGGTGAAGAGCATAAAACCTCAGAACAGGCCATCTTCGGATTCATCGGACGCGGACTGGTCCACCTTGATGTTGACCTGGGCAGGGCTCAGCAGGAAGACCCTGGGCGTGACGCGTTCGAGCGAACCGCGGACACCAAAGACCACCCCGGCGGAAAAATCGACGATGCGATAGGCGACGGCTTCGGAGACACCGGTCAGGTTCAAGACTACCGGGATACCGTCGCGGATGGCACGGCCGACCTTCTGCGCCTCGTCGTAGGTCTTGGGATGAATGGTGGTGATGCGATTGATGCGACCTGCCGGGAAGGGCTTGGCGGCGCGTGAGGTTGAAGGGGTGTCCTGGGTTTGGGCAGCCGAAGACGTTTGCGGGGTAATCGGGGTCACCGTGCTGTCCGAATCGAAATCCGTGGACGTAGCATCTTCAGTTTCCTGCATGTCCTCGTCATCATCATCGACGACATCAGACATACCCAGATAAGACATCGCCTTTTTCATGTATCCAGCCATAAAAATCCTTTCGTCTTCTCTTTAGCGCAGGAAATCGGGGATATCGAGATCGCCGGGATCATCGGGCGAAGACGATTCGTCGGGATCATCGTAGGACTCGGTCTCCGGGGTGTGCGAGACGGTAGGGGTGTCCAGATCGGGCACGTGACGCACCAGAGGGGTCTCGGGTTCAGCATAGGTCTGCACTGCAGGCTCATCCAAGTTGCGCGATGTGGACTTTGAAACATCGTCGAGGTTCTCGGCATCCTTCTTGCCTTCGGCATCGAAGCCCGCCGCGATGACGGTGACGCGAACCTCGTCGCCGTAAGCGTCGTCCAGAGCAAGACCCCAGATGATCTGCGCTTCGGGGTGAATCGCCTTGCGCACCAACTCGGTGGCGTCGCTGGCTTCCTGCAGCTTCAGGTCGGTGGGGCCGGCGATGTTGATGAGCGCACCGTGGGCGCCCTCGATGCTCTCTTCGAGCAACGGCGAGCTGATGGCGATTTCGGCGGCCTGGGTGGCGCGGTCCTCGCCACGTGCCGAACCGATTCCGAAGAGGGCCGTGCCCGCACCGCGCAGGATGGCGGTGACGTCCGAGAAGTCGACATGGATGTAGGAGTTCATCGTGATCAGGTCGGTGATGCCCTGCACGCCGGCGAGAAGTGCGGTATCCGCGGTCTTGAAAGCGTCGACGATGCCGATGGTCTTGTCGGAAAGCTCAAGGAGACGGTCGTTGGGGATGACGATGAGCGCATCGACTTCCTTGCGCAGGTTCTCGATACCCAGTTTCGCCGAAGCGGCACGCTGCGGGCCTTCGAAGGCGAACGGACGGGTGACCACCGCGATGGTCAGCGCACCCTGCTGGTGCGCCGCACGCGCGACGATGGGGCTCGCACCGGTGCCGGTGCCACCACCCTCGCCACAGGTGACGAAAACCATATCGGCGCCCTTAAGCGCCTCTTCGATATCCGACTGGTGATCCTGCGCGGCCTTGGCGCCCTTTTCAGGGTCGGCCCCGGCTCCCAGCCCGCGGCTGGAATGATCACTCAGGGAAATCTTCACGTCCGCGTCGCTGCGGAGCAGATCTTTCGCATCGGTATTAATCGCTACAAATTCAACGTTCTGCAAGCCTTCGGCAATCATGCGATTGACGGCGTTACCACCGGCACCACCGACACCGACCACCTTGATGCTCGTTTTATCGTTGAAATTGTCATTCTGGGCAATCTCGCTCACCATAGTCTCCTGTCACTTCACGGTTATGCCTATTACTCTATCGCAGGACACGCCTAAATTAAGACTATTTCCCGGGGTGTACCGCATATTTTTTGAAATTTTATAATTTTTATAGACATCAGAATATATCTAACTGACGTGGTGGGGTCGGAATATACAATGCTCGACACACTCCGGGCTGAGCCGTGAGGCAGAAAGTCCAATGGACTTTCTGTAGGCGAAGTGAGCGCGATGTATTGAGAGCGAAGGCAAAATCTTTGATTTTGCAAAGGCCAAGTCTTTACGGTCGATCATCGCATATCCCGATCTCACCACTCAACATGCCTAATCATTCCTTATTACCCATTTTTATGAGGAATAATCAACAGCACTCCGTAAAAGGTGAAGGCCAACCACGCAAAAAGTCGGAAAGCAGACGGCAATCAGAACGAATTCAGGAAAGAAAAGAGCGAATCAGTAGCTGGCATCCATCGGGTCGTCGCCGAAAAGCTGCTCGCGTTCTTCGTGGGTCGTAGTACGCGAATCGAACCAGCCGTAAGGGACGTGAACCTTTTTCGCGTAGCGAACACGGCCGCGGGGCTTGTCGGCGACGCGCTGCGGATAAGTGACGGTCGGGTCGAGTTTGTCCATTACTTTTCTGACATCATCCAACGTTTCGGATTCCATGAACTCACGACGTGTATTACCTCCTACAGGGAAGCCCTTGAGATACCAAGCGATGTGCTTGCGCAGATCGTGCACGGCCATCGTTTCGTCGCCGTCGTAGAAACGCAGCAACAGCTGACCGTGAGCCATAATGATCTGGAAGACGCCGCCCAAAGTCGGGCTGAAACGTTCGCTGGAACCGGCGAAGGCGTGCTTGATGTCGGAGAAAATCCACGGCCTGCCCTGGCAACCACGGCCAATAGCTACGCCGGCGCAACCGGTCTCACGCACCATTTCCAGCGCGTCCTCGGCACCCCAGATGTCGCCGTTGCCGAACACCGGGATATCGACAGCCTGAACCAGCTCGGCGATGCGGCTCCAGTCGGAATGGCCGCCATAGTATTCGGCGGTGGTGCGAGCGTGGAGCGTGACCGCCGCGCACCCCTCGTCCTCGGCGATGCGAGCGGCATCAAGGAACGTGGTGTGGTCGGTGTCGATGCCGACGCGGATTTTCGCGGTTACGGGGATATTGGCGTCGCTGCACACCTCGACCACGCGATGGATGAGTTCGCGGAACAGGTCGGTTTTCCATGGCAGCGCGGAACCGCCGCCGCGACGGGTGACCTTGGGAACCGGGCAGCCGAAGTTGAGATCGACGTGATCGGCCATCTTGCCGGCGACCACCATCTGCGCGGCCTGCGCGGTGATGTTGGGGTCGACGCCATAGAGCTGCAGCGAGCGAATCGTCTCCGTGGGTGCGAAGCGGCAAAGCCTGAATGCCTTGGGATTGCGGGCAACGAGCGCACGCGCGGTGATCATCTCTGCGACATAAAGCCCGTCGGGGCCGTAGGCGCGGCAGATCGAACGGAACGGCCAGTTGGTGACGCCCGCCATCGGAGAGAGCACGACCGGGGTCTCGATATGCAGCGGCCCGAGATCGACCGGAGCGATCTTCGGCAACGGCTTGCCGTCGTCTGCCGCCTCATATTCGCCGTCCTGTGCACTGGTTTCGCTTGGGTTGAGCCCGGGCAACCCCTTAAGCACTTCGTCCCAGCCATCATCAAACCGCTGCCGAGCCTCCGAATAATCGACTCGCTTCAGCCATTCCTTAAAGTCTTTCACGTATCACCTATTCTCAATCACTGCTTATCAAAGCGGCATCTAACTGACGCGGTGGGGCGGGGATATACAATGCTTGACACGCTCCGGGCCGCTCAGGCCAAGTCTTTACGGTCAAGCATCGCATATCCCCGCCCCACCACTCAACCTTATTATTTATCTAACTCCAAAGTCGTCAAGGCAATAATACTTGGGTCGACGCGTCTAGGGTCGGATATGCAATGTATGACACGCTCCGGGCTGAGCCGTTAAGCAGAAAGTCCTGTGGACTTTCTGTAGGCGAAATGAGCGCGATTCTCGAGCGCAAAAGCGAAATCTACGATTCCGCGGCCAAGTCTTTACGGTCTGACATCGCATATCCCAGCCCAAGCACTCAACAAGTTCTGAATCTCTGGAGAATCGGCCCTTAATAACCTACATGGGTTATTTGAGTCGAAGCAAAAACAATTGGATTCCGTTGAGTGCTGGGCGTCGGGATATGCGATGGCTAGACATAAAGCTTGGCCTACCGGCCTGGAGGGTGTCTAGACATTGTATATCCCGACACCCAGCAACGCCAGTTAAAGCTTGTGCAGAGTTTTTTATTAACTAGTTTTCAGAGCGACTCAGTAAAGTCCTCCGGCTTCGGCTACCTTGACTGGAGCGGACTCATCAATTCCGGACTCCTTGGCGAAGTCTACGGCGCCATCGGCTGCGGTGGTGCCGACGATGGAGGCCGGTCCTTCGGGATAGCGCACACGCTTCTCGCCGATGCGGTCGGCGACATAGCGGACCACGTTGTCGAGGTCGACGCGTTCCTGCTTCATCGAGTCGCGTTCGCGAATGGTGACGGCGTGGTCGTCGGCGGTGTCGAAGTCGACCGTGATGCAAAGCGGCGTGCCGATTTCGTCCTGGCGACGGTAGCGGCGGCCGATGGCTCCGGCCTCGTCATAGTCGATCATCCAATCGTGCTGACGCAGTTCGGCGGCCAGATCGTGGGCGATGCCCTGCAGCGGCGCCTTCTTGCTCAGCGGGAAGACGGCGGCCTTGACCGGGGAGAGACGCGGGTCGAGACGCAGCACGGTACGGCGGTCGACGCCGCCCTTGGTGTTCGGCGCCTCATCGACGGCGTAGGCATCCACCAGGAAGGCCATGAGCGAACGGGTCAGGCCCGCGGCCGGCTCGATGACGTAGGGGATGTACTTCTTGCCACTGGCCTGGTCGAAGAAGGCCAGGTCCTCGCCGGAATGCTCCTGATGCGCGGAGAGATCGAAATCGGTGCGGTTGGCCACGCCTTCGAGCTCGCCCCAGTCGGAGCCCTTGAAACCGAACTTGTATTCGATGTCTACGGTGCGCTTGGAATAATGCGCGAGCTTCTCCTTGGGATGCTCGTAATGGCGCAGGTTCTCCGGGTTGATCCCCAAGTCGGTGTACCAGCGGGTGCGGGTGTCAATCCAGTACTGGTGCCATTCCTCATCGGTGCCGGGCTCAACGAAGAACTCCATCTCCATCTGTTCGAACTCGCGGGTGCGGAAGATGAAGTTGCCGGGGGTGATCTCGTTGCGGAAGGACTTGCCCATGTTGGCGATGCCGAACGGCGGCTTGCTTCGTGAAGAGGTCATGACGTTCTTGAAGTCCACGAAGATGCCCTGTGCGGTCTCCGGGCGCAGATAATGCAGCGAATTCTCGTCGTCCACAGGTCCCAAGTGCGTACGCAGCATCATGTTGAAATCGCGCGGTTCCGTCCACTGGCCGCGGGTGCCGCAGTCGGGGCAGACAATCGACTTGAGGCCGTCTTCCGGCATCTTGTCGCCGTGCTTTTCGGCGTAGGACTCCTCAAGCTTGTCGGCGCGCTGGCGCTTGTGGCAGTTGAGGCATTCGATCAGCGGGTCATTGAAGACCTTGACGTGCCCGGAGGCCTCCCAGACTGCGGAAGGAAGAATGATGGAGGTGTCGACGCCGACCACGTCGCCGCGGGTGACCACCATCGAGCGCCACCATTCGTGCTTGATATTGTCTTTGAGCGCGACGCCGAGCGGGCCGTAATCCCACGCGGAACGTGTGCCGCCGTAAATCTCCCCCGCAGGAAACACGAAACCACGACGCTTGGCCAGCGATACGACTTCATCTAGTTTGGATTGAGCCACGACACACCTTCCGTTTTCGGCTTTAATCAGCCATTTCACGACATTTACTTGTGTGCCCACTTTATCGACACAGCCTGACACACGGCGCAAACACGGCGGCGGGCAATGCCAAGCCTGGAAGGTAGCATACAGACGACAATCAAGGAGACCAATATGAACGAAAACATCGACCGCAACGCAGTCAAGCAAACCGTACCGACCGACCCGAAAACCGGCAAGCCCTATATCAACACCGTCGCCGCCGTAGCCATCGCGCCGAGCGGCACGGGCTCGGAGCTGAGCGAATACGTCGCGCAATCCGTCAATGTCATCCGCGAATCCGGCCTACCCAACGAGACCAACGCGATGTTCACCAATATTGAGGGAAATCTTGACGACGTACTTAAAACCGTAAGTGACGCGACGATGGTGCTGGCAAGTCAAGGATTTCGAACCGAAGTCACACTTAAACTTGACATACGTCCCGGTTTTTCCGGTCAAATCAAAGAAAAGCAACAACTTGTTGACGAGATTCTGGGTCAAACGAAATAAACGCCGATTTCCAACGAAATAGACAGATAGTTTAAATAGTAGGAAATGTATTTATTTAGTCCGTAAATGGGTATAGATTAAAAACATGATGACAATGAAAGACGTCGCGGAAAAGGCCGGAGTATCAATCTCCACTGTCTCCTTGGTTCTTAACAATCGAGATGCCGGACGCGTAAAAACACAGATAGCCGCAAAGGTGCGGGAGATTGCCGACGAGCTTGGCTACAAGCCCAACCCGATGGCACGCAGCCTGCGTACCAGCAAAACCGGGATCTTGGGATTCATCGCCGACGAAATCTACGACATTCCTTACACCGCGCAGACCTTGCAGGGCGCGCAGGATGCGGCCAGTCATTACGGCTACATCATCCTGTTCGTCGACACGGATGGTTCGGCCAGCCAGGCGGACCAGATTTCCGTCTTGCAACGTTACGGCATGGACGGTTTCCTTTATTCCAAGCCTTCCAGCCAGGTCACTGAGGTTCCCGAAGACCTCGTCCATTCGCCGCTGGTGCTGATTTCCACCAACACCGTCGACAACCGCTTCCCCATCGTCGAGCCCGACGAATTCGCCATCGGCTATGACGCCACCAAGAGGCTGATTGATTCCGGCGCCAAGAAAATCGCCTATATCGGCAATTCCGCACCCACCATCGCGCAGGCCACGAGGCTTGAGGGCTATCGCAAGGCGTTCAAGGAAGCGAAAATGCCGTTCGACAAGAATCTGGTCGTCAACGTCTCCCAAGATGGGGATGCACTGGGCATGGTCTCCTCGCTTTTCGACGAAGTGAAGCCCGACGCCTTCTTCTGCTACGACGACGCGCGCGCCTGGTACATCTACGAATGCGCGGCACGCCGTGGTCTGACGGTCGGCAAGGACCTCTCGGTTATCGGCGTGGGCAACGACAGCAACATTGCCGACACCTTCTCCCCCAAGTTGACCACGGTCGCCATGCCATATTACGAAATGGGCTATTGGGCGGTCTGCAAGCTGGTCTCCCTGATCGAGAAACGTTCGTTGGGCGAGAATCCGTTCCCCAAGAATCTCATCGACCTGCCGCCGATCAATTCGGCCATTCCGGCTTGCATTCATTGCCAGATCATCGAGAACCAATCGGTCGTCGGCGAGAATTAATACATCAATATCGTTAGCTCACGTTGGTTTATGCGACTGACGTTTATAGCCGGTCAAGTCGATAATCATTAACGGATAATCGATAAGCGGCAAACAAGTAACGGCTCTTCCGAAATATTGCGGAAGAGCCGTTATTCTTTTTCGTCACTTGCCTAAAGTATTACACAGCGGTTTTAGTCTTGTCTACCTGCCCAAAGCGTCACTTCGCCGTGGTCTTTACCCCACCGAAACGACGGTCGCGGTGGACGTAGTGGTCGATGGAGCGCCACAGGGCCTCACGCCCGTAGTCCGGGAACAGCTCCGGCGCGAAATCGAGCTCCGCGTAGGCCGCTTCCCACGGCAGGAAGTTCGAGGTGCGCTGCTCGCCTGAAGTGCGGATGACCAGATCGCAATCGGGGATGTCGGGATTATAGAGGTGCTCGGAAATCATTTTTTCGGTGACGCGATCGCCGCTGATCTTGCCGTCGCGAACTTCCTGGGCGATGGCCGCAGCCGCATCGGCGATTTCGGAACGACCGCCGTAGTTGATGCAGAAGACCACGTCGATTGTGGAATTGTGCTTGGTGCGCTCCATGGCGACCTCAAGCTCGTCGATGACGGACTTCCACAGCTTCGGGCGACGGCCGGACCAACGCACGCGCACGCCCCACTCGTCCATCTGGGCGACGCGGCGATGGATGATATCGCGCGAAAAGCCCATCAGAAAACGGACCTCCTGCGGGCTGCGCTTCCAGTTTTCCGTGGAGAAGGTATATAGGCTCAGGTAGCGCACCCCGGCTTCGATGGCACCGGCGATCGTGTCGAAGACGACCGGTTCGGCCGCCTGGTGGCCGTGGGTGCGTGTCAGGCCGCGCTGCTGGGCCCAGCGCCCGTTGCCGTCCATAATCACGCCGACGTGACGAGGAACCTTGTTTTTCGGGAACGCCGGGATGATCGAGGGGTCGGAGAACGGCGCCGCCGGGACGTCAAGCGAAGTGTAGTCCACATGTTCAAATGCCATACTTACGAATCTAGCAACTTCAGCGAACGAATGGGACGTTCGAGGTAATATTCACCCCATTCTTCAACAAATCGTCGTATCTCGGCCTTCAACGGCGCATGGTCGAGTACATTCCAGTCACCCTCGACAAGCGCCTCCATCTGCTCGCGGCCATCGAGGTCGATGCGCCGGGAGTCCGGGGTATGGTCGGTGGAGCAGAGGATGCCGCCGGAAGCCACGGAAAAGTAATCGAGGTCGTCACGTTTACCGCACACCGCGCACGAGGAAAGCCGCGGGGTCCAACCGGCTTGAGAAAGCGCACGCATGACGTAGGAGTCGCTGATGGCCTCGGACGGATGTTGAGCACGAGCAAGGGCAGCCAATGCGGAGATCAGCAACATATATTGGCTCCTTGCTGGCTCGTGTTCGGTGGAGACGAGCTTGTCGGTGGTTTCGGCGATGACGTTGGCGGCGGTGTAGGCGTCGTAATCCACGCAGATCCGGGCGGCATAGGAAGAAATGGAAGCGGCCTGCGAGACGACGTCGAGTGAGCGGCCCTCGGCGATGAGCAGGTCGTCGCGCATGAACGGTTCCAGCCTGCCTCCGAAGCGCGATTTGGTGCGCCGCACGCCTTTGGCCACGGCACGCACCTTGCCATGTTGCTTGGTCATGAGGGTGATGATCCGGTCGGCCTCGCCGAGTTTGACGGTTTTCAAGACCACGCCTTCGTCACGATACAACGCCACCGAAATCACCTCCCTCAATGTGATAACAGATATATACTACGGTCACCACTCGTCGCTATGCCTTAAGCTAGAGCATCGCCTGACAGGCCACACAATCCGATCGTAGCGCCACTAACCGGTCAATCCCGCTAGTTTTCGTATGTTTTCGTACTTCAAAACAAACGTTTTCTCGCAATATTGACCGGTTACTCGCAGGATAATCAGCAATAACATGGTACAAGCGGCGTGACAAACCGTGTTTCAGAAAATGAACAGGCCCCAGAAGGCGAAGAAAAGCAGGACGCTGAACATCGCGGCGGCAACCAGCCAGAAGAAGACACGGCCGAAACGCTTCGAAGCGAAAACCGGCTCGCGACCGCTGACCACGTCCCAAATCGCGCCTTTTCGCGGTGGAATCTGCGCCAGTCCACGCACCTGTGCGACCTCGATGCAACGGGCAAGAATGCGGGCCCACGCCCACACCACAAGAATCGAAACCACCTGAATGACCGGCCAGCTCCAATACATCATACCGGGGTTCTCCGTGGGAGCCCCGCCCCAGCCGAGCTTGACCACGGCCATGATGACCTGCCCCAGGCCGGCGCCGAAAAGCACGAACGTAGCAAGCGTCGTAATCGTAACAGCCAAAAGCTCACCGCCGAATCCGCGCATGAAGCCGAACACTTTGTTGTGATTGCCGCGAATCAGACGGAACGCCTTGAGCGCGCAGCCGATCAATGCCATCAGCAGCGCCGCAAGAAGCAGTACCACCATGCCGACGTTGACGATGGTTCCGTAGATGGTGAGGTTTCGACTCGCCTTGAGTTCCAGCGGCACCGCAATGGATTGACGAATGGTCGTTCCGGCGACCAGCTCGCTGGTCTGTTTGAGGCCGGAAGTGGTGCCGACGGCCCAGGAGATGACGTCATTGATGTAATCGTCGGCGAACGGCGTGCCGGTGTCAGCCTCGTCGCCGAGCCGCAGAACGTGGTTCGCCACGGAATAGCTGCGCACCGTCACATCCTGATTGCCTGCACGGTGGGCGGAATAGAGGATATGCTCAAGCCCTTCGACCTGCGCGGTCAGGACGTCCTTGGAACCATAGACCACCATGGTCGGCACGGCGTAAGCCTGCGGCAGATCCATCGGAAAATCAAGATTGTGAAGTCCCATCATGTCGGTATCGGCATGGAAAAGCCTGCGGACGATGGACTGGTAGCCGTTGTTCGCCCCGACCAGCGAGAAGTCCTGCCCGACGAAGAATCCCAGGGACTGGCGCGGGCCGTAGACCATCGGGCTCAGGAGGAGCTGGAAGGCGATGCGCTTGTCGTATTTGATGACGTAGGGCGAAATCCAGGTGCTTTCGGAAGTCGCGTAAAGGCCGACCTTGTCCGGGTCGACGTTGCGTTGCGTGCGTAGGTATTGGACGACTTGATCGTAAGCCTTCGCGCTTCCCGGATAGTCACGGGTCATGTCGTTGGTCGACCAGACCGGTTTATCCAAAACGGCCGTCACAAAGCCTGCGGACGAAAGGTCTTCGGCTGCGTCGCCGAAGCTGTTTTCCGCGGTGCCATAACCGGCGCCATGCATGAAGACCACACCGGGGTGCTTTGCATTCGCACCTGCGGGGTCTTTGGGCGCTCGAATCAAAACGTCGATATGCTGTATTTCGCCGGTGGCAGGCCGTTTGATGTCCAGCTTGACCGTACGCGAGGAAACCTTGAAACTGTCACGGTGCGCCAACGGCACGCCTTGCGGATTGTCAAACGTAACGGCGGTGTTCGGCGAAAGTGTGGAGACGGATTGGCCTGTCGGCTCCCTCTTCCAAGGCACGCTGGTGAGGTTGGAAACCGTGACCAGAATGCCCAAAAGCACAATGAAAATCGGGATGGTCACCAGAAGACGGCGGCCAAGCCCCCACGAAGTGTTGGGTTTGCCGCCCGCAGATTTATCGGCAGAATCCCGAATATCTACGGAAGAACCATTGAGATTGCTATCACCGCTGCCATGGGTGCTGCCACCGGGAAACCCTTGAGACATATGGGACTGAGCAACCTCATTGTCGGCGTTCTGGCTTTGAGCTCCGGATGCCTTGGCTTGGTTGGACAGTTGTTTTGACACAGTGCTTATATTAAACGAACCATGGCACAGCGTACGCTTCTGGTGGAAGCGTCACTCACCGGTCTTCTGATCGTCGCTTTTAGGAGTACCGAAATCCGGGAATGCGATATTGGGAATTCCGTCTTCAGAACCGGCACCGGTGGCGCCGCTGCCTGCGTTATTCTGCACCGGAGTGTTGATCGTCGGCACCGCAGGATTGAAAGCCGCCGTCTCGGCAGTGTTTGAAGCGCTCCCGGAGGCATTCGCCATGTTTGCCAAAGCGGCCAACGAGGAACTGGCATCGGAGCCGGCCGCGTTATCCTGCGAAGGCGCAGCGGTATTCGGCGTATTATTTTGCGCCCCTACACCATTAGGCAAATTCGGGATTACCGGAGAGGAGGTATCGGGAACAGCGGCGTTGAAGTCAAACGTCGAGGAAGAAGCGGCGGTCTGCGAAGTCTGCGCAGGCTCTGGCTGATAGACCGGAGCAGGCGATTGAGATGGAATCGTCGGATCAACGAACGGGGCCGTGGTGTTGTCTCCGATGAGCGGGTTGACAGACGCGTTGTTGACGCCGGAATCAGGCTGCGATTGGGCAACGACCGGAACGGCCACTGGCGCAGCAGACATACCCGCCGACTGTGCGGCTGCGGCAACGGCATTCTTTTGGTTGTAGTCGCTGATACGCGCATAAGACTCGACACGGCTCAGAAGCTGGACGCACGCATCAAGATAGTAGTCGACCTGACGCTCGTCATAGCCACGGCTGCCCTTGCGCTGGGTGAAGATGACATTGGCCACGGTGCTTGAGTTAAGATCGGCCAAATCCTTGGCCTCATCACTGCTCATTGACCTCACGCCCAAATCATCGGCGGACTTGGTGATGATCTGATCGATCAAGCGATCGACCTGCTTGACATCATAGGAAGGACGCTTCTTCTCACCACGGATGAAACGATCCTTGTGGCTGCGCTTGGCATGAGCGCTTATCATGCTATAAAGCTGTTGGGTACGAGCCTGCCATGCGACGTTGCCGTTGCCGGCAATCTGACGGGCCGTCTCCTTGTCCACCACGGCGTGCTCAAGGCGTGCCAGCGCGGCGTCGACCTCGGCTATGACATAGCCGCCTTTGGTGAAGGTGAATGCAGCGCTCTGAATATCCTGCTGCGTCAGCTCGCCATCATTCCTGTCATACATTTCATGGGCCCGCTGAAGGAAATCATCCACCTGATCAACGTCATAACCCCACTTACGCTTCCCCGCATATTCTATTCCCGTCGAGCTTTGGTTGTTCTCCGACTCTTCAGCCATCAGTTCTGCCTCCTGAGGTGATCTATGCATCTGTGCCAGTATACGTGGTCGTTACGACGCAATACGATTGCCTTCACGTAAAAATCGCAAACAGTGCCTAAGCATACACTAATACTACTTGACGAATTTAGACAATACAACTTCCGAAAAAATTCAAAAGGACCGCTTCACACAATCCGTTCGCATGACAACTGTTATGCCTGCAAAGTATCGGAGACGGCAAAGAACGCGCTGAATGCCTACCTGAAATCAAGCCGGACGAAGCGTCGAAAAGCTCGGAGCCCGGTAGTAAAAACATTCTTACGATACACGCTGCATTCTTTAAAAGGTTTGTATAAAAGGTTTGTATGATGCAAGCAAAGACGCCCTTGCCCTTGATCAATAGGATACCCATAAAGCAAGGTCGGGACGCGAAATCAGCCAACCAGGCTATTCAAGATGAAGCGATTCGTCAGCGACGCTGAAATGCTCGCCAAGCCCGATTTCCGCCTGATCGCCCTGATGAAGGATCCTGCCGGCCACGGTGGTGCCGTTTGCCGATCCCAGGTCCGAGACAATGAACCGCCCGCCGCCGAGACCGGTCACCGACGCGTGCACCCTGCTGACATTGGTATTGCCCGCAACCCTTGCACCGCAACGTTTGGAACGGCCGATCACCACCGAAGCCGTAGCCGAGCACAGCCTGGAACCGTCGCTGTCGCGTACCACCACAAAAGAGAGCGACGCCGGAGATTGCCGGGAAAAGCCGGGATCTGCGGGAGCTGTTTGATTGCCCATTCCCTTGGGCTTGCGCCCGCCAGATTTTGCACCATGGTTGACGGATTTTGCATCATGGTTGACGGATTTTGCGTTATGGTTGACGGATTTTGCGTTATGCGGCGAAGCGGTACCGGCAATGGGTGGATTCGAAGATCTCAAGGCCCCTGACAACGCTCGGGTGCCGGAATCAAGGGCGGTTTTCCTAGCTTTTGCCTGATTGGAGTGAATGTCGTTTGCTCCATGGTTTTCGACTTTGGATCGGCCCGCTGGCTTCGGAGATTGAGCTCGTGCCGAAGTGGGGAATTTGAGGCTTGGCAAGGTGTCCTCGTCCAAGTCGCAATCGGAATCGGCAACTGCATCTGCATCGCTCGAATGTCTGCGTGTCTGCGCGCCGCCACCAACGGCAGCTTGGGCATCAGACGGGAGGGGAGGACCGGCAGGTGCAGCGGGCGCCTCTGGAGGATTGAGATGAGCCTGCACGCTTGGAGGCTGTGGGGCAGGGGTCTGCCGACGCGCATCGCCATCGTCCTGGGCATCCCTTCCGCCGGCGGCAGGATGTTGCGCATTGGCAGCAAAGGGATCGAACACGGCCTCCTGCGCATGCCCCTTAGACGAATAATCCTGCGCTGCCGACGACTGCCCGTCCGCCATACCCGAACCGCCGCCGAAGTTGTTTGCCAGAAATTCGTTGAAGTCGAACGCCGAAAACACACGCGAGCGCCGCACAAAATCCATCGTGCGCTCGGTGAGTTCCCGATCGTCCGCCAGCACGAATTTCACCTTGCTCGGATCGGCAAGAAGCGCCAGCAGGGCGAGCACCGACATCTGCTGAACAACGGGGGCCATCGGCAGGCAGCAAAATCTCATTGCGTCTTTGGAGACATACACGTTTTCCGGTTCAAAACGCAACGCTTCCATCGGCAGGTTCGCCTTCGAGCACAGATCGCCCAACCTGCCCAGCGAGCGCAACAGCGAAACATACTGCGAACGCGAGATGCCCATGCCGAGATATTCCTTGAGCGTCGGCAAACCGGTGATGTCGTAATAAAAAAGATTGCTGTGGCCCTTGACCTCGTATTTGAACTTGAGCAACACCGGGGAAGGCCAGGTCGCCAGCCATTCGGCACGTTCATAATCCAGTTTCTCCCCGCGTGTGGTATGGATGCTCAGCGTTCTCGCTTTGGTGCGGCGGTCCTTCAGTTTCTTCTCTTTCACGCTATCCCCTTCAACGCTCGGGCTATGGACACACCCAACGTGCGAATCCTACGGATACAACTTGGCAAAATTATCTAAATATAATTATTATAATCCATTAAAAATAATTTTGACAATAAATCGCCGCAAACCCGCAGCCGACTCCGGTTCTCCAACCGCCATGGCAACCTGCCGGTCACCATTCGCGGGACATCCTTCTCGGGTCTCGGGCAGGCCGTCCAGGAACTCATGCCCCCGTACACACCCAACGCGTCCCTCGGCACGAACACCTCTCGCCGTTACAATCCTTACGGAACGCCCAGTTGACACCCACCATGTTCCACAACGCCGACTGGCGCGACACATCACGCAGCTCCATGAACACAAACCGCCGCGTCAGCACCGGACGACGCCGCGGCCACTCTCTTCGCATTCACCGTGACAGCCCCTTTGCACGACCGATAAATACTATCGACGTGGTCTCGTGCCACCCTAAGACGCGAGAGCTTCTCCTCAATATCAAGATTCGGACTTTGAGCGGAAGCAATACATGACTGCACATTCTCCCGTTGCCATTCCAACTGTCTTCCACTCTGACGCATCATTACCTCCTGGAACAATCCCTCATTGGTATCCCGTGTTTACCCTTATTGCCACATTACTTCGTCACAAACCAAGCAACCAAGCGGCCGAACCCACGGTCACGGGCAACCCCGAGATCACGGGCACGCTCGTCAATCACCTCCAACGACCACGCGCAGTTGACCATCAGCTGCAGGGCGAAACGATATTCCCTCCGTCTCTGCCATTCATGACCGACACCCCCGGCATCGACATACACGACGACGAAGTCACCGCCATCCCGCAACAGGCACGAAGCCCCATTCTTCAACGACCCACAGGAATAATAACGTCCATCAATCGAACCTGGAACGGAATCAGGAACCTCCCAAGGCCCACCGCGAAACAAATCCATACGCTTCAACCCCTTCGGTCTGCCCATGACAGGATGGTCCACCAACAGGCTCACACACAACACAACGTCCTCAACCGAATACAGCATGATGAGAGCCTGCTCCGCCCCCCTGTGGATACCCGATACCCGGAAACCAACGTCTTTCCGGACAATCCTGTAGAAATTCTCGGAATCACCATGGCCGGGGAACAGCTCAGGCAAACAATCCACACGCCCGCGCCCTTGCACCACTACAAATCGGTATTGCCTGGCGACCAGCCTCAACTGCTTCAAGAGCTCCTCCATCTCACACCTCCACTATGCAACCCTAAACATGAAAACTGATGTCAAAACTCATGACCTCAACTCCAAATCATCAGCCATATTCATATAAAGCGGCGAGACAAACCCCACAAACAACAAAGCTGTGATGCAAACAGAAAGATAAGCAAAATCACGCTCCATCACCAACATGAAGACAAGGCATAGCAGACATACCAGATTCAACGCTTTGCAACCAATCCCCAACACCCGCCGCGTTCCGCCCGTACGACGGAACGCGAAAACGCACGCCAACATCCCCTGAATAAACATCGCAGCAACAGCCACGACCAACGCCATGTCAATAATCCATGGATCAAGTTTCTCACGGATCGAAAAGATGATTTCATGAAACAGAAAAAGCGAGCCAAGGCACTCCGTGATTCCCAAAACATACGTGAGCATATGGGACTTTCGAGGATTGTGCGGCGCATACCACGGCACCTTCACGGGACGGCCATCATCATCCTTCTCCGGCTCGTCCACACGGTCGAGAGGGCCGATCAGTCTGTCCCACCGGTCACCCGCCGGCACCGAACCGACAACCGAATCCCAACCATCATCGACGCCATGACCAACGGCATCGCCCTGGCCGGCCGCCTGACCGTCAACCGGAGCAGTGCCACAACCGGCAACAACACCGTTCGTTTCGTGCTCATCCATCATGACCGCCCTCCGTCAAACGCGCCGCCAGCGGCCTTGTCCGCCGCCTCAAACCTGACCACCGTGAAACTCATTTTCCCTCCACCCATCTGACATACCGGTTCAATACCACACCGGGAAGCAAACCAATCGCCAACAGACACATGCCGAAGACCACCCAATAACGGTCACGCGAGGCAAACACAACCACCGCGGGAAGAAGACAGCACAACGGCCGCGCACGCCATCACACCAGCGTGACCCGGCTGCCGTCGACCAGCCCCGCACCAGACACGCTCGCCGCGGGATTGAGCAGACGGCCCGTCCCCGAATCCATGAACGCCACATCGCCACGGTCCACGTACCGGCCCGGCTCACGGCCAGCCAAAATCGATCCGGCCAACACCACGGCCTCGTGCACCGACATCCCCGACGGCACCCCACATCATACGACCGCCGCGTCGCCGGCAACCACACATGCAACAACACCCTATCGCCCTGATCCGCCATCAACCCATCCTTTCAAAGAACACGACACATCCCACCCGCAAAGGCAGGCACCACACAAAACCCGGGCCGGAAAAACCCGACGCGCCAAAGGTCACCAGTCATGGACCCACTTCTGCAACGCGTTGACGACATCGTTCAACGTCCTCTGCGCATCGCCGATGATGCCGTTGTTGTCGATCTTCTGGTTGTTCAGCTCATTTATCTTGTCATGAATCTGATCGTACACGTTGTCGACCGCGTTCGTATACAAATCCGCATCACCATGCGCACCGCTCTTCCTATGCTCGAAATCCTCACGCCGATCACCCTGCCAGGTACCACCCACGTCATACCCCTTAATCGAACGCGACAGCCCCTTGCATGACTGGTAGATGCCGTCGACCTGGCCGAGGGCCGTCTTCAGGCGGGCCAGCTGTCTGTCGATCTCCGCATTCGAAGCTTTCGCGGACGCGATGCACGACTGCGCGTTCGACCGCTGATTCTCCAGCTGTCTCCTACTCTGCGCCATCCCAATCAACTCCTTAATGTTCACCAGCCCAAATGAAAGCGCAGCCCAGGAATTAGGCCCGACCAGCTTCGTCCGGATCATCCACCTCTTGTATATACCCCTCACGAATCAGATGCTTCACGCTCGACAATGCCGCCCCCTGCTCAACCACATCCAACGCATACTTCCGCCGAATCACATCGGTCTCATCATCTGGCCGCACGCCAAACTCATGGGCACGACGATCAATCTCCTGCAAATCCCAAGCTCGGTAGGCCAACAGAGGCACACGATTCGAATACGATCCGACCTCCCCCGGCTGCATGAACAAGCCACCGTCCCGACCCGCGTACATCAACACGAACCCGCCACTATTCTCCTGTGCATCCATCAGGCACACCGCACCAGGCTTGGGCTTCCCCGCCGAATACCATCGCCCGTCCAGATATTTGGAAAACAGGTCAGGCAGATCCCACGGACGACCATCATACGAATGGAACGTGCGAATCTCCTCAGGCCAGTCCATATAAGGATCATGCATCAGCAAGTCAGCCAACAGCCTGAGGTTCCCCTCTCCCTTGACCGTCATCACGGGCGATGTCACGTTGCGATGCACTCCATACACCTCGCAACCCTCCGACGAAGGCACGAACCGGTAGAAATCCTCCCGATCCACCGTCTCCTCACCCGTCTGCTCGAAACAATCCACGCCAACGCCGGAACGATACAACAACCACCACCGTCGGCGAGCCACCGGGCTCAGAGCACCGACCACAGTATCAAAATCCATCAAAACACCTCCAAAAAGTACAATTGGACCAAAGACAACCGGGATAAGTCTTATAGGTCTACACTCCAAAGGCTGCTAAATTTTTCCCGCACGAAAAAGGCCACAATCCTCTCCGCATCAGGATTGTCTTCAGACCCAAAAGCGCACACACGATTCCACGCACACCGCAGGGTCCACGCAGCCTCCGCCATCGCAGATACCGCGTGGCGGTACACGGAATAGCCGTAAGCGGCACTGTCCGGAACCAGCACCTCATGCCTGCCAGGGACATTGCCATACTCGTAATAGCCATCCCCGCCATCCACATACACCAGACGATACACCGGCAAACCATCACGGCCCGCACCACCGCCGACCAGACACACCGCATGCCGTCTTAGCGAACCGGACGACCACCATCGCGAGTCTATGAGCTTCCCGACTGCCTCAGGAACCTTCCAAGGTGTCATTCCCCCTTGTTCCAGTTTGTAAAGTTCCAGAGGCAACTCCGGCCACACTTGGCGGCAAGCCGCAAGTATCGATGGGTCATGAGTCTCATCAGGATCACCATGCTTCGCCAACATCAGGTCGAACAACAGGAGCAAACCGTCCAAAGTATCCACTTTGAGGAACGAATCATGATAACGACCGCGGTACCTGGCATCGAACCCGTCATCGGTGAGATACACACAGAACATATTCTCCACCTGGAACCCCAACGGGCTCAACGCGACACCGGCGACACCCCCATTCAGCACATCCATATTCGCCTTCCACCCATACCGCCGCGCCACGGGATCCAACGCCGCAGCCACTCTCTTCGCATTCACTGCGATAGCCTTTTGCACGACCGATAAATACTATCGACCTGGTCATGCGCCACCCTAAGACGCGACTGTTTCTCTTCAATATCACGATTCGAACTTTGAGCGGAAGCAATGCATGACTGCGCATTCTCCCGTTGCCATTCCAACTGTCTTCCACTCTGACGCATCATTACCTCCTGGAACAATTCCTCATTGGTATCCCGTGTTTACCTTTATTGCCACATTACCTTGTTACAAACCAAGCAACCAAGCGATCAAACTCGCCGTCACGGCAATCCCAAAATCATACTTCCCGGCATTTTCATTAACTTCGATATCTTTGGCGGTCAGTTTGCCGCCATTTGTGCTTTATCGCGAAGAACTTTGCCTTCCGGTTTCCTGTTGTCCGAAGTTTCATACTTCGCGGCGCTTTTCACCAAGGAATCGACATCTTTTTGCACTTACACTGAAGCTCATGACCTAACCTCCACGAAATCAAGAAAATGCAACACGGAATCGATGCACATCGCACCCACAAACAGCATCACAAAGCACACCGCGATATACTCGCTGCCCGAACGCAGCACCACGTCCATCACCGCAACGAGAACCAACAGCACAAGCCCCACACGGCATGACCAGCGAACGACCTCGCGCCAAGCACGCGAACGCACACCCACGAACGTCAAAGTCACTGCACCCGCCACTAGACATACCAGAGCCACCACGCCCAACGACACCAACTCCACCATCTTGAGCATAGACGGACCAGCAAGCACCGATATAATCCCCAAGAAAATAGCCATGCATACATTCAGCACACCCATCGCTATCAGGCAACCCTTGGCGCGTGACGGCACCACCGGCACCACATTCCGTTTCCGATACATCGGACGCCGACCATCACGACGCTCTTCGCCTTGCTCTTCATGATTCTGATTGACCATTTCTATCTCCCTCCGAAGGAAGCGCTCACGGCTTCATCGCTATCCTGCAGCTGCTTTACCGCAGACTTCAAAACCTTGACGTCAGCCGCCAGCAAGGACCCATACTTTTTGCAAACGTCATTAACGTCCTTGAGCTGGCGTTTGAATTCGTTATAGCCATCGGCTGAACTTCTCCCTCGAAAGGACTGAACTTATCAGGAAGCTTCACCACGACAGCATTCAATGAATTCTCAATATCCACCAAGCCAATCTCAGTAAATCCCATTATCTCACTTCCAAATCATTAATGTTGGCCATCACTGCAGGACTCAACATGCCACCAGCAAGCATTCCCCAACCCAATAAAATCTTCGGAAAATCACCACCAAGCGCCAAAAGAGCCACTCCGGCGGCCAGACATACCACAAATGACATCTTCGAAACCGACAACACATTCTTCTTCGCACCCACGCTCATGCGCCAAGCCAGCAACAGGATGCTGACCGCTAACAGCGGCAACATGACCGGCCCAACAGCAAAGCACACGACCTGAGGAAACGTAAGAAGAGAGCTCTCTGACGATGCCAGAACACCCAACAGCCACCATTCAAAAACATCGACCCCCAGCGTCACCACACCGTAAAAGCCCACGTAGAAACGGAGATAGCCCTGATGACGGTGTGCCCATGTACCCTCTTTCCGCCGGCTCACAATTCATCTCCGATCGAACGCGCGGCATCGTCAGCTCCCTGCCGTTTGTGTTCCTTGTTGAGGCGTTCGGCCTCTTCCAGCCAGTCCAGCTCCGGACGCATCAACGCCAACGCCCGACGCCCGCACCCCGGACGCACACGACCCAGACGCGCCAACCACACCGCACGCCGATACCGCCGCGACCCCGCACGCACACGACGCCGCACCCCGCGACGCACCCGACGCGCACCGCCCAACGCGCCACCCAGCGCCTTCCTCGGCACGAACGCCCCCTCGCCGTTCCAATCCTTGCGGAACGCCCAGTTCACACCCACCGTGTTCCACAACGCCGACTCACGCGACACATCACGCAACCCCATGAACACAAACCGCCGCGTCAGCTCCGGACGACGCCGCATGAACGCATACGGCGTACGCACCAGCGACCCGTCCGCCGCCACCTCCTCGGCACCCAACTCACCCAACGACACCGAAAGCGACACCGACCAGCCATCCGGCACACCACCATCCGGCACCACCGCACCATGCGCTGCGAAAAACCGGCCACACATAACCCCACGCGACAAAAACGGCAACGGCGGGCACACCAAATACCACAAACCAAATAACCACAGGCATATCATGATCAACGGGGCGAGGATATCCCCGAAGCCGTTCGGGACCTCTTTTCCGACGGCATAGTCGAAAAGCACGCAAAGGGAAATACCTCCATAGGCGATACCCATCACCGATAAAAGCAATCCCAGCGTGCGCATGTACCGGTCGTTCTCCGCATGGTACAGCTCCACGAAATCGTCGTAACCCACCCCGAAACAAAACGGGCCAAGCCACGGCCGCTTATCAGCTGCCGCAGCATCGGAACGGCCTTCATTCGCCACCATTTTTGCTCCCCTCGAACAGCTCATCGGCCTACGAGCCGATTCACTTCTTGCCACCATATACACCAATACTGCTTATGCAACCAATCAACTCCCTTGCCAATCGCAATGACAGCCGTGACACTCACTACTGCACCGACCGGACCACCAATCAACGCGTACAGCTATTCCGGGCAGAAACTCCCGGCCAACCCTCAGCCATCACCGACTCCTTCCACTAAAAACCACGATCGACAACAACACGGAACAACCCGTTCACTTGTTCGCCGCCCACGCCGGCGGGCCGTTCAGATACTTCCTGTCCGCATACAGCCACGAACACAACCCACGCCACCAACGACGCGGGCCACGCAACCGGGTCTTCCGAATCGGCAGACCGTACGCCAGACCGCCGCAAGCACATGTGTCACCTTCCACGCTTTCCGCCTTTCACCCGCTTGTTCCTAGGCCTCCCCACATTCCTGAGACCCACCAAAGAAGCCTCCTTCAAAATGCCCAAAACACAAAAAACGGGGGCGACAAAAAGACCGATATAGTCACCTACATACCGCTCCCCATGGGCCACGACCGCAACGGCCACACACAGCATCACCATCACGGCGACCGCCATTTCAGACCACACGCGCAGACGTCTGTACCACACCGTCGTCGGCCAATGGGAGAATACCACGGCAAGCACGCCACACACACAGGCACCCACCATGCTGGCAACCTGAGCCACCACCGCCGAAAAAGAATCACCCACACTGCCTACTATGTCGGTGAACCATATCACCAACGCAATGAACACCGTGTACAACAGCAGCAACACACCGATCCCGAACACTCGGCCCTTGGCCCTTTGCGCAATCAACGCCTCGTCATCGGTACCCTCCCAGATACTCCGACGTTCCCCGCGTCCCTCATTTTCCTTCATGACTTCCCCTTGGCATGCTGTGGCTCATGCTCGCGCGGCGCAGCCATATGCTGCCCTGAAAGCGGCGCCGGTCAGTCGTCCACCGCCCACGGCCTCGCCACAATCAAAAAGACAGGGCACGAAACCGAACAGCCCGCCGATGCACATCGCCTTCTCATCGCCATGAGCCGCGAACACCGCACACCCCCAGACCGGTATATCCCAGATGGCGCAAAGCAAGGCGGCAGGGCGTATATCTTGCCACCTCCCTCATAGACGTTCCTTCCATCCCTGTCCTCATCAACGAACCTCATCATCGTCCGATTCTTCTCTCATTCCGACAAATCCACGGGATCATCCACAATCCACTTCCGGACACACATCCAGGAAGCCACCGGAAAGAAAAGGCCGAACACCCCGAACAGGCACATCACCTTCTCGTCATCGGACAACACCACGAACAGGACCACCATGCACACCACCGACACGAACGCCGACACACACGAAGCCGCCAGCGCCGCATTGGCCCTGTCCGCCGAAAGGACACGCGACAACCGCCGAAACATGACACCGACAGGAACCATGCAAACTGCCTGCACAAGACACGACACACCGATGTAAGGGTCAGGCCCTGGATTCTCCGCAGGCGTCAGGAACATCGCGCCCATGCCCGCGAGGAACACTGCAAACCCAAAACACATGTAAGCAAACTGCCCGGTCCGCCTCCGGTACGGCACATAGCTCATCTGCCCGTGATACAGGGAAGCGCCCGACGCGTCCTCATCAGCCCAACGCTGCACGCTTTCAGAATCAACACCAATCCTCATCAATCCACACACCGCCTACACCAGCACCAGCGGGCTGCCGTCGACCAGCACGCCACGCGCCACCAGCGAGCCCACCAGCTCGCCGGGCGGCAACAACTGCCCCGCAGGCGTTCCGTCACGACGGGCCAGATCCGCACCACCAGAATACGAGAACACCCCCGAGGCACGAGACGCCACCAGACGCGCCGCCAGATCCGCCGCCGCACCCACACGCAACGCGCACGGCAAACGCAACGAATACACCCGCCCGTCAGCCGGCAGCAACACCTCCACCAACACCTTGCCACCCAACACACCAGACTCAGCCATCGGTATTCCTCCTTCAACCTGTAACCCACATCATGAGCATGCGCGCAGAACAACGGCCTATACCAATCATGCAGAAAAGCTACGCTTCGTCCCGCGAACCGTCATCCGCAGATTTGCTCCCCGCATCCACCAAATCATGGGCAACTCCGGAATTCCCCTGCTCCTTGGCCTTGAGATACTCGGGCTCATTCTCCTTGAGCATCTGCAGATAGTTAAGCCCTTCGGCAGGCAGATAGCCGATGGAATAGACGCCATCGACGCCCGACCTGTTGAACAGCACACCCTTCAACGGGTCCGTGCTCCCCTCCGGATACGGGTAACCCATGTAGTCCCACAGCCTTCCCGTCTCCTCGTCACGCTGCATCGCACCAGCGATCATCAGCAGGCGGTTCGTATCCTCCACATGTACCACCGAGCCGATCGGAAGCCACTCATCAGTCCTGAACATAGCTATTCACCTTTTCTGTTTGCTTATCTTTTTTCTACTTGTAATCACATGCATCCCAAGACAACGGGAATCGAAACACCGGTTCAGTCTTTCATCCGCGACCATTGCTTCTGAGCGCTTGAAGCCGCCTGTGAGTATGCCCTTGCAGCGTTATTATTCGAATCGACCGTGTTTTGCGCGTCGGTACATGCACTTGACCACGCATCGACCTGTCTCTGCAAACGGGTGATGATCGAGTCGCACTGCGAACTCACGTAATCCAATGTACCTTTGTTGCCGTTGCTGATATTGGTCGCGCCCGAACACGCGTCCACATCGCCAATGCCCTTAACAGCGTCATCACCCAGGGACTTGAGCAACGTCATGATGCCCTTGTTCTGGTCCTTGAGATTCTTAAGAGCGCCGTTCTTGAAATTCCTCGCGTAGTTGATGGACTCGTTCGCCCCGTTGATCCACCCGGTAAGCGTGTCGACCGTGTTCTGTGCGTCCTGGGCAGCCTGGCTGCACCTCTGCGCCGATTGATTGTCCGAGTCGATCTCGTCCCGCAGCTGCTGTTTTGTTTTCCTCATCCGTTTTCCTTCCCTTTCGGGGACTTCACCGGCCGACGGCAGGAGGAGCAGCACCCCATTCGATGCGCGGCACGCCCGATAGGCGCTCCAACAAGCTCCCGCCTGCCACGAACTCGATGTCCATGTACGAATACAACGTCCGGTGCTCGTCCCACACCGATAGGTCCGGATCCGGGTTGGGCACATACACCAAACGCATCACCACCCCGGCATCAGGTACCACGAACGAGAACACCCAAGGCTGGGGCCCCACACGCAGGTCACGTGCCTGCGGGATGGCCTCGAGCCTGGTGCGCCGGTAATCCACACCCTGCACCGGATACACCCGGTACCGGCCCGAGGCGATGCCATCCGCCAGATCCGACAACAGGCCGGCATCCACCCCATGAGCGGACGCCAGCGCCCTGGCCGCGTCCACGCTGCCGCCCCGCAGCCCGGCCAACATCTCCTTCTCCTCCTTGTCTTTGCAGCGCACATACAGCGGCGTGCGCGCGAACCTGAACACGGAAGACAGACCGGAATTCCGATTGAACGACTCCTCCCAACCGTCTGGATCGCCAAGACCAAGCAGATTGAACTCGTCCTTGCTGGGCTGCCCCGGCGCGAAACGTGTGAACGTAGCGGAACCTACACCGAAATACGCAGCGAAGGAACGGTACTCCTCCTCGCCCTCGTCAACGTCCGGCATCAGCCCGTCCGCCACCGCGAACGCACAACCGCGCACCGGTTCCACCAACGACGCCAGCGCCGGACACGGGATGCCGTCAGAGTCGACCAGCCCCAGACCCTGGAACGAGAACTCCAAGCGACTGCGCATCCTCTCCAGCGTGTCCGGCTCGCCCACATACGAGAACGGTACCAGACTCTCCGACACCAGGAAACGCAGATAATCCGGGCCACCAATCAGCACATACAACTGCTCCGGATTGAACGCCACAGAACCCAACGACTCCACCGTCCACCCGGGACGGAAGCTACCGGCCAAACCCTCAGCCATCACCGACTCCTTCCGCTTAAAACCACGATTGACAACAACACGGCATACCTCACTTGTCCGCCGCCCATGCGGGCGGGCCGTCCAGATACTTCCCGTCCGCATACAACCACGACCACAACCGGCGCCACCAACGACGCGGGCCACGCAACCGCGGCGACGCGGCCGAAATACGCCCCCGGCACCAGGAGACGAACCCGTCCACATCAGGCACGACACTCCGGTCCACCAACACACAACCGGACAAATCCGCGAACTTCACATCCGCAATCGCCGGGATGATGTCCATACCCGACAGGCCGCCGGCTGACGGCGAGAGCACCACCGCCTCCTCCGTCAGCCGCACACAAGACAACTGAGACCAGGAGGCACGCACCTTACGCTCCCTGCCCCGCACACGGCGCAGCAGCACCACGCCGTTCCTGTCCGCCAGCAGGCGGCACGGCGTCAACCAATGCTCGTCGAAATTGCCGCTCCGCCACGCTGAAACCGTCTCCTGTGCCCGTCGCGTATTCAACGCCGGCACATCGAACCAGTCACACGCCGACCACAACACCGTACGCATCAACAACCAGCACGAATACGACCTCGTACACACCAGCAAACCGATCAAACCGATAGCCGCCAAAAGACAAGCATCGAACGGCGTATACTCAGAGAACCCCACCCACAAGGCCGCGAAACCGACAAAAGCCAGAAATACACCAATGAGGCGTATCCCCCTGCCGTACGCGTTCGACGCCTGCGCGAACCGGCACCACATCGAACCGGTCAACGTGAAATCAAACGACCAAGTGCCGGAAGGGGATTCATCCAACGGTTTCCCCTGCTCCGAACGCGAAGGAGCCGCTGGCGTGCCTTCCACCGGCGAAAGCTCGCGAGCAGGAGGCGTCCTCCCGCTTGAATGTCTACCTACCGAAGATAAAACCACTAGCTGCACCTCCAGCCGCATTGGCAGCATGATTTATAAGTATGCTTGCGCCAACTTGGGCACCGGCAACCACCAGTGGAGCAAATGAGCCAGTCAAGCCTGCAAGAAGCGCACCTACGCCTATTGTGGCCGCAGCTGTCACCGCAGTCGATACGCCAACTTTGACACCTTCCTTGCCAGATGCCTTAAGACCTGCGCCCAGCTTCTGGCCAAATGATCCATTGGTGCCCAAAAACGCACCGACACCTTTAGACCCAACCGTGTAGACATCGATGGCCTTTCCCGCAACACCGAGCCCTTTATTTGCTATCCCCGCGTATTTGCCAATAGCCTTGAATTTGTTGCTCTTAAGATACTTATTGATTCCTTTGGCTCCATTGACCTTCCACTTGCCTTGCTCCAAGCAATCACGAGCCTCACGCAAATCCTTGAGAACCGGACGCTCACGCGCCTTCGAATACCCTCTCACCTTCGTTCCGTCGTCCCGTACGTACCCTTTCACATGCTGATGCTTGCTCATATAAGTATGGTAGGGAAGAAAATCCTTGAACGTACTTTTGAAAGATTTCAATATTTCGTCAGGATCGCGCAGATTATGCAGAGCCTTCGACGAATGCGTATATTTAATAAAATCTGAAAGGAATTTCGACAGTTTATCCGTAACTTTACCGGGAAGGGATTTGGTCCAATTCGGGATGTCGCCCACAATCGAACGGCTGAACAAATCATTGTACCTGTTGTCGAAATCCTTCATGGCGTTGCCATAGTTATCCCAGGCCTTTTTCGCATTGTCGACGGCTGATTGCTGGTTCGACAGCGCCGTCCCCAAACCTGTCAGCGCATTGACAATGTTCACCGCCTCATTGCCATCCAGCCTTCCGGCCTGCGACCACGCACTGTTGACCGAAGCCCCCAGAGAAGCAAACGCCTGATCAAGATTAATCACATCCTGGCCGACACCTGCTGAATCATCGTACGTGACACAAACCGAATTAGTCACCGAGCCGCCGAGCTTGGTGGCCACATCCGATCTTTTGGTGGAAAGATCACCGGTCAGCTCGTTGTGGGCCTGACCCAAGTTATTCGCATATTTTTCAAGACCATCTGCAAGAGCGCTAGCAACCGCTATCCATGCCGAAGCCATATAGGCTTCCGAATTCGCCGCTTCTCCGCTATTGGTACCGGACACATCAACGGAAGACTGCATGCTGGCGACCGAAGACACCTTTTCATGTAGGTCATCCATGTCCTTCTTCGCAGCGGCCAAATCATCAGTATCTATCTTCAGCATCTTTCACCTCACCGCATTGCATTGTCCAGCAGCCCGGGCGTCAGCCTCTTTCAAGGCAGCTGACGCAGAGGTTGTCTGATCCGAAAAACTGGCAAGTCCCTCTGCCAGAACATCCATAAGAGGACGCGCTTCCTGACACATCTGTCGTGCCATGTTGCCAGATGGGCCCTTCCATGAGTCCAGCGCCTGCGAGGCAGTGAAAATATAATGGGCAGAAAAGACTATCGTGTCACTCATTGATTTGAAGTTGTCGGAAACCTGCTGTCAGGCGTCCTCGTTCGACTTGATTTCCTTACCACTCATCGTTTCTCCTCCTTTTCGGATTTGCCTTCATCTTCTCGGTGCTGCAGCGGACGTATCTTCACTACGCCGCCGTGGGAAGCGAACACGGCGTCCTTGGCACCGAGCCCTTTCAAAGCGGACATTGATATGCCATACGTGTTGACCAGCCCCTGTCCGCTGTTGAACCCGGCCCCCAGCCATATCCCGTCCTTGTATGCGGTCATGGCCGTGAACCACGTCTCATAGACGCCCTTGGCCCTCCATGCTTCGGTGCCGACCACGAAGCCGGTATGTCGCCTAATCTCGTCCGACGAGACGAGACGCGTGAACAGCGCCCCGGTATCCGGTGACAGACCGGAGACCAACGTCATCACCGAAGGCACCAGCACCAAATCGAAACCACCCTGCTCGACAGCATGCAAAGCGTCAAGCACTTCGGCATCCTTCGAACGCACGTCGCCGCAACCATCAGGAACGGCCCCGTCGATGTCCAGCACCACGGCACGCACCCCCGCCTCGGAGAGCGAACGGGCCAACCCACGGAAGTAGGAGCCAATCAGGTCCGCATCGTTGCCGCCAACCAGCATCACCGGCGTACGCCGCGCATCGAAGCACACCGGTTCGATACCCTCGACCGATATACCCGCAGGCACACACGCACGGCCCAAGGAAAGACCGGCGAACGCCTCCGGGGTAACGACCTTCGGCAGCACCGGAATCGCCGGGGCCGGCTGCCCCGTCCACTGCTGCGCGTCACGGCCGGCGAAGCCGCGTATCACGTCACCCTCGCCGGACGGATCCTCACCGAGCGACACCCCCTGGAACTCGTACACCTTCTTGTCCGAGGCAACCAGTCCACGACGCAAAGCGTGCGGCGGAACCATCTTGCGCGCCCCGCTGCCCAGAATCATGCCGTAATCGTTCTCGTCATTGAACGCGGTGACCACGCTGAAGCCCATATTCGACCTCAAACGCATGCGCAGACCATTCGCCGTGGCCGCCGTGACAACGAAACGCACACCGTAGCGCACGCAATCACGCGTCATCGAGTTCAGATGGTCCTCCATGTCCGGGAACGCCTCATAGAACGCCGGCACACCCACCAGCAGCACCAGAATCTCAGGCTCCGCGGCCCCGGCGTCGGCATGATCGTTGTATCCGCCGATGGAACCGCCATAAGGGGCGAACAGCTCACGGCGACGTTCAATCTCACGGCCCAACAGACGGAACATGCTCTCCACCCGCTCGACGTCTCCGGAAAGCACCACACCACCGCAATGCGGATCATGCGCAAACGCCGAAAACACACCAGCACCGAAATCAAGGACATAGAAACGCAGATGCGCGGGATCCATCCGACCGGCGAGCTCCATCAGCATCGCAGCCAGCCATCCCTCCGGATCGGTCGACGGATCGCCGTAGACGCACAGGTTGCCGTCGTGCCCGATATCCATCGTCATCAACGCCTGCCGCTGCTGTTCCGGATCATCCAGCTCACCGCCGACCAGCACCAGATCCGAATCCCCAGGCCAAGCATCCGCATACTTCTCCCGCAACCCGTCCAAGGTGACACGCGCCGGCAACGGATCCAACCACAACGGGTGCGCCGACAGACCCGACGCGGCCGCGACCTCGCATATCTGCGCCAGCACTGCGTTCAGCTCCGAGACCTTCGAGACCGAAGACCCACCCGACGCGGGACGAAGCCGCGCCAACGGTTCGCCGGCCAGCCCCACCAGCTCCACCGATACGTCACGCTTGGGCTCATAGACGTCACGCTCCACATACGAACCGCCCGCATACGCCGCCTGCCCGCCAACGAACAGCTCGTCATAACCCACCAACAGATAGAACTCGCCGGGACGGTCGAGCTCGGCCGCGTCAGGGCGACGGATCATCTCGCGGCTGTCCGCCGCATCCGCCACCTTCAACGAAACGCGGAACCTCGCGTTGCTCGCGATCTGGTCCGAAACCACACCCGTCGGCTTCTGCGTCGCCAACACAAGGTGCAACCCCAGCGAGCGCCCGATACGCGCCGCCGAAACCAGCTCGTCCATGAAATCCGGCTCCTGCTGCTTCAACTCCGCGAACTCATCCGCCACCACGAACAGATGCGGGCACGGCTCCTTCAACACCCCTTGACGCCAGTACGAGATGTACTTGCCGATATCCATCGTCGCTTCGCCTGTGATATCGCAGGCCTTGTTGAACAGCGCCTGACGTCGCTTGAGTTCGCTTTGGATGGAGACCATACTGCGCGTCACCGCGGCACCGTCGAGATTGGTGATCGTGCCGGCAAGATGTGGCAGACGGTACCTGTCGTTGTCGAACGCCCCGGCCAGGCCACCGCCCTTGTAATCGATAAGTACGAACGAGGCCTCATCCGGTGAGAAATTCAAGCACATCGAAAGAATCCAGGTAATAATGAATTCTGATTTACCGGAACCGGTGGTGCCTGCAATCAGACCGTGCGGGCCATGGGCATCTTCGTGCAAGTCGAGGTCGACCAGCTCCCCTTTGGCCCCCACGCCCACCGGAGCCGCCAATGAACGCGACGAATCGTGTTTCTTCCAACGGTCGGCCACATTGAGTTGTAGGACGCTCCCGGCCTTGAACATCTCCATAAAGCCCAACGACTCCGGCATCGACCCCTCAGCTTGCGAAGCGCTCAGATGCGCGCGCGAAAGCGCCAGAACAAACCCCTCTGCACGGTTTTCGGACAACAGGATATCGGGGCGGAAATCACGTTCCGTACCCCCGACATCGCTACGGTCAAACATCTTCGAAACTCCGGCAAGCACACCCGGGGTGCCCAAGGCATAATCGCCACGTGCCAATTGAGCATCGTCGGGATTGCCGAATTTGACAACCTGAGAGCATTCTCTCGGCAAATCCTTCAGTTCATCGGCCAGGAATATGACGCAGAAGCCCTTGTTCTCCCCAACCTGTGAAAGCTTCGCGACGCTTGACGAGCCCGAGGCCAAATCTTTGTTGGCACAGAGCACCACATAGAACGGCATACTGGTGCGCGCATTCGCTTCGCGATCATCCGCCCGCTCAGCCAAAATCTTACCCAGCATCGAGTCCAATGCCATCAATTCGGTGGAATCCCCGGCAAGATATCGCACTTTTCCATCGTCGCTGCGCGCATGCGGAGCGTCCTTGAGAAACCCCCATTCCCGCTCTTCCTGCGGGTTGACGATAGCGGCTATCTTCACCTCGTTATAGCTATAAAACCCGCATACCTGAGCCAAAAGCCCTCTGACGAAATCCCAAGTGACCGGACGCGACCCCACCACGCCCAAGGTCTTGGTCGCCGCCAAATCGACAGCCACGGGCGCTTCCATCATCGTCGGCTTGTCGGCAAGCGCCTCCGCCTGATCGAGCAGGGCATCGTCTTCCATGCTGAATCCATGGTTGGGAGCTTCGACCTTGGCCTGCACGTGTTGTCGTCCCATTCCGACCCGCAGCTGCAAGAAGTCGTCATGCGTCGCATTACGATCCATCAGATGCGGTGAAAGGTCATAAGCCCGCTGCAGCACCTGCGCCAGCGGAGGACGGTTTTCGTTCAAAATCGCGATTTGACGGTCACGTTCCTGCAAAAGCTTTGCAGTAATCGAATTGAGATAGTCGGTGTACTTGCTTTGGCGACGGCGTTCCTCCCGACCTTCCACCTTTTTGGTATAGCGCTTGCTGATCATCGGCCAGATTACGGTTCCTCCGATCATGGCCACAGCCATCGCTACGGAAGGCAACGCGGTCATGATGTTGCCACCATGCGAAAGATTGGACAACGCGGAAATGGCCATGAACACCGAGCCAATGCCCATCAGGAAGGAAGGTCCTAACTGCATCAACGCCGGCTGGTCCTTCTGCTTCGGGGATTGCGGGGGTTCGTCGACATGGAAGGACTTGACATGTACGGTATGCATCAGCCTGGGAGCCGGGTAAAAAAGTTCCGGTTCTTCGACGTCATCGTCCGGCTTGGGGGAAGATGCCTCGATATTCTCATGCGAGACTTCCTGCCAATTCTGCGAAGTCCTCAAGAGTACGCCCTGAGGGGTGTTGACCGAGATAAACCGCAGACCGACGGTAAACACCAAATCCATGATCTGCACCAAATCGCCGGGATTCAGGCGCATCGCCTGTCCGCCCGCCAATCTCTCGCCGTTGACGAAAGTGCCGTTGACGCTGCCATTGTCGACGACGGAAAAACCGTCCTCGCGATATCGCAATGTGGCATGATGTTCCGAAACAAAAGGAATCGCATAGACGAGCGCATTGTCAGCCCCTCGCCCGATGGGCAAATCGGCAGGCCTCGCGAATGCGACCTTATGGAATCTTTTGGTTCCTTGCGATATCGGATGGATGAAAAGCAACGCGACGGTGTCGTAGACGACCTGTCGCAATGTAACCACACTGCCTTGTGGGTTACGCATCACATCGTAATGTTCAACCGTTTTGCCGTCGTCGCCGAACAAGCGACAACCGGAATCCGCAGACAGTGTCATCCCGTTTCTATCGGTACGGACCGTGGCGCTCGGAGTGTTCTGACCATGCCGACTGAAGCCTATATGGCAGACACCGAACGACCCGCTTTCAACGGCAAAATTTTCAAGTTGTCGGGCATCGATCAATGTCACCGCATATGCATTGCTGGGCATAGTTCCCTCCGAAACACAAATTACGAGATTGGTTTAATCGCCGGCACTTTTACCGATATCAACGGCAAATATAAGCCGAATGAACACGACACATAATCTGGTGAGGAAACAAGATTCATAGTTGTTTCCTCACCGGATACGACACACCATGTCAGCCGCGGAACTGAGCAGCAATCTGCTGATCCGTTTCATCAAGGCTGGTGGCCGTATTGTCGAGCGCCGTAGCAATTTCATTAATGAGTTCACGGGCCTGAATGAAGCCGGGCTTCAATTGCTCATAGCGTGCAGCGTATGACTGGCTTGCAGCACCTTCCCACTCACCCTTCAACGTCTCCAGCAACCCGTTCATCGCAGTAATCACTTCATTAACTTTTTCGGCTTGTTGACGGTAATTGCCGGCCTGAGTATGCATCTCGTCCGGCGTAATTCGAATCTGTCCTGCCATCTTTATTTCCTTTCTTTGCCTCCCCCGGTTGGCCCGAAGGAGCTTGCGCCGGATTTCGACGCAAAATCTTTGATTGTGGCCTTTCGTCGGCCGCCATCACCCCAATTGCCAATGAAGGCACACAGTGACGGCAGCCGGCGAAGAGTGACGCGCCTATTTGGCGTGCCGGAAGACGTTCCTCCGGTAGGCGACGGACCTGCGACGGCGCACCGCTGCGACCACGCCGATGACGCCAAGCGCCACCACGATGATGCCGGCGAAGACCAGTGGCAGCAGCAGCCCGCGTGCCATCATGTAGGCCCACCAGCTTGTGGCCACCACGATTCCTGAGTAGACGGTCTTGCTGCGATTGCCGGCCATATCGGTGGATACGACCTCCACGACGTGCTCGTGCTGGTCGGCATCGAGGCGCCAACTCATCGGAGACAGCGTGCCCTTGCCCTTCCACTGCCCCACGGTTTGCCCGTCGACCTTGAGCTCGGCCGATTTGAGCGCCACGTCATCCTTAGCGTCGACCACGAGGTCGCGCGAAGGCGCATAGACCACGGCGTTGCTCTTGAGCTCGTCCACAGAAGCCGTCGGGTTATGCTGGTCCACCGCGAAGTTGACCTGGGCGTCACCGTTGCGCGTCTCGTTCTTCTTGTTCATCGTGTTCTGCGAAAGGTTGCCTGCGGCGTCGACCGAGGTCAGACGCAGCCGGTAATAGCCGTCGGCGTTGAAGAGACTGGCCGGGAAATCATAGGTGTCTTCCTGCCAGCCGCTGGTCTGGTCGCTGACCATCCGGTAGTCCTTGCCCAACGAGATCTGCGAAACGTCCTGGTTGTGCACCAGTTCCGTATGCGACTTGTCGAAGTTCAGGCCGCTGACGTTGATTTCGGTGACATGCACCTCCTGCGGGGCCTTGATATAGCGACCCAGAATGTTCTGAGTGGCTCCGTCGAGGATGTAGTTGGAGCCGAAGCGGTTCAGGCTGAACACTACCTTCTGCTCGCTCTCGTTGCCGGCCTTGTCCTTGACCTTCGCGTCGAGCGTGTAGACGTCGTCGTTGTCGACGGTGTGCTCCACGTCCGGCAGAGCGACGGACTTTGACGTGTTGCTGTCCTGCTCCTTGCTTTGAAGGAAGACGTCGTTGGTGTTCGACTTGCCGCGCTTCGCGTTCTGGTCCTTCTTGCCCGGGTCAGGGTCTCTGGTGCGCGTCAGGGTGTAATCGGCGTCCATCGGGTCGAAATTGGTGTCGCTGAAATCGATCTGCGGCGTCACCTTGCCCGCGTAGGCGGTCTTGTCAGAAACCTGACTGATCGCCAGTTTCGGTTTGGTCATATCGATGATGAATTCGGGCTCCTCGACGGCCTCGGCGGTGTTTCCCGCCAGGTCGGTGGCCGTCACCTTGATCGAGTAGTGCAGCTCACCGGTGAACGGAACCGAAGTGGTGCGTTCGTAATCCTTGCTTGCCTCCGACCAGGGGGCCGCCGCCGGAGGGGCGACGGAAACCCCGTTGGCGTCCTTCGCGATTACGGTCACTGCGGTGTCGGCAGGGCTGAAGTTGCGTTCCGTCTGTTTGATGCTTGCGGTGCGCACGGCCTTGTAGTAGTTGCCGTTCTCGGCGGAGTTGTTGTCGAATTTCATCTCGAGCACCGGCTTTTGCGTGTCAATGGTGAATTCGTCGTGGAACGGGACGGCCACATGGCCGGCGGGATCGGTCAGCGAAACGTCGAAGGCCCAGTCGGCGTCATGGTCGCAAGGTACCTGCGCCACCCACGTCGAACCGTCCTTGCTCGGGTTGGCGAACTTGTCGGCATCGACCGTCATCTTCGAGCCGTCGGCCTGGGTAACGACGATATCGCGGTATTTGTCGTTGGCCTTGATGAAGTCGAAGTTCGATTCGTTGATGGTCACCGTCGCCGTGCGATTGGCTTTATAATACTTGCCGTTGCGCACGTTGTTGTTGTCGTAGACCACACCGATCGTCGGCGTCTTGGTGTCGATGGCGATACCCGTGGTACCCTTCGGCAAGTTGGAAAGCAGCTTGGGCTTGTCCTTGTCCGACACATAGCCGGAAGGCATCACTGTGTCGCCCAAGTCCAGCGAGCTTACGTTGCCGGCCCTGTCGCTGATGTGCAGCGTCGAGCCCTTGAGCGTCAGCCGCTCGGAATCGTCGCCGAAACTCACCGACACATCTGTCTGGTGGCCATCTCTGTCGCTGCTGGTCTTCTGATAGGCAGGATGTTCCACGCCGGCTTGCTGGAAATTGCCGTTGAACGCGAACTGCGACTCGCCCGAGCACTTCGGGTCATTGACGTTGCATACCCCGGAAACCTCGTCCTCCGTCGTAGCCGTGAAGCTTTCCGGTCCGGGGCCGGCAGCAAATACCCATCCCCATTGGGCCGGGCCTGTCTGGCTGAACCTGAGATCCTTGAACTGTGGATCGGTGTAGTCGATGCCGAACGTCTGGTGCGCGCTGGCCTGCGGATCCGAATCGGTGGCCGGCGTTCCGCCGACCGAACGATAGTTGAGCCCGAGAGCATACGTGCCTTCTACAGACCAGCCTGCATGGCTCCCTTTCTGGGCAGCGGGCATGGCCACCTCGGCGGTCCAAGTATCTGGATCCGTCGTGGACCGGGAGAAGGAATTCGTCGTCAGAGGCGTGCCGAATGAAGCGTCGTTTTCTGCCCCACCGGCAATCCCATGCGTGAACAATTCAAGTTTCTGCACACTTGCTGGATTATCAGGGTCACCGGGTTTGTTGAGGCTCTTGAGTTGCTGCACCACATCGAACCATTTGTCGGTTACCGACAGTGTCGCCGAAACCGAGCCACGGTGCCACTGCAGGTGCGAAGCCGGTTCCAAGTTGCCGGCACCTCGTGATTGGTCCTTGACATCATGAATTTTCATCGATTGCGTCGGCTTATTGTTCGGCCCGACAAACACAATCATCCCGTAGTTGGATTTTGCGATCCCGTCGCCGCCCTCGTCGAGCTTGATCTCGGAATGGTTTCCTGCCTCATCGCAGACCTGCACCTGCATATCCTTGACGAGGTAGACTCCATCCTGATTGAATTCGACATCGATTGTGCCGTCCGCTCCAGCGACTGCACTCACAGAGGTCGTCTTCCCTGGCTTCGCCTCAGGAGAACCGGAAAGGGCATTCGCAGCGTCATCATAATTGCCATAACGCAGGGCCGTGAACTTGAATTTATTTTGGTCGGCGCCCGAGACGGACAAGTCAGTATTGGCTGCAATCGAGCTCGTGTCACTTGGCAGATCCTGCTCGGAAAGGTTATAGGAAATCTGCGTCGGATGATTTGCATCAGCCGTCGGATACGTTACTATGACCTTTGAGCCTTTCGTCATCGTGAATGAGTTGCGTTGAAGCCACTTCGATTCCAGCTGTGTCTCTTTCAGCGTCACTTTGGGAGCGGTGTAGTCGATGCCGAACGTCACATGTGTATCGGTCAGGTAGATTTTCGATCCGGCATTATCATTGACCGAACTCAAGCTGCCTGCTATCGGCTCATAAGAGAAATTCAATTCATAACTACCCTCAACCGATTTCCCGTTGCCGGTTTTGGGAATCAAAACCGGAATCGTTGTCGTGTCTTCATAAACAGTATGCGTCTCATCAAGCTGTGGATGTTTGTCAGAAGTAGGCCCCGATGCTACCCAAAGGGGATTGCTCGGATCATTATTCTTTCCCAGCTTCCTAGCGACACCGAACCAATGATCTTGAACAGTCACGCTCGGAGCCACAGAGCAACGGAACCAGCCCGTAGCGGGACCGTTACCTTCGAAATCGGATTGCTCGCAGCTGCCACCAGTGTCCGCAACCTTCGCGAACGTGACACGAGCAGTTTTCTTTACATTATCTTTGGGCACATCCGCCACGAGCAAATCAAAGTGGTAAACGCCCAGAGGCGTCTGATCATCTGCCACGCTTCCGGTAGTAGTGCTTGAGCCAGCAGGCTTTTTCGCTAATTTTATATCGGCAACATTCCCCGCCTTATCGGTAGCAGTCACTTCCATCTCTGAAAGCAAATACGCGCCGTCACTGCTAAATGAGACTGAAAAACCGCCCGGGATAGAACTAACATCCACTCCGTCTTTGGCGACGGGAACTATGATGCTTGACGAGTCTGGCAGCAACTTGGCAATATCCAAACTCACGGTCTCAACGTCACCGCTATTCACCGGCCCGCCTTCCAGCCTGTTCTTCAGAGCGGCGTAAGTCTTATAACGCTTGAACTTGAAGCCTATTTTAGGTGATTCCGACCCCGTTGCCGCACTCCAATCAATGCCGGAAGTTCCGGCTGCATCAGAATGATTCGGCGTCTGTGAAGAAGAAGCGGGGCACTCTCCAGATGACGTTCCAAGCAAATCGCAGACATGAATCTGCAGCTGCGCCATTACCGGATTGCCTTGATTATCCTTCGGGTTTGTCGCCAGACCCTCGACTCCATTAAGCGTAAAATCATTCTTGGATTGAGCCGGATTGTTGATTATTCTCGACATGCTGATTGTCGGAGCACTGCCATCAACCAAGACATTGACCGACGTTAGGCCAAACGAATGATGATCACTACCTAATGTAACCCCAAAAACAGGATAGACAGACGTATATCTTCCCTCTTCCAAAAAAAGTGGTTGAGGAGTTGACATGGTTTTACATTCGGAATCAGCACATAACTTACTTTCTGGAGACTTAACAACTTGGCCATCACTAGAAGTGTATTCATACGACAAAGTAGGTTGAAGATCATCAAAAGTCTGTATATCAAACTGTTTAGCGAATTGTACAGTGACTATCACTTTCTGTGTTTTGGCAATGAGGTTATCCTTATCTTTCCCATTGGAACATTTTTCTCCCCCATTCAACTCACAATATGGCTGTTGACCTGAAGAGGACCCGTCACCTACAGAAATAGAAATTTTCTGCGATAATTCTTTTTCATTGGGAATTTGGTACAGTTTCCAGTGCGTTATATTCATTGTGGAAAAAGGCGCGAGCTGACTTAAAGAAACCGAATCGCTTTTATTGCCCACACGGTCAACCGATGAAATTTTCAATTTGGAAAGATCAATGACAAGGGCTAGCCTTTTATCATTTGGGAGTGAAGAAAAATTATATCCCATCTTCACGAACTCAGCCCCATTCAATTCAAACTGATAGCAGTCAGGGTCTTCTTTGATTTGGCATGAGACAGCTGGGATGACGCCAGAAACATCATTGGAATTGGAAGGATAGGTCACTGAAATATTTGCAGAGCCAGAATCAGAACTGGTAGCATTATCAGGGGCATGAAGCCTAATCACTATACCGAAATTGCTCGATGACGGTACATCATCATTCGGATGAGATAAATTAACCGTAGTGTCATTGTCACCTGCATACACCAAACCATTCTGCTGAAGAATAGAAGGAGACTGAGGCTTTGCCGTATCCTGCTCAACCGGAATCACGACAATCTCGCCTGCATTGAATTCAAAGGATAACGACTCATTCACCTTGATGGATATAGGAGCACCAAGTTGAATGAAAACCGCAGAATTCTCAGGACTTATCGAGGTTTCGCTTAAATCAGCGGATTGCGCTGGTTGCGATGAACTGCTTGGTTGAAAATCAGATGGACTATTGGACACCTTAAGAGAACTTGCAGTACAGTATTCCGGTACATCTCCTTTTTTCACCTGAACCTTCAGTGTGTCATTTTGAGCCCGCCAGACCCGCAAGTGGCTCGAATTCTGCTCGTTTACCTTCCAATCACCTGACACATAGGCATCCTTGGCATCATCGCCCTGCCCGTTATGTGTCTGGATGCTGATGCACTTCCTCAAATCAGGCTGATCATTCAGACCCGTATTATATGGAGCCAGTTTGTATGTTCCAAGATCGATCGGTTGGTCTCTATTCGATATGGAAGAACCACCCTGATTGTCATTACTTGTTGCTTGTTGTGCGCTCTTGGTTTCATGCTGAATATTGGCAGTTCCTGATTGATTCTGAGTGTCACTACTCGCTTGGTCGGCGTTCCCAACAGCTGACGCAACAGCTGGCATTGCCATGCCTAAAGCGGCAAAGACGACAGCAACGAGCAGCAGACGACGCTTACTTTTTGTACGCGTGTATTTTCTTTTCATCATCAATCCCCAGTTTTATTGGTTTTAAACAGATACAAATTCCCAAGAGCTCTGATTGCGCCTTATTGTCAAAAGACGCAATCAGTTCACACCATCAGAAATGAAAGCCGACTCACACCCGACGACGAACCAGCAAGAGGCCAATACCGGCCGACAACAGAAGCAACGCCGCACCGGACACGCCCAAGACACCGGCACCCGTCTGCGCAAGACTCCCCGGAGCCTTCGCCTTGGCACCCGATTTCATGGCAGGCTTCGCAGCAGGCTTACCAACAGGCTTCACACCATCAACTGGCTTCGCAACAGGAGAAGGAGCCACAGGAGCAGGATTCACCGGAGCCTGCGGAACGGCAGGGCCTGAAGTAGAATACGTCCCCGCGGCATGATAATAGTAAGCATAATCATCGGGATCCCAGTTAGAATCACTGGGGAAATGATAAGCAGCTTCGATGCTGATTTCATCGCCTTCCTTAAGCCCGGACCAGCTCACCACACCGGTAACCGGATCGAACGTGCCGGAACTAGGCGTAATTTCACGAGGTTTGATGTACTCGCCGTCAAACCCCCGAGGGGCCTGAAGCCACGTCGCCGATGGAGCGGAGGATGCGAACTGGCCGGCAAGAGGATTCGAGCCAATACCAGTATCGGGGTCATCCCAACTCAGTTGCGCCGCAACCCCCTTCAAAGGCCGAAGATCACTGATATGATTCTCCCAAGCATGTATAAACCGAAGCTTCGTCAAACCGGACAACGGCGTGATATCGGTGACGTTAGAACGGTCCAGACGCAGCGCCTCAAGATTGGTAAGCCCGCTAAGCGGAGTGAGATCAGAGATTCCACTATAGTCAAAGTCCAGCCTAACCAATTGCGTCATGCCGGCCAGCGGAGATAAGTCAGTAATCGGAGAATGCTCAAAAGTAATTTTTGTCAAATGCCTGAGTCCCGACAAAGGAGACAAATCAGTAACACCGCTACTACCAGAATCAATAGTGGCCAGATTAGTAAGATACTGGGCACCTTCCAAAGAGCGATAAAAACCACCTATCTCAGTGACCTTGTCAACGATATGCTGCGAAAACACATCGCCGACAGCGACCCCACCCTTGGCCGCCACATCTTTTGCGAGCTGTGCGTCCGGGAAGCACTGGGCGATGGTGCTCGTGCCCACCACGCAGTTGCCCCTCGTCTCCACGGCATTCGCCGTACCCGGCACCAGCATCGCCACGGCAGCCACGCCCGCGGCACAGGCCGCCAACGACCTGCGCACGCCTTTCCTCGAAAACCCCATCTTCTTTTCCTTTCAATCAACCGGCCAGACCAAAAACCACTCAGACCCGCCCGAAACCAACAAACTGCAAATCTCAAAAAACAAGTAGCCAACCACCAGCACAATCAAACGGAAGCGCTACCTGCACAATCCCGTCATCGTCGGCCACCACCTTTCGGCTCGCTGCCATGCAGCAATGTCGTCGCGGACTCTTCATCGCTGTCATCTGTCGAACGAGCGGAAGCACCACCAAGCAACGTCGTCGCAGACTCTTCGTCGCCGGTATCTGCCGAACGAGCGGAAGCACCACCAAGCAAAGTCGTTGAAGGCTCTTCGTCGCCGTCGCCCTCCGAACGGGCGGAAGCACCACCAAGCAAAGTCGTCGCAGACTCTCCATCATCGCCATCCGATGCCTTATGAGGCGAAACAGGCTTGCCCTTCTTCGGACCCTCAAGCAGGCTGGCCGCGCCCTCTTCGTCGTCGTCAACGTCTGCTTGCTCGTCCCGCCCAAGCAGAGTGGTTGAAAGCCCTTCCTCTTCATCCGCCTCGCCACCCTCGGCTTGCGGACTTTGATTGAGCAACGTGGTTCCCACGTTTTCCTCATCCTCTGAAGCAGCAGAGGGCTCAGCAGATATCGAATCCTCAACGGAGAGAGAACTGCTGTCCAACGGCTCCGAATCAGAGCCGCCGCGTATCTGGCTGGCGCGCCAAGGCGTCTCTTTCTCCTGCGCTTCGGAGCGCCTGGAATCCACCTTCCAGCGACCGCTTTCGCGTCGAAGCTCGGCGATGCGGCGCTCTGCGGTCTTGCCGGTCAATGTGTCACGAATGGCCCTGATGTTCCAAGCGAAATACAGAATGACGGCCAGAATGGCGCAGACCACGGCAAGCGAGAACAGCACGACCGCGGTAATCTTGAATCCTGAACTCATAGTCTGGTCTCCTTTCCGCCGTTATTGGCGGCACCGCCGGCACCATTGGTCCCTGCGATATCCACGAATGCCTCAGCCACCGCCTGCCGCGCCGGAGCGACGGCATCAATAGCCTGCTGCTTCGCCTGCCGCAACTTGGCCGTGGTCGGGTCGACACTTTGCGATAGGTCCTGCGCCAAGTCGATGGCCTTGTTCAATTGCTCTTGGGTGACGCCGTCAGCACGGAACTTGCGCGGGTAAGTACGCAAAGCCCCGAGCACGGTGTTGACGGTGGAAAGTTTCATTACGTCGTTGTTGCTCGGCTGCATCATATGCATCAGCGAGTCCAGATTCTTGAAATACGGCGCATATTTTCCGGCGTCCGACCCCTCGTTGATCAACGGGACTATCGAGGTATTGAAATCGGCGATGGTTGCGTACAACCGGGCCAGTTTCTGGTCCTTGAAACTCGTTCTGCCGGCTTCGTTCATCCAATGTGAAGCGGCGGTGATACGCAAATACTGCGCCTGCGCGGTGGGATCGCTTCCCATGTCCGGACTCTTCGAGGGGTCAACCGAATAGTAGTACCAATAAAGTTTGCCCACATCGAAGCAAAGACGTCCCCAATTCTCGCCCTGCTTCTGCAGGACCGAGGAATGGTCATCGAGCGATTGCTGCAACTGATGTTCCTCGGAAGCACTGAACACCCCGTCGGATTCATAACGTTTGATCAACCCCTCATAAGGATCGATGGCACTTGGCCTGATGTTCGCAGCGGTGACGTAATGTGCGTCGGCGGCATTGTTATCGGTCGCCTGTGCCGCCAGACTCATCTGTAGGTCGTAATTCGAATTCGCGTTGACCGCTCCGGCCGCCAGCGTGGCACCGCCTGCAACCAAAGCGACGACGCTCGCCACGCACAACACGCAGAACGCACGCCATTTGAACTGCATGGTCTTGCGTCGTTTCGCGTCCCTGTCGGAGTAATGCTCAAGGTCGTAGGCGAATTGCGCGCAATCCTGATAGCGCTGGTCCGGGTCGCGCTGCATGGCCTTGCTCAACACACGTTCCAGACCCACGGAGGCCGACGGCAGAACCTGACGCAACGGAGCCGCCTTGTAAGGCTCGCCTTCGATCGGCTTGCCGGTAAGCAAGACATAGAGCAACGCACCCAGACCATAGACATCAGTACGCGCATCGCAGCGGCCGAACTCGTCGTACTGCTCGGGAGCGGCATAACCCGGCGTTCCCATTCGCGCCTCATAATCTTTGGGCAGCTCTCCGCGTTTCGGCGGCATTTCGCAGGCGATGCCGAAATCGATGATGCGGACGGCGCCTTCCGGCGTCACCATGACGTTCGAGGGTTTCATATCGCGGTAGACGATGGGCGGGATGCGCTGGTGCAGGTAGTCGAGGGCGTCGCACAGCTGGATGCCCCACGCGGCCACCCGCTCCTCGTTTTGCGCGCCTTCCTTGGCAATCAGCGCGGAAAGCGTCTCGCCTTCGATATAGTCCATGACGATATAGAGACTGCCGTTTTCCTCGATCAGATCGACGATACGGGGTATGGCCGGATGGTCGAAGGTCTTGATGAGGTTGGCCTCGCTGATCAGGCCGTCGATGATGAACTTGCGCTGTTCCTTGTCCGGGATATGGCGAATCTCCTTGACGGCCCACTGCTTGTGCAGCGTGGCATCAAGTGCCAGATACACGGTGGACATCCCGCCGTGCCCAATTTCCGTCAGCAACTCGTAACGTTTGCCGACCAGTCTATTACCGCTATCCGCCACCTGTTTCTCCCCCTACAAGGTTTCGCCTACCCTGGCCGAAACGAAGTATCCGATATCAATCGATTACAGCTGAAATATAAATTATCACATTATGATGACCATTATTAGTATATATAGCTTTCTGCGCAACTAAACAACCTGTCACACCGCCAATCGGCACGTAGATTCCCCGACACCCCGCTGGGCAACGGTTGCGCTAAGCTTAATAAGGTTTACGGGCGATTAGCTCAGCTGGCTAGAGCGCCACCTTTACACGGTGGATGTCGGGGGTTCGAGCCCCTCATCGCCCACGTTCCCGAGTTCTTTCGCTTCCAATGTTTTCTCAGACAGACAAGCAGATACATTGCCATTCTGGCCGGTTTTGGCCCAGAATAACGCCAAAATTACGCATTAGTGAACATTGCCTTTAACGGATTATCGATTCTTGCAATAGCAGTTTGTCCAAAAATAGAACAGATAAGGCATGTTTCCGGACTTTTCTGGCATAATGAAATTTGTGCAGCAATGAGGCAAAATCCCCCTGACTGCGCAATCCGCGAAATCCCACTTTTTACAAAGGCGGGCGGAGCGGAAGCAACCTGCCACATTCCAGGCAGTCAACGAGTATTAAAAGGAGTTCGAAATGGCTGAACCATTTAAAGCCGACACATCCAACCCTGCAATCGTGCAGAGTTCGTCGGATCTGTTCAATGCACCCATCGCCGAAGCGGACCCTGAAATCTCGTCGCTGATCGACGATGAACTCAAGCGCCAACAGAACGGCCTTGAGATGATCGCTTCCGAAAACTTCGTGCCCCGCGCAGTCCTCGACGCGCAGGGTTCCGTACTGACCAACAAATATGCGGAAGGCTATCCCGGGCGCCGCTACTACGGCGGCTGCGAGTTCGTCGACGGCATCGAGACGCTCGCGCGCAACCGAGCCAAGGAACTCTTCGGAGCGGAATTCGCCAACGTGCAGCCTCATTCTGGCGCGCAGGCCAACGCCGCCGTCTATCAAGCGCTCATCAAGCCCGGCGACACCGTTCTCGGCCTGGCGCTGGACCATGGCGGCCACCTGACCCACGGCACCAAGATGAACTTCTCGGGCAAGTTCTACCACGCCGAATCCTACGGCGTGAACCCCGACACCTTCCTTATCGATCCCGAAATCATCCGCCAGCGCGCACTTGAGGTGCACCCACAGCTCATCATCGGAGGCTGGAGCGCCTACCCGCGCATCGAGGACTTCAAGGCGATGAAGGAGATCGCCGATGAGGTCGGTGCGAAATTCTGGGTCGACATGGCCCACTTCGCCGGTATGGTCGCCGCCAAGCTGCATCCGAGCCCCGTCCCCTACGCCGACGTCGTCTCCTCAACCGCGCACAAGACGCTGGGCGGGCCGCGTTCCGGCTTCATTCTGGCCAAGAAGGAATACGGCAAGAAGATCAATTCCGCCGTCTTCCCCGGCCAGCAGGGCGGGCCGCTGATGCACATCATCGCCGCGAAGGCCGTGGCTTTCAAGGTCGCTGGCACCGAGGCATTCAAGCATCGTATGGAGCGCACGCTGGAAGGCGCAAAGATTCTCGCCGACCGACTCAACGCCGATGACGTCAAGGCCCAGGGCATCACCGTTCTGACCGGCGGCACCGACGTGCATCTGGTCATGGTCGATCTGCGCAACAGCGAGATGGACGGGCAGCAGGGTGAGAATCTGCTGGCTCAATGTGGCATCACCGTCAACCGCAACACCGTGCCCTTCGATCCGCGCCCGGCTTCCGTGGCTTCCGGCCTGCGCATCGGCACTTCGGCTCTGGCCACTCGTGGCTTCGCCGCCCCGCAGTATGAAGAGGTCGCCGACATCATCGGCACCGCACTGGCGGCAGGCAACGATGCGGACGTTGAAGCGCTGCACGCCCGTGTCACCAAGCTGACCGAGGACTTCCCGCTTTACCCGGGACTGTAAATCACAGCTGAAACTCGATAATCAAAATCCCCACCGGTTCGTCACTGGTGGGGATTTTACGTTAGCCATCACCTTAGTTAGTCATCGTCTATCAATATGCAATACATGCGATAGCTCGAAATCAACTACGTACACAGAAAATGAAAGTCTTCGCCAACGAGATGTCGGTGAAGACTTTCGAATATACTCAAATTTTATTTGATAAAAGGCGATATATGCTAAACCCCTGTTCAGCGTCCTTTGCCGAAGGCACGTAGACGGATGCCGTTCCAATCATCGGAAACCGTCAGCGGCGTGGCCGCATTCATACCAGCGGTCTTGGCGGCGGACTGCACCGTGTTGGACGCAGTCGCACCCGGACGACCGGGCTTAGGGGTGAGGATCCAAAGCGGACCATCCTCGCCAATCACACCGTGTGCGTCCATGATGGTATCGGCCAAGGCGTCTTCATCGTCTCCATCGCGCCACCAAATGATGACGCCATCCACGGCAGAATCATAATCCTCATCGACCAGATCCTGACCGGTCAAATCCATAATCTTCTCTCGAGTGGATTCACTCACGTCGTCATCCCACAGCCATTCCTGCACGATGTCGCCTTTGTGGAAACCGAACTCTTCAGCGTTTTTTGATGCCGTTTCATTCACACTTCTAATATAGCAAAGATACGGAACAGCGCACGCAACGTCGTTGCGAGGTATCCACATTGCGGGCAATACCAGAGGTTTGCATCGGTCTACATTCGCCGGTTACATCCCTAATCAAAAGAATATTGTCCCCGAACGGGTTCGAGATGATAACCGTGGGTTCGCACCGGCTGCAACCTTGATATGGCATTGCAAACACGACGCAAAGGAACCCATCAGCGTCACAAACGCAACACAGCATTGCAAACACGACCCCAACCCGCCCAGACGCGACACAATCACAATAGAACATTGCAAACACGACGCAAAGGAACCCATCAGCGTCACGATTGCAATGTCCGATTACGATTGCGGCACTAGTTTGCTGTGCAATGAGGCAGACTGTCGGCCTTGCCTTGGCCGATGGCGACCAGAGAACGGTAAGCCTCATCCAGCGTCGAAACCTTGACATCGCGCAAGCCGTTGGGCACATGGCCCACGACTTCGTCGCAATTGGCGGCAGGGGCAAGGAAGTAGGTGGCGCCGTCGCGCTTGGCCGCGAGCATTTTCAACTGAATACCGCCGATTTTGCCGACCTTGCCTTTGCCGTCGATGGTGCCGGTGCCTGCTATCGTCTTGCCACCGGTCTCGTCGACCGGGGTGAGCTTGTTGATGACACCCAGCGCATACATCATGCCGGCAGACGGGCCGCCGATATCTTCGACGTGCATTTCCACCTTGGCACTGGATGCTCCAGCAATCTTGTGTTTGCGCGCGAAAGCGAGCGCCGCTGTACTGGCGGAATCCTGGGAACCGGTCATCTGCTTGGTGGCGGTCTTTTTATATTCCTGGGAGCTCTGGCCGACGGGGAAGACGGCCTCACTGGGCATGACCTGCTGCTGGGGGTCGATCCATGCGATCAGGGTCTGGATGCCGAGCGCCGGAGAACCGGGCACGCCCTGCGCGTTGACGGTGAGCAGCAGCAGTTTGCCACGGCTTTTGTGGGTGGTTGCGTCGGTGATGGCGATAACCTCTTTACCGTCCGCCTTGCCCAGCACGTCCTGGGTAGGGCCGGGCGTTTCGATGACGTAGGGGCTGGGGAGCAGCAATACCAGAAAACACAGCACCGCACAGATAAGCCCTGCAAAATAGCGCAAGGAATGACGCGAGCAGTAGCGGGTGAAGCGATGCCAGAGCCCGAGGTGGCTGCGAGCCGACATGGCAGTTTCGCCGCCCTCGTCGCCGGTATCGAAAAGAACATCGCCGTCGATATCGTTTGGATTCCCAGCACTCCCCTCGGCGCCGCTGCTCGTATCGGACGCATTGATAATACTGTTGAAATCGTCGCCTGCCACGGAAGGCGAATCCGCGACGCCTTCTGTCGCCTGCGCTATCGGCGTCTGATCGCTGGAATGCCCTTGGTCCTGATTGCTGCCTGCCATAACTCACCAGTATGCTGCCTCGTCCAGACTCTTGGGCGGCGGACCGGCAACAATGCCACAGCTTCGTCAAGCAACCACGCCAAATCGTCCACACCAACCACGAACCGGAACAATCGCGACACTCAAACACCACCCAACGCAGCAAATCATCCACTTGCACGGAATAGCGAAAACGGCGAAAACGAACATTGTGCAGCCGCCAAACAATCAAGAAACGACGGGCGAGGCAACCTGCCGCAATGCCGGTACGCGATTCTCCTCAGACAGCGGAAGATTTGGCCGATAAGACCATAGAAGACCATAATATGGAATCAACATACGCACGCTATATTGCTTAATAGGGCTTCAAGATAAAGGACAATACCGATGGACGAAAACGCGATACATCAATGGCTGATCGATTGCTTCGGTCAGATACAGGGCGACATGGCCTTCCAACAGCTGAACGCTCTGCCCGACGCGGTCAAAGACCAGCTCCTCGGTCAGGATCCGACCAAGCTGCCCAAACCCGCGGAAGTGAAAGCGCTGATGAACGCATTCACTACCAGCGGTCTCAACACGGTAGGTGACATGCAGCAGAGCGCGGACCAGGGGCCGGTCAACGTGAAGCTGGCAACCTCCCTGGCCCTGGCCATCGCCAACGACGAAGGCAGCGAGCAGACCGTCAGCGCAAGTGAAGGCGAAGCCGTGCGGCAGGCGATGAGCGAGGCGAATCTTTGGCTCGACACCGCCAGCAGCATCGACCCGGCACCGGGCGAGCCGCAGGTCTTCACCCGCGCCGATTGGGTGAACGCGACAGTCGATTCCTGGGCGAAATTCGCCAGCCCGGTCGAGCAATCCATGAGCGATGCACTTTCCAGCGTCGTTTCGGAGCGTTTCGGAGATGCCTTTGGAGATGGCGAAATCGCCGGAATCTTCGCCGGCCCCGTTCCTGTGCCGATTCCGGACAACATGAAAGATCCGGCCAACCTCATCAAGATTCTCGGCAACACGGCTTTCTCCACGCAGCTCGGGCATGCAGCCGGCCAGCTTTCGCACGAGGTGCGCGGCAGTTTCGACCAAGGCATCGCCTTGCAGAAAAATCCTGCCGGCGCGCTGATCGCCCAGAACTCCATCGAATATGCCAAGACGCTGGAAATCGACCAGTCCGAGGTGCTCGCTTTCCTGGCGCTTGAGGAAGTGGCCCACGCCCGCCTCTTCGCCCACGTGCCGTGGCTCATGCCCCGTTTCGAGGCCCTGATCGGCAAGTACGCGCGCGGCATCAATATCGATCTGGACGCCATGGAAGAGCAATTGCGCGACGCAACCTCGATGGACCCTGATTCGATTTCCGGAGCCGTGGACCTCACCAAGGTCGGCATTGCCGACACCCCGGAGCAGAAAGAGGCGCTCGAAAGCCTTGAAACGCTTCTGGCCCTGGTCGAAGGCTGGGTCGATGCGGTGACATGGAAGGCCGGAGTAGCCCATATTCCGCATATCGAGCAGCTACGCGAGATGCTGCGCCGCGAGCGCGCCGTCGGCGGACCGGCGGAACGCACCTTCGAAAACCTGCTCGGCATGGAATTGCGCCCCAAGCGCATGCGCGAGGCTGCAGACATCTGGGAGAAGATCGGCGCCGAAGAGGGCGACAAGGCCCGCGACGAGAAGTGGTCTCACCCAGACCTGCTGCCGAAGTTGCCGGATGCCAGCGGCGAGAAAACGGAAATCGCCGAAACGGGAACCTCGGAATCCCGTAACAATACGAATCCGGACGCGAACATCACCACGTTTGCCGCCGATGGCACCAATACCTCAGCAAGCAAGCCCGGCATCGACTGGGACGCCGAACTCGAGAAACTGCTCGACGCGCAGGGCGATGACGATGAGAGCGCTGATGATGCCGACGGAATCGATAAAGACGGCGACGGGAAGGACAAGAACAACGGTTCGTCGAAGCCTGACGATTCGCAGAAACCCGATAACACAAACGGAACAACCGGGAATGCCGATGGCAGTGAATCCGATGAAAGCGACAACCCACAAGGCTGAAAGCACAACTGCCAAACCGTTTAAAGACGAAATTGAACGCTGAAACGGCAGAAAGGTCGTTATCGACTTGTTACAAGTCGATAACGACCTTTCTTATTGCCTTACCCTCGCTCACTATTATCGATCGGTGTTGAATACAATGCACCTGTCGAATCATCAGAACTTACCAGAAACGGCTCGGGTTGCGCGAGAAGGTCGAGGCACCATCCTTGCTGCGCGCGTAGGAAAGATGCAAGGAATCCTCGGCACGGGTCACGGCCACATAGAAAAGCCGGCGCTCCTCTTCCAAAGCCTCCCCCGGCGCGGGCGAACCATATGGCAGCAGGCCTTCCGAGCAGCCGATGATGAAGACATGCTTGAATTCCAAACCCTTCGCTGCATGAATCGAAGAAATCATGACCCCGGGTTCGCGCCTGCTGGCCAAGATTTCCATGGCTTCACGTCGGCTCTCGTTATCATCTTCAAGCACCGTGTCCGCTCCGCTCGCGTCACGACGGGTACGGTACGGGATTCCCAGTGATTTCAAGGCCTTGCAGACCACCTGCTGCTGGGCGTTGAGCCGTGTCAAAACCGCGCATTGCGAAGGTTTCGACCCTGAAGCGACGAATTGGGCGATACGCTTGGCCACGCCCTGCGCCTCCTCCTCATCGCTTTCGTAGGCGTTTTTGACCACGCGCATGCCCTCGCTTTTATTTCTTGCGGAAACCAGGCGCAGGTATTGGTCGCGGTCGGGAGCCGCGGCAAGCACACGGTTGGCCATCGAAACGACCTGGGGAGTGGAACGGTAATCGATATTGAGGTTGATGTCGGCGGAAAGTCTGCCGAACTCCTCTGCAAAATTGTTGAGGTCATAGCTGGAAGCCCCTGCAAACGAATAGATCGTCTGAGCCGGGTCGCCCACCACGCATACGTTGCGGTTGCTTCCCAACCACAGATCCATCAGGCGGTGCTGCAAGGGCGAGACGTCCTGGTACTCGTCGACGGTGAGCCAGCCGACCGATTGCCGGATCTGCGCGGCCTGCTCGTCGAAGGCCTCAAGCACATGGCAGTCCAGCAGCAGAATGTCGTTGAAATCCATCTCGCCGCGCGAGGTCTTTTCTTGCTCGTAGGCCGTGTAGACGTCCGTGAAACGTTGCGGATCGAGCTCTGCGGGAGGCAGACGATGGGTCGCCGCGCACACGCGTCCGTAATCCTCAGGGGCTATAAGCGAAACCTTCGCCCAGTTGATTTCGGCCAAGAGATTACGCATGGCGATGCCATCGTATTGATCGGTCCCCGTGGCCCGTTTGAGCGCCCGTGCCATGATTTCCTGCGCATCCTCAATGACATGCGGAAACGGGGCGTCGCTCACGTCGTACCAGACCTTGCGCAACTGGTGCAACGCGGCGGAATGGAAGGTGGCCGCGGTGACCTTGCCGCCCACACCGAGAGCGGCCAGACGCTGCTTCATCTCGTCGGCGGCCTTCACCGAAAACGTCACTGCGAGGGCACGGCTTGCGTCCCACTCACCTTTGGCGCAACCGTAGGCGATGCGACGGGTGACGGTTCGCGTCTTGCCCGCACCGGCTCCGGCGATGATGCGAACCGGACCGTCAAGGGCGCTGGCAGCGGCACGTTGGGCGTCGTCAAGTCCTTCAAGCATCTTATCGGCATCAATGGTGGTCATGTCTACTCATTGTGCCAGCCGCACCCGATAGCCGGCCAACGCCTTGAAAGCGCGCAAACTCTAGGACATAGGGGTGTATTAATCTGGTAGATGTGACTTTACGAAGCAAGTTTATGCTGGCGGCCCTCGCCTCAGCCGCCATGCCTGATACCTCCATGGCCGGGGTATGCGAACACAACCGCAGCGACAAGGCCGACAATGATGCCGGCATCGATTACGCGGTGGTGCAAGACACCGCGGGACGGCAGTACGACGTGTTCGTATCCAGCGAACCGAAAGGCAAGAAGCTTCTCGCCGGACGTGCCAAAGCGGCGAAAGTTCTCGCCAAATCCCACGAAATGAGCGGTTTGGGCTTCGCCGTGGACCGCGCGCTGGCGTTCAGTTCGGCGGGGACCGGCAGCAAGACCGGTAAGAACTCGGTCCTGGTCTCCCCGCACATCGAAGGAGAGCCGCGCCAACTCGATTTGCTGACCCTTCAGGACGCCGCAAGCGTAGGCACCGCCATCGGCGCTATCCACCGTCAGCGCACCGATTTTTTGACCGTCGCGAAATATCCGGCGTTCACCACCGGGCAGATTCGCGCCCAGCTGACCGGCTGGATCAAGCGCCTGCAGCAGGCCGGCCACGTGCCGCCCGCCATCACTTCCAGCTGGGCGAAGATCATCGAGACCGACGGCCTGTGGTCGTTCTCCACAACCCTGACCCACGGAGGGTTCGAGGACGGCGATTTCCTCTTCGCCGGCTCCACCATCACCAAAGTGGGCAACTGGCAGGACATGCAGGTCAACGATCCTGCACGTGATCTGGCCTGGATGTTCGCCAAAATGGATGAAGATCATCGCAATGCGCTGATGAACGCATACGGCGGGATGATGGGCTCACGAATCGACGATCTCATTCTCCTTCGCGCCAACCTTTGGCTGCAGATGGAGCAGGTGGGCGATTTCATCGAAGCGTTGGGACGCGCGGACAATACCAAGATTCTTCAGTTCAAGGCGCAGGTTGAGCATCTGGCCCACCAGCTGACCGTCGTGGCCAACAAGGCCGCGGGCGCCGCTACGGCAGCTTCGGCCGTCGTACCGCCGAAAGACGATAAGACGTCTTCAAGGCCGACACGCAGCAGCTCTCGGAGAACGGACGAACAAGAAGACGAGGAAAGCGACAAGACGGGTTCCGCCGAAGTCACCAAACTGGTCGAGGCCAGCGACAGCACCGCCGACCGTCCGGTACATTTCAAGCCCTCTGGTGCGTACGCCTTAGACGAAGAGGACGACGACCGCACCGACGACACGCAGAAACCCGCCATGGAGGCCAAACCGCTCTACCCCAATATGCCCAACCCTTCGTCTTCCGCGACGATGATATTGGCCGAAGCCAAAAAGAACTTTGGCCCTGACGATGACGATACCGACGCTGATGACATTGCCAAACGCAACGAAGCCGAGAACCTTCCCGAAGCCCAAGCTCAAGACAATCAGGACGAAACCGGGAAAGCCAAGGTCTCGTGGCATGTCCAGTATTCGAGGGAAGACGAGACCTACAGCGGAGCCGCAAAGAAGGACAAGATCGACCATGACGCGCCCACGGCTTTGATTCCCCTGCTCGAACAGGAGCAGCGGGCTTTGCATGACGCTCAGATGGGGCTTGAAGAGGCCGAGGAAAAGGCGGAAAAGGAACGTTCTGCCTCGAGAACCGATATGAAGGCCCAGGACGATCAGGGTGATGAGGACGCGTCGGAATCCGAAATCGTCAAAGAGCTTGATGACGCGGCCGCACAAGATGATGCCGACAAATCCGATGACGCGGTGGCCGAAGCCATATCGTCGTCCGATGAAATTTCCACCGATTCGGACGATTCGGACGATTCGGACGATACAGACGATCCGGATGATTCCCACGATTCCGACAGTTCCGCCCATCCCAAAGATCTCGGCGATGCCAAGAGCACGAACAAAAGCGACGAACCAAGAAGCTCTTCGGACTGAGCCGAAATCCGTTCGTCCGGCAGAAGTCAAAACCCGACGGAACCAGTGCGGCCTGTTCGCTCGCCAGTGGACAAGCCAAGAAATCCTAGCCAGAAGCGTAATGACCAGTCTTCGGGCACAATAAAACCTAAGAACATTTTCAACAGAAAGAGGCAACACATGGATGTCGAACTCGGAATTCAGAACGTGGCGCGGCCGATCAATTTCACCACTGATGAGAGCGCCGATAAGATCAGCAAGAAAATCGCGCAGGCCGTAGCCACTCACGAACCAATCGACCTGGTCGACGACAAGGACCGTCATATCGTGGTGCCGGCCGGCGCTCTGGGTTACGCCATCATCGGATCGGAAACGAAGCACGCCGTCGGTTTCGGGGCCCTTTAGACGCAATAACCGCAAGTGTATAGTTATGCTTGCGGAATAATATTCTTCGGTAATGCCCATTGTTTCGTGATACATATCACAAACTGGGCATTTTCTTTTTAGACATTTTGCAACAATATTGATTACCGGTATTGATCACCGGAAAACAGCAACTCTCCGGCCAAAGGAACCGTCGCAAAACATTTTCGGCGACCTCAAGAAACCAGCGGAATGGCCCCACGCTCCACAATCTGCATGACGACGCTATCGGGGGTCAGGTTCTCCCCCAGTTTGTTCGGCTTGCCGGCGCCATGCCAATCCGACCCTCCGGTAACAAGCAACCTAAGCTCGCGAGCAAGCCCCAACAGCCGTTCGCGTTCTTCCCTTCCGTTCCCGCGGTGCCAGACTTCAAGGCCGTCCAACCCCGCATCGGCGAGTTCCCTGATCTGCGCATCGGAAAGCAGAATCCTGTTGCGGCTGTAATCAGCAGGGTGGGCGACGACACTCACCCCACCCGCCTGGCGCACCACTTGAACAACCTTGAGGGCACTCGGCGAAGGCGTCGGTATGTAATACTTGCTTGAAGACGAAATGGCTCCCGCAAAGGCATCGGAACGTGTGCGATAGAACCCGGCGGCCACCAGGGCATCGGCCATATGCGGCCTGCCCACCGTCGTCTCGTCACCTTTTTTGGTTTGACTCATGACGTCATTCCAAGTGATGGGGAAATCCTTCGACAGGCGCGAAACCATCCGTTTGGCCCGCTTGAGGCGCGACTGTCGCGTGGAACGGAACAGGTTCACAATGCCCTCGTTTTCCGGGTCGTACTGGTAAGCCAGCATATGCACCGAAACGCGGCGGTCCTGCGCGGTGATCTCACTGCCACGAAGCAACGGAAAACCGCAATCCTCAGCCGCTTTTTGGGCATCCTTCCACCCTGCGGTGGTATCATGGTCTGTGATTGCGGCGCCATGCAGGCCGATTGTGCATGCAAGGTCGACAAGTTCGGCAGGGGTCTTGGTACCATCGGAAAAGACCGTATGACAGTGAAGGTCCCACCCGGAAGTCGGGCCACAATCGTTGTATTCGTCACTAGACATAGGTCCATCGTAGGCCCAAGAGCCTGACAGCCGATGAATGCTAGGGGAACAGAAAGCAGGGATATGCATGTCGACTAAACACAGCGCTGCAGCCGTGAAGAATATGGAGAAAGTATCAGGAGACCTCAACGATCAGCAGCCCCCTACTTTGGTAGACAATCGCGAGCCCACAGGTTTCTTCCACGGGCCCATCTGGAACTACGGCATGATGTGCCTGGGCGCTGGCATCGGCCTCTTCGCTTCGCTGATGCTCGCTGCGGATACGCTGAAATTGGCTAGGAACCCGAACAAGGCTTTGGGTTGCGACGTCAACTCCGTGCTTTCCTGCTCCACCGTCGCCGAATCATGGCAGGCGGAAATCATCAAGTTCGGCGGCTTGAGCTTCCCGAACGCGTTCTTCGGCATCTGCTTCTATTCCGTTTTCGTCACCGTCGCCGTCGTCGGTGCCTGCAACGTCAAGCTTCCCTACTGGTTCTCCGCAGCAGCTTGGATCGGTGGAGTTACGTGCATTGCATATGCTTACTGGCTGATGAGCCAGTCGATGTTCGTCATCAAGGCGCTATGCCCTTGGTGCATGACCATGATGTTCGCCACGACGATCATGTTCATGGCGCTGACACACGCAACGGTAACGGTGCAGAAGATACCTCGGAAACATTGGCGCAAGGCCCTCAACACTTACTATCGTATGCGCTATGACTGGATGGTCAACATCGTCTGGATCTTCGCCATCATCGCGCTGATCTTCGTCAAGGAAGGTGCTGCGATCTTCGCCTGAACGGTTTCAAGCCTTTATCAGAAACCCGCGCGTTTGTCATTTCGGCAGACGCGCGGGTTTCTTGTTAGGTGCACGGATACCTCGTTTATTTATCTTGCGATTGTCCTTGTTCGCTTCAGCGCACCGGCACCACTTACTCATAAATCAAGCTATGCAAATGCTTACGCGTCCAATCACCTTGTCTTTCAGAGCAGCTCCACTTTCGCCACGATGACAGCGGCACCGGTAAGCCTCACATCGTCATCACTGACATCGACCCTCAGCAATCCACCACGTACCGAGATATCCCAATGGCTTATGCCGGTCTTCGCCCGCAATGTCACCGCCGTGGCACCCAGACCTGTACCACAGGAAAGCGTTTCCCCGCAGCCGCGTTCGTTGACACGCATCGTGGCACGGCCCGTACCGGCGGCCTTGTCGCAGACGTCGATACGTACGAATTCGGCGTTCTGGTCGGTCTCGATGGCCGGGCTTACCGCTGGCTTGACGATGAGGCTCAGCTTTTCAACGGCCGGCAACGTGGCCTTGCCGTCTTCCAAAACGGAGACGACATGAGGGTTGCCCATATCGACGAACGTTCCGGCGGCGTCGCCTGGAGTGCCGGGAATAGTGACCTTATAGGTATCTAAATCTCCGATTTTGCCGGGACCGAGGCTGACCTGGAATACGTCTTGGCCATAAGGCTCAAGCGCCCCCAGCGAGCGCAGCCTCTTGACCCCGGCACGGGTACCGAGACTAAAAGGCGCGCCGCCGGGACGTTCGGCAATGCCGGCACGTTGGGCAAGCAACGTGGTCACTCTGGTCCCGTTGCCGCACATTTCCGCCAACGTTCCGTCGGCATTGCGGTAGTCCATAAACCATTGCGCCCCGCCATCGCGGCATTGCGAAATTTGCTCGTCGGAAAGGTCGCTGACATATTCGGGTCTTGTCAGACGGATCAGGCCATCGGCGCCAATGCCGAAATGACGGTCGCAGATATGGCGGACCTCGTCGGCAGTGGGTTCATACTTGCCCTCGCGGTCGATATAGATGACGAAATCGTTGCCGGTGCCATGCCCTTTATAGACGAATTGCGGAAGACTCATAACCGACAGTCTACCTGTTTGCGTGCCTCATGCCGAAAGCCAAGAATCAAGAACCGTGAGCGAGCACCTCCAGACCTTACCGGCCAAGCATCTCAGCCGCGGTTGGTTCGCCGGTTTACTCACTGCGTAGGGTTCGTTCAATTGCCGAACTGGCCTATCGTGTGTATGTTCGTCTCGATCCGCTATCATAACAAGCAAAATCGCTAGACTTACAATCAGACTGGTTCAATCGCGGTGAAAGAGGACGGCATGGCATTAAACGCGCCCATTGGTGTGTTCGATTCGGGGCTGGGCGGCATCTCCGTCGTTCAGGAAATCCGCAGGGAAATGCCGAACGAACATATCGTCTATTTCGGCGACTCCGCCAACGCGCCTTACGGCACCAAAACCCCGGAAGAGGTGCGCAGGCTTTCCTTCGCCATCGTCGAGCGGTTCATCAACATGGGTGTCAAAGCCATCGTCATCGCCTGCAATACCGCCACTTCCGCAGCCGTCAACGATCTGCGCGCCACTTACGATTTACCGATCATCAGCATGGAACCGGCGCTCAAAGTAGCCTGCGACCGTGGGCACGGCGAGCCGCAACACGTCATCGTCGCCGCCACCCCGCTGACGCTTCGCGAAAAGAAATTCACCGCGTTGATGAACCGTTTCAGCGCCACCAATACCATCTACCGCCAGCCCTGCCCAGATCTCGTGGAAATCGTGGAGCACGACCAGCTTGAGGACCACGACCTGGTGATGCGCACGCTACATGGCTATTTCGACGGCTACGATCTCAATGCCATCGACTCGGTGGTGCTTGGCTGCACACATTTCGTCTTCTACCGCGACTATTTCCGCGAGCTGCTCCCCGCCACCACCGCCATCATCGACGGCAATGAGGGCACGGCACGGCACTTGCACGATCTGCTTGCCTCGGCGGGCAAACTTGCCAGCTCCGACTCCGAGGGCAGCGTGACCCTGAAAAACTCGGACACCAGCGAACGCATGACCGCCTTGGCCGCCAAACGCCTTAATTCCTGACTCCAGTCTGCGTCGAGTTTTCAAAAACTCAGTGGTTTCCCTAACGATAATCCATCACTAAATCATCGTTTGTACCCCCGCAGGGCACCGTTGAAATAATGTCCGTAAGGCAGACGTATGCTCGATTAACTAAAGATAGTGACTTCGGCCCTAAAGGAAAGGCGAGACGATGACGAAAACTGCTTTGATTGACGTTGGTGGAGGTTTCCGCTCCATCTACGGGGCGGGCGTGATGGACCGGCTTACCGATAAAGATATCACCTTCGACAAATGCTACGGCGTCTCCGCAGGCAGCGCCAACATGGTCTCCTATATCTCCGGACAACGCGGACGCACGTACAAATTCTATACGGAATATGCCTTCCGACCAGAATATGCGAGCGCCAACAACTTCTTCAAGCTGCATAATTACGCCAACCTGGATTACATCTATGGCACTTTGTCGAATTCCGACGGCGAATACCCCGTCGACTACCCCGCCTTCGCCGCCTCGCCCACCGAATTCACCGTGGTGGCCTGCGACGCACGCAACGGCTACGCACGCTATTTCGACAAGTCCGACGTGCACCAGGACAATTACGACGTGATGAAGGCTTCCAGCGCGGTGCCGGTGGCCTGTGAACCCTACGTCATCGACGGCGTGCCTTATTTCGACGGCGGCATCGCCGACCCGATTCCGGTGCAGTTGGCGGCGGACGAGGGCTACGACCGCATCGTGCTCATCTTGACCCACCAGCGTGATTTCGTGCGTGAGGCCAAGAAAGACGTCGCTCCAGCCGCTCTGCTGAGGCGTTCCTACCCCGCAGCGGCGGAACGCCTCAAGAACCGTTACCGCACCTACAACGAAGAGATGAAAGTGGCCGAAAAGCTCGCGAGCGAAGGCAAGGTGCTGATTCTGGCCCCTGACGATTTGTGCGGGCTAGACACCCTGAGCAAGAACTCGGAAGGGCTGGAAGCGATGTATCAGAAGGGTCTTGACGCGGCTGAATCCGTGCCGGACTTCCTCGCAAGCTGATCGGGCAAAGCGAGGTCTTGCCTTAATGCCATCAACCATTAAAGCGACCGATATATTTTCTGCCGGCATTGCTAAGCCAAAGCTTGAAACATAAGTGTTGGGCGGCTCCTCGGGTGAGTGAGGAGCCGCCCAACGTATTGACACGACCTTGTGTCTGGTCAAGTTGCCGGATTTGTTGGGCATCTTGACCGGTACTGCTCATTATAGTAGATAACCGTTCACCACTCACCCAAAAACGCCCTATCGGCGGACAGTCCCGTTTTATTTCGCTTCGTTGGAGGTGACCATCGCCTTGGTGACCTCGTCGAAAAGCTGCTGGTAGCCGCCAGGCGTGGAAGCCGGGAGCACGACGGTCTTGGCATTGCCGGATTCACTCAGGGAACGCATCACGTCAAGGTACTGGTTGAAGAGGACCACGTTGTTGACGTCGGCGATATCCATGCCCACGCCCTGCAGGCTCTTGATCTGGTCAACGATGCCGTTGGCGATCTCGCGGCGGTAGTTGGCCTGGCCTTCGCCCTGTAGACGGGTCTTCTCGGCGTCGGCGGTGGCCTGCGTCTCGATCTGGATGCGCTGGGCGTCGGCGCGCTGACGGGTGGCTTCCTTCTCACGCTGGGCGGCGTTGATGGAGTCCATGGCCGTCTTGACGGCCGGGCTCGGGTCGATGGCGGTGATCAGGGTCTTGACGACAGTGAAGCCGAACTTCGCCATTTCTCCACCCACCGTCTTCTGCACGTCGGCGGCCACGTCGTCCTTCTTGGCGAAGGCATCGTCAAGCGAGAGCGCAGGAATGGCGGAACGCAGCGCGTCCTCGACGTAGCTGCGCAGCTGGCCGGCCGGATCGCGGAGCTCATAGTAGGCAGTGGCCACGTTGCGCGGGTCCACGCGGAACTGGGTAGAGGCGACGACGGTGACGAAGACGTTGTCGAGCGTCTTGGTCTCGAGCTTCACGTTGAGCTGGTTGACACGCATATTCGTTTTGGTGGCGATGCGGTCGACGAACGGAATCTTCAGGTGAATGCCCGCAAGCTCGACTTTGAGGAACTTGCCGAAACGTTCGATGACGTACGCCTGCTGCTGCGGCACCACGAAGATACCGGCGACAATCAGCCCGATGATGATCACCAGGACGATAATCAGAAGAATAAGCCCTACCATGATTTTCCCTTCCAACTCTTAAGTGTCACGATGACAACAAAAGCGATGCCTCTCAACGCGCGGTACTTCAACCACTTGCAGATGCATGCTTTAGTCAAATCGTATCAGAACCTCTGGCGGCTCTTTCATAAAGTTGATTAACTATATTGAAAATCGTTAAAGAAAGACAAACGGAAGGTCGTCGAAATCAAACGAGAATTTCGCTGATCCATCTGCCAGACCAGCCGAATAACCAGGGTTCAGAACCATCTAAGCGGCTCGGCGTCCGCAAAGCAGGAAAAGCCCTCAGACAAGCATGCCGAGCAGCAGCAACGCAAGGGACGCGGCCATCATGCCCGCTGTGTGGACGAAAGCCCACAACGGCTTGCCGCCACTCACCAGTTTCGCACCCTCCACGCTGGCGGTGCTGAAAGTCGAATAACCTCCCAGGAAACCGGAGGCGAGCAGGTATTGCAACACCGTCAGGCCGGCGTGTGTGGCACACCAGCCAGCCACCAGACCCATGGCTAGGCTTGCGGAAAGATTGACGACGATGGTGCCGCAGGGGAAGGGAAGATGGACACGGTTGTTAACCCAGGCATCAACGCTGTAGCGGGTAAAAGCCCCCAAGCCACCGATAAGCGAGGCCGCAATAAGCAGGCCGAAAGTGGCGACGTTTTGCCAATGACGATGGTTGACCAGCAGAGCGACAAGGACCACACAGAGGAAGAGAATGAAAGCAACGCTTACCAACGGGCCACGTTTGGGTTCGACAGGTTCTTGTCCAGCAGATCCAGCAGGCGCAGTAGATTCACCATTCTTGACGCCACCAACCTCTTCTGCTAAATCCTCGGGAGCAGCAGAAACAGAGGAAGCACTCACACCACCGCGTCCATCGGCACCACCGCTAAGATTTTCATGTCTCGCAACATTACCAGACACCAAAGCATTGCGCTGGATACGTCTCTTCCCGGCCGCCTTGCCAATCGCCAAACCCAGCAACGCACACAACAGGCCGAAAATGATGCTGCCCAGCAAATACGACAGGGCAACACCCACGTGCCCGCTTTTGATGTGTTTGGCGACTTCGAGCATGAACGTGCTATACGTCGTGTACCCGCCGATTAGGCCGGTGCCAAGCCCAAGCCTCGTCACCCTCCACAGGCCGATATCCGGCCCGAGCTGCGCCATATAAGCGGTGATGAACCCAAGGAACACAGCCCCGGTGAGATTGATGGCCATGGTCATGAACGGCCAGGCGGCATCGGCCGGCTGCAGCGCACTCAACGTCAGGCGCATCAATGACCCGCAGGCCCCGCCGATACACAGGCTTGCGGCGACCACCAACGTGGAAGCGGTAATCGAGCCCGATTTTCTTGCCATGACCGAATCCCCCATTCCCCGCACACGTATCCGTTTCTTTTCGGATATCCGTCATCCCGCCGGCAGACCACAACATCATTTGAATCCTATAAAGTAATCCGGTAATCTGACAAATCGATTTATATATACATCGATTATCTAAATGTCGCATATAACGTGCTGTTTCGTTGAATAAAAACTTTATAGGTAAAAATATCAAATATCTGTTTTAAAACTTGTTAAATTGTTTGATGTTGTTGATTTTTAAACAAAAGATCAACAAAGAAAAAAGACTTAAAACGTTTTAATAAACCTACGTTTATAAGGCATTCGTCGAGCCTTCTAGTTATGATATTAGAAAAGCCTAAGTTTTACCCCCTTTGGAGTACAACACGGCACAGCGGAATCGTCAGAGGGGATTTCCATGACTACAGTTGCTGTTATCGGATGCACGCACGCAGGGACGTTTGCCGCCACGTCCATTCTTCAACATCATCCCGATTGGACGGTTGACGTCTTCGAGAAAAACGACACCGTCTCCTTCCTTTCCTGCGGCATCGCCCTGTGGGCAGGCAACCATGTCAGCAGCACGGAGAAGATGTTCTACACCTCCCCCGAAGAGCTTGAAAAGGCCGGGGCCAGCATGCACATGCGTCACGACGTCACCGATATCGACGTCAAGGGCAAGAAGCTTGACGCCACCGACCTCGAAACCGGAAAGTCAAAACAATACCGGTTCGACAAACTCGTCATCACCACAGGTTCCTCCCCGGCCGCACCCTTCATCCAAGGCTTGAGGGAAGCGCTCAAAAACGGCCAGGCAATGCTGTGCAAGGACTTCAACGACGGCAAGCGTATCGTCGAACGGGCCAAAAAGATCAAGTCGGTCGTTGTGGTCGGAGCCGGCTATATCGGCTGCGAGCTCGCCGAGCAGCTGAGCACGCGCGGCATCAAGGTCACACTCATCGACGCGCTGCCGCATGTGCTCGACAACAATTACGACAAAATCGTCACCGATCAGGCCGAGACGGAGTTCAAGAAGCACGACGTGACGTTGGCCATGAACCAGAAGGTCGTCGCATTCCGTCCCGAGACAGGCAGTGACGGAGTCGAAGATTCCGGCGTGACCGTGGTCACCGAACTCGGCGAATATACCGCTGACCTCGCAGTGATGGGCGCAGGCTTCGTTCCGAACACCAGCCTGGTTTCCGCTCAGCTGCGCACGTTTGGCTATGGCGCCATCATCGTCGACAAATACATGCGTGCCGCAACCCCTGAAAACGACATACTCGACTATGTATTCGCCGCGGGCGACTGCGCAACCGTACACTTCAACCCCACAAATTCGGAGGAATACCGCCCGTTGGCCACCAACGCCATCCGCGAGGCGATGCTGATTGGCGAGAACATCGAGCAACCCACAAAGGCATATGCGGGCACCCAGGGGACCAGCGCCATCCAGCTTTACGACCTGTCGATGTCCTCCAGCGGCATGACCCTCGACCTGGCCAATCGGCGTCATATCGAGACCGATTCAGCGACCATCCAGGAAAATTACCGTCCGGAATTCATGCTCTCCACCACTCCAGTGACCGCGACCATGGTCTATGACCGGGCGACCGGTCGCATTCTCGGAGCCCAGTTCGCCGCAAAGCACGATATCTCCATGGCGGCGAACCTGATTTCCGTGGCCATTCAGGCAGGGTTCACCGTCGAGCAGCTGGCCAGTACCGACATGCTTTTCCAGCCCAATTTCGATCAGCCTGTCAACTTCGTCAGTTCCCTGGCGATGGCCGCTGCAGACAAACGCGCCAAGGAAACAAAAGTCGCGAAATGATGATTTTTATCTGAACGTGTACGGATTTCGGTTTTTCTTTGTTCGGCCTGATTATGCGAATATCGTTCGCTATCAGGCCGAAACCTTTATCCGTTGATGTTGCGTCCGTCAGCATGCATTGGTGAGGGCACGGTCGAAGACGACATCAACGAGGCGAAACCATCGACCGGGAGCCACTGCGGTCGTGACTCCATTCGCCCTGCAATGTGATTTGCCAGGCGGAACAGCATCGATGCAGCGATAATCACAGAATTCTAATCATTTTGGTGATTATCTCTGCAAAACAGCATCCGACGCAACGACAATCACCAAAACCACCTAATTCCGTGATTATCCTTGCACCAGCACCAAAACTGCAAAGAAAATCACCCTTCCCAGATATTTTCGTGATTGTCTCCGCACTGGACAGCTCCGCAGCGTAGGCGGTCGTGTAGCTCCCTGCATGAACCGGGCTTGCGGCTATTCCGTACGCAACGCCGTGGCCGGATCCTGCTTGGCGGCCTTACGCGACGGGATGAGCCCGCCAATCAACGTCAGAACTACCGACAGAACGATGAGTATTATCGCTCCGGAAAGCGGCAACGCGGCGTTGACACGGTCGGTGCCCATGAAGTGGTGCATCACGGCGTTGCCGGGCACGATCAGGATCAACGTGACCACGATGCCGATGACACCGGCGCACAGGCCGATGATGCCCGTCTCGGCGTTGAACACCGTGGAGACGTTGTGCTTTGAAGCCCCCATCGCGCGCAGGATGCCGATCTCCTTGGTGCGTTCGAGCACGGAGATGTAGGTGATGATGCCGATCATGATCGACGAGACCACCAGCGAGACCGCGACGAAGGCGATTAGCACGTAGGTGATGACGTTGATGATGGTGGTCACTGAGTTCATCATGAGTCCCGCGTAGTCCGTGTAGACGATGTGGTCCTTCTTCTTGACGCCGTCGTTGTAGCGTTTGATGGCGTCCTCGATGTTGTTCTTGGCTTGGAAACTGTCGGCGTAGATCTTGATGGAACTCGGGGCGTCGCGGCCGATGACACCGAAATCGGCGAGATTACCGTTGTAGGTGCCGGTGGAGACGTACTGGTTGTAAATCGAGACCAGCACGTTTTCGGGAGCCGTGGCAAGGTAGTTGCTGAAGGCTTGGGCCACCTGCTGCTCGTTCATGCCGGAGACAGCCTCCTGCGGATTGCTCGCGGCGGCGGCATTGCCAGCGGCGGCTGCTGCGGCATTGCGCTGCTTGGTGACGTCGGCGGATTGATTGGAACTGGCCGCACCCATGCCGCCTGGAGCCTGGGTCATGAGGCTTTTGGCCATGTTCGCCTGATCCGAAACAGGCAACGAGGCCACGTAGGCCTTGGCGTTGGCGGCCTTCGTCGCATCGTCGGAAGGCGCGAAGGTCATCCCGTTGAGGATGTTGTGGGCGGGGTCGGCTTTCTGCGCGTTGACGATTTCACTGGATTTGGCATAGTCGATCAACGAATTGGTCAACATGCGCGTGTAGCCGATACCCGGTGCCAACGGCGTGGTCTTGGCATTCGCGTCGGCACGGATGACGCCCACAACCTGAAGTTTCACAGCGGATTGCGAATCCATGAGCTTGCCGACCTGGTCGGCGTCATTGCCCACATATTTGAAATGGCCGTCTGCACCTTTTACGTACTGTTCGGCTGCAGGCAGCAACGTCATCGACTGGTTCATCGCCTTGGAGTAATCAATGCGCGAAGTATCGGTCTTGACCTTTTCACCGCTATTCAAGCGGTTCATCATATCGTTGTAATCCGCGCTCGGAAGCAAGCCAAGCTCGTAAACCTGGGTCAGCGGAATCTGATTATTTTTATCGAGTACCAAAACCACTTGGTCTTTCGATTTCGGCCAATGCCCCTGGACCATCTGGTAATTGTCGGTAATCACCGAACTGATCGGCTGCTTGTCGGCGTGCTCACCGGGCATGATCTCGGAAAAAGCGGAAGGCGCCTTGTTGTTGTCGGATTTGCCGGTGAGCTTGGATATCTGTAGGGATTGCAGGCTGCCAAAATCGTTGGAGGACGAATTGAGCCCGGCGAACGTGCTGGCTGCGGACTGTGTTGCGACCGAGCTTCCGCCAACCTTCACGCCATCGACGTCAACGAGCGTATCTTTGGAATCGTGGGTGAACACGGAGAATTTCGGCGAATAGGTATATTGGATGCCAACGTCACCGACGTATTTGCGCACATCGTTGCCGGGCTTGTCAAGGTACTCCTTGAACGGGCTCAGGTTGTTGCTGGTGATGCCGTTCGTGATGGACGCCGCGCCTTTGACGCTGGAATCATCGGGGTAGATGCCATTGCGCGGCTTGGCCTTCTCCTTGGAATCGGCCGCAGCCTGGGCGGTGTCCATAATCTTGTTCATATCGAAGGTCTGCTCGTTGATCTCGATGGGATACGAAGTCAGGGTTTCCTTCTGGATATCGGCGATATAGCGGTTCACGCCGGTCGAAACCGAAAGAATAAGCGCGATGCCGATGATGCCGATCGAGCCGGCAAATGAGGTCAGAATTGTTCGAGCCTTCTTGCTTTTCAGATTGTTGAAGCTCAGCGCAACCGCCGTGGCGAACGACATCGAGGCCTTGCCCATCGTGCGATGGACCGCCGGCTTTTCGTCGGCCATTTCCTCCGGTTCTACGGGCCTTGAATCGCCGCGAATCACGCCGTCTTTAAGCTCGACGATACGGTTGGCGTATTCGTGGGCGAGGTCGGGATTGTGGGTGACCATGACGACCAAGCGGTCTTTGGCCACTTCCTTGAGCAAATCCATGATCTGCACGGACGTTTCGGAATCAAGCGCGCCCGTGGGTTCGTCGGCCAGGACGATGCTCGGGTCGTTGACCAGTGCTCGGGCGATGGCCACGCGCTGCATCTGGCCACCGGAAAGCTGGTTCGGTTTTTTGTTGATGTGCTCGCCCAGACCGACCTTCTGCAAGGCCTCCTCCGCACGCTTGCGACGGTCGGTGCGTGAAACGCCGGAAATGGTCAGTGCCAACTCAACGTTGGAGAGGATGGTCTGATGCGGAATCAGGTTGTAGCTCTGGAAAACGAAGCCGACCGTGTGGTTGCGGTAGGAATCCCAGTCGCGGTCCTTGTATTTCTTGGTCGACGTTCCGTTGATCACGAGGTCGCCGTCGTCGTAGCGGTCAAGCCCACCGATGATGTTCAAGAGCGTGGTCTTGCCGGAGCCGGACGGCCCCAGAATCGCGACGAACTCGTTGTCGCGCAGGGTGAGGTTCACGTGGTCCAGCGCCTGCTGAACGAAATCACCCGTCTTATACTGCTTGCTGATGTCTTTGATCTGTAGCACGAATTCCCTGCCTGCCTAATCGTCGCGTTCCCACGTTGTCGCCACCGCACAACTTCGTCCTGCCACTTTACCCCAACGCACACCCCGCCAGCGGCACCCATCTAATCAGTGAGAAAAGCACCAAAATAGGCCCAAAATAGTGCTTTCCCCACGGGTTTAGACCTTAGCTGAGGAGAAAAGCACCTTTTGTGTGCGATTTTGACGCTTTTCTCACTGGTTCAGACTAGTCGACCGGATGAAGCATAGCCTGCTGGTAGCCGGTGCCCCACGTACGCATGGCGTCGATCACCGTTTTGAGGCTGCGGCCGGTTTCGGTCAGGGAATACTCGACACGCGGCGGCACCTCGGCGTAGACCTTGCGGTTCACCAAACCGTCGGCCTCCATCTCACGCAGGTTCGAGGTGAGCACTTTCTGCGAAACGTTGCCGACCGAACGGCGCAGCTCGCTGAAGCGTTTGGTACCTTGCAGCAAGTCACGCACGATGAGCACGGTCCACTTGTTGCCGATCAGGGTCATCGTCGTCTCGACCGGACATGCGGGAAGGGACTTGGCGCCACTGTCTTCGTTCGCTTTGCCATCGGCCATGTTGACGTTGTACGCATTATTAACGTTTACATCACTATCGTTTGCAAGGCCAGTGCTGGAATTGTTCACTTTGACTACATTCTTTGTTTCGCTCATATCTCTCCCATCTTGCGAGTTCATCACCATTCATTCCATCATCGTCCAAAACGGCACCGTCTGCGCCAAACCGCCTTACCTGTGTTCCGATCTACACCGGAGCGAAACACCCGACTCCACTCTCCTGTGACATTCCGATTGACGCGCAAGTAGCGGAACGCAGCAGCCTCATGAGAATCCAGACAATTCAGGAATTATTTATGGTTACTTTTAGAAACTAACAGTACTTTTGGACTTTATCGCATTAAATGACTGTTCATCTAATAGCTTATCTTTTAAATTCTTGAAATTGTATTTCAGTTGGAAATTCGCAAAAGTTACCTAAAAGTACCTATACCTCCTAAATGTAACTACCAACTTTCAAGGTCGTTCTCCGGTACAGTAACAATTATAGCATCTGCTGAAATTCCGGATTTTGGAATCACGGCACAACGTAAGAACCACCAATCAAATAGACAGGAAAGAGCACATCATGACAAGCATCACCGTTTTCGGATCAGGACACATCGGCGCAGCAGTCGCAGGCATCGGCGTCGCAGCGGGAGCCGACGTACAGGTCATCGACCGTGACAAGGCCAAGGCCGCCGCCATTCCGGGCGTCACCGCTTCGCAATGGAGCGATGAAATCACCGGCGACATCGTCATTCTGGCGCTCCCCTACTCGGCCGAAGCAAGCGTGGTTGACGACTACGGCGCACAGTTGGCCGGCAAAATCGTTGTGGATCCGAGCAACCCCGTCGATTTCGGCACCATGGATCTGGCACTGCCGCAAGGTGTTCACTCAGCTGCTGAGGAACTGGCCGCGAAACTGCCGAATTCCAAGGTCGTCAAGGCGTTCAACACCGATTTCGCTGCGACTCTCGCCAGCGGAACGAACGACGGTGCTCCGACCACGGTGATGGCCGCTTCCGACAACGACGACGCGAAGAAAGCGTTGCAAGCCGTCATCGAAGCTGCTGATTTGCGCTTCGTGGATGCCGGCCCGCTCAAGCGCGCCTCCTATATGGAAGGCTTCGGCGCGCTGCAGATGGTGCTGGCCATGAACGGCGGGACGCAGTGGACCAGCGGCTTCAAGGTCGTCAAGTAGTTTCGGCACTTATTAAGCGACATCACCGTTGCGGGGATTGTTGATGTCGCTTACAAGAACATCAACAATCTGGAGTGACGCCAACGAGCACGTTCACGTCAACCACGAACCAGCCATTCAAACAGGCATAAAACAGAATCTTCGGATAACGACAGGTCTGCCAAAACGAGGATTGAATCGCGTTGCCTTTGAATCCGCCGAACAACCAATCAACCAATAATCTCTACGGAAAGAACGATATTATGAGCAAGAAAATCGCAGTGGTCGCCGCCAACGGCAAGGCCGGACGTCTGATCGTCGAAGAGGCCGTGAACCGCGGCATGGACGTCACCGCCATCGCGCGGCACGAGAACAAAACCAAAGCCCAGCACGCCATCATCAAGGACCTCTATGACCTGACCGCCGCCGATCTCACCGGTTTCGACGCGGTGGTCGATGCTTTCGGCATCTTCGACCCGGCCAAGCTCGACGAGCACAGTACCTCGTTGAAGCACCTCGCCGACGCGCTTTCGGGCAGCGACACCCGTCTCCTGGTGGTCGGCGGAGCGGGCAGCCTCTACACGGACAAGGCCCACACCAAGCAGCTTTCCGACTCGTTCCCCGACAACATCAAGGGTGTGCCGCTGGCCATGGGCAAGGCGCTCGACGCGCTACGAGGCCGCGATGACGTGCATTGGACCTATGTGAGCCCCGCCGGCGATTTTCAGGCCGACGGCCCGCGCACCGGGAAGTACGTTCTGGCCGGTGAGGAATACACCACCGACAAGGACGGCAAGAGCGCCATCAGCTACGCCGATTACGCGATGGCCATGGTTGACGAAATCGCCACCGACAAGCCGCACGACCACGAGCGCATTTCCGTGCGCTGGTAAGTAACCGCGGGTACATCAGAATCCACAAGTCGTCGCCTTCAACCGAGTTCGGTTACGGAAGGCGACGACTTTTGCATTATCGGATAATCTCAATCGAACGCTGCACGACCAGGCAAAGACAAACCGCCAAATCGAGGAATGCTCATAATTTCGATGTCGCAATCTTTTTGGCCAGCGAAGGGAAGAAAACGACGTTGATCTTCGGAATCCGGTAGAGCAGCAGAACCATCACCGCGATCAGGACCGAACGCGCTGCAAAAATGACAAACGGCTCTGCCTGGTAGCCGACAATCGGCTGAAGCCTTTCGACGATGGTGCCCCAAGGCAAGTCATCCTCCTCCAGAAGATGCGCGCAGAAAATCGGAAGCGTGTACCTGCCGATCAGTGCCAACGCTTTGTTGAGGTAAGGCACCCAGCGGTCAATGACCGAAGAAAAGCCGACGATACACAACGTGGCACCAATCGAGCCAACAATGGAAAGCAGCGGGGTCTGCCCGTAAGCGTTCGTCGCCAAACCGAATGCAGTGAATTTCCACATTGCCAAGGCCCAGACGATCGCACTGGGAACCCACAGGACGGGCCAGCGGCGAAAGATCCCGACGACATCGAAACGTTTTGCCATGCATCCCAAATACACGAAAAGCGATGCCGTCAAACCAGCCTGCACGCTCAACGGCAACCAGACGTAACGTGAAGACGCATAGCCGCAAGCGAAGAAAACAAGGATCCACAACGGGGTGCCAGGAAGACGGTAGGCGACATGGACCAGCAGATGTGCCCAGAACAACGCCAGAAGAAACCATATGGCACCGATATAGCGCGACATGGGGAAAAGGGCATTGGTCATGTCGGAGCCCGAACCGTACAACGCGGCCACCGTCCAACCGCCGACGATGCCGGCGATGTCACGATGGGTCAGAAGCGCGACAACCAGGTGAAGAAGCACCACCGTGGCAGCCGTGATGATGTAGGTAAGCAGCAATTCCCTTGATTCCTTGCGCCACGCGAATCGGCGATCGGGATGCATGAAATACCCGGAAAGCAGGAAGAACAGCGGCATATGGAACGAGAAAAAGAAGATGTAGAGCCAGTTCGAGACGGTGCCCATCGGGGAGACCAGAAGAATGCTATGGCCAAGGACTACGCCGATCATGGCAATGCCCTTGGCGATATCGAAATAGCGCACTCTTGAGCTCATCCCACTCTCCCTGCCTCTACGTCTCTGCCAACAACAAACCCCAGAATATACCGAGATGATATATCGCGGAAGCCAGCCATACCCGATGGCCGGAAATCCACCTTGTCCAATGAAGCGCATAGCGTCAGGAACTGTAAGTGCAGGGGAACCTGCGAGGCCGTTTCGGCGGGCACGCAAGTTGAGACGAGCACAACGCTCGACCCTTGGAACCTGTTGGTTAATACCATCGTAGGGAGACGCGAATATGGTCAATGACTCATACTCATCAACAAATAACAATCTGAACAATCTGGCCGATCTGGCTTCAGACGATCCGCTGCGTGCGAGCATCCGCGAGGCCGCGCAGACCGTACGGGACACCACACCTCTGGCGCAGTCCTTCACCAATTTCGTCACCATCAACCTCGTGGCCAACGCGCAATTGGCGGCGGGCGGTGCGGCCGCCATGAGTTTCCTGCCCGACGACATCGCCGACGGCGAGGTGGCCAGCGGCGCAAGTTATATCAACGTCGGCACGCTGCTGCCCTTCTATGAGGACGCGCTCGAGGAAATCGCCAGGCACTTCCACGCCGATCACCATCGCTGGGTGCTCGACCCTGTGGCTGCGGGACTTGGCACCACGCGTACCGATATCTTGAAATCGTTCAAGGCGGCGCCGCCCACCATCATCCGCGGCAACGCCTCCGAAATCATCAAGCTGCGCGAAATGTGGGAATTGCCGCTGGACGGAGATGGAAACGGCAAGAAGCATGGCAAATCGAAGAAATCCAGCGGGCCTGTTGGCGTGGAATCGGCTGATGACGTCGAGGCTGCGGAGGAATCCGCACGCGTTTTGGCGAAGTTCATTGCCAAAGGCGACGCACAGGGACAAAGTGCCGTTGCCGTTTCCGGCGAAACCGACCTCGTCACCGACGGCGAGCACACGTATCGTCTGCCCGGTGGCAGCGCCATGATGACCAAGATCACCGGGGCCGGCTGCTCGCTGGGCGGCGTGGTCGCCACGTATCTGGCCGTCGCCGACCCGCTGACCGCAGCCGTCGCCGCGAGCGCACTCTACAACCGTGCCAGCGAAACGGGTGAGGCCAATTCGCACGGTCCGGGTTCCTTCCAGGTTGCCTTCCTTGACGGTCTTTGGTCGACCACGCCCGAGCAAATCGCTGCTTCACCGATTCTGGCCTAGATCAGAGTATGCCTAATCCAATTGGAACCTGCCATTTTAGTCGCGTTAGAGGCACAATAGCAACGTTCCTGCCCCTAACGCAATAGCAAACGCGGGTTCCCGTTGGGTTAAGGGCAGAATATCGGTTTCCTGCCTCTAACCCAACGGCAAGAGACCGGTTCACAAGTATTGGAGACAGAAAAGCAATATTCATGCCTGTTTTGCAACTTTGCGAACCAACCTCGACCACTTTTACACAAAGAAATCCGCGCAACCTCATCTGCGCAATCCGCACCATTGAAATGAATCGAGTCAATTATGACCAATACCGATAACACACCATTCCCCTCCATGCGCGACCGCTTCGACCTGAGCTCCTACCTTGTGCTCGGGCCTGCGGACACCAAATCACGGCCCGTTCCCGACATTGTGCGGCAGGCGTTGGCCGGTGGCATCACCTTTGTTCAGATCCGTGTAAAGCCGGGCGACGCCAGGGATATCACCGAAATCGCACGTCAGACCGCCAACGTCATCGCCAAAGCTGGGGCCTCCGAAACGGTTCCGCTGGTTATTGACGACCGCGCGGACGTGGCTTGGCAGTGCAGAGACATGGGCATCAAGGTCGACGGGATCCATATCGGGCAGGATGACATGAACCCGGTCGAAGCTCGCAAACTGCTCGGCCCGGACGCGATTATCGGACTGAGTTGCAAGGTGCTCGGCGAGGTCAAGGCCGCCAACGCGCTGCCCGCCAGCACCATCGACTACATCGGCGCGGGGCCGCTGCACCCAAGTACCACCAAGCCCGATTGCATCGTCATCGGTGCCGACCACAAGCGCCATACACAGGACACCGAATCCATCAACGCGCTGTGCCGGGAATCCCACTACCCCATCGTCGTGGGCGGCGGTGTGAAGCTCGAGGATCTGCCGGAATTGGCGCAAACACAGGCCGCGGGCTGGTTCGTGGTTTCGGCCATCGCCGGAGCCGACGATCCGCAAGCCACCACCAAGGCCATGGTGGACTCGTGGAAAGCCGCGCGCGCGAAGCGTGGCTGAAAGGTAGGCGGCGTGATTCACCCGTCGGTCTTATCGCTTTGCAGCGGTTGCGCATGAAACAACCTCAAGCAATCATCACAAAGCAATAAGAGACATTCGGTTGAGATATACATGCTTCGCAAATCACGCCATGTCGTATAGATGAGCAAATCGCAGGAGATACACTTCAGACAGATGACGAGCACACAATCAATGAACGACTCAGCGGAATCAACCCCTGTCCGCCCCTACCGGCTGCCGGCGGTGCTGTCCATCGCGGGCAGCGATTCGTCGGGTGGGGCCGGTATTCAGGCCGATCTCAAGACGTTCATGGCCTGCGGAGTTTATGGCATGAGTGCCATCACCTCGTTGACTGCGCAAAACACCACCGGCGTACGGACCTCCGCCGCTACATCCCCGGATATGCTGGCTGCCCAGATCGATGCTGTGTTCGAGGACATCCGGCCAGACGCCGTCAAAATCGGTATGGTGCCAAACGCCAAACTTATCGAGGTCATTGCGGAACGCCTTGAACATTATCACGCCACTAATATCGTGGTCGACCCGGTGATGATCGCTTCCAGCGGCGACCGGTTGAGTAGCAAAAGCTCGGTTCAGGCGCTGCACACGAAGCTCCTTCCACTGGTCACTTTGGTGACCCCGAACATCCCCGAGGCCGAGGTACTGGCAAATTTCGAGCTTGACATTCATTCCGACAACTTCACCACACAAACCATATCCAATTCCACGAATGCCGAAAATCCCATCACCGGAACCGCATCCGAAATCATCAATGGCAAAACCACCGTCAATAAGTCCGAGACTTCAATCCAGGAAAGCAATACCGTCAATGAACCCATGCGTTTAACCATTCATGACGCAGCAAGCACCATCGAAGCCGCACGACGCATTGCTCAACGTTGCGGCGGCTGCGCGGTGCTTATCAAGGGCGGACACAGGCACAATGGTGCCAACGACCTGTTATTAGACAACGGGGAAACCACTTGGTTCCGTCACAAACGTATCGCCAATCCCAACACCCATGGCACCGGATGCACGCTTTCCAGCGCCATCGCCGCGGGCCTCGCCAAAGGTGAATCATTGGCTGAAGCCGTGCAGAGCGCCAAAGACTATCTCACCGGTTGCATCGCCGCCGGCCTTGACCTCGGAGCGAGTTCCGGACCAATGGATCACGCCTGGCAATGGCGCCATGAAAATGAGACAGAGGAAATTCGATAATGAACGACACTACCGATTCCGTTGATTTCAATGAGATTCCGAACAATGCAAATGCAAACGATATGAAAAATACGACAGCACCGTTAAACAACAATTCAGCAGCAATGGAAAACAAAAATATCACAGAAGCGTTGAACGCCGATTCAGCTCAAGCCATCATCAAACTGCTCAGCATGCAGGAAAGCTACGACGAGCGCCTCAATAAAACCAAACCATCACGCCTGCGCGTGCTCTCAATTGAAGGCTCGGACCCGATTGGCGGGGCCGGCACGATGGCCGATATGAAGGCGTTCACCGCACAGGGCGTCTTCGGCTACGCCGCGATGACCAGTGTACTTGCACAGAACACACAAGGCGTCACCGATATCGTCAACGTCGAACCATCGTTTTTGCTCGCCCAACTCAAGGCCGTAAGCGATGACGCCGATATCGATGCCATGAAAATCGGCATGCTCGGCACGCCGGAATTGGTCGACACCGTACGGGAATGGCTGATCGAACTGCTGAAGGATTACAAAACCAGCGGCAAACCCAAACCGACCGTCGTACTCGACCCGGTGATGTACGCCAAGTCCGGCGACCGCCTGCTCACAGCCGAAGCCGAACAGGCACTGACCACGCTGATTCCTCTGGCCGACATCATCACGCCTAATGTGATGGAACTGGCTGCGCTTGATACGATGGGCGATCAGACACCATTAGACAGCGATATTTCAACCACCAGAAATATTGAAAACAAACCATTCAACAACTCTGCCTCGTCAGATAACTCGACAGCCAATGGTTACGCTGCCCTACAAGCTCCTCGTTCATATGAGGAAATGGAACGGTTGGCGAAATCCGTGGCTGCTCGCTTCGGTGTCGCCGTTTACGCAAAAGGCGGGGCTTTAGCCTTAAGCGGTAACAAGGAATGCAGCGATATCCTTGCTGTACCAACGATTGCAGCCAAAACTACCGAAAGTAATGCCGTCCAATCAGGCACACCAACCGTTTCCGCAGACAAACCTCAAACTGAAACACCCGCTGATAGTCCGTCCGATACTGCATCAACATTGGCATCATCTTCTCTTCCAGCCCCAACACTAGGGCCCAATCAAACACATCAGCCTTCATCCAAACCCACGTTCGAACACGAAACCTCGGTATCTATCACCCGCATCGAAGGCGCGGCCGTTCCCACGCAAAACGTACATGGGACAGGCGATACCCTCTCAAGCACGCTCGCGGCCTTGCGTCCACAGTGCAACGACTGGGTCGAAACCGCGAAACGAGCCAAAGCCTGGATGACCGGTGCCATTGCCGCAGCGGACGGTCTGCATGTCGGACATGGCCACGGGCCCGTCGATTTCACCTGGCAGCACTCGCCCACCGGACTGAGTTTCACCGAGGATTATTGGCGTCGTACCGCCGAAATTCGCGAGCGCATCGCCAAGATGCCCTTCATCGAACGCATGCTCGATGGCACGCTGCCGCTGGACGATTTCTCGTTCTACCTGCATCAGGATGACATTTATTTGACCGATTACACATCGCTGCTGGCGCTGGCAAGCAGCCGCGCCGCCGACCCGCGCGAACGCGCGTTCTTCGCCGATGCCGCCTCGTACGGCTTGGAGGAAGGGCTCACGTTCCACCGGCAGTGGTATCGGGAGCACGGTTTCAGCATCGAACGCGCGGCGATGAGCGAGACCACCGCCGCCTACCTCGGCCACGAGCATCGTTTCACCGACACTGGCTCGTACTCCGCACTGGTCGCCGTGGTCATGCCCTGCTACTGGGTCTATTCCGTCATCGGGCAGGAAATGAAAGAGCAGGTTCGCGAGCGCAATCTCGACCTCGACAACCACCCTTACGGTCTGTGGATCCGCATGTACGCCGACCCAGGTTTCACCTCGCGCACGCTCGAGGAGTTGCGTATCTGCGACAAGCTCGCAGCCTCATCCAGCATGGCCGATTACAACCAGATGATGGATGCCGCCCTAGGCTCCACCGAACACGAATACCGCTTCTTCGACCAGGCGTTGACCAGGAAGTTGCGGTAGAAGCGCAACAGACATGGCCCGAAAGGCAATCCGATCTTGCGTTAGCCTGCGCGCTATCGGCAGTACCGTCGAAAAAGTGCATCTAAGCTCAGTCAAAGTGCACTTTTCCGACGGGACTGTCAAGAAAGTGCAACTACGCCGACCTAACATACACTTTTCACGCACTACCGTCAGAAAAGTGCGCCCAGACACAGCTAACATGCACTTTCCCGACAGTAGCCAGCGACGATGAACGGAAGCACGCACGAGACAAGAGAACCCAAAAGTCAGTGATTCAGCCCGCCGACTTCAGTCCACCGATTTCAGCGCCTCAAGCATGTCGAGGCGCTTGAGCTTCGAGTTGACGAACCAACCCAACGCGGCGGTGATGAGACCGACCACGACCACCGGCACCACGAAGGCGAGCCAGGTGATCGACGGGTCGAACATGACGTCGTCGGGCGGGACGGCGGTAATGATGTAGCGGTGCAGCCACGCGCCGAAACCGTAGCCGACGAAAATGCCAAGAATCGAAAGCAGAATCGTTTCGCGGTAGATATACATCGTGGTCTCGCCGTTGTAGAAGCCCAGCACCTTGATGGTCGAGAGCTCGCGGACACGCTCGGAAACGTTGAGGTTGGTGAGGTTGTAAAGGATGACCACGCCGAGCATGGTCGCCACGATAATCAGCACCCACATGATCTGGTTCAGGGCCTTGACGACCACATCAATCTGATGCATGAGCGTCGTGTTCTGTACCACGCCCTGAATACCGCCAAGCCGCATGAACGAAGCCGCCTGCCGTTTGGTGTTGGCCATGCTGCCGTCTTTGAGCGTGACCATATAGGCATTGGTCTGGTAGCGTTGCCCGAACACGGAACGATAGGCCGACGGACTCATCACCATGAAGTGGCCCAGATACATCTCGCAGATGCCGGTGACCTTGACGCGGTAGGTCTTGCCCGCGCCGTTCTGGAAGTCGATGGTGTCACCTTTCTTGGCGTGCACGAGGTTTGCAAGGCGCTCGGAGATTATGGCCCCGTTGGATTCCATCGAAAGCGGGTGATGGCCTTGGCGGGTGTCGAGCTTGATGTAGTCGTTGAACGTCGAAGTATTCTTCGGCACCAGCATCGTCACGGATTGCTTGTCGCCATTGCGGCCGGCGACCTTGGTTATCGATTCGTAATGAACCGGCAGCGAGCGCTTGATATCGGGCTTTTCAAGCCGCTTGCCAATGGCCTTGTTCTGGGAATCAGTGACGTGGGCATTCTCCGCGGCGATAAGATTGTAATGCATAACGTCGACGAACTGATGCTGGTTAATGGCGGAAATCGAGCCCTGCACCGCAAAACCGGCGGTCAGCAACGCCACGGAGCCGCACACGCCGAAAATGGTCATGAACATGCGCTGCTTGTATCGGAAGATGTTGCGCGCGGTCACCTTGTGGGTGAAGTTCAGATGGTTCCAGATGAAAGGTATGCGTTCCAGCAGGATCTTGGAGCCGGCGCTCGGCGGTTTGGGCAGCATGAGCGCGGCAGGCCGTTCCTTGAGCTCGCGTGCGGCGCTCCACACCGCCGGCACCACGGCACTCAGCATGGCCAGCACCACGGCGAGCAACGTGACCTGCCAGTGGAATCCGAGATGAATCATCGGCACATTGAAGCCGACCTTATAGGCGTTGTAGACGATTACCGGCAGGAGCGTGTGACCGGTGACGATGCCGATGATGGCACCCAGAATCGAGGCGATGAAGCCGTAGACCACGAACTTCTTCATCACATCGCGGTCGGAATAGCCCAGCCCTTTGAGCGTTCCTGCGTCGATGCGTTCCTCGTCGACGAAACGGGTCATCGTAGTGAAGGTGACCAGCGCGGCGACCAAGTACATAAAGTACGGGAAGATGTGCGAAAGCGAGTCGACAATCACCGAAATCGAATCGTAGATCTTGTAGCCGTCGGAACCTGGGGTTTCGCGCTTGGAATCGACGGAATAGACAGGATCGTCCACGGCGTTAAGCATGGCGGTGGCATCATTGAGCTTTTGTTCGGCATCGTTGATTTTGCGTTGTGCGTCAGGCTCGGCCTGGTCGAATTGCGTTTTTTTGGTGTTGTATTCGTTGGTTTTCTCAGTGAGCTCTGTTTGTGCGGCATCAATCTGCGCTTGTGCCTGCTGCTGTTTGGTTGCCAGCTGCTGCTGTGACTGCTGAACCTTCGCGCGAGCCTGCGCCAGCTGGGTTGCCGCCTGATCAAGTTTGGTTTTGGCCGCCGCGAGCTGCTGTTGCTTTTGTTGTAACTGGGCATCGCCAGCATCCGCCTGGGTACGTTTTGCGTTGAGTTGCGCCTGTGCCGCTTGGATTTGGGCGATGCCGGGATTGTAGGTTCCGTTGATGAAAGCGTCACGGCCCTGCGTTGCTTCTGCCGACTTTTGCGCAACAACCTGAGCTTGGGCTTGCAGCTGCTGCAATTGCGTATTGAGCTGGTCACGTTCAGCCGTCAATTGTGTCTGTTGAGAGGGAGGAACAGCACCGCTCTGCAATTGTTTATTGATGGCGTCAATCTGCCCCTGCAATGTCGTTATTCCCTGATTGACCGACTGCTGCGCGGCCGCGACCTGAGCCACCGCGTCGTCGGCCTGTTTCTTGCCAGCCGCAAGCTTCGCCGAATTCCCGTCAATCTGCGCCTGCCCGGCCTTCAACTGCGTATAGGCATCGTTGACCTGCTGCGTGGCCGAGGCAATCTGCGCGGCCCCGGCGTCATACTGCTGTTTGCTCGCATCGTATTCCTTCTGCCCCTGTGCAATCTTCGCGTTCGCCGCGGCGATCTGTTTCTTGGCCGTTGCGACCTGTGTGGCCAGCTGTTGTTTCGAAGCGGCAAGCTGCTGGTTGCCATTGTCCAGTTGCGTCTTGCCATCACTCAATTGCTGACGAGCGCTGTCGAGCTGCTGTTTGGCGTCGTCGACCCGCTGCCGACCGGAGTCGATCTGCGGCTTGACCTGATTTTCGATGGCCTGCCGACGAGCTTTGGGCCGTCCGGCGAGTATCTTGTCAAGCGCCTTCTTATGGACCTGCAAAGCGTCATTATATTTTGATGAATAATGGTCGCGCATGCGGTCGAGGTCGGTATAGGTCAACCGCGCAATCATATAATCATCGAACTTGAAAGCACCCGGCGTCACCACCGCGTAGCCGTCCAGCGAACCGGAACCGGAGGTCGAAGGCCCCAGATTCACCGAGCTGAAGATTTCGGTGGAATCGACTACGCCAACGACCTTGAAACTGTCGTGACGCAGCACCTTACGCCCCAGCGCATCCGGCTTTTCGGTGAGCTTAAGCGTTGAGCCGATCGGATATTTGCCTTGATGCTTGGAATCGATGACCGTTTCGTGTGCGGTTTTCGGCATCCTTCCCGACACCAGATGGTAGGTCGAAACATCCTTCGGCGCGGAAAGCACGCGAACGCTTTCGTCGCTGCCACGCACCACAACATCTTTGAGGTAACCGTATTCGATGCGTGAGGCCCCCGGCGCCTTGTCGATCTGCTGCCGGTCGGCCTTGTCGAGCCCGTAGCTCGAGATGACACTCAGATCCGCCAGATGGTGCTCGGCAAAGTAGGCGTTGCCCGTATCGCGCATATCGGGCCCGGAAACGGTGAGGCCGACCAGCGCGAAGGAACCCAGCGCCACAAGCAGCACAATGGAGAAGAACCGGCCTTTGGATTTCGAGAACGCCTGCCAGATATCGTGCCACAGCATGCGTTTGGAACCGCGGAATTCCGGTTCCTCCGGCTTTCGTTCAGCACGGCTTGGCGCTGCCGCACCCTGCGCAGTGAGTGGAGGTATCTGAACGGTGTCTTCATCTCGAAAATTCGAACGCATGGTATTGTCGTCCGCCATACCTATCACCATTCGATATCGTTGATATCCGCAGGGGTCTCGTGCTCTTCGACGGCCTGCACCCGGGCGTCACGCATGTGGATGACGCGGTCGGCAATGGGGGCAATGGCGGCATTATGGGTAACGATGATGACGGTGGAGCCGAATTTGCGCGATTGGTCCTGCAGAATGCGCAGCACTTGTTTGCCGGTGTTGTAGTCCAACGCTCCCGTCGGCTCGTCGCAAAGAAGGATCTTCGGTTTCTTGGCCACGGCGCGGGCGATGGCGACACGCTGCTGCTCACCGCCGGAAAGCTGGGCCGGGAAATTGTCGAGACGGCTTTTGAGGCCGACGTCGATAAGCGTTTGGGTCGGATCGGCGGCATGCGGCACGATTTCGGCGGAAAGCTCGACGTTCTCGCGTGCGGTCAGGTTGGAGATGAGGTTGTAGAACTGGAAGACGAAGCCGACGTCGTAGCGACGGTAGGTCGTCAGGTCGCGGGCATTGTATTGGGCGATGTCGTTGCCGTCGATGACCACTTGGCCGGAATCGCAGGTATCCATACCGCCCAAAATGTTCAAAAGCGTCGATTTACCGGCGCCGGAAGCGCCAAGGATAACCACGAGCTCGCCTTGATTGATGGAAAATGTCACGTCATGATTCGCGTAGATGGTGGTATCACCGGTTTTGTACTGCTTCGTCTCGTTGCGTACGTCGATATAGGCCATCGCAACACACCTCCCGTAACCCAAGTCTCGTCGCGCGGCAAAAACCACGCTCAACCCATGATATTCATGTCACACGAAGATTATGCGCGTCGATTTAAAAAGCTAGACATATTATTTATTCCGCCTAATATTTGGCAAAACCCTACCTCTCACGGAATCACACTAGGCGCACTTACGGAAATAAGCGATACAACATTAAACCAAAGATTTATCTTTTAATAAATCTGATATACTTTATTTAGAGTCATCTATACTGACAAATGACTCTAAATGAACAAAGGTGATTCATCATGGCTCAGGTAGCAGCAAACCAAACACGTATACAGGTGAGGACCAGCAAAACCCTCAAAGAACAGGCCACGCAGGTTTTTGCCGACATGGGCATCGACCTGACGGCGGCGATCAATATGTTCCTTTCTCAAGCGGTGAAGGAAGGTGGCATGCCCTTCAAACCAATGGCCATGACTCCGCTGGAAAAGGCCGTGCGAAAGGCGGAAAACAGCGGATTCGTCTATGCGGGAGACGCCGAAGCGGCGCAGAGGATGATTGAGCATGTATGAAATCTCATTCTCGAACGAGTTTCTGCGCGACGTCAAGAAACTCAAAATGAAACACTATGAAATGAGCAAACTTTACGAGGTGTTTCACATTCTCGCCGACAACGACACGGAAACGCTGCGCCGCAAATACCACGACCACCAGCTCAAAGGAAGCCTAAAAGACTATCGCGAGTTGCACATCGCCGCCGATTGGCTGCTCATCTATCGCGTCGAAGGCCATATTCTGCTGATCACGATGATGCGTACTGGCAGCCACGACGAGCTGCTGCGATAATTGCCAACTTAGGGAATGTCAATACTGAATCATTGTTGATTTGAAACGAAATCTGATCCACTGGATTTTAAAGTTGCAGGCCGCTATCGACGTGGGCAAAATCGGGGACCTTGTTCCACTTGACGGTGTAGCCGGCGCCGTGGGCACAGAAGACGGAATCCGGAGTGTTTTCCAAGTCGGTTTCTGGATTATAGGTGGTTTGTTTGATGACTTCGTCGGCATTATGACAAGGCTTATAGCCGGCGAAAACGCAGGTCAACGAGCCACGGCCGTGGGTGTAGGCGTTGACATCCATCGAATAATCCCGCATTTCCGAAACTGGCGCCCGGCCTTCCAACTGGGCATAATCACCGTCGGATTCCGGGGCATCGAACGTGCCACTCATTCTCTGGATATCGGCCATCGCACGACCCAGCATGTCCTGCGGAACTTCCAGACGGAAGCTGTACCAAGGTTCAAGAAGACGGCACTCCCCCTTGGTTTTCAGCTCCATCAAACCTTGCCGAACCGCTCGATACGTAGCCTCGCGGAAGTCACCACCTTCCGTATGCTTTTCGTGACCACGGCCAGCAACGAGAGATATCTTCATATCCGCGATCGGCGAACCCGTGAGGACGCCCAAATGCTCTTTTTCGCGCAAGTGGGTCAAAATCGCGCGCTGCCAATTACGGTCAAGGTCGTCCAAGCTGCAACGCGATTCAAAACGCAAGCCGCTTCCCGGCTCCCCTGGTTCCAGCAGTAGATGGACTTCGGCATAGTGGCGCAACGGCTCGAAATGGCCGATACCTTCGACCGGGCTTGTGATGGTCTCGCGGTAAAGGATGCCACCGGGGCCGAAATGAACGTCGATGCCGAAGCGGTCGTGCATCATCTGAGTGATGATTTCCACCTGCACCGCGCCCATCAGCTGCACGTGAATCTCGCCGAGCCGCGCGACCCAGCGCACGTGCAGGGCCGGGTCTTCGTCCTCGAGCGTGCGCAGCGCCACCAGAATTTTGTGCAGTTCTGGGGTGACTTCGGCGGGTTTGGTCGGGTTGCGGACTACCTGAGAACTCTCGGGATCGCTGCCGGTCTCGGACGTCTTTGTCTTTTCTGAGCGACCTTTCGAACCTGCCATATTCCCAGCGTTGGAGACATTTCCGGATTCACCTGATGCCGGCAACGTCGCCGATTTGCCGCCTTTACCGGCATTGTGAACATTCGTCGCGGAACCGCTACCGGAATCATCCACTCCAGGCAAAACCGTATAAGTCAGCACCGGCTGAAGTACCGATTCTCCGGCGTCAGTCTCGAATCCCAACCCTTCTCCCGGGAAGGTTTTGGTCAATCCCGTCACCGCACATACGTCCCCGGCGGCAACCTCGTCGGTCAACTCGAACTTCGCCCCTGAATACCGCCGAACCTGGTCGACTTTCTCCTGCCAGATTTCGGTTTCAAAACTTTCAGAGGCATTTGAGCTACTTACCCTTCCTAAAGCTCTCCCACCATCCGGATCCTCGTTTTCATCATTGCTGCTTACGCTCGCGGCCACGGATTCTTCATTATTCTGTGCGGCCAAAGCGATGGCATCCGACCGGTGGCCGATATCCTGCACGCCCTTTTGCGGCTCGCGTTTATTCGTCAACATCGCTTTTACCTTGAGCGTCCCTCCGGTGACCTTGAGCCAAGTGAGACGATTACCTTGTTCGTCGTGCGAAATCTTGTAGACGCGAGCGCCGAAATCGCTGGGATAATCCTTCTGCTTCGTGAACCGTTCCAGCCCTGCAAGAAATTCATCGACACCTTCAAGTTTCAGCGCCGACCCGGAATAGCAAGGGAAAAGCTCGCGCTTGGCGACCATCGAACGCAAGGTGTCATCGGAAATCCCGCCGGAATCCAAAAGCTCGTCCATAGCCGCGCCGCTATCGTCAAGCAACGCCACCTCTTCCTGCTCGCCAGGTCCGGTGTCCCCTTCGAAATCGACGCAACCTTCGGAAAACCGCTGTTGCATTTGTGCGATAAGCCCGGCCTTGTCGACTCCTGCCGCATCCATCTTGTTGATGAAAATGAACGTCGGCACGTTGTAGCGAGCCAAAAGCCGCCAAAGTGTTTCGGTATAACCCTGCAACCCGTCGTTGGCGCCAACCACGAGAATCGCATAATCCAATACCGTGAGCGTCCGTTCCATCTCGGCTGAAAAATCAACGTGCCCAGGCGTGTCCAGCAAAGTAAATTCGAAATCGCCTTGCTGCAAAATGGCCTGCTTGGAGAAAATGGTGATGCCCCGCCGCTTTTCCATCGCGTCAGTGTCGAGGAACGCATCGCCGTGGTCCACGCGCCCAAGCTTGCGAATCTCCCCGGCGCGATAAAGCATCGCCTCGCACAACGTGGTCTTCCCCGCGTCCACATGCGCCGCAATCCCCACCACCGCTCGTTTCATTGCCGCTCCTCTAAACATATCGGCCATTCATTCCTGATTAATCATAAAACTAGCCTTACATGAGCGATCAAATCTCGCTTATCAGAAAATAAGGTTTCTTAAAAAACAGCGAATGCCATAGGCAAACAAAGTCTTTGCCAATCAAGGAGAAGCCAACAGACAAGCCGAAACAGGCATGGTGAAGCTAGCCAAACGATTTTGGGAAGAAAGAACAAGCGACATCGCTTCACCATACAACCTGCGGATTTCCGATCCTCCAGTAAAACCGGATACCCGTCACAACCAGCGAAAGATAAGAGACAAGGCCTTCATCGAATCACTGATTATATTGTACACGCTTTTATCGTCTTTTGCGACACTTCGAGAAAGTTTTGTCTCGAAATATGAAAATCTATTAGAAAAGAATGGTGACGCAACCGTTTAGTTACGTCACTAAAGATAGACCGCCCGATAGAGATTGCAATAACCTCACTGCGGATTCATCGGGCAGCAGAACTTACAGATACCTTATAGCAGTACCAGCCCGTTTTCATTGCCCGCAGACAGCGTCTTCGAGCGCGGCAATGAGCAACGGATCGGTGTTCGGCAACGGTATGCGCACAAGCTTGGCGCCCAAGCCTTCGACGGTCTTCTTGAAGGCGACATCCACGCCGAAGAGCACTTCGAGATTGTCGGCGATGAAGCTCAGAGAGGCCGAAACGATGGTCTTGACACCCTGATTTTCAACCAGATCCTTGGCCACCTCATTGATGTCGGGTCCAACCCATTCCTCCGGCGTACTGCCGCCGTTCTGCCAGCCGATGACGTATTTGCTTTCATCCAGACCGGCAGCTTTGGCCACCGCTTCGGCGACTTCGACGGCCTGATCGGTGTAGGGATCGCCGCTTTTGACGACGCGTATCTGCAGGCTGTGCGAGCTCAAAATGACCTTCGTGTCGGGCTGGTCGATCACTTCTTTCTCGTCCTTCAGACGATTCGCCCAATACTCAATCAAGCTGGGTTCGAGCCACCAGCCGCGCACCGCACGGTATGAAACCTGCGGATATGGCGCGAGTCTGGTTTCGACCTGGTTATGGTAGTCGCCGGTGGTGTAGGAACGTTCCGGGAAAAGCGGCAGGCCGACCACCTTGGTATATCCATCGGACACAATCTGCTCGACGGTATCGGAAAGCTGAGGCTGTGCATATTTGAAGGCGAGATAAACCTGATATTCGCCGGGATGATCGCGGTCGAGCTTTTCCTGCAGCGCTTTCGCCTGCTCGCCGGTGATGTGGCTGAGCGGTGAAGTGCCGCCGATAATCTCGTAGTGTTTCTTTACCGATTCATACATTTCCTCGCTCGGCTTACCGCCGTGGATGCCGGTATAGAAATCCCGGACCTGCTCGGCATTGTCCGGAGCACCGAGGCCCATAAGCAACACTGCTGTTTTCTTCTCTGCCATAATCATCAACCTTCTTTTGCTTGAATCAACGTTTATTACTACAAATTATTAAAATACGATAATTGCTATGGCGTGAGTCCCTATGCGGGAAATCGAAAGATTCGCAGGATTCTGGTCACTGTAATTCTTGAATGTTTGCAAAGACCATCAAACCCACGCCATAGCAACTTATGCCATTACCGCAACTACGCACTCTTCATGCAATGAGCGCAGGGTGCAGCGGCTTTGGCCGGGGTTTCGACCTCGCCTTCGCGCACCAAGTCCTCCATCGCATCGATAAGCAGCGAATCGTCGTTCGGCATCCGCAGACGAACCAAGCTGCCACCAAGCTTCTCAACGTTCGCCTTGAGCACGATGTCGATGTCGTAAAGAATCTCGACATTGTCGGCGATGAAACTCAGCGGGGCGACGACGAACGTGTCCGTCTCTCCTTTATCCATAAACCCGCGAACCGCGGTCTCAATGTCCGGGGCCAGCCATTTGTCGAGCGACGGGCCGCCGCACTGCCAAGCCACCGACCATTTTCCGTCGGCAAGACCGGCACGCTCGGCCACAGCCCTGGCGTTGTTCACCGCCTCGTTGCGATAAGGGTTGCCTGCTTCGATCTCCGCATTCTTGACACTGTGCGAAACGAGCAGCACCTTGGTATTCGGCTTGTCGATAGTCTCGCGGACTTCATCGAGCCGATCGGCCCAAAATTGAACCAGATGCTCCTCCGCCCACCAGCCACGCACGGCCGTGTAAACCACGTGCGGATACTTGGCGAATTCGGCTTCGGCACAACGATGATACTCCTCATTGGTCGTGGTCGAATATTGCGGAGCAAGAGAGATCCCGCGAACGTCGGTGATTCCGTCGGCGACAATCTGATCGGCCACGTCCTTAATGAAAGGCGCGATGTATTTGAAGCCGGTGTATACCTTGTACTGGCCCGGATAATCGCGGTCAAGACGGCGCTGCAACGCTCCGGCCTGGTCGTCAGTGACATGGGCCAACGGCGAGACACCGCCCATGTTCAGTGCGTCATAATGCGATTTCACACTTTCGAATATCTGCTCGCTAGGCTTGTGCCCACCGAACATGCAAGTACAGAAATCCATCATGTCTTCGGATCGACATGGCGTGCCGAAACCCATCAGCAGCACCGCCGTGACTTGTTGGCCCATGGTTGTTCCTTGTGTTGTTTTGTTATTGACTATTTGGCTGCGAGAACGGTGTCTTCGAGCGCGGCGATAAGCAGCGAATCGTCGTTCGGCATCTGCAGGCGACGAAGTTGGCCGCCTAACGCCTCGATTTCGTCCTTCAGCTCGATATCCACGTCGTCCAGGATCTCGAGGTTGTCGACAATGAAGCCAAGCGAACCGGAGATAATGGTCTTGATGCCTTGGTTGGCAATGAGATCCTTGGCGGTCTCCTTGAAATCGGGGCCGATCCACTCCTCGCCCGTGCGCCCGGCGCTCTGCCAGGCGATGACGAACTGGTCATCGCGCAGCCCGGCCTGCTTGGCCACGGCCTTCGAGTTGCCTACGACCTCGTCGTAATAGGGGTCGCCATCCACGATGACGTGCTTCGGCAAGCTGTGGGCGCTTAGAATGACCTTCGTATCCGTGCGGTCGGTCAGGTCCTTCATCGCGATCAACTGGTCGGACCAGAACTTCATGAGGTTCTTGTCGGCCCACCAGCTGCGGATAGGATGGTAGACAACGCCAGGGTGCTTCTTGAGCGCCTCCTGAGCCTGCACATGGTCCTTCTCGGCGGTGTAGACGGAATATTGCGGAGCCATCGGAATGCCGTAAATCTCGGT